>CALAME010000019.1 GCA_937925675.1 uncultured Paenibacillaceae bacterium | reverse complement strand
GGTGCATCATGCCGCCGACCATGCCCGGATTCGGGTGCATCATGCCGCCGACCATGCCCGGATTCGGGTGCATCATGCCGCCGACCATTTGGGGATCGAAAGAATCGGGAAAGGGGGGTACGTTCGTCCAGGGTGAATACGATGAGTCCGAACTTTGGTTCGCCATATTATCTTCCATGGTTTGGTCGAGACCCGGATACTGTGAAACAGGCATCGACCACGTATCCGCTTCATCCAGGCCCGGAACTTTAGGCATATCGTAGAACGATTGAACCGGCAGTGCGGGAACGTGATAAGGTTTGAACAAGTCTTGAGAGTCTGACCAAGATTCGTGCGTTTGCATCTTTTCTTTTTTCGGCTCTTTATGGAACACTTTTTGGGCAGGAGAAACCGTATCTTTTACGAATTCCTTGATCGGTTCCAGCTTTTCTTTTACGATCTGCACTTTTTCTTCCGCCATTTCTTTGGCGATCTCTTTGACCACCTCCTTCTTCTCTTCTTTCTTAGGCATGACCGCATGTGTGGTGGTGGGTATTTTCACCTTGTCGCCGATGTGCAATACGTCTGGATTTTTGATATGGGGATTCATTTTGATCAATTCATCCAGACTGACGTTGTACTTTTTTGACAAGTTATAGAGTGTGTCCCCTTGTTTGACAATATGGATCTTCACTTTTCAAGCCTACCTCCTTCAAATAAGAATACACTGCTACATTGTATGCACGCCTTGGGCATTTGACATCTAAAACGCAAAAAATCTCGGTGAACATCAAAAACGCACAAAAAAAGGACCCTGTCCTGTTTAAGGAAAGGATCCTGTCTGACTCCAGTCAACCGATTAATCGTATTGGACTTTGACACCGTCAATTTCAACAATTTTGCGGAATTCCTGCAACAGATGGGTCGTAATCGGGCCCGCTTTACCTTCGCCGATCACGCGACCATCCACTTCGCGAACTGCGATCACTTCCGCCGCAGTACCTGTCAGAAACACTTCATCGGCAACGTAAACATCATGCAGCGTAAATGGTTCTTCCTTGATCTCGTAGCCCAGTTTGTGGCAAATCTCGATAATGGTTGCGCGCGTAATCCCTCCCAACGCGCCGAGATAGGTCGGTGGCGTCGTCAGGACACCGTTTTTGACGATAAAAATGTTGTCTCCCGATCCTTCGGTAACGTAGCCTTGCGCGTTGAGCATGATCGCTTCGCCGACGCCGGCCAGGTTCGCCTGAATTTTAACCAGAATATTGTTCAAATAGTTCAGCGACTTGATCTTCGGATTCAGGGCATCCGGCAAGTTGCGGCGTGTCGAAACCGATACGGTTTTCAAGCCATTTTTGTAATCTTCTTCGCTGTAGATGGCCAATTTTTCCACAATGATAATGACATTGGCTTTCCGGCAACGGCGCGGGTCAAGGCCGAGATCACCGTAACCGCGCGAAACGACGAGGCGGATATATCCGTCTCTCAAACCGTTTTTGCGCACGGACTCAACCAGGGCCTGCTGCATTTCTTCATACGAGAGCGGTATGTCCAGCATGATGGAACGTGCCGAATCGTACAGACGATCGAGATGTTCCTTGCATTTAAAAATGTTGCCATTATAAATGCGGATGCCTTCAAATATGCCGTCTCCGTACAGGAATCCGTGATCGTAGACGGAGACTTTTGCGTCTTCCTTTCTTACAAATTCGCCGTTTAAATAAATCCATTGGTCCATCGTATTACACCTCCGAATGGGCTTCTTCATAGGAATAACTCGGGTACGAACCCAATATGCGAACCTGGGCACCGATCGCCCGGATTTCCTCGATCGCCGCTTTCAGCAGCACTGATTCCAATCCCATTTCGATGTCAATGAAAAAATAATAGCTGCCCAATTTTTTCTTGGTAGGCCTCGATTCGATGCGCGACAGGTTGATTCTGCGCCAGGCAAAAGCAGACAAGACTTGATGCAGCGCACCGGGATAATCTTCAGGTAGCGTGACTGTAATGCTTGTCTTGGTCAGCGGCGCCGGTCTCAACTCCGGCCTTTCCCGACCGATCAAAATAAAACGGGTAAAGTTGTTTTGATGATCCTGAATGCCGGGAGCGAGCACTTCTAGTCCATATTTGCTAGCTGCCAGCACCGTTCCGATCGCCGCGCAAGAAATGTCGCCCGCCTCTTTGACCAGTCGTACACTTTCCGCTGTACTGCTCACCTGTTCAAATTCGGCATGCGGCAGATGTTGATTTAAAAATTCTCGGCATTGAGCCATGGCCACCGGGTGGGAGTAAATTTTGCGAATATGTTGAAAGCCTTCGGATTCGGAGGAAAAACCGATCAAATTTTGCCGGGACGGGTATATCCATTCCGCATGGATCGGCAAATCCGCCTCATTTAACAAATCCATGTGAAGGCTTACAGAACCGTCTATCGTGTTTTCGATCGGGATTACGCTCAAATCCGTCTCTCCCGTTGCCGTCGCATTGAATACGTCAGCGATCAGTTTGTAAGGCACCAATTCATGATCTGTATCGCGAAAAAAGTATCGGGCCGACTCGTCTGAGACGGTCCCTTCCGGCCCCAGAAATGCAATTCTTTTTTTTCCCATCCATCTTCCCGCTTTCACTTCAGTTCCATGTTTTCCGTTCTTGTCCAGCATTATCGACTAATGTACTATTTCTGTCCCTGCATGTCAACTGCCTCATCGGCCAGCTGCTTCACTCCGTCTTTAGCCGGAGTAAGCCAAAGCAACGTACAGTCAATCTTCTCTTCTTTTAGCGTTTGTTCAAAAAAGCGAGCGAGCCGCTCCCGGTCGACACCCTTGTCGACGAGAGCCATTATGGAAGGGCCAGCACCGCTCAGCGCTGCGCCAAGTGCGCCGTAATGTTCCGCTTCGGCCAAGATTTTGGCCATGCCCGGGATCAGGTTGGCGCGATAGGTTTGATGGAGGCGGTCCCTCATCGCATGCCGGATCATGTCCAGCCTTCCGGAACAAAGCGCCGCTGTTAGTAGCGCCACATGGCTGACATTATAAACGGCATCTTTAAATGCGATCTGTTCCGGTAACACATGGCGTGCCTTGCTCGTCTCCAGGTGGAAGTGTGGAATAGCCACCAGCACTTCGAGACGTTCATGCGGTTCGAGACGGATATACTCTGCCCGGATACCGTCCCAAGTTGCCACAACGATGCCGCCAAACAGGGAAGCGCCAATATTGTCAGGATGATTTTCCAATCGGGCTGCCAGCTGAAAAAGGTCGTCATCGGTGAGCGGGCTGCCGATCAACGTATTGGCTGCATACATCCCGCCGACAATCGCGGCTGCGCTGCTGCCCAATCCCCGCGCCAGCGGGATTTCACTGGACATCGAAATTTCAAGTTCAGGGATAGAAACCCCGGCCTGTTCAAACACGAGTTGCGCCACTTTGTAGACCAGATTGCTTTTATCGGTCGGAACGCCTTCCAGATGCGGACCCGAAAGCCGAACCGTCGTTTTCTCGGACACCTTCATTTCGATTTCGGCATACAGATCGAGTGCCATACCCAATGTGTCAAAGCCAGGTCCCAGGTTGGCCGTGCTGGCCGGTACGCGCACTCGCGCACATCGTCCATCCATTAAAGTTCACCCCGTAAGACGGAGTTTGGTTCCGCACCACCTCGTTGTTCCGATGAAAGAATCACATCGAGCACGTGCTGTTCGGAGTCAGGGACTACGATAGGTTCGACCCGGGTCACATCCATCGCTGTGTCCGGATCTTTCAGTCCATTTCCGGTGAGAACACAAACGACCGTCTCTCCGCCTGTAAAGTATCCTTGTTTTTTCAGTTTGATTACACCTGCAAGCGAAGCTGCCGATGCCGGCTCGGCAAAGATTCCTTCCTTTTGCGCCAACAACCGGTAGGCGTTCACGATTTCCTCATCGCTGACCGAATGGATCATACCGCCAGATTCTTTGGCTGCTAAAGACGCACCTTGCCAGCTGGCCGGGTTCCCGATCCGGATCGCCGTTGCGATCGTTTCCGGTTCGCGAATCGGTTCCCCTTTGACGATAGCCGCGGCTCCTTCCGCTTCAAAGCCGATCATCTTCGGACGGGAATCGATTCGGCCCTTCTCATAAAATTCGTTGAATCCTTTCCAATAGGCGGTAATGTTGCCCGCGTTCCCGACGGGAATGGCCAAATAGTCCGGAGCCCGTCCGAGCTGTTCGCACACTTCAAACGCAGCCGTTTTCTGTCCTTCCAACCGATAGGGATTGACCGAATTCACAAGCGTAATCGGGTGTTTGGCCGTGATGCTACGCACAATTTCCAGTGCACGGTCGAAGTTCCCTTCCACCGCCACCACTTTCGCCCCATATATGACGGCTTGCGCCAGTTTTCCCAGCGCGATGCGGTTGTTCGGAATAAGCACAATGCAGTTCAGGCCTGCTTTGGCGGCGTATGCTGCAGCCGAGGCAGATGTATTGCCGGTGGAAGCGCACATGATCGTATTGCTTCCTTCTTCCATCGCTTTGGCCACAGCCATGACCATGCCGCGGTCTTTGAATGATCCGGTGGGATTGAGGCCTTCCAGCTTGAAATGGATATCCAGATCCAGTTCTTGCGAAAGACGTTCCGCCCGTACGAGCGGTGTATTTCCCTCATACAACGTTATGCGCGGCGTCTTTTCGGTCAAAGGCAAAAAAGACGCGTAGGTGTGTAACAAACCTTTGTAGTTCATCCGAGTTTCTCCTTCTTTCATAGTTCGGTCCGCTTTCATCGTTCGATCAGCCTTCCACCCGATAGACGCTCTTAACGGCGTACACGACATCGAGTTCAGCGAAACGCTCGAGAACACGTTTCATATTCGCCTTGCTGGCCTGGTGAGTAATGATCATAATTTCCGCTTCCGAAACGTTGCCGTTCGGCTGTTGCAATACGGACTCCAGGCTGATTTCGCATTCGGCGAAAATTTGCGTAATGCGTGCCAGCACCCCCGCTCGATCGGGAACATGCAACCGCAAAAAGTTTTTGTACGCAATTTCATCGTCGCTGGTCAGCTTTTTCTTATGATGGAACGAAGTCGCACGTACTCCTTTCACACCACGGTTCAGATTTTTGCCGATCGCGACCACATCCGCAACGACCGATGTAGCCGTCGGCATCTCTCCGGCTCCCGGGCCGTAAAACATCGTTTCGCCTACCGCTTCACCATAGACGTAAACCGCGTTGAAAACACCGCTGACCGATGCGAGCGGATGGCGGACGCTGACCATCGCCGGCTGGACGCTCAGGTGAATGCTGTCGTCCCTTCGCTCTGCAATTCCTAGTAATTTTACCTCATATCCGAGTCTTTTACCATATAAAATATCTTCCGGAGATACGTTCGTAATGCCGGTCACTTCAACATCTTCGATGGAAACTTCCGTATGGAATCCAAGCCGGCCGAGAATCGTCATTTTGTACGCGGCATCCATTCCTTCCACGTCCGAGGACGGATCTGCTTCCGCGTAGCCGAGTTCCATGGCCTCTTTCAATGCTGCCTCGTAGGAAACGCCTTCTTTGCTCATCTTGCTCAAAATATAATTGGTTGTCCCATTGACGATCCCCATGATTTTTGTAATGCGGTCGGACGAAAATCCTTCAACCAGTGTCCTTAAAATCGGGATGCCTCCGGCTACACTCGCCTCGTACAGCACTTCGCACCCCTTTTCGGCAGCCTTGGACAAAATCTCCACACCGTGGAGCGCCATCAAATCTTTGTTGGCCGTCACCACGTGCTTTCCGTTTTCAAGCGCATCCAGCACATAGCGCCTTGTATGTTCAACGCCACCCATCACTTCGACGATAATATCGATGTCGGGATTGTTGATCAATTCGTACGGATCCTCAGTCAATTTTGCACGATCCACCGTCACATTGCGCGCCTTTCCAATATTCCGCACGCAAATTTTTTCGATCTGGATCGGTGAGCCGACCCGCCGTTGCAAATCTTCCTGATGCCCTTCAATAATGCGAACGACACCGCTGCCGACCGTCCCCAATCCAAGCATCCCAATTTTGATCGGTTTCATCTCCACCACCTGAACTTCCTCCTCATCCTATTATCCACGGCCGATCACTTGTACGCTTTCTACACCATCGACCGCACTCAAACCGTCCACCATCGCTTCGACCGATTCTTTCATCAGCGAGGCATCCACCGTCATGACCACATTGGCTACGCCTTGTAACGGAAACGTCTGGTGTATCGTTAACAAATTGCCGTTAAATCCCGCCACGACGGATAGTACCTTGGATAGCACGCCTGAATAATGTCGCAGATCCATGGACAGTGTGACAAATTGTTCGCGTTTCAGTTCGCTGAAAGGAAAAATACGGTCTTTGTATTTGTAATAGGCGCTGCGGCTCATACCGACACGGTTGACGGCATCGCGCACCGTTTTTTCCTGCTTTCGCGCAAGCAGTTCTTTTACCTGCACCGTTTTCAGGAGCGCTTCCGGCAAAATATCTTCGTGCACAACATAAAGCCGCTCCGATCGTGTATCCATCCGCGCACCCACCTTCCTGAAGTAAACTCGTGTGCACTTCTAGTGGACATTATAGCGAAACTTGAAAGTATCAGCAATAGGCAAAGGAGGAAGATGAACGTTCACGCTCATTTTTAAGCGATGATTATTCGCCTTCCACAAATTCAAATTCATAATCTCCAATGCGGATCGTCTGGCCGTCTTTGGCTCCTCTTTTCCGCAGTTCCTCGTCCACACCCATGTTTTTCATGATGCGTGCAAAGCGCATGACGGCGTCATACGACTGAAGAGGTACGCGTTTGATCAGCCGTTCAATATACGGGCTTTCCACGACAAATGTGTCGTTTTCTCTGCGAATCGAAAACTTGCGATCATCTTCTTTTTCCAGGCGGAACACTTTTGGGTCTGCAGATTCCATCCATTCGTTCTCTTGCGTTTCCGGCAGCTCGTTGAGCATGCGGCCGGTCTCCAAAATCATCTCCTGTATGCCTTGCCGGGTCAGCGCAGAAATCGGAATGATTTTGTAAGGATTGCCGCTGGCATCCACATGATCGGCCAACCGCTGTTTGAACGTTTGCAAATGCTGCATGGCTTCCGGCATGTCCATTTTGTTGGCGATGATGATCTGAGGCCGTTTGGCGAGACGTTCGCTGTACAACTCCAATTCGCGGTTGATCGTGATCCAATCGTCATAGGGATCACGCCCTTCGGAAGCAGACATGTCCACGACGTGCAAGAGCAGCCGCGTCCGCTCTACATGACGTAAAAATTCGTGACCGAGACCATGTCCTTCGTGGGCACCCTCAATCAGTCCGGGCAGGTCGGCCATCACGAACTGAAGGTCTTCGCCCCAGCGCACCACGCCGAGATTGGGGGAAAGGGTCGTAAAATGGTAGGCCGCAATTTTCGGTTTGGCCGCGGATACGACGGACAGCAAAGTCGACTTGCCAACGCTCGGCAACCCCACCAGACCGACATCGGCGATCAGCTTCAGTTCGAGAGTAATCCAGCGCTCCTCTCCCTCTTCGCCGTTTTCCGCAATATAGGGGGCCGGATTGGCCGGTGTGGCAAAACGAACGTTTCCACGTCCGCCCGCGCCGCCTCGGGCAACAATCAATCGCTGTCCGTGCCGGGTAAGATCCCCCAGGACTTCATTGGTGTCGTCATCAATGACGACAGTGCCAGGAGGAACACGGATGATCAGATCTTTGGCGTTAGCGCCGTTTTGATTTTTCGGCTTCCCTTTTTCCCCTTTATCCGCTTTGAAATGTTTTTGGTAACGGAAATCGACGAGTGTGCGCAAACCTTCGTCGACTTCAAGGACCACATCGCCGCCCTTGCCCCCGTCACCGCCAGCCGGGCCGCCGTCAGGAACATATTTTTCGCGCCGGAAAGCGATCAGTCCGTCGCCTCCGTCACCACCCTTTACATAGATTTTCGTCTTGTCGACAAACACATGGCAAACCCCCTTTATGTTTGCAATGGCACGGAGATTTCAATTTCAGTCCGATGGGGTTTTACGACATCGAACAGGCGTATCCGCTTGTGGCGGTCCTGCCTCAGCTTTTTACGTATGGCTTCACAGTCCTTACCGAGGCGATCTATGTCCGCAGCACAGCCGTCCAAATATAGCCCGCCGATCAGGAGCTGATCCCTTGTATTGAAACGGATGGTCAAAAGCGGCAAAGTCCCGTACGTTTCCGGCTCCTGTACATTTTTTTTGAGAGCCTGAACCGCCTCAACCATCGCTGAACAGAAGGCACGCCGCACAGGTTCCGGCAATTGCCGCAACCGGACCTTCTCATCGGTTTCGACAGCCAGTTTGAACTTGCTTCCTTCCGTCGCCAAATGATGCAAAAACAGCGTCAATTCCGGTGCATCCAGCCTTGCCGCCCGGCTCTCTACCTCCATTTTTTCCACCAGTGCACGGATCGCTTCGGACAAACGGTCGTATTTTTTCATTTTGACATAGGCATAAACGAGCTGCAGGTCGTTGAGCCAGTCATGCCTGCGATTTTGCAGCATTTCCAGCACGGATTCCACCTGCTGTTCATGCTGCTCGCGCAAATTTTGCTCGTGCCGTTTCCGAAGCAGATGCACCCCGAATCCGCCGCAAGCAAAAAGAACAAGCCCCAATACCCGGACGAGAGCCGATTCAGCCAAGACGACAATAGCGGCCGTTAACAAGGCCGCGCCCAACAACATCAGCCACTCCGGCTTCCAGCGTTTCATTTTAGCGTTCCCCGTTCCATACCCATTTCATCAAAATACAGTATACCATGTCCACCTTATTCAACACAAAAAAGGAGTTTATGAACTTGACGCACATAAACTCCTTCGCTTCCATGATGTGAACATTCAGTTTGCTGCTTTTTCCTCAAGCGGATAAACGCTCACTTTCTTCCGGTTTCGGCCCCAGCGTTCAAATTTGACGATTCCTTCCACTTTAGCAAACAGCGTATCGTCAGAACCGCGTCCAACGTTCAATCCCGGATGGATCTTCGTTCCGCGCTGGCGCACGAGAATGTTGCCCGCTTTTACAAATTGTCCATCAGCACGTTTTACACCCAGCCGTTTGGAAATGCTGTCACGGCCGTTCTTGGTCGAACCGACCCCTTTTTTCGAAGCAAAAAGCTGAAGATCCAGTTTCAGCAAGGTGTCCACCTCCTTATGTTCTTGCTCTCATCCTGGCTCATGGATGAGTTTGTTCACGCGACGATGCACGTACGTCCGTTACGTTTACATACTCCCCGTAGGAAGCTTCAATCGTCCTCAACATCACGACCATCGATTCGAGAATCAGCTGCGCATTCTCCGCTGTTTCTTCGTCAAGATGGTCGGGAAGCCTCGCAGCCAGATCCCCTTTTTCCATATGGGTTTGCATCGATACGGACAAAAGACTCTCCACCGCATTCACCGTCCCCACGGATACGGCGGACACGCCTGCACAGACGATGTCGCGTCCTTCTTCCGCGAATTGGGCATGCCCACGAATCCGGAAAGCGACGATCCGCGATGTGAGAGGGTCCCTTTCAATCTCTACCCGAATCATCGGTGATGTACCTACTATGCCTCGATTTTTTCGATCGAGAGTTTCGTATACGGTTGGCGATGGCCTTGTTTGCGACGATAGTTTTTCTTCGGCTTGTATTTGAACACGATCACTTTACGGCCTTTGCCATGGCTTTCGATTTTGGCCGTCACTTTCGCATTCGCATTCTGCTTAAAGCCCTCTTCACCGAAGACCGCGATCACAGGCAGTTCGACGGAATCGCCCACTTCACCAGCGAGCTTCTCGACGTAAATGCGATCGCCAACTTTCACCTTGTACTGTTTGCCTCCAGTTTCAACGATGGCGTACATTTTTCTGCACCTCCTCATGACTCCAGACTCGCCGACACAACAGGTGGCCGTATCCACCGGCACTTGAAAACCCGGGCCGAGCGGTTACGAGCATGCGGACTCTGTTACGAAACAAGTACACACACTCATTCTGAAATAGTATCACAGATGATGACGTAACGCAACTATTTTGCTTTCACTCCATCGTTTTGACTTCCTTTATTCCTTTACTCTATTTTTGAGCGATCGCGATGAAACCAAGCATGTTCCCTTACTTTTTTCCGTGTCATCTCCAACAGTCCCAGTTGCGTCCAGCCGACCACAACCGTTTTGGTGCGATCTTTTTTCAGCGTTTCCTGCAACACTTGCACCACTTCATGCCGGTGCTGATCCTGATTCATATCGATAAAGTCGACGATAATAATACCACCGATATCCCTCAGGCGGATGAGGCGTCCGATCTCCCGGGCTGCCTCCAGATTCGTCTGGAACACCGTTTCTTCCAGATTTTTCTTCCCTGTAAATTTGCCGGTGTTCACATCGATCACCGTCAACGCTTCGGTATGATCAATCACGAGGTAGCCACCGTTTTTCAGCCATACTTTACGGGCAAAAGCGCGCTTTATTTCCGCTTCCAACCCGAGGCGTGCAAACAGCCGTTCTTCGCCGGACACCACCTCAATTTTATCTGTTAGATCCGGCAGCCATTGCACCGCATATCTTTTCAGCCGGTCTGCAGTTTGCGCATCTGCGGTCCAAACTTTGGCTACATCCTGAGAAAAAAAATCGCGCACCGAACGCTCCAGTATATCCAGATCGCGATATATTTCCGCTGGCGCTTCCGCCTCTTCCGCTGCTGTGCGGATACGCAACCAGATTTCCCGCAAGTTTTCCAAATCGAGTCTGAGCTCTTCCCCGCTTCTTCCTTTCGCCAGCGTGCGCATGATCAGCCCTTCTCCGGGCCTGCGCATGTTTTCAGCCCATTGTTTCAGGCGCATCCGTTCCTCATCGGATTCCAGTTTGCGCGAAACAGCGACATAATCGGCTCCGGGCATGTAGACGAGATATCGCCCCGGAAGCGCGAAATGGGTGGTGACGCGCGCACCTTTGGAACCGGTCGGCTCTTTGGCGATTTGCACGATCCGTTCTTCCCCTACCCGTACCAGTTCATCGATCGACGGTTTGATCTTCGGCTGTTTTTCCAGATGCGCCGGCAACAGATCCGTGACATACAAGTACGCATTTTTGCCTTGACCGATGTCGACGAATGCCGCCTGCATCCCGGGCAGAACGTTGACGATACGCCCCTTGTAAATGCTGCCCGCACGTTGTCCATTGTCCGTCTGGTCCACGATCAGTTCGACCAGTTGTCCATCTTCGAGCAGCGCGATTTTGTAAGCGTCAGCTTCTTTTTCAATCGCGATCGTTCTCACAGCTTCTCCTCCGGCGCTTGATTTGCAAAAAAGCGGCGGATCAGCTCCGTTTCTGAAAGAGCGGCACAAACCCGTCCATGGTGATCCACCACAAAAATCCAGTGGTATCGATTGCGACGCAATCGCTTGATCGCATCGGTAACCCCTTCTTGCACGGTCATGACAATCGGAGCGAGCGGCAACGTATTTTGGCTGGCTGACAGGGATTGTCGTCCGACTATAAATCGCATAAAGCGATACATTTGATGCCGGTATTCGTACCAATTGGAATAGGTGAGAAAACAGCCGATCAGAAGCAGATTGAGACGCAACCCACCGGAATGATAAAGCAGGGCATACACGATCATCCCGATGCTGATCGCAAGACTTGCGCCATTTCCGATTTGCAGACTGCGAAAGTAGGGCAAAAGCAGGCTCATGGCGGATTGGGCAATTCTTCCCCCATCGAGCGGGAGGACCGGCAGCAAATTGAACAGGGCGATCGTCAAATTCGCTTTTGTAAAATAAGCTCCCCATTCGGCCTCCCATATCCCCGTTTCAACCAGAAACCAGGACAAGCCGATCATCCACATATTTTGCAATGGCCCGGCGGCAGCGATCAACAGCTCGTCGCGAGCAGGGCGCCATCCGTTTTCTTCAAGATGAACGACACCTCCGAACGGAAGCAGCTCAATCTCACGAATGCGCCACCCCAGCGCTCCGGCTACCCCGGCATGACCGAGTTCGTGAATGATGACGACAGCAAACAGGGTGATAAGTTCAATGAAATAGCCGGTGAAGATCGAAGCGAGCATGACGAGAATAAACAGTGGATGGAAGCGCACAGCCGTCCCCATGATCTTAATCAAGCGCGATCACTTCCAGGGGATCGGTATAACGGTTGTCCTTTTTGACGGCAAAAAACCATTCCCCCGTGTCTTGTCCGCTTTGAGCGAAAACTTTTCCGACCCGCTCCCCTCCTTTCACCCAGTCACCGCGTTTCACAAGGGCATCCTGCAGTCCGGAATAGATCGATTCCAGCCCGCCCGCGTGACGGATGATCAAGGTATGACCGACTTCATCGGTGTAACCTGCATAGATCACCCATCCATCTGCCAGCGCAAAAACCGGCTCGTTATGCCTGCTTTTGATGCGGATGCCGCTTTTTGTCGTATCAAAAAAGACGGTGACTGCCCCTTCCTCGACAGGTCGGTAAAATTCTCCGGAGATCGTTTGCGCCGTCGTTTCCGCCTTCTTGTTTCCAGACTCAAAAAAGGAAGGAATGAGCGCGGGGGAACCTTGAAAATGCTGTTCGTACCACGCGGAGATTTTGGCATAGTCGATATTGCGTTCCAGCGCAGTGCTGATCCAGGCTTGCGCTGTTTTCGCCCATGGATAATGAAGTTGGAAAATGCCCCAGACGATAGCGAACATGAAGGCGCTTAATAACATGGACATTTTCAGGCGATTCCACCATGGCATGTTCGTTGCGGTATCTTTATCAAGCCAAGGATTGCCGCCATGCTTCCAAACATATTCAGGATCCTGTAACTGTTCGGGCGTATGAGGTGCAGACAGCGGAAAAGTTTTCATGTCATTTAGCCGGCTCGGGGCCTGTCCCGAACGCATGGCGGAAGATCTTCCGGACATTTCAAGAATCCGCTTGATCCGTTGTTTGCGACGCTTCCGAATGTTGCTTCCCATTCTCATTTCCATCTCCCCTCCACAATCGCGGGCGGATCGCCGATGATGAACGTCGCTTCATGAGAGAAAGCTTGTTCATCACTAATTTATGAGGGAAAATGGAAAAAATGCTTCATTTACCGAGCCCGAACCATTTGCGAATTTTTTTGAACAATCCCGGCTTGTCCTCCAAAACCATCAATGGCACCGTATCCCCCAATATGCGGCGCGCGATGTTCCGGTACGCAATCGAAGCTGGTGTATCGGGGTTCATCACCGTTGGTTCACCGCTATTGGCTCCCTTGATAATATTTTCATCATCCGGTACGATCCCGAGCAAGTCGATGGACAAAATGGAACAGATCTCATCAATGTCGAGCATGTTTCCGCTTTTGACCATGTGCGGACGAATGCGGTTGATCACCAGTTTCGGTTGTCGCAAATCCGATTTCTCCAACAATCCGATGATCCGATCCGCATCCCTCACGGCCGAATTTTCCGGTGTCGTCACGACAATCGCCTGGTCCGCCCCGGCGACAGCGTTGCGGAATCCTTGCTCGATGCCAGCCGGACAATCGATGATGACGTAATCGAAATCCCGTTTGAGTTCGTCGACCATCTCCTTTAACTTTTCAGGGGATACCGCATCCTTGTCTCGCGTTTGTGCAGCGGGAAGCAAATACAAATGATCGAAACGCTTGTCCTTGATCAAGGCTTGAGCAAGCCGGCAGTTTCCTTCCGCCACATCGACCAGATCATAGATGATACGGTTTTCCAATCCCATGACGACATCCAGGTTTCTGAGACCGATATCCGTGTCGACCATGCACACTTTTTTGCCGAGCAAAGCGAGAGCGGTACCCACATTGGCCGATGTGGTCGTCTTTCCGACGCCTCCTTTACCCGATGTAACTACGATCGCCTCTCCCACGGTCATCACCTCTCCTTTATGTTCACACAAAACCCAAAATCAGCTGTCGAGGCCGTTTAGGACGAAAACAGGTCCGGACGCACATGACAAAATTGGCTGATGCGATCGATTTTCATCACTCCGTCCACCAGGTACGCAAATTCCATCTGAGCGTCTGAGATATCCCATTCATCAGGCGGCCGGCTGACGACATCTGCAATTCTTAACTGCGTCGGTCGCATATAGGAAGCGGCGATGACCGCCATGGTGTCACCATCTTTACCGGCATGAGCCATTCCGCGCAACGCTCCCATTACAAACAGACTTCCGCTCGTCCGGATGATGCCGCCGGGATTTAAGTCCCCCAGCAACATCATGTCCCCATCATGTTCCAAAATTTGGCCGGAGCGGACCACGCCTGTATGCACCTTCAATCCGCTCTTCCGTTTTCTCACCGGCTCATTGTCGATGCTTGCGACGATCAGATTGCCGGAACGGCCGATAATGCCGCAAATCCGTTCCTTGTCCTTATCGCTCATGATCCGGTTGCTCGTACGAATGTGGACTTTGATTTCTGCACCGGACAGCAATCTTTGATGGGAATTTTCCAATTTATATTCCAATTCTCGGATCAGATCTTCATAATCACAATGTTCGTCGAGAATAAAGATCAGTCCGTCTTTGACTCCCTTGATGGTTACCAGATCTTTGACAGCAGACATGACTGAATCCCCTCCAACTAATACAATTCGCCCGCCGGGTGAAATATCCTGCTAACCGTCGCAAACAGCCGGGAATCGCAATAACAGGGAATCTCAATCTTCCTTTTTGTTTCCGTACAACACTTTTTCAGCGAGCTGCCTCAGAGGCACATATACCGCCAGTGCAAAAAAAAGGTTGAACAAGATCGATGGCAACATATAATGGAGGATCGCCCAGGTAAACGTTTCCTGTACCACATTGAACAGGCGATAAATGGCATATATGTATACGTCAAACACCATTAACGCCAAAACGACCGCCATTTGCACGGTGACAAAAGATGGACGTACCCGGTAAAACAATAGCCCGGCAAAATAGCCGATCAAACCCAAACCGGAGGTGTGCATTCCGATCATATGTCCATAAAAAACAAGATCATGGATGAAGCCGAACGCTAATCCGAGAACGAGCGCATAGTGTCTTCCAAAAAAGACGGCGATATATACGACTCCGATGAGAACGAGGTGAGGTGCAATGCGGATGTTGACATACCAATCCGGGGGGATCAGCCACGGGAAGACGGCTGTTTCCAACATGAAGAGCACGGTCAGGACAACAATAAACCAATGGCGTGACATGCTCCACCTCCGTTAAAAAGTTACGGCACCTCTACGAGAAACACTTCGCGCAACTGGTTGAAACGAGCAAACGGCCTGATTTTGGCTGTATGGGTGATTCCGTATTCACCCACTTCCCGTTCTTCGACAACCCCGATCAACAGACCTTGCGGAAAACGTTCGCCGAGACCGGACGTAACGACGATATCTCCGGCTTTCAGCGGATCTTCCTGGGAAATTCGCGTCATAAGGAGTACCCCTTCGCTGCGGTCGTAGCTCTGGATAATGCCAAATGAATGCTCTTCTTGTCCGAGCACCGTAGCCGCGATCGCCCGTCCTCCAGGAAGACGGTCATCGATGTTGGTGATCAACTGAACGGTGGAATAAAACGGCTCTACCGCTACGACCTGTCCGATCAGACCGTCTGCAGTCGTCACGGCCCAGTCAAGTTCCACCCCGTCCCTGGAACCAAGATTGACACGTATTGTTTCATTATAAGGATCGGAATTGATGGCCACGACCTGGGCGATATGGTAGCGGTAGTTATTCATCTCTTTTTGCCTTTCCGTAAATTCCAGCATTTCCTTCAGCCGTTCGTTTTCCGCTTCCAGCATGTTCAGCCTCGCCCTGTCTTTCGCGTAGTTGGCAACCGTGCGTCTGAGCGCTTCATTTTCTTCGTATACGATTCTCAATCGGTACACATCTTCAAAGAAGCCCGCTATACTCTGAGCGGGCTTGAAAAAGAGTCCCTGTGTCCAGGAAACCGTATCTTTCAAAATTCGTACCGGCCATGACGAATTTTCAACAATCCGGTCGCGTTGGATTAATGTCAGCCCCATGACCGCGATGAAAAAAACGAGCGCAAGCAGCAAAAAAAACAGCTTTTTGTTCCCCAGCAGCTTAAACACCACTACACCCCACCTAAATCACGTCCTAGATCACGTTGCTTCAACGTTTGAATCTTCGTCCAGGGAAAGCTTTGGATTTGAACAAATGAATGTTTTCCAACGCTTTGCCTGTTCCGATGGCCACACAATCGAGCGGATGCTCTGAAACGATCACGGGCATGCCGGTTTCTTGCGAAAGCAGTTTGTCCAAATTGCGAAGAAGCGCTCCTCCACCCGTGAGGACGATCCCTCTGTCCATAATGTCTGCTGCCAGTTCAGGCGGGCAACGCTCGAGTGTCACTTTTACCGCATCTACGATGCTGTTGATCGTATCTGAAAGCGCCTTGGTGATCTCGTTTGATGAAATCGTGACGTTCTTGGGCAGTCCGGTGACCAGATCCCGGCCGCGTATTTCTGTCGTCTCCTCTTTGTCCATCTCCAGAGCAGAGCCGATATCTACCTTGATTTGCTCCGCTGTACGCTCTCCGATCATCAGACTGTAGGTCTTCTTGATATATTGAATGATCGCATCATCCATTTCGTCCCCGGCGATACGAACCGAACGGCTTGTCACAATGCCACCCAAAGAAATGACAGCCACTTCCGTTGTACCGCCACCGATGTCAACGACCATGCTTCCTGTTGGTTCCCACACCGGCAGATCAGCGCCGATAGCCGCTGCAAACGGCTCTTCGATCGTATAGGCCTCTTTCGCCCCCGCTTGCCGGGTAGCATCTTCTACCGCCCGTCTTTCTACAGCCGTAACACCGGACGGAACACAGACCATAACGTTAGGATGGCGAGGAAAAATCCACCGCTTTTTCTGCGCACTGCGTATAAAATACTTGATCATCGTCGCTGTCGTATCAAAATCAGCAATAACCCCGTCTTTCATCGGTCTGAGCGCCTTGATCGTACCCGGGGTGCGGCCGATCATCCTTTTGGCTGCTTCTCCAACCGCCTCAATCGTTTTTGTATCGGTGCGAATCGCGACCACGGATGGTTCGCGCACAACAATGCCACGGCCTTTGGCAAACACAAGCGTATTGGCCGTTCCCAAATCGATCCCTAAATCTCTCGTTAAGCTTCCGACCATTGGTGTGTCTCCTTCCTGATCCGAAAAAGCCTCAGTATTATCCATTATATTACAAATATCCGTGCTCCTTCAAACTGATATAGCGGTTATCCCCTATTATAATGTGATCAAGCAGTTCGATTCCGATCAATTTTCCTGCTTCATAAAGCCTCTGTGTCATCTGGATATCTTCTGGACTCGGTGTAGGATCGCCGCTTGGATGGTTGTGGGCGCAAATGATGCTGGCGCTGTTTTTTTGAATCGCCGGGCGGAACACTTCACGCGGATGTACCAAAGACGCGTTCAGTGTACCGACAGACAGCGTCTCCCTGCTGATCACATGATTTTTCGAGTTCAAATACAGACAGACAAAATGTTCCTTTGGCAAATAGCGAAGCTCTTCCATGAACAATTCCGCCACGTCCTGGGGGGAACGTATGGAAATCGGCGTCCCCGGCCCCGTTCTCGCCAAACGTTTTCCCAATTCAAATGCGGCCAAAATTTGCAGCGCCTTCGCCGTACCGATCCCTTTGATGTCGGTGAGCTGCTCCATTTCCATCTCCACGAGCTGGCGCAAACCGCCGCACTGTTTGAGTAAACGTTGGGCGAGCGAGACAGCGGATTCGTTTTTCGTGCCGGTGCGCAGCAAGATCGCGATCAATTCTGCATTGCTGAGCGCTCCGGCCCCATACGCGATCATGCGTTCACGCGGTCTTTCTTCTTTCGGAATTTCTCGCAACTTCAGCGTTGCGTAAGTATGCATAAGCTTTCCCTCTTTTCTCCATCCGCAAGCGGACTTTTTTACCAATTATATCACTTTGTCCCCATTTTTTCTCATGGGATTCATTCGTTGGAAGAAAAGAGGGCAGCCCAACTTTCATCAAGGAAATGAATAGGTTATCCCGATCCTGTTTCCAGATGCGGCTGTGTCACCTCCTCGTCAGATGGACATCAGGCGTTCATCACATTATATCATGATTTGAACCATAGAATCGAGTCGGTCAGAAGACGCAATTCCTCAAGCTTGCCAGCAAAAAAGCGCCGCTAAAGGCGCTTCCATTTTCTTTCTTTACAGCTTCTTAATCCCGCTTTTCATGCCGTTGATCCCCAGCTCATCCAGCATCCGGTAAAGCAAATTGACAGGCAAGCCCATCACGCTGTAAAAGTCCCCTTCAATTTTTTCCACAAACACCGCTCCCCATCCCTGCACTCCGTACGAACCGGCCTTGTCCAGCGGCTCGCCTGTTTTCACATAAGACTCGATCTCTTCATCGCTCATTGCCCTGAACGTGACTCTTGTCACGGTATGCCCGATGATCGCCTCGGGAAGACCAGCCGCTGATTCCGATATCACCCGATAAGCGCCGATCTCTCCAAAAGGCTTGGCAGTTCCCGTTGTCCCGTCCCCATATTTTCCGTCTGCACGCACGCATGCGATACCGCTGTACACTTCATGGGTACGGCCTTGCAACTTTTTCAGCGTCTCACGGGCTTCAGCTTCGTTTGCCGGCTTTCCCAACAGCTGGCCGTCCAGGACAACGACCGTATCGGAACCGATGACGACCGCTCCTTTTTCACGATCTTCCAGCCGTTTCGCCACCGCCAACGCCTTATGTAACGACAATGTTTCAACCACCTGCTGCGGGGAACTTCTTTCGTCCACCTGCTCCTCCACATTTGCGGGGCATACGCGAAACGGTACACCCATTAGCCGAATCAGTTCCTGTCTGCGGGGAGAAGCGGAAGCTAATACAAGCACACTTTCGTTTTGCATCATGACTGAACTCCTGCTTCATAGTTTTCGGTAGATCCAGATCGCCAGCACAAGCCCCAATATGCTCGCCAAATTCAGTTTGATCTGCAAATGAAGATCGTACTTAATAATGCTCAGGTCCGCTCGCGGCTGCCACGTAATCTGTGCGGAATGGGTCAAAAAAGAAAAAAACGAATACGGAGCAAGAAGTTGTGAAATAATGGTACCGGCCAAAAGGCCAACCAGAACAAAAACGACAAAGGTGAGACTGTTTTTTTTCATGACCGCACGGCTCCTGTTTGCATGACATCCTCGTCCTATTATAACAATGAGCCAGGCGGCATGACAATGATTCGGGCTTGCCGGTTCAAACCAAAAAAGCTGCTTGATCACAGCGCGATCGCATCAAGCAGCTGTTTTTTCATGAAGATGGCCTTGACCAAGGCGGTTTGCGCTTGCCACGGGTAGGCGAAGGACGGGTTTTTGGCGTACTCTTCCAGCGCCATGACCGCTGTGTTGATCTCACCGTTCATCCGCTGAACGATGCCTTGCACTTGTTCGGGGGCGTTCACCGTCACAACATTGGCCAGACTGCTCCAAAGCCGGTGCTGTTTTCGGATTGAGTCCATCGTGCTTTCTTCAGGCGCAATCGGCTTTTCCCGCTTTAAGTGAAGGGAAGAAACATCGACGAGCATTTTCATGAGTTTGTTCAGTTCCGCAAAGTATTCATTCAACTGTTCTTCCTGTCCACCTGCCCAGCGAACGCGTTCGACCGCTGGCAATTCCAGCGTTTTAATATACATTTCGAATTGCTGCTCCTGCAATTGGTGACTGAGCCACAGCGCATCATCATATTGAGTCACGATTCCCGCATAGACAAAAAAGCGGCCGCTGTCTTCCACCTGTGCACCGGCAAAGCCTTCATCCCTCAATGCCTGTTGCGCCGTAGAAGCTCCTTCGCTGGTGCTGAACAGTCCATTTTGCAAAACATAATACGTTTCGGGCTCCAGATGAAGCGCGATCGCATCCGCTGTTTCGGCCCCCGATCCGCTGCCGGTATTTCCGTCGCTTTCGTCCATGTTGAGTATTCCCTGCAAGAATGGATCATCAAACGGTGCAAGGAAAGAAGCGTCATCGGTCTGCTCGGTTTCGCTGCCTACGGGGTCCCACACGGGATCGGTCGTCAGCTTATCGCCACCGAACAACGAAAGCACGATAAAGCCCAGCACCGCACCGGTCGCTACGGCTCCGCTAAAAGTAGCCGCCAGTTTTCGCCATGGCGGTTGGGTCCGTTTTCTTCGATAACGGGATATGACAGGGGAACCATAAGCCGGTGCATCATACGCAGGGGGAGTGCCCCCCGCCCACGAAAGCTTGTCCCGCTCCGAAGCTTCGTCATGGGGGAAATCGAGACGATCCGTTTCCCGGATCAATTTTTCCAATTTTTCGGTTTCAGCATCAAACGGACTCGTCCATGCACCAAAATCGGTCGTATATTGATTTAAATACGAAACGTCATGCAGGGGACGTACCGTCTCACCGTTTTCTTCTTCTGCAGCTTCATGCGGCTTCATATTTTCATTTTCCGCATCGTCCGGCAATACGCGGTACTCCCCTTCGAACAACGGAACGGTCACCCCGTGAGGATCCCGCTCCACGGATTTCTGCTCATTGTCGTCCTGAGGACGGTACAGTTCTGGTCGGCCGTTCTGGTCAAAACGGTAGGTGATTTTCGCCTTCGCCATCCTTTTCTCCCCTTGTCCGATCATTGTATAACTAACGTATGAACGGACAAGGAAATTTATGACTGGTTGCCAAATCGTTGTTTGAGCCGCCGGACCAAACCTTCTGCCGTTTTCCAGATGTCCCCTGCGCCCATGGTGAGCACCAGGTCGCCCGGCTGCACCTGTTCACTCAAATAGACCTCGGCATCTTCCTTCGCTGCAATATAGCGGACGTTCGGATTGCTGTTTTGGCGGATCAATTCCGTCAGCCGCTCCGAGCTGACCCCGTCAATCCGCTTTTCACCGGCAGGCGAGTAAATGTCGGTGATGATCACTTCATCCGCATCCTGGAACGACCGGCTAAACTGCTCGAACAAGAAATAGGTGCGTGAATACCGCTGCGGCTGAAATACGGCTATGATCCGTTTTCCGGTCGCTTTGGCCGCCAAAATGGTTGCCTGAATTTCGGTCGGATGGTGGGCATAATCATCGATAACGAGAATATCGCCAATTTCACCCAACACTTGAAATCGTCTTTTCGCACCGCGAAAATGCTGGATGGCTGACGCAATCTGGTCAAACGACAATCCGGCAACCTCACACACGATATAGGTGGCCAGCGCATTGTAGACGTTGTGCCGCCCGGGAACCGAAAGGCGGATGGTTCCAAGCCGCTGGTCTTTCCGCCACACTTCAAATGACAGCTTGCGGTCACCGAGCTCAATCCGACGCGCCATATAATCCGCCGGCCGGTCGATACCGAACGTGATGACCTTTCCGGACAAAGTGGGAACCAGTTCCCTTAACGTATCATCATCGTTGCAGACGATGGAGATTCCCCCCGGTTTGACCTGGCTTAAAAATTGTTTATACGCCTTTTTCAGATTGGCGAAATCCCCTCCGTAATTCTCCAGATGATCGGCCTCAATATTGGTGACGAGCGCGATCATGGGCTCGTATGTCAAAAAAGATCCGTCGCTTTCATCTGCCTCGGCCACTACATAATCGCCGCGCCCGGCTTTGGCATTGCTGCCTACGTTCATAATTTCTCCGCCGATGATATAAGTCGGATCGAGCCCGCATGTTTCCATCACGAGCGCGATCATCGACGAAGTCGTCGTTTTGCCGTGCGCACCCGCAACCGCAATGCCTTTTTTGGCATTCATAAGCCGCGCCAGCATTTGCGATCGATGCAAGACCGGGATATTCAACTGTTCGGCGGCGACGCGCTCCACATTGTCTTCCGAACATGCCGTCGAGTAGACGACGAGGTCGGCGCCCTGAACATTTTTGGGTTCGTGACCGATGTACACTCTCGCTCCCTTGGCGATGAGTTTGTCAATTAAATCTTTCCGGGCCACATCCGAACCCGTCACCCGATACCCCATTTCGAGCATGACGCGGGCGATTGCGCTCATCCCGTAACCGCCGATGCCGATGAAATGTACATGTTCCGATGTACTCAATCTGATCGTCACCAACCTTTTTCGGAATCTGTTCCGTCAAGCAACATGGAACGGACGTCGGACACCAGGTACAACGAGCCGGTAACGACAGCCAGATCGTCATTTGCTGTCCGTTGTTTCAAGAGTCCAAGCGCCTTTTTCCAATCTGGCTCCACGACGGTTTCACATTGTGAGCCGGTTTTTTCTTTCAGATCCGAGACCAGTCCGGCCAAGTCTGAAGCGGGCGTTTTTTTGCGGAAATCCGGTTCGGTCACGATTATAGTATCCGCTACCGGTAGTATATGTTCCAAATATTCGAAGTGATTCTTGTTCGCCAGCATTCCAATCATGAAGTGCAGCTTGCGGTGCGGAAAATAATCGCGTATCGCCTTGACGAGTGCTTGCGCTCCTTCCGGATTGTGGGCGCCGTCCAGCAAAAGTGGCGGCATATCGCTGATCCGTTCGAGCCTGCCGGGCCATTTGACCTCTTTCAGAGCCGGTATGAAATCTTCTTCTTCCGCCACGAGCGCATTATATTGGCGCAACAGGTCGATGACCATGAGGGCAACTGCTGCATTTTCCCGTTGATGATCCCCGACCAGCGACAGTTCGATCCCTTTCAAGGTCCGAAATGGGCTGTAAAAATCAAAAACGTTGCCCTCTTTCGACGGAGACGGTCTCGTTCCAAAATCCCGTCCGTTCAAATAAAGCTTAGCTTTTTTTTCTTTAGCCGTCTGTTCCAACAGTTCGATGACTTCCGGCTGGGTGGCCGCGCTGACTAGAGGGACGCCCGCTTTGATAATCCCCGCTTTTTCGCGAGCCACGTCAATGAGCGTATCCCCTAATACATCCATATGATCGTGGCCAATGTTTGTGATGACGGTGACCGTCGGATGGACGATGTTGGTTGAATCCAACCTTCCGCCCAACCCGGCTTCCCAGACGACATAGTAAGGAAATGTGACCTTTGCAAAGTACAGGATAGCCAAAACGGTCGTCACTTCAAACATCGTCGGTGCTCCGAGCTCGCTGTTTTCCAGCTCGTCCGCCAGCGGTTTGATCTCGTTTGCGAGCCGGAGCACTTCTTCGCGCGGAATATCTTCTCCATTGAACTGGATCCGGTTCGTGAAAGACTCGATATACGGAGAAGTAAATGTACCCACATCGTAACCGCTGGCGATCAGCATGCGCGTCAACATCGCGCATACAGAACCCTTTCCGTTCGTACCGGCGACGTGGATGACGCGCAGGCGCCTTTCGGGATGGTCCAGTTTTTTCATCATGTATTCCATTCGCTTCAGTCCGGGCCGGATGCCGAAAGCCATCCGGTCGGTGATCCATTTGACCGCTTCCTCATACGTTTGAAAAGCCATGTGCAAGCTCCCCATTCTGTTTCATACTTGACCGCCCAATTCGCGAATACGCTCGAGCACTTTTTCCCGTTTTTCAGTGTAATCGCGTTTTTTCGCCTTCTCCTCTTCAATCACATGAGCCGGAGCTTTGGACATAAAGCCCTCGTTGGCCAATTTTTTGTCGACCCGCTCCACTTCTTTGTTCAGATGGTCCAATTCTTTACGCAACCGCTCCAGCTCCTGGGCAATATCGATCAGCCCGGCCATGGGCAGATAGACCGATGCCCCGGTGACGACGGCCGACATCGCTTTGTCCGGTTCCTTGAGCCCGATGTCGATGACACACGAAGATGCGCCGCAGAAACGTTCAATGTAATGAATGTTTTCACGGAGGATGGCGGCGATTTCTTCATCCCTCGGCTTGATCAGCATCTCCACTTTTTTGCTCATCGGGACATTCATCTCCGCGCGAATGTTGCGTACGGAGCGGATGATGTCCATCAGCAATTCCATGTGCTGTACCGCCGTCGGATCAACGAACTGCTCATTTGCCTCGGGCCAATCTGCCAGCACGATCGTCTCTCCGGAATGCGGCAGATGTTGCCAGATTTCTTCTGTAATAAACGGCATGAACGGATGCAGAAGCCGCATCGTGCGATCGAGCACATAAGCCAGCACCGACTGGGCGCTTTTTTTCGCCTCGGCATCGTCACCATAAAGATGCAGTTTGGAAAATTCGATATACCAGTCGCACAGCTCATCCCAGATGAAATTGTACAAAATCCTGCCCGTTTCTCCGAACTCATACTGGTCAAGCAGCCGAGTGACGTCGCGAACCGTTTCATTGAGCCGGTGCAGGATCCAGCGATCTGCAACGCTCTTTCTGCCATTCAAATCGATATCGTCATAGCTGAATCCTTCCAGATTCATGAGGGCAAAGCGGGAGGCATTCCAGATTTTGTTGGCAAAGTTTCTGGCCTGCTCTACCCTCTCCCAATGAAAGCGCACGTCCTGTCCCGGAGTGCTGCCGGTGGAGATCATAAACCGCAGCGCGTCAGCACCGTATTTCTCCACCACCTCGAGCGGATCCACGCCATTGCCCAGCGATTTGGACATTTTCCGGCCTTGGCTATCGCGGACAAGCCCGTGAATGAGCACATCGCGGAAAGGTATTTCACCCGTAAATTCGAGCGCGGTGAAAATCATGCGCGCCACCCAGAAATAAATGATGTCATAACCGGTGACAAGCACATCGGTCGGATAGTAACGTTTGATGTCTTCCGTTTCTTCCGGCCATCCGAGCGTAGAAAACGGCCACAGTGCCGAACTGAACCATGTATCCAGCACGTCTTCGTCCTGTTTGATGTTCTTGCTTTTACAATGCTCGCATTCGCCAGCCTCATCGACCGATACGGTAATTTCACCGCAGTCCTGGCAATACCAGGCCGGAATGCGATGGCCCCACCACAGTTGGCGTGAAATGCACCAGTCGCGCACGTTTTCGATCCATTGCAAGTAGATCTTTTCAAAACGCTCCGGAATAAAGCGAACGCCACCGTTTTTCTGGGCTTGGATCGCACGCTCAGCCAGCGGTTTCATCTTCACGAACCACTGCGTCGACAAATACGGTTCCACTACCGCACCGCTGCGGTCACTGTGTCCGACCTGGTGAACGTGATCCTCAACCTTGACGAGCACGCCTTCCGCTTCCAGATCGCTTACGAGCTTTTTGCGGCATTCAAACCGGTCGAGCCCCTGATACATGCCTGCGTTTTCATTCATTACGCCACCTTCATCCATGACGAGGATTTGCGGCAATTGGTGTCGCAAGCCGATCTCGAAGTCGTTTGGATCGTGAGCAGGTGTAATTTTGACCGCACCGCTACCAAAATCTTTGTCTACGTACTCATCGGCGATGATCGGTATTTCCCGGCCGACAATCGGGAGTATGAGCGTCTTGCCGATCAGATGGCGATAGCGTTCGTCATCCGGGTGCACAGCGACGGCGGTATCCCCCAGCATCGTTTCCGGACGCGTCGTCGCGACAATGATGGATCCGTCCCCATCTTTAAGCGGATAGCGAAGATGGTACAGCTTGCCTTGCACTTCTTTGTACTCGACTTCAATGTCGGACAGCGCTGTCCGCGTCACCGGATCCCAGTTGATAATATATTTGCCCCGATAGATCAACCCTTTTTTGTACAGGCGCACAAACACTTCGCGCACCGCACGCGACAAACCTTCATCCAGGGTGAACCGCTCCCGCGAATAATCGAGCGATAGACCGATCTTTCCCCATTGCTCTCGAATCGTCCCGGCGTAGTGTTCCTTCCATTCCCATACCTTTTCCAGAAAACGTTCCCGACCCAGGTCATAGCGCGATTTGTTTTCTGTTTCGCGCAGCATCTGTTCTACTTTTGTCTGGGTCGCTATACCCGCATGGTCTGTACCGGGAAGCCAGAGCGCATCATATCCCTGCATCCGTTTGAAACGGATCAGGATATCCTGCAGCGTAAAGTCCAGAGCATGTCCGATATGCAGCATGCCCGTTACGTTAGGCGGGGGGATGACAATCGTGAACGGTTTGGCATCCGGGCGTCGGCCGGCTTGAAAAAAGCCGTTGTCCACCCAGAACGAATACCATTTTTCTTCCGCCTTGTGCGGATCATATGTTTTCGGCAAAGTTGCGTCCGCCGCGGACGGTCGGTTCGTATCTGCCATGTCCAAAAACCTCCTAATAACGCTTATCATCTAGTTACTTATAAATTCGCACGATAGAGCCTGGAAATAAAAAAGCCCTTCGCCGCAAAGGACGAAAGGGATCGCTTCCGTGGTACCACCTTTGTTCCGTTTCCAACATCTTGGAAACGGCACTCTTACAGATAACGGCTGCGGCCGGCCCCGTTTGCTGGGGCAGCTCCAGGGCGACTTCCGTTTTCCGAAAGTCCCGCGAAACCTCTCAGCATAATGGCTTCGCTCTCTGAGGGGCGGAAAACGTACTACTCCCTTTCCCTGCTTTTCCATATGAAAGTTGTCTCAAATATGACAATACGCATTCATACTAATCATACCGATGTTAAAGCGGACAGTCAACATTTTTGCACAATTGTCCTGTTACCAGCATATCCAAATCACAGGCCTTCATAAACTGGTGAAAAGAACATTTTTTTGAGTTTTCTAAAAAGGTGGTCACGTAAACATGCCCAAGTGGTGGTGGAAGATCCGCTATACGTTAAGAAATGTTCTGTTTCCGCTCATCTGCATCCAGTTTGTGCGCACCTTGCTTTTACCTAACGGTCTTGATGTGTTCATCTTGTTCCTATTGTTTCTTCTATATCTCGGGTTTTTACTGGATATCTACTGATACGTATCAACGGCAACAAGACGGAACCCCTTTGTCCGAAAAAAGGGGTCCGTCTTTTTCATGCTTTATTGATTTTAGCGGGCATCGGGAATGTACAGCACTTGTCCTTCAGTCAGCCGCGGCTGGTCTCCAAGGCGGTTGTAAAGCAATATTTCGCGAGGATTTAAATCGTACCGGGCTGCGATCGTTTCCAATGTTTCTTCTTTTTGCACGATACACATGCGCACTTTGCGGAATCGTTGATCTTCAGACTCCTGGCTCAGAAAAAGATGTTTCCACTGCACACCGGAAACGTTCGATTCCTCTTTTTCATGTTGGGCGTCTCTGTCGCGATCGCTTTCTTCAACCTCTTTTTCGTCCGGCTCTGTCGCTTGCACCGCATCCTGATGCGAGCGGTCGTCTGGAGCGTCCTGATTCAGAATGTTTTCGGCACCCGCTCTGTCGTGTTCAGGCTGGTCAGCATCGGTCCTAGATGTCGTTTCCCGCTCAAATGCAGCTTGCAATTCTGCCGCCTGCATAGGGAAATCGTTGTCCGTTTTTTTGCCGGAAAAAGAGATTTTCATGCCGCCAGAATCTTCTGTTGTTGACGCTTCTGATTGTTCCGATGTCTCTTCCTTTTGCAGAGATTCCTCCGCACTCGATTCGGAGGCCGGATCATGATCCTCCGTTTCTTCCACCGTTTCAGCTTCCGAAAGTGTTTCCGAAGCCGTCTCGTCAGATGCTGTCTCATCGGATGATGGGGATGCGCGATCAGATTGGGCCTCTTGCTCGGGGACGGGAGCTTCATGCACAAACAGTTTTTCCTCCTTGCTCCAGTCCGTTTCCCTGCTCCAGTCCGCCGCCTCATGCGTCGGGTTTGTCTCCTCCTTGCTTTTAAGTCCCTTCAGGGTCAGCACACCGGTGACATTTAACATGCGCGAGGAAAGCAAATCGATGTCAAAATGTTCGATTTCCACGCCCACATTCTGCTCGCTGTCGATCCGTTCTTTTGGCATGATGATTTCAACGGGGATACGATGTTCGAGGCGGTTTTGTTGGCTGCGAAACCCCGTGTAATTACCGTGCAAAAGGAGATGGCCTTTCAGCACCGCCTGATCGCCTGCCGATTCCAGCGTAATCTCCGGGGTAAGTTCTAAGTTATCGAAGTTTTCAATGCCGTCCAAATCTTCTGACAGCTGCACGCGCTCATAAATGTCGAATCGCAGGCCCGATCCTTGCTTGGTCACGTCCGTCTTCCTCCCTTCGGTAATCCCTGTTCCTTAAATGTATATGGGGCCGAAGGGTCAGGCATGACTAATTTTTACTTCAAACCTAAATGTTCCGCCACCTGTTCTGCCGCTTCCTTGCCTTGACGGACGCAATCAGGCAAGCCGATGCCAGTGAAGGCGGATCCGGTGACAAAAACGCCGGGCATCGATTGTTTCAAATCTTCCCGCATTTGGCGAACTCTCTCCAGATGTCCGCGCGTATACTGCGGCATGGAACGCGCAAGCCGCGTCACTTCATAAAACAGCGGACGGGCCTGAATCCCCAGCAACTGTTCCAATTCGCGGGTTGCCGTCTGCACAAGCTCATCATCATCCTGCTCCATCCATTGTTCTTCTCCCGCTCTGCCGATATAACAGCGGATGAGCACCTTGTCCTTTGGCGCAGTGTGCAACCATTTTATCGACGTTAGCGTACATGCCGTAATGGCCCGCTTTTCTTTGCGCGGTACAAGAAATCCGGACGAATCATTTTTAAGTTGTACATCCGATTTATGATAAGCAAGGACTACGTTGGCAACAGAAACATATGGCATTGACGCAAACGCCTGTACGGAGGGAATATCCGGAAAAATACGGCCATATTCAAATGCCGGAAGAGCCAATATGATCGCATCGGCGTCACTTAAGCTGCCGTCTTCCCACATGAGTTCATAGCGATCATTTGCTCTTTGTATCGATCTTAATCCTTTATTGAGGGTAAGACGTACCCCCATTTCCCTGAGTCGGTGTTCTAATGTCTCCACGACCGTTCTGAGACCGCCCCTGTAGTTGACAAAAACGCTGCCTCGTACATGGGGCGGAACTTCAGGATGAGGTCCGGACGAGGTACGCGAAGAAGCGCCTTTGGCCATGCCGAGTATGAGGCTGCGATGTTTTTGTTCGATTTGCCAAAATTGGGGGAATGTCGCGCGCAAGCTGAGCTCAGACGGATCTCCTGCATAGATGCCGGAAAGAAGCGGCTCCACAATATTTTCCTGCACTTCGCGTCCAAGCCTTCGCCTTAAAAAAGCGCCGAGGGTTTCGTCCTCCCCGTCTTTTTTGGCAGGCAGGAACAGATCGAACGCAGCGCGCATCTTTCCTGCAGGAGACAACAAACCTGTGGAAATAAACGGTCCGATGCGCGTCGGAATCCCCATGACAAGTCCTTTCGGCATTTCATGAAAACGGCCCTGGTGCAAAATGTAGGTTTTGCCCGCTTTCGGGTTCGTTCCTGTCAATTGTTGTTCCAGATTGAGTTCGCGCGACAGGTTCAGCAGTGCGGGTTTGCGCGCCAAAAAAGAATCCGGGCCTTTCTCGATAACAAAACCGTCCCTTACCTTCGTCTCAATTTTGCCGCCGAATCGATTGCTTTTTTCCGCCAGTTCCAAATCGAGCGTAGCGGCACCGGACATCGAGCTTAAATAGTAAGCAGCGCTCAGTCCGCTGATCCCGCCGCCGACGACAACCACTTTTTTCTTTTCGTTAGCCGGCAAACGCCTCACCCCTTACAGCTGCTGGCGAATACAATCAGCAAGTGTCTCGATGTACAGCGGATCGGTATTGAGTGATTCTGTTCGTTTTAGTTCGATCCCCAACTCTTTAGCAAGACCGACGCATTCAATATCGATATCGTACAAAATTTCGAGATGGTCCGAAACAAAACCGATCGGTGAGATGAGAATGTGCCTGGCGCCGTCTTTCTCCTTCTCCTCGCGGATCACATCGAGGATGTCCGGACCGAGCCATTCTTCATGGGTTTGGCCAGCACTTTGCCAGGCAAATTGCCAGTTTGTCACGTCAACCTGTTCCGATATGGCACGGGAAGTGGCCAACAGCTGGTCCGGATACGGATCATTCATCTTCAAAATCCGGCTCGGCAAACTGTGTGCGCTATAAATCACGCGAATTTCATCCCGAGCAACATCCGTGAACTGGCTGAGCCCTTTTTCAACCCGATTGGCCCAGGCTTGGATCAACTTTGGATGAAGGTGGTAGCTTTCCACAAAGCTGATTTCGATTCCGTGTTCTTCTGCGGCTTTTCGGGCGCGATCGATATAGCTGCCCACACTCATTACGGAGTAATGGGGGGCGAGTACGATACCGACCGCCTTTTTGATGCCGTCCTGAGCCATGCGCTGTACTCCATCTTCTATGAGCGGATTCGCATGCTTCAGGCCTTGATAACAGACGAACCGTTTGTCACTTTGTTCACGGTTCAGCTCCGCCTCCAGAGCAGCCACCTGCCGGTTCGTATTTTCCCGCAGCGGAAAAGTGCCGCCGATCGCCCGATAGCGTTCTGTCAGATCATGCAGCTGTTCCGGTGATGGCGGACGACCGCGGCGAATATGGGTGTAATATGCCTCGATCTGGTCCATACTTTCCGGTGTCCCGTAGGACATCACCAGCACACCGATCACTTGCTTGTCCCTCATCGTGAAGTCACTTCCTTTTCCGAAACCCGCGTATCCCCGTGTTGTTGAATCCGCTTGGCCGAAAACTGCTGGACATGCTCAGTCAGTTGTTTCAGCTTGTCCAATGAAGCTTCCGGAAAAAGGCCGTGTCCCAGGTTAAAAATGTAGCCGGGTGCAGCCATCCCTTCCATGACCGTTTTTTCCGCACGCCGTTTGATCTCTTCCATCGGAGCCGTCAGCACCATCGGATCGAGATTGCCCTGGATGGAAAACCGGTGGTCAAGACGTTTCCGCGCTTCCGTGATCGATACCCGCCAGTCAATCCCGATGACGTCCACTTTCAAATCTTTTAATGCCGGCAACAGTTCCCCGGATGCGACTCCCGGAAAATAAATTTTCGGTTGGTCAAAATCAGTCAGATGGTCAAAAATACGCCGGACCGAAGGAAGCACAAACCGTATATAATCGTCCGGTGAAAGTGCTCCTGCCCAACTGTCAAACAGTTGCACCGCTTTCGCTCCGTTGTCCAGTTGGGCCCTCAAATAGGTGGCAACCATATCAGACAGCTTGTCCATAAGCGCGTTCCACAAATCCGGCTCGCTGAACATCATCTGCTTCGTGCGCAAATAATTTTTTGACGGCCGGCCTTCAATAATGTAGCTGGCCAGCGTAAAAGGCGCTCCGGCAAACGTGATCAGAGGGATGTCCAGTTCCCGATCCAGAATGCGGATCGTTTCCATGACGTGTCCAAGATCCCCCTCGACATCGATCGGCTTCAGCCTTTCCACATCTGCGCGAGTGCGGACCGGATTGTGAATGACCGGGCCGACGTTGGGAACAATATCAAAGTCAATTCCGATCGAAGCAACCGGATTCATAATGTCAGAATAAAGAATCGCTGCGTCGACCCCCAGCTTACGTACAGGCATCATTGTCACTTCCGCCGCAAGTTCGGGTTGGCTGCAGATGTCCAGCAGACTGTACTTCTCCTTGATTTTGCGATATTCCGGATCGTACCTGCCCGCCTGGCGCATGTACCAGACAGGAACCCGTTCCACTTGCTGGCGACGACATGCACGGATAAAAAGATCATTGTAAGTCATGGTACGGATTCTCCTTGAAGTAAAATGAATACGTTCTTTCTTATCGAATACGCTCATCATCACTATTCCCATTATGCCCTTTTTGAAAATGGCCCACAACCATTAACGGAAATTTATTCTGACAAATATATGACAATGACGCGCTTTAAGCGCCCTGCGTCGCACTTCAAGCGCGTCAATAGCGGCGTTTTTACTTCATTATTTTATTAATAGCTAAAAATACCTGCCCGGCTTACGATGACAAGCAGGATGAACAGAACAAGGATCACGCCAGTCGTCGTAAATTTGCATCCATATCCTCCATAACCAGCTGCGTAGCTCATCGTTTCACCCCCTTAACCCCAGGATACTTCCAGCTTATGTGATGGAGACCGAAGATGCATGGACACTCGTCATAAGCTGAAAAAAAGTGCGCCTGTCCCGGCGCACTTTCCTAAGGTTTAAAATTCATAGTTTTTTCAATGCTTCACGATGAGCTTCCAGCGTTCGGTCGATATCTTCGTCTGTATGCGCTAGTGACACGAACATCCCTTCAAATTGCGACGGTGCCACAAGCACGCCCGCATCCAGCATATGGGCAAAATACTTTTTGAATCGCTCCAAATCGGAACGGGATGCCGAAGCATAATCGGTTACCGGCTGGTCGGTAAAAAAGGGACAGATCATCGAAGCGACACGGTTGATGACCATCGGTACACCGGCTTCCTGAGCGTTTTCACGCATGCCCTGCTCCAGGCGTGCCGATTTGCGTTCCAGTTCTTCATAAACGCCCGGTTCTCCGAGCAATTTCAAGGTCGTATAGCCTGCCGCCATCGCCAACGGATTGCCCGAAAGCGTACCCGCCTGATAGACAGGACCGACAGGCGCCATCTGTTCCATAATTTCCCGTTTGCCACCAAACGCACCGACCGGCAGACCGCCTCCGATCACTTTGCCAAGACACGTCAGATCCGGCTCAATGCCATACAATCCTTGCGCACAGTGCTTGTGAACGCGGAAACCGGTCATCACCTCATCAAAAATGAGCAGACTGCCCCACTGGGACGTTATGTCTCGCAAAGCTTGCAAATACCCGGGAGCAGGCGGAACGACCCCCATATTGCCCGCCACCGGCTCTACGATCACCGCGGCGATGTCTTCCCCGAACTTTTCAAACACAAGCCTGAGAGATTCCACATCATTATAAGGAACGGTGATCGTGTTGGCTGCAACCGATTCCGGAACACCCGGGCTGTCAGGCAGAGCAAGCGTAGCCACTCCCGACCCGGCTTTGATCAAGAGCGAATCGGCATGCCCGTGATAGCATCCTTCAAATTTGACGATTTTGCTGCGTCCCGTATAGCCGCGAGCCAGCCTAAGCGCAGTCATCGTCGCCTCGGTGCCGGAGTTGACCATCCGCACCATCTCAACGCTGGGAACGCGTTCACAGACGAGCTTGGCCATTTCCGTTTCCAGTTCGGTCGGCGCCCCGAAGCTCGTTCCTTTTTCCGCCGCTTCTTTCAGCGCTTCCACCACCTGGGGATGGGCGTGGCCGAGGATGAGCGGCCCCCATGAGGCGATGTAGTCAATATATTCGTTTCCGTCAATATCATACACCCTGGAACCATGTCCCCTCTCGATAAATACAGGGGTCAATCCGACCGACTTGAATGCACGCACCGGACTGTTTACACCGCCGGGAATCGACTTTACCGCTTCCTCAAAGGCAGCACGGGAACGCTCCCGATTCCGAACAGGTTGTTGCATTTCTTATCCCCACCTTTTCCATCCTGTTTTTTTATGATAACCAGTTTGCAACGTCCTTGGCGAAATAGGTCAAGATCATATCGGCTCCGGCCCGCTTCATGCTCGTAAGCGTCTCCAGCACGACAGCTTTTTCGTCAATCCATCCTTTTTCTGCCGCCGCTTTGATCATGGAATATTCGGCGCTGACATTATAAGCGGCCACTGGCAAATCAAAGTTGGTTTTCAGTTGATGCACGATGTCCAGATAGGCAAGCGCAGGCTTGACCATCAGGATGTCTGCTCCCTCAGCCACGTCTGAACGGGCCTCACGCAGCGCTTCGCGCGCATTCGCCGGGTCCATCTGATACGTTTTGCGATCGCCGAACTGGGGTGCTGATGCAGCTGCATCGCGAAATGGCCCGTAGAAAGCCGAAGCATATTTGACCGCATACGACATGATCGGCACCTGCGTAAAGCCTTGTTCATCGAGGCCGCTGCGGATAGCCTTGACAAACCCGTCCATCATGTTGGAAGGTGCGATGATATCCGCACCGGCCTTCGCTTGTGAAACGGCTGTTTTGACGAGAATTTCCAGGGATTTGTCATTATCGATCACAGCCGGACTGTTCTCATCTTCTTTATGCACAATGCCGCAATGACCATGATCCGTATATTGACATACACAGGTGTCTGCAATGACAAGCATGTCCGGAACGGATTTTTTGAGCGCACGGATCGCCTGCTGCACGATACCGTCAACTGCATATGCGGATGTGGCAAGAGCATCTTTTTTGTCCGGCACACCGAACAAAAGCACTGCCTGAATGCCCAAATCTTTAACGGTACGCACTTCTTCCACCAGCTGGTCCACAGAAAAATGATACATGCCGGGCATCGACGGTATTTCCTTTTTTACATTTTCTCCATGCGTGACAAACAGCGGATAGATCAAGTCGGAGACGTCCAGTTTCGTTTCTCTGACCAGGTTGCGCAAGTTTGCGCTGCTTCTCAATCGTCTGTGCCGTGTAAGCGGAAAGTTCATCTCGTACCCCTCCTGTAATGTTCTGCAATCGCTTCAACGAGCGAGGCGACAGTCGCTTCCCGTGCCATGATATCGACCTTCAAGCCATATTGTTTGAGCGTTTCTGCCGTGATGGGACCGATGCTGGCCTTAAGCGTACGGCCGAGCAGTTCGACCGGATTGCGGCCGAATCGTTCGATCAGTGTGACCAGGTTTTGTACCGTCGACGAACTGGTGAAGGTAACCACCTGGATTTCCCCCTCTTCCAACATGCGTACGCATTCATCCGCCGCCACCTGCTCTGGCATCACCGTCTCGTAAACCGGCATCTCAAACACTTCCACCCCGCTTTGAGCAAGCGCTTGCGGCAGCGTCTCGCGCGCGAGATTCCCTCGTGGCAAGAGCGCCTTTTGCCCGGGCTTCCATTGATCGCGCATATGTTCAACGAGGGCCGGTGCCGTATATTCAGGGGGGATCGATTCGGTCAAAAGCCCTCTTTTCCGCAAGGCCTCCGCTGTTTGCGGACCGACTGCAACGATTTTTTTGCCGTACAATTCACGGATGTCGATGTTTCTTTCTATGAGCAGATCGAAAAAGTACTCGACGCCGGTGACGCTCGTAAAAAAAATCCAGTCGCACTGTTTCAGCTGACGGAGTGATGTTTCTCTCCGTTCGATCAGTTCGCGGGATTCAGGATGGCGGAAGGCGATCACAGGAAATTCGACCGCTTCGCCTCCAAGTTCTTCAATCGCTTCTGCCATCCGGCTTTTGGCCGTGCGGGCACGGGTGATGAGTACCCGGACGCCAAACAGCGGCTTCTTTTCGTACCATAGAAGCTTTTCTCGCAATTGAACGACTTTTCCGACAACAATGACCGCTGGGGGAAGAAAATTCGCCGCTTCCACCTGTTCCGCAATCGTCGCCAGCGTCCCTGTCATCGTTTCCTGTTCCGAGCGGGTTCCCCAGCGAACGAGCGCCACCGGCGTGTCCGGATCGCGGCCGTGCTTGATGAGCTGGTCGCGGATATAACGGATTTTAGCCACCCCCATCAAAAAGATGAGCGTCTCCGAAGCCAGGGCGAGCTTGTCCCAGCAGATCATGGAATCGAGTTTTTCCGGTTTTTCGTGCCCGGTAATGACGCAAAATGTGGAGTTGTAATCCCGATGCGTCACCGGAATGCCTGCATACAAGGGCACTGCAGATGCCGAGGTTACGCCAGGCACAATCTCATACTCGATGCCGTGTTGTGCCAATAGTTCCGCCTCTTCGCCTACACGGCCGAACACGCCCGGATCTCCGCCTTTCAGGCGCGTTATTGTTTTCCCTTCCAGCGCCAATTTCACCAGGAGCTGATTGATCTCTTCCTGTTTCATCGTGTGGCGGTCCGGCCGTTTGCCCACATACACTTTTTGTGCGCCTGGCTTCAAATATTTGAGCAGCAGCGGACTGGCGAGGCGGTCATAGACGACGACATCGGACTTGGCCAGCACTTCCATGCCCCTTAGCGTGATCAATTTCGGATGGCCGGGTCCAGCCCCGACAAAGTAGACGATCCCTTTTTTCATGGTAATTCCACTCCCGCTTCCTTCAGCAGACGATCCGCTCCTTCCTTGAGGAGCAAGCGCGCCATTTCAAGGCCGAGCTGTTCCGGGTCAGAACCGTGCAACGTACGGCGGATCAGCTCTGTTCCATCCGGGGATCCGACCATCGCGCTCATCTCTATCTCATCCCCTTCAGCGTCGGGGTTGTCTTTTAATACGGCATAGGCGGCGATCGGTACCTGGCATCCTCCGTTCAGCGCATGAAGCAAGGTGCGCTCAGCGCGAACGGCCTTACTCGTGCGCGGATCGTTGATATGTTGAAGCAATTGCAAAACCTCTTCGTCGTTTTCGCGGCACTCGATGCCGAGTGCTCCCTGGCCGACTGCGGGCAACGAAATGTCAGTGGACAAATAATCGCTGATGCGCTCTTCCCATCCGACCCGCTTCAGTCCGGCAGCCGCCAAAATGACCCCATCGAGCCCCTCTTGCTCGATTTTGGCGATTCTTGTGCCGATATTGCCTCTGACGAAGACGATATTCAGATCAGGGCGGTAAGCTTTAAGTTGGCTCGTCCGACGCAGGCTGCTCGTACCGATCGTGGCTCCTTGCGGAAGCTCGTCCAATTTTTTTCCGTCAGCGCTGACCAAGCAATCGCGCGGATCTTCCCGTTCTGTTGTGGCAGCCAACGTCAGACCGGGCTGTAATGCTGACGGCACGTCTTTCATGCTGTGCACAGCCATATCGACTTCTCCGTCGAGCATCGCCTGCTCAATCTCTTTCACAAACAGGCCTTTTCCCCCCACTTTGGAAAGGGTAACGTCCAGGATGCGGTCGCCGCGGGTGACGATTTTTTTCAGTTCAAACCGGTACGGCAAATTTTTCTCTTTGCAGATTTGCTCAAGCTGCGCAACGACTGCTTGCGTTTGCGTAAGCGCCAATTCACTTTTTCTTGTTCCGACAACTATCGTTCTCATTCTTTTGATCGCTCTCCTTCTTGAGTCGAACCGTCTAGCGCTTCCCGCGCAAGACGCGCTGCCCATTCTTCTACGGAAAAATCAAACGTCCCGGAGCGCATGATGCCGTGCCAATCGATCTGGGCCATCCTTTTCAGCATTTTTCTCCGCTTATTCCTTTCCGCTACGTTTTGTAACAAATACTGACGCAATTCATGCAAAAAATCAAGGATACGTTCATATTCTTCACCGAATTGAGCGGAAAGACGGCGAGCGATGTCCGCGGCCAAAGCTGGACTGGCTCCGGAAGTCGAAACGGCAATCGTCAGTTTCCCCTTCCGGACAGATGCCGGAACATGAAAATCACTCAGCTCCGGCGCGCTAGCCACATTGACCCATTGCCCGCGGCGGCGGGCATCGCGCCAGACGCGCATATTCACCTCGCGGGAGTCGGTCGCTGCAAAAACGAGCCTCATTCCTTCACCGTCTTTTTCCTCATACCCTCGCTCGTAACCGACAATGGTCCCCGCTTGCACCCACTCCGCCACCTGCGGGTGAAAACGTAAAGCGACGACCGTCACCTCCGCTCCGTGAGCGAGAAGGGAAGCGATCTTTCGAACCGCCACACGTCCGCCGCCAACGACGAGACAAGGAACCCCTTCCAGTTTGAGCATCGCGGGATAAAGCGATACCATCATCTCACATCCTGTTCAAACGGACATCCAGATCCACTGGTGAAAACCGGACAAATAGTTGGAAACGATGAAATTGGCGACGACGAAGGCAAAGGCAGCCAGATTCCACCAGGCCAGCTTGTACTGGGGAGCGTAACGGCCGAAACGCTGTACAAAACAGAATGAATAAACGAGCAAGATCAGGAGGGAGTTGACCACTTTCACATCATACAAGAGGTGTATATCTCCATTTAAGATGATCCATACGATTCCGAGTATGACGGAAAGAAACAGCATCGGCAAACCGATCACCAAAAACCGCATCGAGTAGCGATCGATCGTACCGAGGCCGGGCAGCTTGCGTATGACCTGCGTCCATTTTTTGCGCTTCAGCTGACGGTGCAAGAACAAATACATGCCCGCAAAAAGCGCCGATATGAACAAAAAAGCATAGCTGGCAATCGCCAATGTAATATGTACAAACAAAAGATCGTCAGCCACTTCCCATCCGGAAAGGGTCGGTTCAGTCTGACGGTCGCTAAACAGTCCGACCGTAAAAACCGTAAACCCGGCAGCGTTGATCAGGATCAGGAGCATGTCCAGTCGCAAAAACAGATGGCAAATGAGCGCCACGGTGAGAAACAGCCAGGAGGTGAAGAACAAGGTTTCAAACATGCTGATAACAGGAAATTCGCCCCGTTCTACAAGCCGCCATATAAACAAAAGCGTCTTGAGAATCCATACAAAAACAAGTAACCCCGTGCCCAGCTGTATCACTTTCCGTTTGTTTTCCACAAAACCGGAAAAATGGCACAGCAGGCTCAGGGTGTAGACATAGACCATTCCGTCATAGATCCACATTTTCAACACGCCGGGCGGACTCCTTCATCTTCTGTTCCCTCAAGCAGGGAACGATGATTTAGTTGCGCACGAACATTTTCTCCGGATGGGACGAAAACGGAATGCTGACCTTTTCCTGATCCGCTTTTTCCGTTTTTTTGCGTTCCGACTGCTGCACCAGTTCCTGAACCCGTTCTTCCAGGGCAAAAAACTGGACGAACATTTCCAGGGCCTCTTCCCCATTTTTGCCTGCAGCCATCTCTTTGATACGGTTGATCGGATCGTGCAGCATCTGGTTCACGATACTTTTGGTCAGCTTGCGGATCACTTTGACTTCGCGTTCACTCAGATCAGGCAGTTTGTTGAAAAGGGATTCCATCACTTCCGCATGGATGGCTGACGATTTTTCCTGCAGGGCACGGATGACCGGACCGACACCCAGCGTCCGGTACCACCGGTCAAATTCTTCCATTCCCTCTTCGATCATGTTCTCGATTTTTAACGCTTCGTTCCGGCGTTGCTCCAGGTTGCTTTCCACGATTCCTTCCAGATCATCGATGTCATAGAGGAAAACATTGTCCAATTCAGCGATGGCCGGATCAATATCCCGCGGTACCGCAATATCGATGATAAACAGCGGAGTCGCCGCTTTGCGGCGAAACCAGATTTGTTCCACATCTTTTTTAGTCAACACATATCCGGCGGAACCCGTTGAGCTGATGACGATGTCAATCTCGGCCAATTTCTCACCGATCTTATCAATGGAGCAGGCGCTGCCCGCAAATTTCCGTGCCAGTTCTTCAGCGCGCTCGAGCGTGCGATTGGCCACGACCACTTCGCCAACCCCGCCTGCGTGAAGGTGCTTGGCCGTCAGTTCGCTCATTTTGCCGGCGCCGATGACCATGACTTTTTTGCCAGCGAAACTGCCGAATATTTTGCGGCCCAGTTCCACGGCTGCGTAGCTGACAGAGACCGCGTTTTCACCAATCGTCGTTTCGGTCTGTGCCTGTTTGGCCACCGTGACCGCTTCGCGGAACAACTTGTTGAACAGCGTACCGGTCGTGGCCGTTTGCTGGGCGAGCAAGAAGGCATCGCGCACTTGCCCCAGGATCTGCGTTTCTCCAATCACCATGGAGTCAAGGCCGCAAGTGACGCGAAACAGATGCCGAATCGCTTCTTGATCTTCGTACATGTATAAATAACGGCTGAACGTATCCCGGCTGATGCCGAACCAGCTTTCCAAATAGCTGTTGATGTAATGACGGCACACGTTAAGCCGATCGACAACGGCATACAGTTCCGTACGGTTGCAGGTAGCGACAATGACGCACTCCAGAATGCTTTTCGTCTGTTTCAGCCGTCTGAGCGCCTCGGGAAGTTCCGCTTCGGAGAAAGTAAACTTCTCTCTGACTTCCACCGGCGCAGTCCGATAATTCAAACCGACCACGATGATATGCATGGGTACACCCGCTTTCCAAGCCGCATAGTCTCATACTATTATAGCATAGCGCGGACACGTTCCTCGGCAAAAGTTTGAATATATTATTACAAATCTGGCTTATCTTATACCATTTGTCGCTGATTGAATGCGTTCGACAAGCTTCTGATCCATTTTGCGCAACTGTTCTAAATGCTGGGATGAAATGCCTTTCCGTCCACGTACCAGCCGCTCATAGACAGCGATCATCTCGGCCATGGATCGAGCCGATTCGGTGAACAGCTCCCTTTCCGCTCCTTTTAGGGGACGGGCTCGAAGCTGCAATTCCGTCGCAACCTGCAGCAGCTCTTTCGGCGCAGACAGCATCCCGAGGCGATCGGAGCCATACAGCTGTTCCAGGCGGCCATGGACGTATTGGAACGCATAAAGTTGCCTCATCAATGGTTCCAGCTGGGCGGCATGCTCAGCCAAACCCGCCTCTTCGAGGGAACCGACCAGCATTTCCAACTGGAACAGCGCCACTTCGTGCAACAGTTTCGCGGCATCGCGCTGAACGGAATGTCCGCTTCTCAAATCCATCAGCTGATACAGCGGCCAGCCGATCACCATGCATAAAACCAAGATCATAAGCATGTGCTTCGGTCGAACGCGTCCAGCGAACGCCATGGAGCGGCGCCCTCCCTTCGTTCCTGTCATCCCTATCTAATACTATTTAATATATGGGACAACAGGCAAACAAATAACCGCGGATCTCCGCGGTTATACTCCTCTCGCCTGGACAATATTTTCAACTGTATGGTAGACAGGATCCACTACCGTTAATTCGCCCATGCCCCGAATCAATTTTTTGCCATGGACTTTTTCCGGCTTCAGGACGTTGATCAGATGCCGCATCGCTAATTCGGGATCGACGGTCTCTCCGCATGTGTAGCAATCAATAGCGGCAAACCCTTTCTCCGGGTAAGTATGAATGGATAGGTGACTTTCCGACAGCATAACCAGCACGGTAGCGCCTTGCGGTTCAAATTGCTTGGATTGCACGGACAATACCGTGGCGCCACAAGCTTCCGCCGCTTCGACCATCTGGGTTTGGAGCCATTCGGGATTGTTTAGGATGTCGGCATCGACTCCCCAAACGTCCACTGCAACATGTCTTCCGAAAGTAGAGTATTCCATCTTTCGGTTCCCCCTTCCTAGGAACAAAATGTTTGGAATTTCATCCGCTAGGACCTACGTCATTCACTTTCAGAGGGAAAAACGTTCTCCCGTAACCTCCCGTATTAGTGAATCCTGGTTCCTATTTGAATTATGCCAACGAAAATAAAAATAACATCTTATGACGAAAAATGCAATCCTTTTTTCAAAAAATAAAGGGGCGTCCAATGCCCCCCTAAATCTATGCAATTTCCCATATTTTCAACGCCTTTTAAGCTTCAAGGACGAACAGTTTTTTCACATGTCCAGCCAGTTGGCGGTCGACGATCTTCGTTTCTTTTGTACCCCTGACACGGTTGCGCAAATCGAGCAATTTGTCGATCTCCTTGCGGGTATGCTGGATTTTTTCCTCCACATACCGGCGCGAATAAAGATGCTGCAATTGCGCGACCGAATCATGGTGTTCATATATCAATTTTTCTTCGCCTAGACTTCTCTCCACAATTTGAACCACTTTACCGAATGAATACTCGTAAACAATCGTAAACGAAGCATAAATTCGGTATACTTTTCCACTTCCTTTGTACTGGACAATCGCTTTACGAACAACTTCTGCCAAGCTTGCGCTTGTCATCCTGAACGTTCCGTTGGTGATCACATAGTGATCCCCTATTTTCTCAAACGGAAGCGTCAATGATTCCTCAGTTTCGGTGTCGTACAGATCCAGTTCCTGACCACCATTCTCACATACTTTAACTCGCATGCTGACAGTGCAATCGTTGAATCGGGCAACAAACTGTTCAAATTCTCGTTCAGTTAACTGCAAGCTGGTTTTGACATACTCCGTCGCTAACCGCTTAGCCATAAATACCCCTCTATTCGATTTTTTAAAAGCATAAAAAACCGTTACCCTCTTTTATTATACACTATCAGCACTCAATCTGAAAACGAAAAATTGGGCTTTTTAGGAATCGCCCGCCGCAGCCCGGTCGATTTCCTCCCACAACGATTCGCGTCCGATCCCGCTCACCGAAGAAAAAATCGTCGGTGAACAAGCCTCCGGGATTTGCAGTTTTTCCCTAATGATTTTTTTATGTTTTTCCCAGCGACCCCTCGGCACTTTGTCCGCCTTTGTCATTACGATGCTTGTTGGGATTTCGTAATGGTTCAGCCAATTATACATCAAGACGTCGTCTTCGGTCGGCGGATGGCGAAAATCAATCAACAATAACACCCGCTTCAACATTTCGCGCTGAAGCAAATACGTTTCGATCATGGCTCCCCATTGTTTCCTCTGCTTTTTCGATACTTTGGCGTAACCATAGCCGGGAAGATCGACGAGATAAAGCGGGCGCCGCTCGGTTTTCACGCGGTAAAAATTCAAAAATTGCGTCTTGCCCGGCTGTGAACTGGTATGCGCCAGATTTTTTCTCAATAACAGCCGATTGATCAGAGAAGACTTCCCCACATTGGAGCGGCCGATCAAAGCGATTTCCGGCAGACCGTCATCCGGATATTGCTTCGGACCGGGGGCACTGACTGTAAATTCTGCCGCCAAGATTTTCATCCTGTACTCACCTTTTGCAACGGTTCAACGAGAGCGTGCTTCAGCACCTCATCCATATGCGAAACCGGCACAAACTGAAGCGATTTTCTGACGCTCTCCGGAATTTCTTCCAGATCTTTTTCATTGTCTTTCGGAATAAGCACAACCTCGATCCCCGCGCGATGGGCAGCCAGCGCCTTCTCCTTCAATCCCCCGATCGGAAGCACGCGGCCGCGCAAGGTGATTTCTCCCGTCATCGCCACTTCCTTGGCGACCGGGATATGGGTCAGCGCTGAAATGAGCGCGGTTGCGATCGTAATCCCTGCTGACGGGCCATCTTTCGGTATCGCGCCTTCGGGAACGTGTACATGGATGTCATTTTTTTCATGAAAATCTGGCTTGATACCAAACTGCTCAACGCGGGAACGGGTGTAGCTGAAAGCAGCCTGCGCGGATTCTTTCATCACGTCACCGAGCTTGCCGGTCAAAGTCAATTTGCCGCTTCCAGGCATGACCGTCGCTTCGATCGTCAGCGTGTCCCCTCCGACTTCCGTCCAGGCGAGCCCGGTCGCCGCACCGATCTGGTGTTCTTTTTCCGCCAGCCCATAGCGGTATTTGGCCGGTCCCAGATACGATTTCAGGTCTTCTTTTTTTATGACCACGTTATCGGACTGTTCCGAAATGACCACTTTTTTGGCCACTTTGCGGCAGAGGGCAGCGATCTGCTGTTCCAGGTTACGCACGCCCGCCTCTCGCGTATATTCGCGAATGATCGCCACGATCGCTTCCCTGTCCACCTGGAGCTGATTTTCATCAAGCCCGTGGTCGCGGCGCTGGCGAGGCAACAAATATTTTTCGGCGATTTCGATTTTTTCCACTTCGGTATAGCCGGAAATCGGGATCATTTCCATCCGGTCCAGCAAAGGGCGCGGGATGTTGTGGGTCGTGTTGGCTGTCGTAATAAACATGACATTGGACAGATCAAAAGGCAACTCGATGTAATGGTCGCTGAACGTGCTGTTTTGCTCCGGGTCAAGAACTTCCAGCAGCGCAGCAGCCGGATCTCCCCGAAAATCCATCGCCATTTTGTCGATTTCATCGAGCAAAAAAACCGGGTTGTTCGTTCCGGCATTTTTGATCCCCTGGATGATCCTGCCGGGCATGGCTCCTACGTATGTGCGGCGATGTCCGCGAATTTCCGCTTCATCGCGCACGCCACCGAGCGAGATGCGTACAAATTTGCGATTCAAAGAGCGGGCGATCGAACGGGCCAGTGACGTTTTGCCGACACCGGGCGGTCCTACAAGGCATAGAATCGGCCCTTTTAACTTTTTGACCAGCTTCTGCACGGCCAAATATTCGAGCACCCGTTCTTTCGGCTTTTCCAACCCGAAATGGTCTTCATCCAAAATTTTTTCCGCTTTTCGGATGTCGAGGTCGTCCTCCGTTTTTTCCAGCCACGGAAGCTCAAGCAACCAATCGATATAGTGGCGCACGACGCTGCCTTCCGCGGATGCGGGAGGTATTTTTTCCAGCCGGTCAATCTCTTTTTCGATCTTTTCTCTCACTTTATCCGGCACTTTTGCTTTCTCCAGCATATTGCGCAGCTCTTCGACTTCCCCGGCGCGACCTTCCTTGTCTCCCAATTCCTTCTGGATCGCCTTCATCTGTTCACGCAAATAGTATTCCTTTTGCGTTTTTTCCATCTGCTTGCGGACGCGCTGGCTAATTTTTTTCTCCAATTCCAGCACTTCGCGCTCGTTGTTCAACAAAGTGAGCAGCTTTTCCAGCCGTTCCCGCACGTCGAGCGTCTCCAGAATTTCCTGCTTGTCTTTGATTTTTAGCGACAGATGGCTGGAGATCACGTCTGCCAACCGCCCGGCTTCCGAAATGTCTGCCACGGCGGCCAGCGTCTCCGGTGTCACTTTTTTGGACAGGCTGATATAATGCTCAAATTGTCTCAACACGGTTCGCATCAGCGCATCCAGCTCGGACTCCGAACGGAAAGATTCCACTTCATGCAATTCACGCACATAGACTTCAAAAAACTGCTCATTATCTGTATAACGAACGATCTCAGCGCGCACCAGTCCTTCGACGAGCACGCGGATCGTCCCGTTGGGCAGTTTGAGCATTTGTCTGACTTTGGCGATCGTTCCTACTCTGTATATATCGTCCGGGGTCGGATTGTCCACGTTGACTTCCATCTGCGAACAAAGCAGAATACGACCATCTTCCACCATTGCCTTTTCCAGTGCATTGACGGACTTTTCTCTGCCCACGTCAAGATGCAACACCATACTCGGATAAACGAGCAGGCCTCTTAAAGGAAGCAATGGCAGCAAGATCTGCTTATCATTGCCAGCCCCCATGCGAAGCACCTCCGTATTCTGTCTGGACTGCCGTGTACCGCATTCTTCTCGTCATACCGCATTCCAAAAAAAAACCGAATAGAAAGCGAAGGAAGTCTGCCCGACGGCTTACCGTCGCTTGCTCAAGCTGCGGACAGACTCCCGGGATGTACGTACATGCAATCACTACAGTCCATTTTAACAAAAATGAGGCGCTGCTGCCAAATGCAAACCTTGCCTCTCATCAATGTTCCGTGCCGCTGCCTGTCTGCAAGATCGGCAATGCGGTTCCTGAGACGGGGGCCACCTTCCCGCGGGAGCGCCCGGACGCTTCGATGCGAAGTCCGAGGGCCTGTTCAAGCACTTCCCCGACCGTGTCCACCGGGATCACCTCGATCTGATCCATGTCAGCAAACATCTCCAAATAATTTTCCCTCGGAATAAGCACGCGGGTCGCTCCGGCTTGAAGGGCAGCTTCCACCTTGGCGACGATTCCGCCGACCGGTTTTACCTTTCCGTGTATGCTCACCTCGCCGGTCATGGCCAACCGGTTGTCAACCGGAATGTTAAAGATGGAAGAAGCGATCCCGGTTGCGATCGTGATCCCTGCGGAAGGACCGTCGATCGGCACGCCGCCGGGAAAGTTGACATGGATATCGAAGTCGGTCGTTTTGATACCGAAGCGAAGCAGCACGGTGACAACGTTTTCGACCGAACTTTTGGCCATGCTTTTGCGCCTTAATGTTTTTACGCCGCCCCCGATTTCCTCCTCATCGACGATTCCGGTTACCGTAATTTTCCCTTCGCCGGGACGGACTGCCGGTGAGGTCATCACTTCGATCTCAAGCAGACTGCCGCTGTTGGGACCGCTGACAGCGAGCCCGTTGACAAGGCCGATGCTCGGTTTTGCGTGCACTTTCCGCTCCGGGCGCGGTGACATCTGACGGCTGTTGACGACCCATTCCACATCTTTTGCGGTCAGTTCTTTTCGATCCTCCGTCATCGCTACTCCTGCAGCCAACTGTATAATGTTGACCGCTTCACGTCCGTTGGAAGCATATTTTTTTACTACTTCCACAGCCTTGTCGTTGACGGGAAAACCCATTTTGCGAATCGCATTTTCGGCGATCCGGCCGATTTCATCAGGCAAGAGCGGACGAAAATATATTTCCATGCAACGGGAGCGCAGGGCTGGCGGAATTTCCTGCGGCGTGCGCGTCGTCGCTCCGACCAGGCGGAAATCCGCGGGCAAACCGTTCTGGAAGATGTCATGGATATGTTTCGGTATATTGCGATCTTCTGCGCTGTAATAGGAGCTTTCCAGAAATACTTTGCGGTCTTCCAGCACTTTGAGCAGCTTGTTCATCTGTATGGAATGCAGTTCACCGATCTCATCGATAAAGAGGATGCCTCCGTGCGCTTTTGTGACCGCTCCCGGTTTCGGCTGAGGGATGCCGGCCACGCCCATCGCTCCTGCCCCCTGGTATATCGGATCATGGACAGAACCGATCAAAGGATCGGCGATGCCGCGTTCGTCAAAACGCGCGGTCGTGGCATCGATTTCGATGAATTTTGATTCTTTATTAAACGGGGAGCGCGGATTTTTTTTCGCCTCTTCCAACACAACGCGCGCAGCCGCTGTTTTTCCGACGCCAGGCGGGCCGTAGATAATCACATGCTGCGGGTTCGGACCGCACAAAGCGGCGCGAAGAGCGAGCAATCCTTCCTCTTGTCCGACGATATCTTTAAGGCTCGTCGGTCTCGTTTTTTCCGCCAGCGGTTCGGTCAAGCGCACGCTCCTCATTTTGCGCAACTTCTCCATTTCTTTTCTCGATTCGCGATCGATGGCGGTTCGGTTCGACTGCTGGCTGCGCAACAAATTCCAAAAATACAGTCCGATGACAATCGCAAAAAAAGCCTGGATGATCAACAACACCGTCATCAAGCTCATACGTCCTTTTCCTCCCGTCTGATCTTTGTTCGCCAAATATTGGGGGCACTGCGGAATAGCTCCTGATATTTGGTATTATTACCCTGCAGACGGGAGGATAATCGGTCAAAATAAAAAACTCCCGCAAATAGCAGGAGTTTGATGTTCCATCCGCCATACATGCCACTTATACATGTGCTTTATTGCGACCGGGGATTTCTCCGGTGCGTTCATACACTTCAACGATGTGATCGATTTCCTGTTTCAAAGCATCCAAAAGTTCATGTTCCGGCACTTTCCGGACGATCTCGCCGTATCTGAACAACAGGCCTTCTCCGCGCCCGCCTGCGATGCCGATGTCTGCCTCGCGCGCTTCGCCCGGTCCGTTGACCGCGCAACCGAGCACCGAAATTTTGATCGGCACCTTCAGATTTTCGATATATTTTTCAACCTCTTCCACGAGCGAAAACAGGTCGATGTCAAGCCGGCCGCATGTCGGGCAGGAGACGAGCGTCGGCGCGTTGGAAATGAGCCCGAACGCTTTCAGCAATTCACGCGCCACTTTCACCTCTTCCACCGGATCCGCGCTCAAAGAAACGCGAATCGTCGAGCCGATCCCTTGCGCCAGCAGGGCGCCGAGCCCTGCAGCGCTTTTGATCGTCCCTGAAAACAGCGTTCCGGCTTCCGTAATGCCCAGATGCAACGGGTAGTCGATTTTCTCAGCCGCTTTCATGTATGCGGAGATCGCCATCGGAACGTCAGATGCCTTCAAGGAGACGATAATGTCGTGAAAGTCAAACTCCTCCAAAATTTGAATATGGTAAAGGGCGCTTTCAACCATCGCCTCCGCAGTCGGGTAGCCGTACTTTTTCAGCAGGTGGTTTTCCAACGAACCGGCATTGACACCGATGCGGATCGGAATCCCCCGTTCCTTGCAAGCTTTGACCACCGCTTCCACCCTTTCGCGGCGGCCGATATTGCCCGGATTGATTCTCACTTTATCTATGCCGTTTTCGATGGCAGCCAGCGCCAGGCGATAGTCAAAATGGATGTCGGCAACGAGCGGAATGTGGATTTGCCGTTTGATCTCCTTGATCGCCTCCGCTGCTTCCGGATTGTTTACGGTGACGCGTACCAGCTGGCATCCTGCTTCTTCCAGCCGGTGAATCTGCTCCACCGTGGCTTTCACATCTGCCGTTTTCGTTGTGCACATGCTCTGGATGACGACCTGGTCGCTGCCACCGATCGTGATGTTTCCGACCCGGACCGGCCTTGTATTTTTCCGATGGACGATCATCCGTATCTCCTCCCGATGTGACCTCAGGCGCTTTCTTCTTTCTTTTTATCGTCTTTCGTCAGAAGTTGAGGCGGCAACTTTTCCACAACCGTTTTCTCGGTGATGATGCACTTGGCAATGTCAGTGCGCGACGGAACTTCATACATGACATCCAACATGATTCCTTCAATGATCGCGCGCAAACCGCGGGCGCCCGTGTTGCGCTTGATCGCTTCCTTGGCGATCGCACGCAGCGCTCCTTCCTCAAACTCCAGCTCGACATTGTCCATTTCGAGCAGTTTTTGATATTGCTTGACGAGCGCGTTTTTCGGTTCGGTCAAGATGCGAACAAGTGCATCTTCATCAAGCTGTTCGAGAGCAGCAATGACAGGCAGACGTCCGACAAATTCCGGAATGAGGCCGTATTTGAGCAAATCTTCCGGCAGCACCAGCGACAAGTATTCCCCGTCCTTGAGATTCGCACTCTGGCTCTCGGTGCTGAAGCCGATCACTTTTTTGCCGATCCGTCTTTTGATGATCTGTTCCAGCCCGTCGAATGCACCGCCGCAGATGAACAGAATGTTCGTCGTATCGATCTGGATGAACTCCTGATGCGGATGTTTCCGTCCTCCTTGTGGCGGCACCGAGGCGACGGTACCCTCCAAAATTTTAAGCAGTGCCTGCTGCACGCCTTCCCCGGAGACGTCGCGGGTGATCGACGGATTTTCAGATTTGCGCGCCACCTTGTCGATTTCGTCGATATAAATAATGCCGCGCTCCGCTTTTTCCACATCGTAGTCTGCCGCCTGAATCAGCTTGAGCAAAATATTTTCCACGTCTTCTCCCACGTATCCCGCTTCCGTAAGGGATGTCGCATCCGCGATCGCAAACGGGACGTTGAGTATTTTGGCCAACGTTTGCGCAAGCAGCGTTTTTCCACTGCCCGTCGGTCCGATGAGGATGATGTTGCTTTTTTGCAATTCCACATCATCCGACTTGCTCTGTGAATTGATCCGTTTGTAATGGTTATAGACAGCGACAGCAAGCGCTTTTTTCGCCTGCTCCTGCCCAATCACATATTCATTCAGAATTTTGTTGATTTCTTGCGGTTTGGGAACTTCTTTCAAATCGAGTTCTTCTTCGCTGCCCAGTTCCTCCTCCACAATCTCGGTGCACAGATCAATACATTCATCACAAATATATACACCCGGACCGGCTACGAGCTTGCGCACCTGGTCCTGGGATTTCCCGCAAAATGAACATTTTAGCTGGCCTTTTTCATCATTAAATTTGAACATAGGATCACCCCTTCTTAAGATCTGCATGAGTGATGATGGCGTCGATCAGTCCGTACTGTTTCGCTTCCTCAGCACTCATGAAAAAGTCACGATCCGTATCTTTTTCTATTCTTTCCAGCGGCTGCCCCGTACAATCTACATAAATCTGGTTTAATTTTCGTTTCGTCTTGATGATCCAGTCCGCATGAATTTTGATATCCGAAGCCTGTCCTCTTACGCCACCGAGCGGCTGGTGGATCATCACTTCACTGTTCGGCAGGGCAAACCGCTTTCCTTTCGCACCGGCGGCAAGCAAGAGCGATCCCATACTGGCCGCCAAACCGACGCAGATCGTGGACACGTCAGGCTTGATATACTGCATCGTGTCGTATATACCCAAACCGGCGGTAACAGAACCGCCCGGCGAATTGATGTACAAATAGATGTCCTTTTCCGCATCTTCCGCTGCCAAAAAGAGCAGCTGAGCGATGACGACGTTGGCCACTTCATCGTCAATCGGCCCGCCCAAAAAAATGATGCGGTCTTTGAGCAACCGAGAATATATATCGTAAGCACGTTCTCCGCGACTCGTCTGTTCCACGACGATCGGTACCAAATTCATGACTTCTCCACTCCTTTACAAAAGCACGGACTTCATTTCATTTTAACACGTTATTGCCCGATTGTCATACTATGTACGATAAAAGAAGGCACGACGTTTTTTTAAGCGCGTGCCAACTTCCATGTATATATTATACGTGTTGTCGATGAAAAAAGTTTTATGTTTTAAGCCACTTCCGAAACCATCTTGCTGTTTTCCACAAGCAGCCGAATCGCCTTGCGGGTAGCTACATCTTGCTTGACGTTCTCCAAGGCGTCATTTTTCTCGAGCATAGTACGAATTTCTTCCTTGGTCCGCTGGTACAACTCGGCCATCTTCTCCAGTTCCTCATCCAGTTCTTCGTCGCTGACCGTAATCTGCTCTTTCTCGATAATCGCCTTGAGCACAAGCCGTTGACGGACCCGCTTCTCCGCATTTTCCTTCATTTGCTCGCGCAGCGCTTGCTCATCCTGGCCGGTAAGTTGGAAATACATGTCCAGGGTCATTCCTTGCAAGCGGAGCTGGCTTGCAAAATCCTGCACCATATGATCCACTTCGTGATCGATCATGATTTGAGGGATGTCGACGCTGGCATTTTCAGCCGCCTTTTCCAGAGCCGTCGCTTCCAAATATTGCTCTTTTTCCCGCTCTTTTTGCTCTTTCAAGTTTTTCTCGATGTCCTTTTTGTACTCTTCCAACGTCTCAAATTCGCTGACATCCATCGCAAACTCATCATCCAGCTCAGGCAAACGCTTGCGCTTGATTTCATGCAGTTTGATTTTGAAGACAGCATCCTTTCCGGCAAGGTCCTTATTGTGATAATCTTCCGGAAACTTCACTTCGATCTCTTTTTCCTCGTCTTTTTTCATGCCGACCAACTGTTCCTCAAAGCCGGGGATGAGTCTTCCCGAACCGATTTCGAGCGTGAAGTTTTCCGCTTTTCCTCCCTCAAACGGCTTTCCGTCGAGGAAACCTTCAAAATCGATCAGCACCGTGTCGCCATTTTGCACTTCCCCGTCTTCAATGACGATCAGTTCCGCATGACGTTCGCGCATTCTCTCCAGCTCAGCTTGTACATCTTCATCGGTAACGGAAAAATCTTTTTCCGGAATTTCCAGCCCTTTGTACTCACCGAGCTCGACTTCAGGTGCCACCTGTACCTTGGCCTTAAAGATCAGTTCTTTACCCTTTTCGAATTGTTCGATATCCACTTCAGGTCGGTCGATCGGCTCGATTCCGGTTTGCTTGACCGCTTCCATATAACATTCCGGCAACAAAATGTCAAGCGCATCCTGGTACAGGCTTTCCACTCCGAAACGCGCTTCAAAAATGTGACGCGGAACTTTCCCTCTCCGAAATCCCGGCACGTTGACTTTTTTCACCACTTTGCGAAACGCCTGGTCGAGCGCGGATGCGACTCTCTCCTTATCGACTTCTATGTGAAGAATGCCCTCATTCTTCTCTAGCTTTTCCCAGCTTGCTTTCATAATATGCTTTCCCCTCCAAAATCTTGCCCGTGACTTTTAGCCAGCAAAAATTCATACTTTCACCATTCTAACTGATTTCGCCTTTGCTTTTCAAGAAATAATATAACTATTTTCCTTTGTCGGACCGGAACGCTTCCGTAACAAAGTTTTTCAGCATGTGCACAAACTTTTCCCACATAAATACCTGGTCATCGACGACGCCATACTGGGACAGGATCGGCCCCGGTTCGGTCGGGCCGGTCATCACTTCCACCGAAACATAATGGAGTGCCGCTGCGCAAACATGGATATGATCACGGGCATGTCCGACCAAAATTTCATACGGTTCCGTTCCATAAATATATGTGAGAAATTCTTGCCACGTTTGTTCAGCAAAATAAGACAGATTCGGCAGAACAATTTCGCTCTGCTCCTTGACGAGATCCAGCACCTGTATAATATGTGGGGGGAATTCATTCAGACTAAGCGGGGTATCTTCAATGGAAAGTTCCCGCCGTTCACCGTTCCGATACATATGTATATGACCTTTGGCACCCTGCTGTTTGAGTACTTGCAGCGCCTTGAATTGTAACATCGGATGCAGATCATCCTGTTTTTCCAACCAGCTTTTTAGCACATCGGTCACATCGGGATCGGTTACGTACCCGAGCTGTTCCAGCGCGATCAGTTGCTTCTCAAATGATGAAGACTGAAATAGCATGTCCAGCAGTTTGTTTTTGTACTCGCTGTTGCTGTTGAGACGATCGTGAATGACCTGTTCCAAAAATTCGTTCTCTTTCGAAGGCCCCGATTCGAAATCGTTTCCTTGATCATTGACGAATTGCAGCTTGAGCCATTCCAGCAAGGCTTCCCATTCTTTACGTACGCGTTCATCGTCCGCCTGGCATTCGAGCAAAAACTCAAGCAAATCGATCGCTTCCATATACTTTTCCGATTCCAACATGCGAGTCAACTGAACCTGGTAATACTCTACCGTTCTAGGGAACAAGATGAGGTTGCCCTTCTGATGCTTGTTCAAGTCGCTCCCCCCTTCCAATTATATATAAACATACATTTCCAAAAATAAACACGGGCAATTTTTCCTGATTTCAAGCAAAAGAAATGACTATTGATTTTATCTGAACTCTATGCTAATATAATTCTTGCTCCTTATCAAAATGACTTCAAAACTTTCTCGACTAAAAAACGCGTCCCAGTAGCTCAGCTGGATAGAGCAACGGCCTTCAAATAGGAGCCTTTGCAGGGAAACGAAACCTGCAAAGTGGACGGCACTGTATCGGTGGAGCCTGACAGTTCGGCTGCTGGTAACACCGAGGAAACCTATGGATACCGAAGGGCGGGTTCGTGTTGAACCTAGCGGGTAGGTGTCCGTTACGGGGATCCGTAGAGACTATACGTGCCGCACCTGAAATGGTGAAGATATAGTCCAGACCACAAACAACGTCATGTTGGTGGCGGAAGCCATAGTGGTATGCTAAGCCGTGTGTCGTGGGTTCGAATCCTACCTGGGACGCCATTTACTCAAACTTAAGGCCAGCCTAGACAGGGCGGCTTTTTTTGATTTCATCGGACTTTGGTTACATTTCGTTCATAGACTGTACGTTGACTGATGGATAAACGATCGATTATTATAGGATTCGATAAATGTTAACAAAATTGTTAACGATGAAAACATCGAAAAAGACTATATTTATTTTATGCTGAATGAAAGGAGTTGTCCATGTCCAATCGCTTCCAACAATTTCTGGAGCAGACGAACGATCTCATGGCCAGAAAATTTGAGCTCGATCTTTTCAGCCCGCTGTCCGGGCGCATTTTCGGTCTGTTATTGTTTGCTCCGGAACCGGTCAGTTTGCAAGAAATCGCGGACACCATCGGCGTGTCCAAGGCAGCGGTCAGTGTCCAGGCCCGAATTCTGGAAAATATCGGCCTCTGCCGCAAGATGAGAAAAGCGAACGACCGCAAAGATTACTACATGATCGTCGAGCATTTCAGCGACAAAGTCTTGCAATTGGCGCTGGAAAAAAACAAAAGATGGCTCGCAGAAATGGAGCAGATCATGCAAGATTTTCCCCCGCGATCCGAAGTGGCAGAAAAAGATTTTCCCGCCTATGAGTCCGGGAAAAAAAGGCTTGAGGAAATGATGGCTTTGTATCGGCTGTTATGGAACAAATTTTCCGATCTTATTGAAGAATGGAATGAAATGAAAAAAAGATTGCAAAAGTTTTGAAGCCCCATTTCATTTTTTACGTATGAACATAGTGTGCTTACCTGACATTTAATCGTGTGAATTTAACAGAGGGAGTGGAAGAATTCGGATGAAACAGCGGATCAAATTGGGTAAAATCGCCGCCGTCCTCGTGCTGGCATCCGGAATCGCGCTTTCCGGTTGTCAGATGGGAATGCCTGCGGAAGATGAGGAAGAGCGGGACATTCCGGTACGGGTGACAGAAGTTCGCGTCGGCAATCTCGAACAGTACGTGGAGATCGTCGGCGTAACAAAAGCGGAAAAGGAGTATTCCATCTTTCCCAAAATGAGCGGAGAACTGGCCGCCTTGCACGTCGATGTAGGAGACAAAGTCGAACCAGGTCAGCTTCTGGCTGAACTCGATGACCGCGATCTCAGATTGGCGGTGGAAATGGAGAAAGCTTCGCTCGATATCAGCCGCAATCAGCTTGAAAACGCCCGTTCCGCGCAACGGCAAGCGGAACTAGCGGCCAAAGCGTCGCTTGCACAGACCGGTGAGGTAGACGTACAAATTGAGGAAAATATTCGGCAGGCCTCCCTCGGTGTCGAGCAGGCGGAAATGAATGTCCGCATGACTGAACTTCGGGTGCGTCAAGCTGAAGAAAGGCTGAACGACACGAAAATTGTTTCCCCCGGGAGCGGAACCGTAGCCAGCGTTGGCGCCCACGTCGGCGAGCTCGTTTCGGGACAGGCTCCGTTATTTGTCATCGTTTCGGACGAAACGCTGCTCGTTGAAGCTCCGGTCAGCGCCGCGCAACTGTCCCTGTTTGTTCCCGGTGAAGAAAAGGACATTTTCTTCCCGACAAACGGAGAAACGCGCAAAGGAGTGGTGCGTCCCCTTCCGGTAGCGGCAGGCCAGACGGGTCTGTACAACGTCGAAATCGCGGTCGAAAACGACGGGCTGAACATCCTGCCCGGCGTCCCGGCGAAAGTGCGATTGCCGCAAGTGCTGGCCAGCGATGCCGTCCTTCTTCCGACGGAAGCCATCGTGGAATCCGGTGATGAAGAATATGTATTTGTCGTAAGAGACGGCAAAGCGGTCAAAGTTCCGGTCCAGGTCCTGCATGCCCAGACCGACCTTACGGCAGTCGAGGCCGATTTGACGGAAGGTGAACAGGTCGTCATACGCGGCCAGCTGACGCTAACCGACGGTGCAAGCGTGATCGTCATGGAAGGAGGCAAGTAAATGAAGCTCCCCGATCTATCGGTCAGACGCCCGGTCGGCCTGATCATGATCGTGCTCGGTATTCTGGCACTGGGCTTCGTTTCCTTGACCAATCTGCCCATCGACCTGTTTCCGGATATCGATCTGCCCATCGCGGCTGTGACGACGTCATATCCGGGGGCCGGACCGCAAGAGATCGAACAGTTGATCAGCAGACCGCTTGAGACTTCGCTCAGTTCGTTGCAGGGGATCAATACGATCCAGTCGATCTCGCAACCGAACGCTTCTTTAGTGCTGTTAATGTTTGATACAGGTACGAACCTGGACAATGCGCTGCTTGAAGTGCGCGAGCGCATCGACATGATCAAAGGGATGCTGCCGGAGCAAGCCGGTGACCCGAGAGTGCTCCGCTTCGACCCCCAGCAAATTCCGATTATGTATCTCGGGTTGGGGGGCGCCGATCTGGACAAATTGCAGGAAACGGCAGATAACTATGTGATCCCTTACTTGGAGCGTGTCGAAGACGTCGCGTCCGTATCCGCTTCAGGCGGTCGAGTCAGAGAAATACACGTCATTCCCGATATGGCGCTCATGAGCCGGTACGGGATCAGTCCGTCGCAAATTGCGCAGGCATTGCAGATGGAAAACCGCTCCGCCTCCGCGGGTGTGATCACGAAAGGATCGCAAGAAATGCAGATCCGCATTCAGGGGGAATTCACTTCCCTGGATGATATTAAAAACACTTCCATCGTGCTAAACAGCGGAGAACGGATCACCGTCGGTGACGTCGCAGACGTGGTAGACACGTATGCCGAAACGACCTCGATCACCGAAGTCAATGGAGAACAGGCGCTTCTTCTTTCTGTGCTCAAAGAGTCGGACGGCAATACGGTCAATGCGGCTGACGGACTGTACAAGGCGATCGACCGCATCCAAGAAAGCCTGCCGGAAGGCATGAACCTTTCCATCGTGTTCGATACGTCTGTATTTATCCGCGATTCGATCCGCTCGATCACGGAAAACTTGCTGATCGGCGGCGCCGTCGCATTGATCATTCTCATCTTCTTTTTGCGGAGCGTGCGGCCGGTTATCGTCATCGGCGTGTCTATTCCGATCTCTGTCATCGCCACTTTCACGCTGATGTACTTCACCGGAGAAACGCTCAATATTGTTTCGATGGGTGGACTTGCGCTCGGGGTCGGACTCATCGTCGACAACTCGATCGTCATCCTGGAACACATTTTTACCCAGCGCCAGCGCGGTGTTCCGCCGCTCGAAGCAGCCAAAATCGGCGCATCGGAAGTCGGACCGGCCGTTGTGGCAGCGACAATGACTACACTCGTCGTATTTTTGCCGGTCGTATTTGTCGAAGGCATCGCCTCCGACCTGATGACTCCGATGGCCTTGACCGTCTGTTTTTCACTGTTTGCTTCGCTGATGGTGGCCCTGACGATCGTCCCGATGATGGCTTCGCGGATATTGCCGGATAAAACCGTCCAAGCCCAGGACAAAGAAGGTGGCGTGAACCGGTGGTTTATCGTTCTGAAAAACGGCTATCGCAGAAGCCTGAAATGGGTGCTCAACCATCGCAAAACGACGGTGGCGGTTACCGCAATCGCCTTTGTGCTCAGCTTCGTGCTGGTTCCATTTATCGGCGCTGAACTGGCTCCGGAATCCGACCAGGGCATGATGGATATTGTCATCGAAGCCCCTTCGGGTACAGACCTGGAAGAAATGAAAGAATTGGTGGATGAAATCAAGCCTTATCTCGAACCTTACGAACCGATCATAGAATCCCAGTTTCTTACGATCGGCTCAGGTGACTTGGCGCTCGGTGTCACATCCAACCAGGCGATCTTGTCGCTCCAGCTCATTCCCTCCAGCCAGCGCGACATCACAACGGAACAGGTCGCCCAGGAACTCAGAGAATCGTTTGAAACCATACCCGGTGTGGATTTCGAGGTGGTGACAACCGGCGTTAGCTTCTCGACAGGGGCACCGATCCAGATTCAGCTGTCCGGTCCTGAATTTGATGTATTAAGAGAAATTGCCGACGAGATTGCGTTTCTCGTCTCTACCATCGAAGGCACGCACAATGTAGAGACCTCATTCAGCGAAGGCCGACCGGAAATTCAAATCGACATCAACCGCGACATGCTCCACTTGTACGGATTGTCCTACATGCAGATCATGCAGCATGTGGAGATGGCTTTCAGCGGTCAAGTGGCCACCCGCTACCGCGAGGGCGGCGGCGAGTACGATGTGCGAATCATCTTGCCTGAAGAAGATCGCACGACGATCTCCAGCCTGGAGACGCTGCTCATCCCGACCGCGACCGGGACGCTTGTTCCGCTTAGCACGATCGCTGAATTGAAACAGGTGGACGGGCCGATGTCGATCACGCGACACAATCAGCAACGGCAAGTCAATATTACAGGTGAAATCGTCGGCCGTGACCTGTACAGCGTATCGAACGAAATCAATGCCTTGCTCTCCGAGCTCACATTGCCAGACGGTTACGAGTACAGCTTCGGCGGCGAATTTGCCGATATGGAAGAAACCTTCATAGAACTCGGTACGGCGCTTCTCTTCGCCATCTTTCTCGTCTATGTCGTCATGGCTGTACAATTCGAGTCGATCTTCTATCCGTTGGTCGTCATGTTCTCCATGCCGACGATGGTTATCGGCGTTCTGATCGGACTTTTTATCACCAATACCCCGATCAGCATGATGGTTCTGATCGGCCTGATCATGTTGGCCGGTATCGTCGTCAACAATGCGATCGTATTGATTGACTACGTCAATTTGATGCGCAGACGCGGCATGGAACGGTTTGAAGCGATCGTGGAAGCCGGACCTGCCCGTCTGAGGGCGATCCTGATGACGACGCTCACCACCCTGCTCGCGATGGTGCCGATGGCACTCGGCCTCGGAGAAGGCAGTGAACAGCAGGTGCCGCTGGCGATTACCATTATTTTCGGTTTGACGACATCCAGTGTGTTTACCCTGTTGTTCGTGCCGGTCATGTACACGATTCTTGACGATATCTCGAGCTGGATCAAACGGAAAGTGTTCAGACGAAGTGTACCGGCACCCGCAAGCGAAACCGGCGCGGATGCCTGATCAACCGGGGGAACGATCCGCTGGGCGGATCGTTCCCCTTGTTTTTTAGGGTGTATTCGCAAAGGCTTTCCGGAGGATATCTTTGGCCAGCTGCTCTAAATCTACACCGGTCAAATATTCGCTGACGTCTACATAGGCCTTGTGCTCGCTGTTTTCATACCCGTCGATCTCCAGGCTCGCGTCACTGTGATACAAACTGTGCACCCGATGGGTGGTTCCTGTGTTTTCGATGACAGCGACTAGCGGTGAATGGACACCTTCTACCTCAATTTCATAAGCCGCCCGTTCGCCACCGGTCAACTGGCGGGCTGATCGAACGTGCAAGTCTATCCCTCCCCGTTTCTTTGTGCCATATTCCATCCAGCATGGTTCCAGCTCCATTTTTTCATCTACAATTTCTCCAGACTACATTTTCCAATTATCATTCTTCCAGCCCCAATCTTTCGAATCCATTCTTCCGGGCTATATTCTCTCCGCACTTCTTCGGCCAGCATCGTTTGCATCATGTATTATGCCGTTCGTCGCATATTTTCATGCCAATCGTCTCAAAATGAGGATAGCGGTCGGTCAAGACATGGCTGGATCAAGCTTGTTTTACGTGTTTTAACGATATGGAGTAAAGGAGCTGGAACCCTTTGAACCGTTTGTTCCGCAAATTCACTTTCTGGTTAACCTTGTTTGCCGTTCTGTTATGTTTGTATCATTTGGCCGGTTTTGACCATGACAACATCGTATTTCTCATGTTCAGCCCGGTCACGTGGGTCATTCCGATTTTTGCCGATGTCAATCGGATGGATGTATTCTTCCTTTATGCAACAACGATTCTTGTCTGGTTTGCAGCCGGATATGCGATCGACACGTATGCCGAAAAATACGGAAAAAGAAAATCGCCCGAAGGCGATCGATCGTAGAAGTTGACTTTAACCATGAAATATGACGTAAAAGGTTATGACTTATACAAGCTGTTTTTTGAGTGCTTCCAAGGCTTTTGCGCGATGGCTGATTTTATTTTTCTCACTCGGTTTCAGTTCAGCCATCGTTTTTTCATATTCAGGCAAATAAAAGAGCGGATCATATCCAAAACCACCGGTACCCCTAGGCTCGTCCAACACATAACCATAGCATTGACCTTCCGCCGTCGTTACTTTTCCATCCGGCTCATATAAAACGAGAGCGCAACTAAAATGGGCACGGCGGCGCGGGTGATCGAGCGGCAGCTGGTCGATCCCGCGTTTTTTGAGTTCCTCGATCAGCTTGCGGATATTCGCCTCATCTCCTGCATTTTCCCCCGCGAATCGTGCCGAATACACACCGGGCTGTCCGTCGAGGGCATCTACGCACAAGCCGGAATCATCCGCAAGTGCAGGCCGCCCGCAAAAATCAGCAACGGCCTTGGCCTTGATCCGCGCATTTTCCATGAAGGTGCTGCCATTTTCTTCCCACTGCGGGCGTTCCGACAAATCCGCCAGACTGATGACCTGCCAACCCAATGGAGCAAATAATGCGGTAAATTCAGCGATCTTTCCTTTATTGTAGGAAGCAATGACCAATTCACGCTTGCTCATCCAGCATCCGCTCCGACCGTTCAATTCGCTCGACGATGGTGTCACCGAGAGCCAATTTTTGCTTGTCGATGATCGAGGCAATACCGTCGGTGGCCAAGTCGAGCAAGTGGCTGAGTTCGTTTCGGGAAAAAGGACATTCTTCTCCGGTTCCCTGCACTTCCACAAACTGTCCGGCCCCCGTCATCACCACGTTCATGTCCACCTGGGCCGAAGCATCCTCCGCATAATTGAGATCGAGCAGGGCCTGTCCGTCCACCACCCCCACGCTGACCGAAGCGAGAAAATCGGTAATCGGCAATGTAGGAATCTGTCCTTCCTCCAGCAGCCTGTTCATCGCCAATGCCATGGCCACAAAGGCGCCCGTAATCGCTGTCGTTCGCGTGCCCCCATCCGCTTGGATCACATCGCAGTCCAGCGTGATCGATCGTTCACCGAGCGCTTTCAGGTCGACAACAGAGCGCAAAGCACGGCCGATCAGGCGCTGAATTTCCATCGTCCGCCCGCCGATTTTACCTCGGGTTGATTCGCGTTGATTGCGGAGCTGGGTGGCGCGGGGCAACATGGCATATTCTGCCGTTACCCATCCTTTTCCCTGGCCTTTCATAAAGGGTGGGACACGATCCTCCACCGTAGCGGTGCAGATGACCCTTGTATCCCCCGACTCGATTAATACCGAACCTTCGGCGTATTTCGTATAATTTGTCAATATCGTAATTTTTCTTAATTCGTTCGGTTGTCGTCCGTCGATTCTCAATATGATGGCCTCCTAACGCATTTATGTTCCCCATTTTACCAAAAGAAATAAGGGAAATCACCCCACACAGACAGCAAGGGTCCCCTCATGATTCCCTTTTGACCGATCATGAGGGTGACCCTCCGTATCAAATGCCCAAAGCATTGATCCGGTTCGGCCGGGTTACCGGATGGCTGTAATCCCGTTCATCGGTTCCGATTACGCTGGTTTGCCCGTCAATATGAATGCGCACACGCGATGCATCCGTGTTTTCCGTCAGCGAAAGTACGACGGACTGCAAAAATGAAGCAGGCAGTGCTTCTCCGCTCTCAAGTGTCGGATCGGCAAAATAAACGTCCACGATATCTTCCTGTTGCGACAGTTTCAGAATACGGGTGTCAGGCAGCGCCACCGGAGCAAGCAAGGTCGACGAAGACGGTCCTTTGAGCAATTGTTCCATCGATGCCCGTCCCCGATCTTCCGTCAGAGGCACCAAGCGCGTCACGGGCACCAAGTAGGAACGATGATCGATCGTTTCTCCTTGGAAATAGACGGTCACCGGTGTGGAGCGGCTCAGATGCAGGCCGTCCGTGCTTTCCAGATTGATGCCGATATTGCGGCCCACATACTCTTCGAGCGGCGTACCTAAAAGCGGCATTTCTTTCAACACCCTGCCATTCACCCATAATTGTACTTCATCGATCGAATCGAAATCGGTAAGGGTGTACACCACCGCTTCCAGTATTTTACGTTCCCACTTGGGGTCATAATGGGTAAAGGATTCCGAAAAGTCGACGATCGCCCGTTTTTCCGGCTTGATGTTCATCCCCAACACTTCAGTTCCTTCCGGCAACAGCGGTGCGAACCCTTCCGGCAACAGGGCTTCGACCGGTCCTCCCCGAACCATATATTTCAACGCTTCCCTGGCGATTCCTTCCGTCGCTGGAACGTCGATTCCGAATGGAACGACATAGCCGTTCGGATCGAGCACATATACGGTAACCGCCATCGTTTGGCCGTCGGCATCCGACAGCGAAACTTCTCCATCATCGGCCTCGGTCAACTCATCAGCCCATCTTTGCATCTCTTCAGGCGGCGGATCGATCGGTCCTCCGGTTGTATCGGCTGATTTCCACAGCGAGCAACCGGTTGCGATGAAAATGATCGCGCTTAAGATCATCAACATCTGAAACAGCCGACTGAATCGCTTCATACGCCTTCCCTCCCCGCAATATTCTCCTCCATATCGTTTAATACATATATACGAGCCTATGCTTGTTTTATAACTTTTTTTTGTACGGGCAGGGTACAATAAGTCCATATCGATTCCCAAGATCAATTTTCATGAACCTGAATCCAACATCTAAAATTTGGAGGTCGCGTATGAGCGAAAGCAATCGAAAGACAGCCGAATACGCCGAACAATGGCTCAATTTCAGAGGCGTACAGATCCGGCAGATCGCCGAGCTGGTTTATGAGATGCAGCAACCGTATTACACCGATCTTACGATAGAACAGTGTGAAGATTACGTAAGAAAAGTCTTGTCCAAACGGGAAGTGCTCAATGCTGTATTGACCGGAATTCAGTTGGATATGATGGCAGAACAAAAAAAGCTGATAGAGCCGCTGCAACGAATGGTTGCAAACGACGAAGGGCTGTATGGCTGCGACGAGATCCTCGCCCTGTCCATCGTCAACGTATACGGCAGCATCGGACTGACCAATTTCGGCTATATCGACAAAGTCAAACCGGGCATCGTCGGAAAGCTGAACGACAAAAAAAATCAGAACAGCCATATCCATACGTTTCTGGATGACATCGTCGGCGCGATCGCCGCATCCACATGCAGCCGCATTGCCCATACCTGGACGGAGGATCAGGAAAAAGGATGACCGTTCATGTTAAAGTGAGCTTAAGGCACGCCAGCGTCTGACATCTCCGGCGTCCACATTGAAACGCCCTTCTTTTTCCATATATGTTAGATGCGCCAACGTCTCGGCTAGCGCGAACCGCAACTGATGAAGCGAAAGGCGGGTGCCGAACAATTCGATGCAGAGCTCATAAGCGGTGGCAGGCCGATTTAACAGCATCCGTATCTGTTCCAACCGCTGCTCATGGTGCAAGAGAATTTCCCCGATCCGCTCCCGGTATGAAGCAAACGGATGGCGGTGGCCGGGAAAGGCGAACGTTACCGGATATTGCTGCATCATTCGCAAGCTTTGTAAATACGATTGCAGCGGGTTTTCATCAATTCCGGGCAAATAGCTGACATTCGGTGTAATCCGCGGCAGCACATGGTCGCCACAAAAAAGGAAGCCTTCCTGCTCGTCGAAAAAACTGAGATGGCCGGCGGCATGGCCCGGCGTTTCGATCGCGGCGTAAGGCTTCCCCCCCAGCATGATGCGTTCACCCGCCTCAATGAACGTCACCTCCGGCGCCGGGGTGACCTGCGGCACAAAACTTTCCAGATGTTCATGCATGCGCGGCAACAACTCGTTATCCAAACCATGTTCAGCAAACAGGGCGCACATCCGGTCGGTCATCGTCCGCTCTTCTCCCCAAAAAAGGCGGGTTTGCTCATAGGCCTTGCGGGACATCAACACTTCCGCCCCGCTTTGCGCCTGCATCCAGCCGCTCAGCCCGTAATGATCCGGGTGGTGATGGGTCAGGACGATGCGATGCACATCCTGCCAGCGGCTGTTCGTCATTTCAAGAAACTCTTTCCATGCCTGGATGGCTTTGTCCGTATGGATGCCGGGATCGATCACCGTCCATCCCCGGGTATCTTTTAATGCGTAGGCATTCGTCCAGCGTAGCGGAAAGGGAAGGGGAACGCGGATGCGCAACACTCCTCCCGGCCATGCATCGATCCCTTTCGTCACCGCTTTAAGCTCCTTTCTTTTCTCCGACCATGATCATGCGCGGCGACGTCATGGAATCATATTGGCTCTGATCATAGTTGCCGTACACGTTTTGAATTAAAAGTTTGTGACGTTCGGCCATCTTCACAAAGGTATCCAAATCGTACAATTTGACCTTTTCTATATATGTACGCTCCGGTTTTCCGGCTTCGCGAATGCGGATCGTTTTTTGCACGCATCCGTCTTCGATCTTTCGCCGCTCCTCGATCGTCATCCCGTCCACCTCACGTTCCGAATAGGGTACGAGGTTCTTAGTGACATAGGTCGGATTCAAATAATCGATGATGAAACGGCCCTCGTCTTTCAGCAATCTGCTGATTTCAGACAAGACCTGTTCATTTTCCGCATCGTTTTCAAAATATCCGAATGAAGTAAACAGATTGACAACCGCATCGAATTTCGTGTCGAGCGGGACGTTGCGCATATCGCCGTGTACCCATTTGATCCGCTGATCGGTATCGTTTTTGCGCGCTTCTTCCAGCAGGACTTCCGACAGGTCAACGCCGGTCACCCGGTATCCGAAATCGGCCAGTGCCAGGGCATGGCGACCGGTACCACAACAAAGATCGAGCACGCTTGCTCCGGAATCGAGTCCAAGCCAACCGATCATTTGCCGGACTTCTTCATAAGCTCCTTTAAAATCCCGATGCCGGTACACGATCAAATAATCCGCTCCGAAACTTTTCCGGTACCAATCGTGCATTTTGTTCCGATCCGCCTCCTCTGAAAGATATGAGCAAAAAGGCATGCTGCTTATAAAGGCAAAAGGCAAACTAAAGGCAAACTTCTTTCATTTTAAAGGCTTTTCCCATAAAAATCAAAAACCTTCTTTTACATCTCCGAAGCGGAGCTAAAAGAAGGTCGTGCTAAAACGTTATGATCAACCGACATTCAGATCGACAACTCTCCGAGACGGATCAATTCGACAACAGCTTGGGAGCGTCCCTTGACATTCAATTTTTGCATGACATTTGAAATATGATTCCGTACTGTTTTTTCGCTGATAAAAAGCTGTTGGGCAATTTCTCTCGTCGTCTTGTCCTGTACGAGCAACTCAAACACTTCTCGTTCACGGTTCGTTAACAGATTGCTCTTGCGGCCGCTGCCCTTCAAAATGTCACCCCTCCTTGCTCGGACATGTAATATACAAGGTTCAGGGATACAGTCAAAGTTATATTATGAACGGGCACTCCGCTTGGTGATGAACCGAGCCAAAAATAGGCGGGACACCAGGCGACAAGCGAATACGCCAAATGCCGATTCGATGGACAACACTTCTGCCCTCGAACCGGCATCGGAGTGAGTCTTGAAAAATGGGTCTTTGAAGAGCGAATCTTTAGCGATTTTCCGGGAACATCCGCTCCACCATCGTATTGAATTCGCGCACCATTCCACGCAATGGACGGCCTTCCGCCAAGCCATCCACCAAACCGTTAATACGGTCTACGAAGTCCGGATTGGCGGAAATGAACACGTTTTGGCAATGCGGAGCGACTTCGCGAACTTTGGCTGCGATCTTTTGCTTGATCCGGTCGGACACGTCATCATCCATACCGTTAGCGCCATTCAGGTTAGCTCCATTAAAGTTCGCTTGCTCTGATCCGTCTTCCATGACGACAGCCACATAAGCATTGCGATCCGTGAGCAATACGTTCGCTGTGCGAACTTCGTCCAATTTTACAATCTCATCTGCGATTTCCTTGCTCACTTCCATGCGTGTATTGGCATGAACACCGCCGCGCATATCGGTACGGTCTGCTCCGAACCGGTTATTTTCACGCGTCATATGGTAATTCCGCGACCGGTCCAGTGTGCGATACGGCTGGATACCGGATTGCTGTTGCATATTATTCAGATTGTCGTTGTCCGGTGTCATATCGTTTTGCACGTTATCCTGACCGTTATTGCAGGCGGGCAGGAAAAGTATGAGCACAATGACGAGTGCAAGCGGCCATCTTTTAGCCAATGATTTGCGCATACGGTCAACCCTCCATTCTTCACAAATCAAAGTTTCGTGATTAGCATGCGGGATACATGACGAATTTATACGGGCACAACCGCACAAATCATCGCCAGAAGGGGCGCAAAAAGGAAAAATGTATAGTTGTCATATAGCAACGGCAAAGCCGGTCTCATAACTTATGAATATCAGACCGAAAGGAGGGTGGCCATGCCCGCGTCAACGTCCGATCTGCACCGTTTTTATTCTGACCGAAAAATTGTCGTGACCGGTGGTACCGGTTCGATCGGGGAACAGATCGTGGCCAGCCTATTGCCGTTCAAGCCGAAGCAAATTATCGTGTTCAACAAGGATGACAGCAAACAGTATTTGATGAAGAGAAAATATGCCGGGTTCGACAACCTCCATTTCCAGTTGGGCGACATCCGGGACAGGCACAGCGTGGAATATGTAACGAGGGGGGTCGACTACGTTTTTCACGCTGCTGCTTTAAAGCAGGTGCCGGTATGCGAGGAACATCCTTTTGAAGCGGTCAAAACGAACATCATCGGAACGGAAAACGTGATCGAAGCATGCATCAAGAACAATGTGAAAAGAGTCGTGAACATCAGCACCGACAAAGCGATCCATCCGCACAATACGATGGGAGCAACCAAGTTGATTGCGGAAAAGTTGTTCAGACAAGCCAATGAAAAACTGCATAATCACCACACCCGCTTCTGCTCCGTTCGGTTTGGCAATGTCGTCGGATCGCGAGGATCGGTGATGCCGATCTTTCTGGAACAAGCAAAAAACGGGGATCCGTTAACGATTACGGACGAAAATATGACCCGTTTTATTATGACGATTGAACAAGCGGCGAAATTGACGTTAAAAGCCGCTTATTATTGTAGAAACGGAGAAACCTTTATTTTGCGCATGGACGCATTCAGGATCCGCCATCTGATCGAGGCGGTCAACCGCTATTGCATCATGGAAGGCCTTAGCGTGCCCAAAATCAAAAATGTCGGCATACGGCCGGGAGAAAAATTGCACGAAGAACTGGTGACAAAAGAAGAAGCCGCCATCGCACTGATGGATCATGAAATGTATGTGATTCCCGCCCGCCCCGTCGAAACCTTTTTGCATTTTAAAAAAGGAGAATTGACGGTGTGCCGTTCTGATCAGATCAAGCCGGTCTCTGTGGAACACCTCGTCACGCTGTTAAAAAAGCTCGATCATGAGGAAGGAAAGAGGGGAGGATCATGAGTCCGAAAGAGCGGCTCGTCTGGCGGTATGCGCTCGCCTTTTTGCAAGCTTACCGTCCACTCCGCTACGACGGGATTCCCTTGGCGCCCTTGTTGTTGCGCCATGTGCAGCGCTATTTGAACAAACGGACTCGCTTGTTGAAAAAAGGGAAGCTTCCGCCGGACATCAACCCCAAACACATTCAAAAACGGTGTGCCCCTTTCTTCCCGAAATCCGATCCGGACTACAGCAAAAAAGGATTCACCTTGGTGCGGGCCCAGCTTTATTTGGTCAGCAAAGATCAGGTGGACGAATCTTTTCTTTATGTTGCCCACCATCGCAAAGAATATCGAAAAATGCGGCACAAATGCCGGCCGCTCATCTATTTGCCTGCGGTGAAAGAAGCGCGCATCGCCAAACAGAAAGAACAAAAACTTTGGCGTTCCTGGAAAGCCGTGTGCGCATCGCACCGCACACACCCCTTTTTTCGTACCCTGACCTTCCGCAAGTGGATCAAAGCGAAGATCAAACAGACGCTGAAAAAGATTCGCAAAGTACGCACCTTGTTTAACCGTTATCCAATCGCACGCGTCATCTATGGGTCAACGATCAATCCCGAAGGCAGTTTGCTGGCTACGATGGCACAAGTGCAAAACATTCCGGTCATCAACATCCAGCATGGTATATTCGGTCCACTGGGCCATCTCCCCGTCAACGCCGACCTCAACTTCGTGTGGGGAACGTCGCACGCCCAATTTTTACAAAAATACGGTGCGCCGAAAGAAAAAATTTTCATCAGCGGTCCCTTTTTTTACCGCAATCTGGAGCGGAAAAGCAAGCTCCGCTTGTGCAGTCATCGGGAGCGCCCGCTGAAGACGGTGCTCGTGGCCTTGCAACCGCTAGGATACACCTATAACCGAACCCTTATTTCGTGCATCGAGAAAGCGGCATCGGGTTTATCGCTGCGCGTCATCTACAAGCTGCATCCGGATCAAGGTAACGGCCAAGTCTACAAAAGGTTGTTAAAAAGAAAATATTCCCAACTCGTGCCACACGGATCCATCCCGCTTCCCCAATTGTTCCAGGAAGCGAAGCTGGTCGTCACCCCGTTTTCCAGTGTCGCCTATGAAGCTCTTCTGCACCACATACCGGTATACTATTATGGAAAAAGAAAACAGATCTACTATTTACAAAAGCGACCTCCCTTTTTCCGCACTGCCAGACAATTGCGCCCCGTCTTGGCACGAATCGTAAACGAACCGGACAAAGCGTTATCCGATGATCATAAGCTGCAACTTTTGGACATAAATCTCGATGGAAATCAAGATTCGGAGCCATTGGACCCGTTAGAGACGATCTGGTCCGTCATCCAACAAAAAAAAGAGGAGGCTGTGACGTCATGCAATGTTTGGCCATCATCCCCGCCCGGTCAGGATCCAAAGGTCTGCCTCGAAAAAACGTCCTGACTCTGGCCGGGCATCCGCTGATTGCCCATACGATCATGGCTGCCAAAGCCTCCCGTCATATTCACCGCGTCGTCGTCACGACCGATGATCCCGGGATTGCCCGGATCGCAAGAAAGTACGGAGCGGAAACCCCATTTTTGCGTCCCGCGGCACTCGCCAGCGACACGGTTTCGATGAATGAAGTCGTCCTCCATTGTTTGGAGGAGTTAAAACGGCGAGAACGCTATCAACCGGATTATTTTGCCTTGTTGCAACCGACGTGCCCGCTCCGTACATCCCGGCAGATCGACGAGGCGATTGAACTGGCCCTGCGCCATCGTTCGGAAGCGGTCATCAGCGTCTGCCCCGTTACGACCCATCCTTATTTGATGAAAAAAATAGAGAACGGTAGACTGAAAAACGCTTTTCCCGGAACAACAATCGGACGTCGGCAAGATCTGCCACCATTGTATCAATTAAACGGCAGCATCTATATTTTGCCAACGTCCGTTTTTTTACGAAAGAAAAATATGCATCGTCTATCTTCCGTCCCTTATCTGATGCCAGCCCGGGATTCTGTCGACATCGATACGATCGACGATTTTCTGTATGCGGAATGGCTTATGCAGAACGCTTCAACAGACGAACGATCTGACGGCCAATAAGCGTTTTGGCATTGCCGCGGGTCAGCAACGTCTTGCCCAAAAACAATTGCCCCTTTCTGACCAAATGCTTCCGATAGGAAGCACGGCGATAAAACAGTTTCAGCGCCGCATACCATTCTCTTGCATTGCGGATCACCTGACCCGCTTTTCCTTTTGCCAAAAAGGCATTGAACGCATTGTTGTGATGATCAAAGTCGTATGGAATGCTCGGCTGCAGGACAAGCAACGGTTTGTGGCATATAGCGGATTCAATCGCGGTGTTGGAGGAAATGGTCGCGAGCATATGACCGTGACGGATCATTTCATACACATTATCGCTGCGCGCCGCGATGCGAATGTTGCTTCCGCGTATGAGCGAACGATACGAAGTCCGGTCGTACGGATGAGGTTTGACAAGGAAAATATATGGCAATCGTTCACGCTGACAGCGTCGCGCGGTTGTGCGAAGCCAGCTGACGATCTTGTGGTTCACTTTAGGAACAAACGGCTGCGTGGCGATTACCACGATGCGATAGCCGCTCGGAATCCGCCAGCGGCGCCTAAACTTTGCCCGCGTTCTCACGCGGATTTTCCGCACCGATTCATAGCGCATGTTACCGACGATCCGGGTTTTCGTTGGGGGTACTCCCCGCTGGCTAAGCCAATTGCGATAATGTTTGCCCCATACATAATAGTAACTGGCTCGGGCTGGAATGATCGAACGATCGGTCATGAGCAATTGGGGAATAGTCACAAACGGAAGGCCGAATTTGCGGGCAATCATCACCAACGTAGCGCCTGGATTGATCACTTCCGCATGGTCAATGATCACACCGATCGGATGTTTTCGAACCAGACGTTCCAGCGCTTCAATCGCCCGGATCGACTTTAACGCCTGAATAAAAAGCCATTTTTTAAAAGAGGGGCGAGTCAAAAACAGATGTTTTTTCGATCGCTTGGAGGCTTGTTGGATGGCTGCCCAAACCCGCTTTTTCAACGTTGTGCTCACGCGTATTTTCCGCACCGCCCTGTGGTAATGGTACACTTTAAAATGCCGGGGCAATTTTTGACCTTTCAGTGCTTTTCGGTCTTCACGCGTCGATACGACCAGGATGACCGGAAAACGGCGAAATTGCTCTAATGCTAACGAAACCAGGCGCGCCGGCATCAAAATGGCTTTGCGGTGGGGATAGCGGGACAGGTTGCGCGCCATTTTGGGCATGCGGGAGAGAGCTTTCTGCGCATCGCGGACCCGGTACATGCGGTGTCTCCGTTTCATTTTTCGCACAAAGTATGCGTGCTGCTGCAGACGGTTTACATGTCCGCGTATAAAAACGTGATAGGGACGGATCAAAGTAAGCGGAATTTCGATTCCTTTATAACGCAAAGAACGATACATATTGACAAATTCTTTCGTAAAACCGTATCTTAACGCATAATGGTTGTTCAGTACGCTTTCACCATACATCACATGTTCCTCCTTGCTGGTTTCGGCTCATTTCTTTAACAGTTTGAAAATCATTTCCGCGGTCAGCTCGGCAGCGGGCCGGCCCATGTAAATCGTGCGTTGGAGAAAAAGCTGCGACTGTTCCACGAGGCGGTTTCGGTAATCTTTATCTTCCGCCAACCTTTTTAGCACTTGTATCCATCCAGCCGGATTGCGGATAACGGGACCGGCTTTGGCCAGAGCGAGATGGGCATTGAACAGGTTGTTGTTAAACTCATACATATAGGGGATTTTCGGTTGCAGGACGAGCACCGGTTTTTTGAATCGGGCGGCTTCGATGCCCATATTGGATGAAATGGTGGCGAGTATATCGCAATAGGTCAACAGCTCGTTTGAATGGTCCTGTGGTTTGAGCACGCGAACCCGCGGATGGCGCTGAAAAACGGAATAATCGTAACGATCATAAGGATGAGGTTTGAGCAGGTAGATGAACGGAAGATCCGCATCTGCCACTTGCTTCAGCCAGCGGACCACCTGATTCTGCACGACTTCCGGAAACGGCTGGGTCGCCACCGCCACAAGCGGTATATTGGGAGGAAGATTCAGTTCTTTCATCCATTCCGAGCGATTTCGGACGGGTCGCTGCATCAATTGATCCATGCGCACATTGCCAACGACATGGATTCGGGCTGACGGAATGCCGCGTTTCATCATCCACCTGCGATAATGTTCACCCCAAACAAAGAAATGGGTGGCCCGTGCCGGAATAAAGGTGCGATCGGTGATCAACACATGCGGAGCAGTGACGAACGGCAGTCCGTATTTTCGGGCCAAGAGAACGAGCGTTGCTGCGGGGTTAATAATCTCGGCGGTATCGATCATGATCCCGATCGGCTGCTGACGGACCAGTCGGCTCAGCACATTCATGTAACGGTATCCCAACAATGCATGTCGAAACAGCCACGGTTCAAAATTCCGGTTGGAGAATACAGGGTGGCGACCTGCGCTTTTCACCATTTTCGCCACCATTTTCCTGTACCTTTTTTTCAATTTCTCCGGTACCGAAGTATTGGCTACTTCCTTCTTAAAATCAAACACAGAAAAATGAGAGGGGAGTGTGGAAAACTTCTCCAGATGCCTTTTGTCTTCAGCGGCATAATCGACCAATATGACCGGATGATCTTTCAATCGTTCCACAGCGAAGGCGACCATCCTGGCAGGAAGCAGAATGGCCCGCCGGTGCGGATAAACGGACAAATTTCGAATGGGTTTCGGTACGCGGTACAGCGCTTTTTGCACATCGGCGATCGAGCGGAGTCCCAACGATTTTTGCAATTTGTGAACAGTGGCTCGGTGCGTGATGAGCGAGTCGACAATCGGACCGATAAAGACGTGAAAAGGGCGGATGAACATATTCGGCATCTCGATCCCTTCGTAAGAGAGAAGACGAAACTGGCGCAAAAACTGGATCGTAAAGCCGTAGCGCAAGATATGATGGGCGTTCATTCGGGTTTCACCGTACAACGGTCCTTCCCCCTTTCAAAATGGGCGAAAACGAAACGTCCATATCAGCGGTCTGGCTTTCGGCTTACCGATCGGGCCAGCATCGGTGTATAGACGTCACGATATCGTTCTAGCTGCGTCCGGACCGGCATCAGCGACGGATCTTTGGCACCGCTCAAAAAAGTTTGCACGAGCCGGTACAACCCCGGCTTGAAGCGAAGGTCCAGCTCCTGGTCCAACGAGATCGATTCCATAGGTCCGCCTTCTTCGCTTTGCACGGCCAGTTGTTCCAGTGGTTGCAACCGCATCTTCCGTTTGGCTGTTGTCACTTCAATGCTCCAGTTGCCTGGCGCTTCCCAATTCGCATGGTAAGAAAAAAGCGCGCCCGATCGGGTCAGTCCACAGCCGCAAAAACGGGAAGCGCGCCGGTGCCATGGCAGTTCGCCCGTGCACAGACTCTCGAGCATGACCGGCTCCCCGGCAAGATAGAAAGCCAGGTCAATCACATGGCTTGAATTGGCGACAAGCCACGCTTCTTTCACATCACGATGGATCGATGAGGCGGCGATGCGACGGCTGTACTCGGTGAAATCAAAATGGACCGAACGTACGCCTCCATCCGCTTCGATCATGCGCCGGGCAGCCAGCACCGATGCATAATGGCGGCGGTTGTAGGCCACATACACATCGGCACGGCGAGCCTCCGCTTCACGGACAAGCGAAAGCAGTTCTTCCTCGTTGAGACCGGCCGGTTTTTCCACCAGTATCCGTTTCATTCCTCTGCGGAGCAAGGCGAGGGCGACACTGGCCAGCTGTTCCGCATTGACGGCGACGATCGCCGCTGTAACGCTGGCCGTTCCATGCCGCTTCCACCACGTATCCAAACCTTCCGTCCAGACCGGTATGCCGGTCTTTTTGTAAAAAGTCCGTGCGGATGAAGCGCCCCTGCCGATAACGTGTATCCGGTATGCGAGCGCCTGCAAGACGCGAGCATACTCCAGCGCCATCCGCCCGGCTCCTATGACAAGCACCGCCCGCTGGCAAGCTTCCGTTCGGCCGCTTTTTCCTTTACGCGCTACGTGATCGGACAAACTGCTGGCCTCCTTCCCGTAACGGATTCCAACCGATCCATAAATGCATTCAGCAACCGTTCGTGCACGTGCCGCGATTCGTGAAAAGTAGGAAGTCCGCACGTTCCGGTATCGAGCAGTTCTTTCACCAGTAAATGCGTCCGTTCACTTTGGGGCGGAAACGAAAAAGGCACGGTGCGTTCTCCATCCGCAGACAGATGAACGGCACGCTCTGCGAGCAGTTCGATAAACCAGGTGCCGTCTTCCGTCATCAGCCGGATTACAAGCGGATGCCCGGGACAGGGAAACGAGGTCATTTCAAAACGGTGGTGGGCGCTTTCCGCAAGCAGCGTGCCGGTAAATTCGATGCATCCGCTATGCTTGCTTTTTTGGATTCGTCTGTGCAAAAAGTCGCTCCGCACCCGTTCTAACGGTGTACCGGTCAAATAGGTAAACAGGTCGAGGTGGTGTACCGCGTTGCTGGCCAGGTTAATGCCGCTTCCGTAAACCGAATATTCCCACATTGACGAACGTGCGTCCTTTTTCAATGTACGGAAAAAATTAAGTGTACGAAACGGGCAGTTGACCCAGACCTGGATGTTTCGTTCGGAAAACCATTGGGCTGCTTTTTGATAGCTGTCCAGGTCCTGAAACAGCACTTTTTCACAAATGATGTGACGGATCGCAAGACGCCGGATCAGCTCTTTCAACACTTGGAGGCGCACGGAAGCATGGGTGGCTACAATCGCCACGTCCAACTGCGCAAGCGAATCAAGTATGTCAAAACCGGTTGCATACACGATACGGCGAAACGGATGGCGGTTAGCCGCGCTGGCTTCTGCTTCCTCAAACCGCTTTTTCGCCGCAGCTAACGAGCGTTCATCCGGGTCGATCACCACCAGCTGGAAAGGGCGATCCAGTCGGGCAAACGATTGCAGATGGCGGCTGCCGATCTGCCCGGCACCGACGATAGCCGCACGTAACAGATCTACCATGCCGTGTACCCTCCATCGACGATCAGCGCTTGCCCGGTCATGTACGACGAAGCATCTGAAGCCAGGTACAGCACCGCTCCCACCATTTCCTCCGCCCGGGCCATGCGACCGAGCGGCGTGCGGCTTGCGTAGTTTTTCTTGAACGTGTCGTTCTGTTCATGTTCAACGCCTCCCGGTACAAGCGTATTGACCCTGATCCGGTACGGAGCCCATTGGATCGCCAAATAGCGGGTCAATCCATGCACGGCGGCCTTGGTGGCGGAATACACAGCCGGTGTATTCATCGCATGCCCTCCATACCAGGCTCCCTCATACATGGCGGGATTCGGAGCAACCCAGCCGTACAAAGATGACGTCTGTATGATGCTTCCGCCCGCCCCTGTTGCGATCATCCGTCTTCCGGCTTCACGCGCGACAACAAACACGCCGTCAAGATTGACCGCGCTCACTTTTCTCCACTGTTTCAGCGTATATTTTTCGATCGGAGCATAAAAAGCCTGAATATCGCTCGTTTTGGTTGCTGCGTTGTTCAAAACGATCCGCACGTTTCCCAACTCGTCCTCGACCTTCTGAAACGCCCGTTTCACCTGTACCGGTTTGGATACATCACAGCCGACACCGATGCAGGGACGGCCGTACTTTTGTTGAAGTTGCCGTGCAAATTCAGCGCACGCTCCCGGGTTGAGATCGAGCACGGCCACATGTGCCCCGTATGCGGCCAACCCTTCGCAAAAGGTGCGGCCAAGAATGCCGAGCCCTCCCGTCACGACCGCAACGCGACCGTCCAGGCGAAACAGATCTTCAAACCAGTTCATAAATCGATCCTCCTTCCGCTTGCTAATGACAACCTTCCCGCGCGAAGCACATTCATGATGGTCACGGTCGACTCGGCCGGAATCGCCGCTTTTTTCTCCCTGCATAAACGCAAAAAACGCCAGAGCATGCGCCGAAACATGGAAAAATGATCCACGATGTCAACCGTGGCATGCTTCAAAGTTCCAAACAGGTCCAGCCGAAACAGCGGGGGGACCTTTCCGAGCGCATCGATCTGGACCGTAACCGGACCGCAATGTAACATCATCGCTTCATGACCTGCCGCAAGCGACTGTACACTGCGCGGTTTCGGAATCGGCAGCGATTCAATCGCCTCCAGCACGTGCACCCCGTACTTTTCCCACCCGTTGACCACGGTGCCGCGGATCAGTTTTATCTCCCCGAAAGCGTCCCAACCGGCGCGAACCGGATCAAGTTCACGCGCATAGCGCATGCCCGAGCAGGACATGAGCAGTCCGCGTCGCAAGTACGGCTCGAACCATTCCAGTTCTTCCGCCGAGAGTGTCAGCGGTTTGTCAACAAACGCAGGGATTCCCGCCTCCAAAAACGGTCTCGCGATCGGATAATGGCTTTCAGGATCATCCCTGGCGACAATGACGGCATCCACACAGTCTATCAGCTCATGAAGATCGTTCACCGGGTACGGGATCAGACAGGCCTGGCAAAGTTTTCGCGTCACATGGGGGTCGGGCGTCCAGGCATGGGTGATACGCGCGCCGGGAAAACCGAATTCGGACCTGTCACGCATGCGGACGTACCGGTAAATTTGCGGCCAGCCGCTCGTTTGCAGATGAAAGGGATCGTAGCCGTTGATAATGGCCGAAAACGAAAACGGATGCCCGTTCCCCGGACTGAGTCCGATCATCCCGATCTTCATCGTCCTCGTTTCCATCCTGTCTTTTCCCCCTTTACCAAATCGACCAGCCGCCATCCACACAGATGTTCTGGCCGGTCATATAGCTTCCTGCAGGCGAGCACAACAGAAGAACAGCTCCTTTCAGTTCATGCGGTTCCCCGACCCGGTTCAATGGATTTTTGCTGCTTAACTGGCGCATGAACGCTGTGTTTTTACGGGTTTGCTCATGCGGAAACGGCCCCGGACTGATCGCATTGACACGAATGCCATACGGGGACAAGAAGCTGGCCAGATACTTCGTCAATTGTATCGTTCCTGCTTTGGCTGCCCCGTAACTCGGAGGGTTGGTAAGATCCAGCGAGTCATAAATACGATAATCCGGTGCCGTATGCCCGTACATGGAGGCAACGTTGAGGATGACCCCGCGATTTTTTTTCAAATCGGGAAGCGCTTCGCGTACGCAGCGAAAAACGGAAGTCAAGCTGATCTCAAGATCATATTTCCATTCTTCTTCCCGGATGGATTCAAACGAATTTTTCGTCCCCGACCACGCATTGTTGACCAAAATATCGATCGCCCCATGGCGAGAACGGATGCTTCGGAAGGCTTGCTTGACCGAAACCGTGTCGGTAACGTCCACCTGTTCGGCATCCGCCTTCCATCCTTGTTCGAGAAGCTGGTCTGCAAACTGACGGCATTTTTCCAGTTGACGGCTGGCTACGATCACCGTCGCTCCTGCTTCCGCCAGCGCTTCACAGATCGCCCTCCCCAAATATCCGGCACCCCCTGTAACAAGCGCCGTCTTGCCTGACAAGGAGAACAATTCCATCACCTTTTTCATGCGCTCACTCCCTTTTCATCAATAGCTCGGCGATGCGAAAATCTTTTTCGTCATCGATATCGATGGCCCGCTCTTCCGGGATGACAAAACCGCCGATTTTACCATTCAATGGGGATATGCTCGTTTCAGTTATGCTTTCTTTCCGAAACGCATAAACCGCCCCGTTTAACTGGAAGGCCTCGGGCAACTTCTGCCTTGGCAGCCACGGATTGGCCCCGGGAAGAAACAAAGAAGGGCGGCTGCCCTCCAGTTTCCACGCCCGATGCGGGTGCAACGACGCTTTGCTGAAACTGGCCACTGCGTCAAACTGTTCTGCAGAAACCAGCATATGAAGGGCCTTCAGCAAATCGTCGCCACTTCGCAGCGGGCACGTTGGTTCCAGATAAAGAATCAGATCACAATCTACCCCCAACGCAGGTAAAGTTTTCAAGGCATGCCGGATCACATCGATCGGCATCGCATCATCCGTCGCCAGCGCAGCAGGCCTTCTGATCACCTGCGCTCCGTTGCGTTTGGAAACAGCAGCGATCTCGTCATCATCCGTCGTCACGAAGATATGGTCGATCTCTTGCACGGACTTTGCCGTTTCAATCGTCCAGACGATCAGCGGTTTGCCGCAAAGGAGCCGCACATTTTTGCGTTTGACCGACTTGCTGCCCCCTCTGGCAGGTATGAGTGCAACGACACTGTATCCGCCCATCATGACCGATCACCTCTCCCTTGCATCGTATGTTGGCTCGGACCGTGTTGGAAAGGACAAACAAACACGTTTTGCAAATTATGACCGCCCATTTCCACCACGGTACTTGTCCCTATCCACCTTCACCCAAACTTGCTGCTTTCCACAAACATAAAATAGGTTGAACGATTGTCCGGCATATGACCGCCAATAACAAAAAAGTGTGGTGGACATCATGTATGGCGAACCTCATCTGAACGAAGCCAATATGGTGAAATACGCTTGGACAGACGATTTCTTTCAAACCTTCCAACATGTCGTATACCGGAATATCGAGCTGGCGCCCGTGATGATGCGTGCGTTCCACAAATGGATCAGGCCGGAAGTCGAAAAAAGAAAGGCGGACAAAGAGTGGGTGAAAATGAAGCAGCAACAAAGCGGCCTTACCGAATACCGGGAGGTGCAGGTACGTCTGAACCGTCCGGTCCAAATGGCGCGCGATCTGTCACGGTACCGACACCGACAAACGTTGCTTCTGCCCGGTGCCCTCTATCCCTTTGCCGTTCGATACCTGACCGGCTTGCGCGTCATTTTTTTGTTGAACGGTCCGCACGACCGTAAAATGGTCGCCGGTTGGCGAAAACATCGCGGATTTGATGTATTTGACTTCAAAAAAGCGTTGAAAAAGACCAGAGTGCCACCACAAACAAAACGAAAGTTGATGAACCGATTGAGACAACAATTTGCACAAATCGCTGGACATGAGCTCTTTTCCAAACCCGGTTTTAAAAAATGGATGAGAGTCCGCACGAAAAAAGCGGCGCAACAGGTCAAAGTGCTCGATCAATTGTTAAAGAAACATCCGATCCGAGCGATCATCCATTATAACGAGCTGGATCCGCCCGGCAACATTCTCACCATGCTCGCCCGCAAATACGGTCTTCCGTTTTACTTCGTGCAAATGCACCTTCTCAGCGACGGCTCCGTCACGCCGGCGCGGGCCAGCCGCTATTTGGTATGGGGAAATCGTTACAAACGTTGGTTTGAGCAAAAAGGGGTCGATCCGCGCACCGTGCTCGCAACGGGCAGCCTGGCGTTTGAACCGCTGGCGCGCATCAAGTCCGGCCCCCCTTTGACCATCCGCAGCAAGCTCGGCGTCCCGGACCATCACAAGCTCATCCTGTGGACGACACAATCGTTTGATGAAGCGATCAATCGGAAACTGTTGTCCTGGTTCCACACGGCCGTTGCGCTGCTCCCGGTCACCGTCGTCATCCGACCGCACCCTTCCGACAGGTTGGATTATGCGAGTCTGATCAGACGACCGAACGTGGTGCTCTGTCCGGAACACATCGGCTTGCATGAAATGTTAAGTGCAAGTGATGTCGTTGCGACCGTCTCTTCGACCACCGCATTTGAAGCTGCTCTCATCGGCAAGGGGCTGATCGTGCTGCAGCCACCCATGCCGTACCACTATTACAAAAACTACAACACCTTTCACCGCCATCTTGCCGTGGCCAAAGCCGGTCCTGTCGTCAGCAAACCCGGTGAATTGTACACCGTACTCAAACAGTTGGTCCGTTCTCCCCACATGAAAGAAAAACTGGAGCAGATGAGCGCACAATTTATCCGATCCACCCTCCATATGCACGGATCACCGGCAGCCCGGATCGCCAAGATTATCAAGGATGAGGTCTTTTCTTCAACGCGGCGTATCAACCGTTCCGATCGTTCACATAAGCGGAGGAGATTAAGAAGATGAACAGACGTTTTTATCGTGCATTGATGCTCAGTTCTGCTTTTTTTCACACGTTTCGTAACGTGCGCTACCATGGTGTGCCCGTTGCGCGTGCGATGTTTTATTCCTTTCATCGCCGGGTGATGCTCGGAAGCAAAAAAGGAATCGGAAAAAGAAAGATGAAAATCAGCAAAAAGCGGCTTTACAATTGGATGATCCGAAGCGACAAGGTCACTCCGGTTCCATACCGGAAACCGAAACAACGCGGAAAAATCATCTTCAGTCCCGAAGCGGCGAGCGGACTGCCCATTTCACGGACGACGAGTTTGATCTGTGCTGTCGGTAAACATGACAGAAAAAAAGAACGACGCGCTCCCGTCGCCGTTCCGTCACAGATGGTGGGACTCAACTACAAACAATATGCGGCTCTGAGACGAAAAATTATCGCGATCGCCCGCAAAAAATCAACACCGGCCTATTTTCGAAATAAACTTTTTATCAAATGGATGCTCAAGGAACTGAAAACGGTCATGAAGACGATCGATGGGATCCGGCGGTTGTTCGCCAACCATTCGATACGAGCGATCGTTCTGCATTCGTCGGTCCATCCGCTCGGATATTTGCTCGTTCATATGGGCAGGCAGCGCGGCATCCCGACAATCATCCTGCAATACGGATTAAACGATCACTACCAGCTCTTTTCCACCTATGCCCGGTATTATGTCGCCTGGGGCCCTTTCCACAAAAAAAGGCTCACCCAGTACGGCGTGCCTTCTCGAAAAATAGTCACGCTAGGCAATGCACGTTTCGATCCGATATTTAAAAAGAAATGGGTGAATAAGCGCAAACTGGCCCGAATTCTCCGTATTTCCAGGCGGAAATGGTTATTTGTATATCCGGAGCAACCGCTGCCGCTCAAGAAAAACCGCAAAGTGCTGCGCATGCTGATCAAAGCTTTGCAGCCCTACCGGCGCAAAGTGATGCTGCTCGTCAAGCCGCATCCGCGCCAGCGCAAATTGTCGTTTCCGCGCCGCCGTCTTAAGCGGTATCGTTTCATCCGCGTCGTTCGGCACCCGCACCTGTATCACCTCATCCATGGATCGAACGCGGTCTTTGTCCAATTTTCAACCGTCGGCGTAGAGGCCATCCTGATGAACCGGCCTGTGATCGCCCTCGTCATGTTCAAAAACACGGTCAAACACGAGCATACGTACTACTCCGCCAGCCGCCACATCACCTCCGCCAAAGGGCAAAAACAGTTGAATAAAATCGTGCGACGTTTTGTACTCAGTTCCAGATTCCGCAAAAATATGCTGCTCAAGCAGCGCTATTACCGAAAAGGCACCTATTCGGGGAAGCTGGCAGCGCGGCGCATTTACAACTTCATCAAAGCGAGGTGCAGGTAGATGAAGGGAACGATCGGAATGATCGGAGCCGGGGGACACGCTAAAGTGGTCGCGGATGCCGTGCTCCGATCCGATCCGCACGCTTCCCTCATTTTTTTCTCCCTGGACGCTCCCCCCGCGGGTGGCAAGTTTTACGGCTTTCCCCATTACCGGGAAAGGCCGGAGATGCTTGAAAATTGGATAAACCGGATATCAGGTTGGCACGTGGCGATCGGAGACCCCCGCATCCGCGCAAGCAAAACCGAAGAACTGCGCGCATACGGCGCCCGGCTCGTCCAGGTGATCCATCCGGACAGCATCGTTTCCCCAAGCAGCACGATCGGCCCCGGCAGCTTTATAGCCGCCGGGGCGATCGTCAATGCGGAGACCCGCATCGGAGCCGGGTGCATCATCAACACAGCCGCCAGCGTCGATCATGATTGCGTGGTCGGCGACTATGTCAATGTGGGGCCAGGCTCACGCCTTACGGGAGGCGTTCACATCGGCCGTCTGACTGAGCTTGGCAGCGGGACTGTGATCATTCCGGGGATAAAGATTGGAAAGATGTGCACGATTGGTGCAGGTACCGTCGTGATCCGGGATCTCCCCGACTGCGTCAAAGCCGTCGGGGTACCCGCGCGCATTATCGGTCGTTGAACCGGTTGAAATGAAACGATGATTTATCGAGCAATATGTCTCGCGGAGGCAATTGTTTCAAGCGGGTGGCGATCTCCCGTTCCGGGGACGCCACCAGGTCATACGGATTGGAAAGCGGCTTTTTATTTCCCCGGCCGCCTTCGTTCAGCACCGTTTGCACGGCCTTGCGGATCGCTTCAGCATCAAACGGCACATCGATGACGTTGTCGCCACGAGCCCTGTTTTTCTGCCGGTTTCCGACATGGATAAAGGGCAGCTGAAAAAACGGAGCCTCGATGATGCCGCTGCTGCTGTTACCGACAAGAACATCGGCTTCCGACAATAGAAACAGATAGTCATCGTGAGGAACGGAAGCAAAATATCGGGCATGATGCCTTTCACTGACAAATTGTTCGATCCTGGCGCGGAACAGATCTCCTCCTGCATCGCTGTTTGAACCGATCGCGATAATCTCACAATCGGCGAAGGACTTTAATGCGGCCAGCGGTTCGCCGATCTGCTTTTCAAACGGAACGGAATCTTTCGAATCCGGATGCATCACAAGAAGCAGCCGTTTGCGCCGTGCATCCAACCGGTATTTTTTTCTGAGCGCCCGCTTTTGCTCGCGCGGCATCTGAAGGGTGGACAAGATGTCCGTTTTGCGCAGCGATCCGACGGGCACGATTCTCCATTCCTCCTCCCCCATCCGTTTCAGCAGATCTTTTGCCTCCATGCAGGAGACGAAATGGATATGAGCCAGCCGGGTCACACAATGACGGATAAGGTCGTCAGCCGATCCGCTTCTTTCACCGCCATGCAAATGGGCGATCGCGATATTTTGATAGTGGGCTGCGATCGCCGCAGCGAGCATTTCCCCGCGATCCCCGAGCAAAAGAAGACAATCCGGCTGATGAAAGTGAAAGATGTCCGCAAAATAAAGAATGGCCACTCCCACCGATTGGGACATGGCGTAAGTCGAATCTCCCCTGAAAAGGATGGAAGGCGTCGCGATCACTTCCAGCCGGTCGCGTCCGATTTCGTCAAGCGTGCGTCCAAACTCTTTAGCCAGGTGCATGCCGGTGACGACCAGTTTCAGATCGAAATACGGATCGCTCGCCAGCTGGCACAAAAGCGGTCGGTATATGCCGTAGTCGGCCCGCGTCCCGGTCACACACAAAATTTTCACGGCTTGCCCTCCTTTAATCCAGTTCGTTGAAACTCAGCGGCTCATATTTTCGCTTGTCGCGATTGAGACGGCGGCCGACCACTTTCCGGTAATCGGATGCTTCCAGCTCCTGTACCGGCCGCAAGTACAAAAGATCCTGTTCACTCACCACATCCCCGGCACTCATATCCCGTGCCAAATAAATGCCGCGCCGCGCCTTCTTTTTCGTCTCTGTTTCGGCGTCGGACATCCGTTTTCGTTTCGATCCCATCGCCCTTTCGATATGGCGCACGGATTCGACCAGCCGCTTCAATTCGTCAGGTTCCAGTGACGCCTGATGATCCGGACCTTCCATATTCCGGTCCAGCGTAAAATGTTTTTCGATAATCCTGCAGCCCAATGCCACCGCCGCCAGCGAGATCTCAATGCCCGGAGTATGGTCGGAATAGCCGACTTCCTTGCCGAAGGCGGAACGCAAAGTGTCAATGGCCCGCAAATTTACGGAATCAAATGGAGCCGGATAAGCGGATGTACAATGGAGCAGTGCCACTTCCGCTCCCCCGTCCTCCAGACAGGCCAGCGCGGCCTCGATATCACCGAGCCCGGACATTCCCGTTGACAACAGCACGGGTTTTTTGTAGCGGGCGACCTGGGAAAGCAGGGCGTGACAGGTCAGATCCCCGCTTCCAATTTTGTAGGCGTCCGGTTCGAACCGCCTCAACTGCTCAGCACTTGCCGGATCAAAGGGCGTGGCCAAAAAGGAGATGCCGCTTTTGTCACAGTACCGTTTCAATTCAGCAAACTGTTCCGCCGTAAGTTCATATTTTTTCAACATCGCATGCTGTTCTCTGAAGGTAGGAGCTACGAGCAGATCGGTGCGAAACATTTGAAATTTGACCGCTGTAGCTCCCGCCGCCAGCGCCGCATCGACCAGTTTTTTGGCCAGTTCCAGCGAGCCGTTATGGTTGACGCCCGCTTCCGCAATAATATATGTTCCGTCCCGAACGGTATCGTGCCTTCCGATGATCATCGGCTCTTGCTCCTTTCCACCGCTTTCTTCAGATGGCGTATGACATATTTTTGTTCCTCCTCCCCGATTCCCGGGTAAAAAGGAATCGCCAATGTCCGTTCGGACTGCTTTTCGCAGACCGGCAGATCTCCCGGCTTGTAACCGAACAGCGCCCGGTATGCCGGCTGCAAATGAATACTCGGAAAATAGGGTCTGGTCTGAATCCCGTTTTCAGACAATAAACGCATCACCTCTTGCCGGTTCGCCGTTTCCGGCAGCATGACAACAAAGACGAACCAGCTCATATGCGCGCGCGCACTCACTTTGGGCAGATCGACTTCCACTTCATATTCGCGGATGTACTGTTTATACCGCTCGGCTGCCCGCTCCCGGCGCTCCAGCAATTCGTTGAGCCGTTCGATCTGGGCCAGACCGACAGCTGCCTGCAGATCCGACATGCGGTAGTTGTAACCGATTCGCACATGCTCCAGCCAGTTGCCGCTGTCGCTGCGCCCCTGATTTCGGTAGCTGCAAGCTGCCCGGTACCCCGCTTCATCGTCTGTCATCAGCACTCCGCCTTCGCCTGTTGTAATCTGTTTGTTCGGATAAAAAGCGAATACGCTCACGTCGCCAAAGCTGCCGGCAGGTTGACCGTCCCATTTCGCCCCGATCGCCTCGCAGGCGTCTTCGATCACTTTCAGCTGGTACTTTTTGGCGATGCGACCGATCCGCTCCATGTCGGCAGGCTGGCCGAACACATGGACGACCAAAATCGCTTTCGTCTTTTCCGTAATGGCATCTTCCAATTTTTCCGCATCCATGTTCAACGTATGTTCATCGATATCGATAAAAACCGGTTTCACCCGCTCGTACAGAAGACAGTTGCTGGATGCGATGAAGCTGTACGGGGTCGTAATCACTTCGTCTCCTTCTTTGAGTCCGAGAATTTTTACCGCCAGGTGCAGGGCGCTCGTGCCGCTGTTTACGGCTGCTGCATATTTCTTTTGCGCCAGGCTGGCGCAACGTTGTTCAAATTCACGCAATTTCGGACCGAAGCTCAATTGTCCGGATTCAAGCACCTCCGTGACATAACGCTTTTCCAATGTCGAGATGTCAGGCCTGGATAGCGGAACAAACATGCTCATCGATCCTTTCCGTAACAAATCCTTCTGTAACATATGCTTGATCGTTGGACCGCGCATCCGCTACCCCAACAAATGGGCGCTCATCAGACTCCACCCGTCTATACCTGGCTTTGTGAAATCACATATACTGAACGGACAAATCTAACGTACGGAAGGAGAGTGCACCGAGTTGAAAAAGCAGACGATCGGCATTATGCTCGACCATTCGATCTTCAAGAACATTCCTTCCGGTAAAACGAAATATGAAAAGATCCGTTTGTATGAATGGGCATGCAAAAAATACGGATTGACGCCCTGCTTTTTCCGTCTGAAAGATATCGATCTGAAGCACAAAAAAGTTCGCGCTTATGTGAAAACCGGCAAGTCATACCGGATTGTTACGATGCCGATCCCTAAAGTGATCCATAACCGGGCAATGCCGTTCAGCCGCGCCTCCCGTCGCAAAATCCGGCTCATGACCAAAATGGGATACCGTATCTTCAACCGCAGCACCCGCTACGGCAAGCTCAAGATTTACAAGCTGCTGAAAAAGAATCCCGAATTGCGGCCGCATCTACCGGAAACCGCTCTGGCTACGCCCAAAAACATCGCTCGATTTATGGCGAAATACCGCTCTATTATCATCAAACCGAACAACAGCAGCATCGGAATCGGCATTATGAAACTGGAAAAAACAGGGGGATCCTGGACACTCCACTATCCAAAAAAACGACTGGGGAGCCATTGGGGCAAAATTCGTTTTACCCGGCAATTACCTGCGCTGCTGCTAAAAAAAATAAAATCGAAACGATATCTCGTACAGCGCACCATTCCATTGGCGACGGTGGCCGGGCGCCCGTTTGATCTGCGCGTTTCCGTGCAGCGCGATGGAAGCGGCGAATGGCAGATTACCGGCATCGCTGGCAAACTGGCGGCCAAAAACATGTTTTTGACCAACGTCGCTCAAGGTGGACGCATTCGCCGTCTCCCTGCACTGCTCAGATCCTATCCCGAACTCGACCGGGAACGGGTAATTGCAAATATTGAAAAACTATCGCTCCAAGTGGCCACCACGCTGGGGCAATCGATTCCGGGTCTGGCGGACATTGGGCTTGACATCGGGATCGACCCGCATGGAATGCCGTTTTTTATCGAATGCAATGCTCGCGATTTGCGCATCAGCTTTCAAAAAGGGCGGATGTATGAACAATGGAGACGCGCCTATGAAAATCCGGTCGCCTATGCCCGCTATCTGTTAAGGCCTAACCCGATCCAACTTTCCGCTCACGGTTCAGCGCTGAAAATATTCACGCAACCGGGCATACATCCAGCATGGGCCAGTGACGGGTCTTCTCCCCTGGACCGAACAGAGCAAAATTATACTGGCGATCTGTGACAAACGCCTGCGGGATATGATAAAATGGCAACATAACGAGCAAATGTGGTGAAAAGATGAAACGGCTGTTGCGACTGTTAACGGAACTTTCATCCCGCAAGTTTGTCTCCGTCGTAGCGGGACGTTTCGCCAAATCCAAGCTCAGCAAAGGGCTGATCCCGCATTTCGCCAGAGTGTATGACATCCGGGTCGACGAGGCGGAAAAACCTCTCGCCCAATATGAAACGCTCAATGAGTTTTTCACGCGCCGCTTAAAACCGGGCTCGCGGCCGATCGATCCGGACCCGGCTGCGCTGATCAGTCCCGTCGACGGGGTGGTAACGGCCGTAGGCAAGGCCACTCAAGGCAAACTGCTTCAGATCAAGGGCCAGGATTACGACGTGGTTCAGCTGCTGGGCGGTTCTCCCCGCTCCATCAACTATCGTGAAGGTCATTACATCGTCATTTATTTGAGCCCTTCCGATTATCACCGCATTCACGCACCCGTTTCCGGCGATATCGTTGAATCCGAACGTATCGCCGGACGCGTGTATCCGGTCAACCGCTTTGCGATGCAACATATACGCGGTGTGCTCTCCTCGAACGAACGGCTGATCACCTACATCCGTCATGATGGCGGGGAGCTCGCACTCGTAAAAGTCGGGGCATTGAACGTCAGCTCCATTCAATATATCGAACCGGAGCGGCGCAAGCTGGAACGCGGTGATGAATTGGCCATGTTTGAATTTGGCTCGACCGTCGTGATCTTGACCGAAAAAGACAGTTTCGAACCGAGCGCTGACCTGCGTGAAGATATGCGCATCCGAATGGGACAGCCCCTCGGATTTTTACAAAGCAAAAAAACGAGGAATGTTGTGGAAGGATGAAAAGTCATGAACCCAATGGCCAAGCGATTGAACGAAACGATTGAAACCTCAGCACCTCATGTCTACGCCATGCTGTCCGATCTCGGACGGCGCATCTATTTCCCGAAAGAAGGCATCATCAGCCAATCCGCCGAAGCCGGTAAAAAGGCGCACAAATTCAACGCCACCATCGGCATTGCCACCGAAAACGGGCGCCCGATGCACCTCAAAGCCATTCAGGATCAACTGTCAGCCTTTGATCCGAAAGAGCTGTACCCGTATGCCCCTCCTGCGGGCAAACCGGCGCTCCGCGATGCCTGGCAGCAAAGACAGCGTGAAGAAAGCCCGTCTCTCATCAACAAAAAAACGAGCAAACCGATTGCCACCAATGCCCTTACGCACGGGCTGAGCATCGTCGCCGACCTGTTTGCAGATCGCGGTGATGCCGTGATCATTCCGGATAAAAACTGGGAAAACTACGAACTGACATTCGGCGTGCGCCGCGAAGCCGTCATGGTTGAATATCCGCTCTATGATGAAGAGATGCGCTTCAATGCGGAAGGATTGAAACAGGCGATCCTGGCTCAGAAAGAAAGAGGCAAAGCGATTGTCATCCTCAATTTCCCGAACAATCCCACCGGATATACACCGACGGAAGACGATGGTAAACGGATTGTGCAAGCTTTGCAGGAATGCGCAGAAGCCGGCGTGAACATCGTCGCGGTCACGGACGATGCCTATTACGGTTTGTTTTTTGAAAACTCGATGAAAGAAAGTCTGTTTGCCCAAATATGCGGCATCAATGAGCGAATTTTGGCCATCAAGGTGGACGGAGCGACGAAAGAAGATTACGTGTGGGGTTTCCGTGTCGGTTTTATTACCTACGGCTACGATCATGATGAGGTGCTGGAAGCGCTCGAGCAAAAAACGATCGGCATCATCCGCGCCACCATCTCGAGCGGCCCCCATCCGTCCCAATCGGCTATACTGAAAGCGATGCAGAGCGAAGATTATGAGCAACAAAAACAAGAAAAATATAACATCATGAAAAGCCGGGCCAATCTGGTCAAACGGCTGCTCGACAGCGGACGCTACGATGATGCCTGGGATTACTATCCGTTTAACTCCGGTTATTTCATGTGCCTGAAGCTCAAAACCGTCGATGCGGAAACGTTGCGGACCCACCTGCTCGACAATTACGGTGTCGGCACGATCGCCCTGGGCAAAACCGATCTGCGCGTCGCGTTTTCATGCATCGATGAACCGGACCTGGAAGAACTGTACGACACGATTTACAAAGGCGTCAAAGAAGTGGAGCAGTTGTCACAACAAAACGGGTAAGGACAAGAGCATGGCCATACAAAAGGTCGGCAATAAAAAGAAAAAGGAGCTTTCGTTCCGCTCACCGGAATGAAAGTTCCTTTTTTCGTTTACTCATTCCCTTTTCTTTTTTTCCTATACTTTTTATCTTTTACTCGTCCTTACCCGTCTTTTTCTCTTCGGACTCCGAATTCGAATCGTCTGCAGCCATTTTCCATTTTTCCGCTTTTTCGAGCACGGCAATTAATCGATCCGCCGCATCGTCCATATGCCGCTTCATCGCAGCGCGAGCGCCCTCTGCATCTCGCCGGGCAACGGCTTCAAAGATGTCGATGTGGTAATGATATGAGAAACGGGTGTCTCCTGCGGATTCGATCACACTTTTGATCCAGGTGCGCAGCAACGATTGGATGCTGACCAGAATATCTTTCAGCACACCGTTTTTGGCAATTTTGGCCAGTTCGAGGTGAAAATCTACATCCGCATCGATAAACGTATTGACATCGGATTCGTTCATTTTGTTCAGCTTGGCCCGAAGCTCTTCGATTTCTTCATCACTGCAACGTTCTGCAGCAAATCCTGCGATGATCACCTCGATCTCTTTACGCGCCTCGATCAGATCCATCGCCTGCTTTTCCCCGAGCAACAGTCCCCATTCAATCACTTGCGTCAGCAGGGCAGAATCCGCTTTTTTCAGATAGGTTCCATCTCCCTGGCGCACTTCCAGCACACCGAGCACCGTGAGCGCTTTGATCGCTTCGCGGATCGACGAACGTCCTACCCCGAGCGCCTCCGACAGTTGACGTTCCGCAGGCAGACGTTCGCCCGGCTTGATGCTGCCAGAAAAAATGAAATCCATCAGCCGTTTGGTCAGTTCGATGACTAGCGAATTTTTTTGAACGGGTTCAAACTTAAATTCTTTCATCTTCATCTTCCTCAACCGGATTCATATTCCTTTATGGTGCTAACGAAGCGAGCTCGTCCGCCTATCTATTGAAATATATCCTATTTTAACCGTAAATGTCAACAAAACAGAACTTTTAGCCCATTGATGATGCCGATCATCCTTCTAAATGGCCATGATAGGCGTTTTCGATAATGGTCTGAATATCCGCTGCCGTTGTCAGGCGCGGGTTGACGAGCACGTTCCCGCTGCGCATCGAGTCTTCCACCAGTTTGGGCAGTACATCCAGCTTGACCCCCAGCTCCCGGATGTTGCCGGGAATGTTTAACAGGCGATTCAATTCCACCACAGCAGCGACGGCCTCTTCCGCCGCTTCCGGCGGAGTGAGACCTTCCGTAGAGCGGCCGAGCGCTTCCGCAATGTCTTTCATCCGTTCCGGACAAGCAGGCAAATTGAACTTCATCACAAACGGCAACAAGGTGGCATTGGCGATTCCATGCGGAATATCAAACACACCGCCGAGGGTATGTGAAATCGCATGCACGTTGCCGAGGCGAGATTGGGCAAATGCAGCACCGGCCATCATCGAGGCAACCAGCATGTTCTCGCGGCTTTCCACATCGGTTCCTGCGTAATAAGCTTTCATGATGTTTTTACCGATGAGACGGATCGCCGTGATGGCAAATGCCTGGCTGACAGGGCTCGCTTGTTTGGATGTATAGGATTCGATCGCATGCGTGAGGGCATCCATTCCGGTCGCCGCCGTGATCGGCTGCGGCAACTTGATGGTCAGAAGCGGATCGAGCAAGGCCAGCTGCGGAAACAGGTATGGGCTGATCACCGCTGCCTTAAACTGCGTTTGGCGGTTGGTCACGATCGTCGAAGCCGTGACTTCACTGCCCGTACCCGCGGTCGTCGGTATGGCCACCAGCGGTACACCGGGCTTTGGAATGTTGCCGACCCCTTCATAGTCCAAAATATTTCCCTCATTGGTGGCCATCACCGAAATGCCCTTGGCGGTGTCGATGCTGCTTCCCCCTCCGACAGCGAGGATGACATCGGCTTGCCACCGCCTTTGCATTTCAGCGCCTTTCATCATGCTTTCCGCACTCGGATTCGGCTCCACTTCGTCATAACGTTCATAGGTGATGCCGTGCTCATTCAGTGACTGTTCTATGCGTTCGAGCAACCCGGCCTGGATGATGCCGGGATCGCTGACGACGAGCGCTTTTTTCGCGCCCATTTGTTTCAGGTACGATCCGGTCTCATCGGACAGGCCGGCTTTGCATTCCACCCGCGTAGGCAGAAAAAAACGAAAATCCACGCTTGTTATCACCTCTCTTTTTCTTTCAAGTCTATTTTATGTCAAGACTTGATTTCGGCAAAATAAGCCGTATTGTTTTCATCCAGCAGCCGGTCGATGTTCAGACCTTCAATTTCGCAAAGCACGATTTCCGCCAAATACAACACTTCTGTCCCTTTTTCCAAATGGCCGACGTGCGTCTTCTCGAGATCGGCGGCTACGATATGAAAATGGGGTTTACCATTGATAACCGTTCCCGTGACAGACCCGATCTCCATCGGGGCCTCTACCGTTATGAATTCATCCTCTGCGCTCATGTTAAAGTTGAGGGGACGATGATAGACCAGTTTTCTTAATGATCCGACGATGCTGACGAGAACCGCATTTTTGACTCCTTCTTTTTCCAGATGCTCGCAAATGCTTTCCAGAAGCAAATCTCCTCTTTTCAAGTTCAGTACAATCACACGGCCGAGCTTGTGTCCATGGAAAACTTTTTGTACCGCTTGTTGCATCAGTAAAACCTCCTTAAAACATTTGAATTGATCATTTTTTGTCAATGAATCGCTTACAACAAGGCTACATCGTGACGCCTCCGTCAACCACCACCGTCTGTCCGGTAACAAAATCACCGCCTAAAATGAGACCGTATACGAGATCCGCCACATCTTCCGGACGGGCCACCCGCCCGAGCGGCGTATCGCCACCATATCTTTGGACATGGTCTTCGCGCCCTTCCACCCAGCGCGTCAGCACGATGCCGGGAGCCACCGAATTGACGCGCACATCGGGAGCGAGCACGCGCGCCAGCGACTTCGTGATGCTGATGCCCGCCGCTTTTGATGCCGCATAGGCAATCGAACTGCCCATCCCGTTCAGCCCCGCGATCGAGGTGATGTTGATGATGCAGCCTTTATTTTTCTTCAATTGTTCGGCGCAGGCCCGGCTGACAAAAAACATCCCTTTCACATTCACCGCGAATATTTGGTCCCAATATTCTTCCAGCATTCCGTCCAGATCGTCCAGAGCGACAAAATGGGTCGTTCCGGCGTTGTTGATCAAAATATCGATGCGCCCAAACCGGTCAGTGACGCGTTCACACATGCGGACGACCTCGTCGTTGTTAGAAACGTTTGCCTGAAACAGGTCTGCCTGCACCCCGAGTGCGGTCACTTGCCGCACGGTTTCCTGTGCATCGGCTTCAGAACGGGAGTAGTTTACAGCGATGTTGGCACCGTTTTGCGCCAGCTTCAGGGCGATCGCCCTGCCAATTCCTGTCCCTCCTCCCGTAATAAGCGCGGTCTTTCCCCGTACGTCCATGGTTCACCCTCCTGTATAGCTATGTCGAGGCGATTTGTTGTATCGCTCGTGCAAAAAGTTGCGTACACTCATGATAAAGTTTGCGGCTGTCCCACGGTGGACGGCCGATGATTTCTACGCCGATGATCGCGTCCTTTTCGATAAAGCCCATTTTTTTGAACTGTTGCATATACATGAGTACATCTTCGTCAGACACGTCCCCTTCAGGAATGTTAAAGGGCGGATGCTTGTCGCCATAAAGCGGGTTTTCCGGATGTTTTGTGACGCAATTGGACAAATGGATATGACGAACGTAAGGTGAAAGGTTTTCGAGACTTCCTAACGGGTCCTCACCGAGCTGAATGGCATGGCTCAAGTCAAACGTCAATCCGAAATGTCCGTACTTTTCCGTGACCCGCTGTGCCAGCTGTCCCGCCAGGGATGACGGTCCGACGAGCAGATACGGTTCGCCCTTGTCATTGAAATATTCCAGTGTGATTTCCAGCAAATAATCGGATGCCTGTGCGCGGGCATAATCACACAGTTCCATCAGGGATTCGGTAAGCAAATCAAAAGAACGGCGGCGATCATCTTCATGAGCGTACGCTTCACCGCTCAACACCAGCATTTTCTGGCTTCCGTAATAGTACGACAAGTCGACGAGACGCTTGGCAAAAGCCAAAGCGTGCTGCCGTTTTTCCTCATCGAGCGCACCCAGATTCCACTTGTTTTGTTTCAGCGGATATCCAGCCAAAAACACCGAATGAAGACCAAAATCCTGAAGCGCCTTACGGATCGATTCATGTTTTTCCGGCGAGCCACCGTAATAAAATTCCACCGTATTGTAAAATCCGGCGCGACCGATTTCAGCAATTTGGTTAGCCAGCTTTTCCCCATCATACATCAGTTCCGGGTACAGAGCGGTGATGACGATGCTTCGGTAACGCAAGCTCATGTCTGTTGCTCCCCTCTTATCATTGGTCGCGGTGTCTTCTGCTCGCCCGATTGCGCCGTGACAACCCACCTCCTGGCAGCTAGTTGTCTAGCGGTCGACCATTGCCTATCATTGTAATCCCCTCTTTTTTATTTGTCAACCGGTTAATCTTTATCAGGTGCAGGTATTGACAGAACGACTGGAGAGAAGATAGAATCTAGTTAAGTGGTCGACCATTAAACCAATCTACCATACTGAAGGAGGAAGTCACGAGTGGTATCCATTCACCAGGGCCGGACGAAACTCAATCTCGGTGGAATTTGGAAGTACAAGCTGGATGAAAAAAATGGGGGCAAACAAGAGGGATATTTCAAACCCGACCATGATTTTGCGTCGTGGAAAGAGATGAAAATCCCGAACAACTGGTATTTGACCGAGGTTGGCGACTATTTCGGTACCGTCTGGTTCCAGACGCGCTTTCGTGTCCCCGAAGAATTTCATGGACAAAGGCTGTTTCTGCGCTTCGGCGCCGTTGATTACTACGCAGACGTCTGGCTGAACGGAGAGTTTCTCGGGTCTCACGAAGGGATGTTCAACCCGTTTGAATTTGATGTGACCGACAAAGTGTCGCTCGATGGCGACAACGTGCTTGTCGTTCGTGACAGTGCCCCGAGGGATGATACGGAATATGTGCAGGCCGATTTTTCAGAAAACCCGCTGTCCAACGAGTATAAACGACACCAGGCGCTCGCGATCAACCAGGTGAAAGGCCACATGATCGATGCCATGCATCGCAACGGTGCAATGACGAAGTTTCGCGGCGACGGAAACTCGGGCGGAATCTGGGACGACGTCGAATTGATCGCGCGCCCGCACATCTATGTGGACTACGTTAAAATTTATACGAAGATCGTGCTCAAAAAAGATTGGCTCGGCGATATGCAGGACAAACCGGACGGAAGCGCCATTGTCTCTGCGGACGTGACGGTGATGAACACGACCGGCAAAGTGGTTTCGACCGACCTGAAAATGCACATCGAACCCTACAATTTCGAAGAACACGTGCAATATATACGCTCCCGCCGCGTCGTGCTGCAGCCGGGAAGCAATACGTTTAAACTGGTCATCACCATTCCCGATGCCAAACTGTGGTGGACGTGGGACCAAGGTTTCCCTCATCTGTACACGGCTACGTTTTCCGTGGAAGAAGACACCGTCAAGCAAAATTTCGGCATCAAAGAAGTCGTCCATGATGAAAAGACCGGTCAATGGTATTTGAATGGAAAGCGCATTTTTATCCGCGGCATGCGCTATATTTCCAGCCTCTGGATGAGCGAAGCCAACGAAGAGATGTGGAAAGAAGACCTGAACAAAATGCTGGAGTTTGACATCAACTCGATCCGCATCGGCAGCCATGTGGAAAAGGACGGTTTCTACACGCTGTGTGACGAAATGGGCTTCCTCGTCTGGCAGGTGTTTCCGCTCCACTATTGTGTCAGCGACAGCGATGACATGATCGAACGCGCCAGTGAAATGATCAGGGATATGGGCATGATGCTGTACAACCATGCCTGCATCGGAATGTGGAGCGTATTTAAGGAACCGGAAATTTACCTGCTTCCGGACAAGCCGAACAACTACCACCGGCTGTGCCAGATCCTGAAAGAGACGCTTGGCACCGTCGATCCGACCCGGTGGATTCACCTTGGAGACTATCGCGAAGGCGTCCAAAACTTTATGATCGGATGCTGTCACGATGGGGACACCGATCTGAACAAGGTGAACATTCAGCCTAACATCGTCGAATTCGGCGCGCAGTCGATTCCGGTGCTCGAAACATTGAAAACGTTTATACCGGAAGACAAATTGTGGCCGCCGCATTGGGATACCTGGGAATATTGGGGACTGTTCTATAACCTGACGTTCGACTTTGCCAAGATTGATATGGGAGACTCGCTGGAGCAATTTATTGAAAATTACCAAAATTACGAGGCGCTTGTCGTCAAGGAGCAAATTGAATATTTGCGCCAGCGCAAATATAACCCGGTCGCATCCATGTACCTGTATTATTGGAGCGATCCTTGCCCGATCATCGGCTCCGGCCTGCTCGACTACTACCGCCGTCCTTATAAAGTATATGATGCGATGAAAGCGGTCTATCAGCGCGTGCTGATCAGCCTGGAACGCGATGCAGATCCGTATATTATCGGCCGCGAGAAATTTTATGATCGCAATACGAGCTTTACCGCCAAAGTCTGGGTGAACAATGACCATACCTACGACATTGAAAACGCCCGCATTTCCTGGAAAATCGTCCATCGCGAAAGCGGCGAAACGGTCATGGAAAACAGCTTCGTTGCCACGTTGCCGGAAGACTCGGTCAAACAGGCCGACTATATCGTATGGCCGATCCCGTCGGATGCATCCGGACCGTACCGCGTGGAAATGGAAGTCGCCGACAGCGAAGGCAAAGTGCTGTGCTCCAACTATATGGACTTTACGGTCAGATAAGCGGAATAAAACAATGGGGCTGTCCCACAGTCAGTGTAAACTGGCGGGACGCCCCATTTCTTTGTCTCTAACTGTCCGGTTTGAGCTTGTTTTCGGGTAAGTCTGCCCGTTTTGGCTTAAGTGTGGTTTGGGCTTAAGGGTTGTTTTGGCTTAACGCTTTTTTTCCCGCTTCAAGCACACGGATAATTTCATCCACATCGTAGATGCTGCCTTTCCACGTGCCGCCGCTTACGGCCTGCAAAGCAGCCCAAAGTCTCGTATCATCGGGAAGCGCAGGATCAGCGGCCAGACCGGGATGCGGTTCGCGTTGGGCAAGGCGACGCGCACCTTCTTCCGGCGAAAATTCCTCATCGCCTTCACCGATGAAATCCACTTGCCCCATCAGCCGATTGCGGTCGATGACGACGCGGATCAGGTCGCCGTCGCGCAGCTTGCCGATCGGACCTCCAGCCAAAGCTTCCGGTCCGACGTGACCGATACAGGCACCTGTGGATACACCGGAGAAGCGCGCATCCGTGATCAGCGTAACGTGCTTGCCGAAGGGGAGATGCTTCAGGGCGGAAGTCAGCTGGTACGTCTCCTCCATCCCTGTTCCCGAAGGTCCGCGTCCGATCAGGACCATAATGTCTCCCGCCTGGATGCGGCCGTCCTTGATCGCCGCGATCGCTTCCCGCTCGGTGACAAACACTTTCGCCCGGCCGGTATGGCGGTAAACGCCATCTTCATCGATCACGGACGGATCGATGGATGTCGATTTGATCACAGAACCTTCCGGAGCGATATTGCCGGTCGGGAACGTCACCGTCGACGTCAACCCGAGCTGTTTCGCCTTGTCCGGTGACATGATGACATCATCGGGATCGATCCCGTCCGCTTCCTTCAGACGTGTCCGGACGCGCTGTCTCCGCTCCGATTGCTCCCACCAGTCCAGCACCGTCCCGAGCGTTTCACCGGTGACCGTCATGACCGATTCGTCAAGCAGTCCAAGTTTGCGCAAATGGAGCATGACTTCCGGTACACCACCTGCCAAAAAAGCGCGCACCGTCGGATGGTCAATCGGGCCGTTCGGCAGCACGCTGACGAGCCGCGGCACTTCCCGGTTAACTTCGTTCCAGTCGTCCACGGTCGGGATCGTGCATCCGGCCGCGTGTGCGATGGCAGGGATATGCAACAGCAAATTGGTCGAACCGCCAAATGCCGCATGTACAACCATCGCATTGCGAATCGCTTTATCCGTCAAGATATCGCCCGTGCGCAAATTTTGGGCTTCCATCGCGATGACGGCTCGCGCAGATTGCCGGGCAATCTCTTTCCAGATCGGCTGTCCGGAAGGAGCCAGTGCGGAGTGAGGAACGCACAAACCGAGCGCCTCCGCCACCACTTGCGATGTAGCGGCAGTGCCGAGAAACTGGCAGCCCCCGCCCGGGGTGGCACATGCGCGACAACCGAGATCGGCTGCCTCCTCCAGCGACAATTCCCCTTTGGCAAAGCGGGCGCCGATCGTCTGGATTTTGCCTGCGTCTTCACCTTTACTGGGCGGCAGCGTCACCCCGCCCGGTACGATCACACACGGCAGGTCCTTCATTGCCGCAAGGGCGATCATCATCGCCGGCAAGCCTTTGTCACAGGTTGCGACGCCGATGACACCGCGCCGAGTCGGCAGGGAACGGATCAGCCGCCGAAAAACGACGGCGGCGTCATTCCGGTACGGCAATGAATCGAACATGCCTGTCGTTCCTTGCGAACGGCCGTCGCACGGGTCGCTCACGTACGCGGCGAACGGGATGCCGCCCCGATCGCGAATTTCCTCCGCAGCCGCACGCACGAGCAAGCCGACCTCCCAATGGCCGGTATGGTAACCGAGCGCCACCGGAGTGCCGTCTTCCTCGCGCAAACCGCCCTGTGTGCTGAGAACGAGAAACTGCTTGCCGTTCAGCTCGCTGGCTTTCCAACCCATGCCGACATTTTGTGTCCAGCCGAACAAATCTCCGCTCGGAGCATGAAGAAGCATCTCTTTGGTCAAGGGAAGCTTGCCGGTTGGCCCGGGTGCATGCGTTTGAACATCGTATAGACCAGCCGGAGCTTCCCCCATGATGGAATGAATCTGTTTGCTCATTTCGATCAAGCCTTGACGAATACCGTTTTAATCGATGTGTAGAACTCAATGGCTGCCCGACCCTGTTCGCGGGAATGGGAGCTCGACATTTTCATGCCTCCGAACGGTGCTTGCAGTTCAACGCCAGCCGTCTCGGCATTCACACGCACCATTCCGGCTTCGATATCGCGAATAAATGTCAGCATAGAGCCGATGTCGCGCGTGAAGATCGAGGCGCTGAGACCAAACTGCACGTCGTTGGCCAATTCGAGTGCTTCCTCAATATCATCAAACGGAATGAGCGCTGCAACCGGACCAAAAATTTCTTCCTGTGCAATCGTCATGTCGTTTTTCACATTGTCAAAAATGGCCGGGCGAACATAAAATCCGTTTCCAAATTCGCCGTCGGTCAGACGCTCACCGCCATAGATGAGCTCGGCACCTTCCTGCTTGCCTTTTTCAATGTAGGAAAGCACTGTCTCCATCTGGGATTCGCTTGCACACGGTCCCATCCAAACTCCCGGCTTCATACCGTCGCCAATCGTGATTTCTTTTACTTTAGCCAGCAGTTTGTCTCTGAACGCTTCATACACTTTCCGCTGCACAAACACGCGGCTGGTCGCCGTACATTTTTGACCGGTCGAACGGAATGCACCGCTGATCGTCGCTTCTACCGCCAAATCGAGGTCCGCATCGTCCATCACGATCACCGGGTTTTTGCCGCCCATCTCCAATTGATATTTCGCTCCGCGTGCGACCGCACCTTGGGCGACACGTTTTCCAACCGAATCGGAACCGGTAAACGTAATGCCGTTGATGGAAGGATGGTCAATGATCGCCTGTCCCACTTTGGAACCCGAGCCGGTCACCATGTTCAATACTCCGGCCGGAAGACCTGCTTCCTGCAAGCATTCCACGATTTTCGCTGCCGTAACACCCGTTTCCGTCGCCGGTTTGAATACAACGGTATTACCGTAAATGAGTGCAGGTGCAATTTTCCAGATCGGGATCGCTACCGGGAAGTTCCACGGAGTAATCACTCCCACCACACCGAGCGGAACTCTTGTCGTATACATGAGTGCATCCGCATCCGTGGACGGAATGACGTCACCGATCTTGCGCATGCCTTCGCCTGCATAATAGCGGAACAACGCCACGCCTCTAGCCGTTTCGCCCTTTGCTTCCGGAAACGTCTTGCCCATCTCTCGCGTCATCGTTTCTGCGATTTCATCCATACGCCGTTCCAGAATGTCAGCCGCCTTGAACAAAATGTCGCCGCGAGCTGCACCGGACATCGATCTCCATGCTTTAGAGGCTTTCAGCGCCGCTTCTACCGCTTCGTTTACTTCCGTGGCATCCGACAGTTGCACACGGCCAACGATTTCATTTCGATTTGCCGGGTTGACCGAATCGTACAGTTGGCCCGATGCCGCCTGCTTCCACTCTCCATTGATAAAGTTGCCATAAGTTTTTACTTCCGCCACTTTCAACACCCCTTGAATTGATGTTTTATATTCATGATGATTGGTATCGCAATCCATGTGTCAGTTTGCAGGCTGTGCCTCGATCGAGTTGGAAAGTACGCCAATCTCATCGATTTCAATTTCTACCCGATCGCCAGGCTGCAATGTGAAATCGTTGGGCGGTACGATACACGTTCCGGTCAACAGCACCGTCCCGTCAAAAAGTTCATTATCCCGCTTCAAGAAGGAAACAAGCTCATCCAGCTTCCGCTTGAGCTGTCCAATGCTCGCATCGCCCTCCGTCACGAGCTTGCCTTCGCGGTAGATTCTGCAACTCATCTGGAACTTGTACGGATCTTCCACCGTCTCGGCCAGACGTACATAAGGACCGATCGAACAGGAACGACGCCAAATTTTCGCTTGTGGCAAATACAGCGGGTTTTCTCCCTCAATGTCGCGACAGCTCATATCGTTGCCGATCGTGTATCCGACAATCGCGCCGTCGCTGGCCAATACGAGACCGAGTTCCGGTTCCGGGATCTGCCAATTGGAATCCGAGCGCAAATAGAGAGCATCGTTCGGACCGACCGTGCGAGCTGCCGTCGATTTGAAAAAAATCTCCGGCCGTTCGGCATCGTATACTTTATCGTAAAAGGTGGTAGCATCAAGCTTCCCGCCCGTGGCCTCGTAATTGCGCGCCTGACGGCTGCGTTCATACGTCACCCCTGCTGCCCACACTTCAGGGGCTTCGACGGGAACAGCCAGTTCAAGCTCCGCCACGTTATCCGTGCGCAATCGTTCGGAATTCAGCCGTTTTTGGATCCATACCGTAGGAGTGATCCCTTCGCTTCTCGCCTGTGCGACAAGCGTCATCAGATCAGGAGCAGGCAGATCGTACACCTTGCCGTCATCGGTCAGCGCTGCCAAAACGGGCTGCTGATCCGGCTTGCTTTTATATCGTAGAATACGCACTTCATCTTCTCCTCTCCGCGGTTGATAAATGCGAATAACCGAGTCTTTGCGAAATACTCACCGAAACTTCATGCAATTTTTGAATGTAGTCGGAAATTTCCTCGTCTGAGACCAGGCTGGCCAGCATGGAAATGCTGACGGCAGCTATCACCTCCCCGGTGTGATTGCGAAGCGGTACCGCATAACAGCGCACGCCGATCTCGTTTTCTTGATCGTCAATGGCATATCCGCGTTCACGCACCCGCTTGAGTTCCTCCAACAAAGCGGCTTTATCCGTGATCGTCCGCTCGGTGCGTCGTTCGAACTCATAGTTTTGCAAAAGGCGGTTCAATTCAGCATCAGACAAAAACGCGATCAAGACTTTGCCCGCGGCGCTGCTGTGAAACGGCACCCTTTTCCCGATGCGCGAATAGCGGATAACCGCTCGTTCTCCCTCGACCTTGTCGATATAGACCCCCCCGCCGTCCACCATCAAGACGAGATGAACGGTCTGCCCGGTTTCCTGGGACAGACGCACAATAAACGGCCTCGCGATGGAACGGATGTCCAGCGTCTGGGCAACGAGCTGACCTCTCTCCAAAAGTTTGAGACCAAGGCGATACTTCCCATTTTCTTCATTTTGACGAACGTATCCGTGCATTTGCAACGTTTTCAAAAGCGAGTGTACCGTGCTTTTGTGCAAGTTCAGCCTCTCGCTGATTTCCGTCACTTTCAGCTCGGCATTCTGTTCGTCAAACAGTTCCAAAATACGGATCGCCCGATCTACCGCTTGAATGATCGGCATAGTCAAAACCTCAACTGTCCTATATTATAAAACCGCGTTCTAAAATCTCTGCACATTTTAAGTATACTACACGGGGAAAAAGATCGTCAATCCGAAGATCGTAAATGAAAAGATCGCCAACCTTCTGAAATCGTCCATCTTTCGTAAGTCCATCATCAATAAATATGTCCCTTGTGTCAAGTGACATTTTATGTCGCCGTACCGATGCGGATGGACAACCAGATGACAATGACAGCGCCGGCGGCACTTACTGCCCCCTCCACCCAACTGTCCAGCCAGATCGCAAGCGGGACAAAAAGCAACACAGCGATTCCCATCAGAATATTCCGGCACAGCATGCGCACGCTGGACAGACGCTTTCCAGCTGGAAACGGGTACAGGTGCGTCCAGAGGTCGTGTTGATGATAGCGGGATAGAGCCGCCAACTGCAAGCCGCCGAGCAAAAGACCGATCCAATAAGCGGTCACTTTGAGCCACAGCTCTTGGGCAAACACGATCACGATAGCAGCAACCACCATCAAGCGCAGGACGATCGCCAGCGTTTCCGAACGAATCCAGGTCAATAAATAGAGGTAGGTCCACGCTGACTGCCGCCGGTGCGGAATCAGTCGGGCCAAAGGTTCCAGCAGCCGGCGCCGCCGCACTTTGCGCGGCAGTTCAGGCACATCGACGAATCCGCTCAAAAACGTGTATACGTGGGCACGGTGCCGCTTTTCTTCAGCGATCAGCCGCTCCCAGTGAACCGATAGCCCGCGCGGCAGCCGCAGTGCAACCATATACGCAGCGACCAGAAACAGAACCGGCACCAAGGCTTTCCACGAAACAGTAAATAACGGCAGCGCCAATGCCGCTAATGTCACCAGCCAGCGCAAGAGAGCGTACAAGCGGCGCGTTGCCTCGCTGACGAAGTGGTTTTCCGCCCTGTTTCCATTGACATTGGCATAAACGATGAGCAACAAAACGATCGCGATGACAAAAAACAACGAAGAGGGGGCATCCTTCGCCAGCTTGTAAACCGGCCAGCATACCGTCCAGACAAGCAGCGGAAGCACGATCCTTACGGTGAAACTGTACAGGATCGCCCTTTTCATATAGGGGGAAAACTGAGTTTCAGCCGGCATCAAAAACAGGATATCCGCTTCCTCAAGAAACGTGCGCAGCGGAATACGGACCAGCAAGGGATAAAGCAAAATAAACGTGACGCTCGCCGCAGGAAAACGTTCGTCAACAGCCGCGAGCAGCTTCATATAAAAATAGCCGCCCACGGTTAAAAACAATATGAGGACGGCACCGAGCCCGCCGCTGATCACATAACGGATGTAAGGCGCTACTGACGACCAAAATGAAAGGCAACGCTTACGCCACAGTTGACCTGTATTCATTTGGCCTCCCCGCTTTCAATAAGGCGGAAAAAGACCTCTTCCAGCGTTGCGCCGGGCGCTTTTGCCTGCCGGGCGATCTCTTGCAAATCCCCTGCAGCCAATATCCGCCCCTCGTGCAGGATGATGAAACGGTCACAATAGCGATCGACCATCGACAGCATATGGGAACTGAGCAAAATGCCTGCTCCCTTCTCCCTTTTTTCCGCCATCAGTTCGAGCACAGAGCGAATCGCCAGCGGATCAAGGCCAAGAAAAGGCTCATCAATAATATAGAGGCTCGGCTCCGCCAAAAACGCACTCATGATCATTACTTTTTGCTTCATCCCTTTGGACAGATGCGCGGAAAAACGCTCTTTCTGAGACTCCATGCGAAAAACGTTTAGCAGCCTTTTCGCTCTTTGTTCAAACGCCTCCCGCTCAAGTCCATAAGCGCGCGCCACCAGTTCCAGATGCTCATATACTGTCAATTCTTCATACAAGAGCGGCGTCTCCGGGACAAAGGCATAGGAAGACCGGTACGCTTCGGGATTTTCTGCAAGCGACGTTCCGCGGATGCGGATGGTGCCGCGTTGCGGTGCCAGCAAGCCAAGGATATGTTTCATCGTGGTGCTTTTGCCGGCACCGTTGAGCCCGATCAGCGCTACCATCTCCCCCGGCATCACGCGAAAAGTGATATTGTGCAAAACAGGACGGTCCATTCGATAACCGCCGCTGATTCCATCTACAGCTAAAAGAGGAACTTGCGACATTTCGGAAGAAGAAAGGGTGTCGTTCATCTGCATCACCTCTTCCATTATACACAGCGGCCAATGTTCATCGCAAAAATAACATTGCGATGCCGGTTTGCAATAATTTATACTTATATTAAAAAAAGGAATGCATCCTGTATGAAAGGAGCCAAATCCTTGCACTTCATCAGTCCGACCTGGGGAAAAATGACGTTGACCGAGGTCAAAAACAATATCGAACAATATTTGCAGGCGGACGACCAGGCGCGATATAAAGTGGTGATCGGCACCGATTCAAGAACGACCAAAGAATCGACGCTGTTCGTCACCGCACTGATCATCCATCGGGTTGGAAAAGGAGCACGCTTTTTCTTCCGCAAGGTTAAAAATAAACCGCTTCTTGATCTGCGCTACCGGATCTACAGGGAGACCGAACTGAGCCTCGAGCTGACCGAATTGCTCAAAAAGCAAGGCATTGCCGATCTGCTCGTCCAGTGGCCGATCGAAATCCATATCGACATCGGACAGGTGGGCGAGACCAAAAAGCTGATTCAAGAAGTGGTCGGCTGGGTGACATCCGTCGGTTATGTAGCGAAGATCAAGCCGGGCTCTTTCGGCGCCAGCTCCGTCGCAGACCGGTTTACTAGCTGATATATAAAGATATGGGAGAGGGAGAAATCGTCATGAGAAAATGGGGGGACCATTATGTCTGGATCTGCACGGCCATTTTATGGTTGAAGCTTTATGCCGTGCAGCGCGTTGTTTTTGATTTCAAGATGCAGGGCTGGATGGACGAACTGATGATCGCAGCAGGTGCCCTCAGCTCGGCGGTGCTTCTCAACGCGATCGCGCTCTTCTTCTTTAAAAAGAGACCGGAATGGGGTCTGGTCACAAGCAGTGCGATCATGAGCATTCTGGTGGTCAGTCATGTCGTCTATTTTCGCTTTTTTCACGATTTCATAACGGTATCGCTGCTTGTTCAGTCCGGCAACTACAGCGCATTGAAGTACAGCCTGTTTCATCTCATCCAACCGTGGGACATTTTGCTTCTTGCCGATACGATCGTGCTCGTGCTGTTAGCCCGTTACAAAAAGTTAAGTCTTCCGTCTTACGGCATACGAAAAAAAGCCGGGGCACTGTGCATCGTTTTTGCATTGTGCCTTACTTTTAACTGGACGCAGACGATCAGCAGTGCAGAAGAAACAGAGGCGAGTGTCATTGACGATCGGTTCGAAGTGGTGAAACAGGCCGGGCTGGTCAACTATCAATTGTACGATGTCGCCACTCTCGTACAGCGCAATTCGAAAAAATGGTTCAGCGAGGAAGAAGATTTTGACGCTGTAGCCAGACAGATGGAACAATGGCAGGACGACGCCGGTTACGCCCCGTTGGAAGGTGTAGCTGAAGGGTACAATGTGGTTTTTATCTCCATGGAGTCTTTACAGTCGTTCGTGCTTGAGCGCGAGGTGGCGGGTCAGGAAGTCACTCCCTTTTTAAACGAACTGATAAAGGAAAGTTTCTATTTTAACGAATATTATGACCAGACAGCACAAGGCAAAACGTCGGATGCCGAGTTCATGGTGGAAACTTCACTCTTTCCCCTTTCCACCGGCTCTGTATTTTTCCTGCATGCCGAAAATGAGTACGACACGCTGGCAAAAACATTGAAAGAAGCCGGCTACGAAACCGCCGTATTTCATGCGAACGACCGAACATTCTGGAATCGGGACCAAATGTATGAATCCATCGGATATGACCGTTTCTATGACGTCAGCGCCTTTGACGTCAACGAGGAAAACACGATCGGCTGGGGGCTGAACGACCGCGATTTTTTTGAGCAGTCTCTCCCCTATTTGGCCGACATTCCTGAACCGTTTATGGCCAAATGGATCACTTTGACGAATCACCATCCGTTTGAAATTGATCTTTACCCTGAATGGCGGGCAAACATTCAAACCGATGATGAAACGGTCGCACAATATTTCGCTACCGTCCGCTTCATGGACGAAGCGTTGCGGCATTTCTTTGAACGCATCCGCAACGAGGAATGGTATAAACGTACGGTGTTCGTCTTGTACGGGGATCATTACGGATTGTCCCCGCACTACCACGAAGAGATAAAGAAAGCGCTGGGTGAAGATGAGAAGGATGCGCCCAGCGAACTCGAGTTGAAAAAAGTGCCCCTGATCATCCACATTCCGGGCATGAAGGGGCAGCGGCTCGATACGATTGGCGGCCATGTGGATATCAAACCGACCATCCTCCATTTGCTCGGTCTAAAAGAGGATTCGCCGGTGCGATTCGGCCATTCCCTGTTCTCCGTTGATCACCCCGAACTCGTCGTCTTCCGCGACGGCAGTTTTGTCTCCAAACAGCGAATCTTTTATGGACAGACGTGTTATGACAGGGCGGATGGAACGGAGCTGGAACCGGAACAATGCCGGGAAACGGCCGAAATCGCCGCGCAGCAACTGAAACTTTCGGATGAGATCATATATGGGGATCTGCTTCGTTTCGCCGATGAAGACGACCCCGACTCAGGCAGAACGGTGCCTGCTGCTCCATCCCCGATGCAACGTGAGCAACCAGCGCAATAACGGCGGGGCAAACAACAGGATCATAAACAGGCGCGCCATCTGGTAGGCCGTAACCTGGGTGACATCCGCCCCGAGCACAATCGCCGTGGCCGCGACTTCCGCCAACCCGCCCGGTGCAATGGCCAGAAACCATGTGACGATCGTATCCGAAGTCGTCACCGCGAGCAGCCAGGACGCGAATGCGGCGATCAAGACCAACAAGGCTCCGCTGGCGAACGCTAGCGGAGCCAGCCGTTTATTTGTCCAGATCATGCGCGGTTTGACCCGGATGCCGATGCGAAGTCCGACGACAAGCTGTGCCGCTGCAAGCAAGGCATTCGGCACTTCCGGCCACGTGCAGCCCAGCGCAGCCAAAATGCCGGTAAACAGGGCCGGACCAACAAACTCGCCCACCGGCACTTTCAGACGACGCAACGCCCACGCAGCCACGAGCACGAACGGCAACAATACATAACCATATAACGCTGGCCAGCCTTCCGTACCTTCCGCGGCAAAACCTGCCACCGTTTCACCTGCACCGGCAGATGTCCCGGCAAAAACGGTGCCCAAAAACGGAACGGTATATAAAACGACAATGAGCCGGATCGTCTGGATGAGCGCAACGGTGCCCGGATCCGCTCCCCGCACATCTTCCGCCATCAACACCATTTGCGACAAACCGCCCGGCATGCAGCCGAGTACGCTGGACGCCTCATCCAGGCGCGCCACTTTGGCAAACAAAAGCCCTATCACAAAACAAACAAGGATCCACAATAGCGCCGCCACGATCATCCAGGGTAACTCCATCATGATTCTTTGCCCGGTTTCCGGGCTCAATGTGCGAGCCAGCATATAAGCGATGACGATGATGCCGATATCGCTGAGCCAGCCCGGAATTTGAGCAAGTCCTGGCCGAACGGCATTCATCACCATCACGGCCAGGGCGGGACCAAGGATCCAAGGCAACGGCAACCGCAACAAAAAAAAGAGGGCTCCGCCCACAAGACCGAACAACAACGTGTACAAGATTTTGCGGTATTGCACTGGATGTCGTCTCCCGTATCACAAGATTTCCCATCGAAATTTCCGTATGACCCGAATTAATTTTATCTTACCACGATTAGACGGTGCTGACCATACGCATGCTCAGCACTTCTTCTTTGAGCAATCTCGCCGCTTCCCTCGCGCTGGAAAACGCCCGTTCCGCAAGCTGCCCTTTGCCCTCGCAACCATCACCGCAAAAATAGAACGGCACATTTTCGATGCGCACAGGCAGCATCCGATTGCGGATGATCGGCTTCACGCTTTGCACCATCGCTTTCTTGGAAATGCGTTTTACTTCGATCTCTTCCCGCCATCCGGGATAATGACGATCAAACAGCGCCTCCATCTCTTTTAAACGCTGTTCCAGATAGGCGCGCCGCTCCTGTTCTTCGCTGAAAGCTTCTTCGTGGATATAGGCGATGCCTTGCAACAGTTGACCGCCCTCAGGGACGAGCGTCGGATCGGTCGCCGACACATCGCTGATAAACAGTTTGTGATTCATGTCGCTGATGTAGGAAAACGGCCGGGCTACAATCCGTTTCAAGCCGACATCGTGCACGACGACATCCGTCGACGTGTTTTGCTCATAAGGAGCGAGGAACGGCTCCCAGGGCGTCCCTTTCAGCAATTTTGCCGACTGCTGCACCGGCATCGCGAAGATGACCCGGTCGGCATCAATTTCCCGATTTTTCGTTACAATTTTATATTTTCCGTTTTCATAACGTATCTGTTCCGCACCTTCACGGACGGAAATGTCCCACCGCCCGGAACTCTCAATTTTTTGTTTCAGCTGGTTGGTGATCACAGCCCAGCTTCCGATAATATAGTTGACCGGCCGTTGCGACAAAAACAGATTTTGATAATACTCGCTGATGACCGGACCGGGCACGAGACGGGCATCTTCGGGTGCGATGAAAAAGTTGGAACAGACGAGATGTTCCCACAATTCTTTGACATCATCGTCCGCCTTTGACCAGGCGAGGTATTCCCCGAGTGTCTCATAGTCTTTCAAATGATGAATGTTGGCGATAATCGCTGCGATTTCTCCTACAAAGCGCACTTTTTGTTTGACATTGAGAAGATCCGTGCGCACCAGGTTGAGAAAATCGAGCGGAGCCTGCGATACTTTTTCGTTTTTCTCATACATGACCTTGCTTTTATCCACCTGGTTGCTGCTGAAAGATAACGACAATTCTTTTTCCAACGTGCTGATCGTGTGGCGGTCGATGCCGTAGATCGCATGAGCCCCGTAGTTCAGCGTAAATCCGGATTTTTCATAGGTGAACGCCCGCCCGCCAAGCTGCGGACTGCGCTCGAGCAAGAGGCCGCGCACTCCTTCAAGTTCACTCAAATAGGCCGCTGCCGTTAGTCCGGCCAGCCCGCCTCCTATCACGACGATGTTCAACCCTGCTTCCCCCTCTGCTTTCGGTTCGATGACAAGAGTTCGTCCGGAATTTTGATGACGCAATCCGTCCCAGACGAGAGAAAGTCGCTTTTCCATCATATCCGTCAATTTATCTTCTGCAGTGAGCGACCAACTCATCAAAGTTCCGATATAACAATCGACAAGCACATCCACTTTGCCGGGCTCGGGCAACCAGCGCAGCAATGCCTCCCTCAGTTCCTGCATCTGCTCGGAAAACCGGGTGCGGATCGTTTCATTGCGCAACGTCAGATCCAGCAGTCCGCGCACCAGCAGCGGAGATGGCTCCAAATTAGACGCCAAGTCTAAAAAAAGGCGGTTGATGTGTCCTTCCAGCGATTTCACCGTTGCCGCAGGACGATTTTTCCAGCGGTCGAGGATCTCTTTCTGATGGCGGTTTACATCCATCACAATTTCATCTTTTCCGCTGAAATAATGATAAAACGTCCCTTTTGATGTTTTGGTCGCCGCGATAATATCATCAACGGACACATTTTCGTAGCCGTATTTCGCAAACATTTCCAATGCGGTCTCGATCATGCGCTGCCGTTTTTTTAACGTCGATTCACGCATTATCCGGATCCCGCTCCTTTTTATAAGATCACTACTAGTATACTCCAAATTAGACCGTTAGTCTAAATAAAAAAACAAAAAAAGGCGGAGATTTTTTCCTCCGCGCCCTTTTGCCTGAAAACTCTTTGCTCAACCGCTAGGCAATATGTGCGTTTTCACCTTTCGGGTCTTTCCGTTCGGCGGGATCGGTTTGATCTTTAGAAGAGTCCATATGTTTCCAGATCACTTTTGCCCCGATCGGATGGTTGGCCCAATAGGCGATATCGACCTGATCCCCGGGTTCAAGCTTGAACATCTGGACGTCATCTTCCTTGATCAATATCCGGTGCGGCGCTCCACCGATGCGGATCAACTGCTCCTCACCATTTTCCATATAGCTGTCGGCATAATACATGGAAGCTTCCACTTTCACCAGACAGCGATCCAGCTGTATGCGTTCGGGCAGAGGCTCGCAACGCTTTTCGGCCAGTTCAAACTGATACCGGATTTGCCCGTCATACCGGTAGCTTTTCTTCACCCTTAGCAGATCCCCATGCTCGATCCCTTGCCTGCGAATTTCCGATTCCGGCACAAAGGTGCCTTGCGGGTGAACCGACGTCACTATGCCCCCTCTCAATTTCCGTTCAAATTTATGCAACTTTTCACCGGTCTCTTCCTCTCCGGTCCGGGTCTTGTCCCCGTTCATTTCCTCTTCTTCAAGCTGAAATTGATCGTCGAGCCAGACGCCTTTTCCGGCCAGAAACATTCGCAATTTTTGTGAATCGCTCGCCTTTTTCATCAACTTTTGCAACTCCTGTTGCAATTCGAGCAGGTGAGACAGTAAAGAAGTATGCGACATGCCGGAGCGTTTACACATCTGCAAATAATGTTTGTAACCCTGTTCGCACTCCGCTTGCATGGCCAGCGCTTCTTCCCGCAAAACGTTCATGAGATGCGTTCCCAGATACGGCTCCACATCTTTTTTCAATTTGCGGAATACGATCATTTTATCTTCCGCCGTTACCTGATCCATACGCCAATAATCATTGCTCGAATCTGTTAACGAGGTCCAGTACTGTATCATCAATCGTTCCAGTTTGTCATCAAGAGAAGCGCTGTCAAAAAGCGATTCGGCAGATGAACCATTTTCATTTTGTAAAAAGGCCAGGATATCCGCGGCATATTCGTTTGCACACGTTTTCGCAATCGTTTTGATGGTCTCCTGATATTCACTCACCTGAACGACTCACCCTCCTTATTGAGATAACATTCGCTACACTTTTGCAATTTCCTTCCTTTTTTGATCAAAAAGATGAACCCGTTTCAGCAAAGTGAAACGGGTTCATATCTAGCGGGAAAGAGGGATAGTGATCTGAAGATCCGGCATCGGTTCGGGAGCACTCAGTTCCGTCGTCTTCACGACCAACCCTTCCCTTTCGGGAATCGGCGGCAAAACAGCCCGGTAAGCATAGCTGTCCGAAGAAATTCGTTCCTGGTCATACCGGTCGAACTCGTAGGTGTTCCCGTACCGATCCTCGAGCCAAAACGCCCCATCCTGTACGTAAGGATTTTTGCCGTGCACTTCATAATGGATGATGGTGCGATCGTCGGCAAATTCGATTTGATGGATCGTCAGTGTACCGGCATCCCCCTGACTGAGTACGAACGGAAATTTCTTCGGTAACGGCGCCTCATGGTAACGCGGTTCTTGTGCGCTCACATAGGAACCGGGTCCTGTGCGGCGCAGCTGAATGACTTCTTTCACCGGGCGGAAAACGAGATAGTCCGCCTCCTCTTCCAACGGTGCAAACAGCGCTGTATTGCGATAAACGATGTATCCTTCCTCCACGTTTCCGCTGCTGCTGGAGGAAAACGGCTCAAGCAACAGGCCGCGCTCGTCGATCAATTCATACGCGATGTTTACGCTCGTCAACCATTCGGGTTCATTCATGTCCAAGATTTCATCCGGTGGCGGAGGAGGGGTCAAGGCACCTGGCTCCAAATCCGTTTCTCCCCCGTTTGAATCCGCCTCAGGCAGAGGAGGAAGCTGATCTGATTCCACCGCAGACAAGGACGCTTCCGGGAGCGCCGTCTCTTCCCACGGCTCGATCCATTCGAAGGAAACCATCGTGGTAATCGGAGTAAACTTCACTTCCCGGATGCGCATCGTTACGCGCCCATCCGTCTTTTCAAGCAAAGGATCAAAGGCGTACGTCGTGATGCCTTCGCTTAAACGGACCACTTCGGTTTCAAATTTCCAGTCGCCTTCGATCGTATTCCGCTCTCCGTTCTCGGTAATTTCCATGGCTTCGAGTTTAAGCGCCATGTGAAACCGTTCCGGCAACGGCTCATGCGGTGTAAATGTAAGCACCGTTGCGGTCTGGTCAGCCGAAATCGTATTGGTCACGCCCCCCATCGAAAAATGCACCGGTTTTCCGTCAATCTGCAAGCTGTCGAAGCCCGGCATAAACCGAAGATGCGGCTCGGCGTCATGTACAAGGCCGACAGACAGCCTGATGCCATCATAGATCACTTCATTGAGCGTGATCTCGATCCCCTGGTCGTTTACCGTTTGGTTGACGACCGTAGCCAGGCCTTCCCTTGAGGAAACCTGCAATCCGCTGTCTCCGGTAACTTCGAAGACCGAACCGACAAATGGAAGACGGCTCAACACCTGGGCCATCGTCGGCGACATAAAGCCGATGATCAGGGAAGCGACAAAAACAGTCAAGATCGAGGCTGCCGCGTAGACCACCGATTTGGCCCAGATCCGGTTTTTTCTTTCCGGCAAGGAAGCAAACGTTTTATCGATGCGTTGACGCACCTGTTCGGGCAGCCGTTCTTCACTCTGTCTGAGAGCCCGTCTGATCGCCTGATCTAGATGGCGCTCTTTCGACCATTCATTCATGCTCGCCACCTCCCGCCTTCATTTTGTCCAGCGTCAAGGCAAGGCGCTCGCGAGCCTGATACAGGCGGGCCTTCACCGCATCAGGCGAAAGGCGCAGCGCATCGGCGATCATCTCCACCGACAGGTCACAATGATAATATAAATTCAATACGACACGCAGATCGTCGTCCAAAGCTGCGATCGCATCAAGCAGAGCCTGGGTTTCGGCACATCCCTCATCATGTGGCTGGGTTCGGATGGAATCGAGCGGAATGACCTTTTTTCTTTCATCCTGAATCCGGCGACACTCATGTATGAGCATGCGAATCAACCAGGACTGAAATGAATCCTTGCGCCCCAGATGACGAATGCGGTCATAAGCTTGCAAAATTGTGTTCTGAATGGCGTCCGCACATGCGCTGTCCGAAGACAAGATGGCACGTGCCACCTGGTACATCGGTATTTCATAGCGGCGAACGAGGCGGATAAACGCATCTTTGTGCCCCTTTCGCGCCAGACGGATGTCTCGTTGCAGTTCGTGTTCCAAGCAGGGTTCCTCCTTCAACTCGCATGTACCCCATTATAGACGATGCATCGTTGCGATTTGTTGCAAAATGATGCAATATGAATAATTTTCATGTCGTTTACACAAATTTAAAAAACATGAACGTAAAACGATGAGAAAGTCAAAGGGGATATGAATATGGAAAAGCAGGAAGGGAAGCGAATCGCTCAGAAAGTCCTCGAAGACACCCAACACGAAACAGGCCTTTCCCTCAAGGGGATGGCCGAGACGCAAGAACAGATTTATGATTCTTACACGATGAACGGGTATGACTTGTTCGCGGATGAAACGAACGAAAAAAGAAAAGGGTGATTCCTAAAAGCCGACACTTTTCAGCAACGGCTTTGGGAACACCCTTTTTCTTCTGCTGCGATTAGCCGCAACGGCTATATCCGCAGTGGGAACACGTCTTGCAACCTTCAGCATAGATGAGAGAACCGGAGCCGCAAGACGGGCACAGGTCTGCTGAATAGTCGTCCAGATCATAATGGGAATAAGTGCGAGCATTCGCCAACGCGACGTCGGATTCCGCATTCGCCACATCCGGCTGGACCGGATCGTACAGGTCATCGCTTTGACGGCCTTCCGCTCTCGCTTCGGCTTGCTCCAGATGGAGCTCCAACGCCTTGGCAACCGCGTCAGCAATCGATTCTACCCGATTGGCGCCGAAGCCGATCGCACCGGATCCGCCGATACCTTTCAGGTGTTTGATGAGGAGACGTTCCTTCTGTCCGTGATCTCCATAGCGCAAAAACAGCGAGCAGACACGGCCAAGCGCCTCAGACATCGCAAACACATCCGAGCCGGCTTTGCCGACGTTGAGGAAAATTTCTCCGGGCACGCCGTTCAGATCGTTGATCGTGATGTAAGCCACACCGAGCGGAGTGTTGAATTTGTATGTCGATCCTCTGAGCACTTGCGGACGACGCTTGTATTGCTGGTCAAAAATTTGCTCCGTTTTCTTGTCAATGTTCACCGGAAGCGATTGTTTCAGCTTATCGATGCCATCTTTCAGTTCGGAAACCGCCTCAGAACCGGCCGCCTCACTGCCGGTCGCCTCGGCTGCACGCTCCTTGTTATCCGAATCGTCCTCCTTGCCCTTGGTGGACAAGATCTGCTCATCCCGGCTTCCGTCGCGGTAGATGGTCACCCCTTTGCAGCCGAGTTCAAATGCATATTCATACAGTTTTTTCGTCTCTTCTATCGTGAAATCTGCCGGACAGTTCGCCGTTTTGGAAATGGAGCTGTCCACCCATCTTTGCACCGCTGCCTGGACGCGGATGTGATCTTCCGCGGTCATGTCCATCGCCGTCACGAAATAGTCCGGAAGCGGTTCGCCCGGATGATTTTCCATCCATTCTTTGGCGATCGGTACGTACTGTTTGTCGTAGCCGAGCCGGCTTTTCCGGTAATATTCGAACGCAAAATACGGTTCGATACCGGTGGAGGTGCCGACCATCGTGCCGGTGCTGCCCGTCGGCGCCTGGGTGAGCACCGTGACGTTGCGCATGCCCTGTTTTTGGATCGCCGCGCCCACTTCAGGAAAGACCGAAGTCATATGTTTCATAAAGCCGCTTTGTAAAAACTTTTCACAATCAAACATGGGGAACGATCCTTTTTCCGCGGCGATTTCCGAAGAGGCGAGGTACGCTTCCCGCGCAATAAATCCGTACAGCTTGTCAAGAAATTCGAGCGACTCTTCGCTGCCATAACGGATTTTGAGACGGATCATCAGTTCGGCCAGCCCCATGGTGCCGAGTCCGACCCTGCGCTCATTTTTCTGGTTCTTCTCATTCTCTTCGAAATGATACGGCGTTTTGTCGATTACATTGTCGAGAAAACGAACCGAATAGCGCACGACTTTGCCCAGTTCGTCCCATGCGACATCATCTTTTTCTTGATCGTAAAAACGGGACAAGTTGATCGCCGACAGATTGCAGACGCCCCAAGCTGGCAAACCTTGCTCACCGCAAGGATTGGTGCAGATGATCGGGTTGAAATACCAGCTGTTGGACATCTGATTGTAGTATTCCATAAACACGACGCCCGGTTCCGCCGATTTCCAGGCAGATTCAATAATCGTATGCCAGACGTCCCGCGCCTTGACCGTACGATACAGCTTCACTTTTTTGCCCAGTTTTTTCCACTTCTCCAGGTCTCCGTCCCACAGTTCATCATAATCCGGATCCGTCGTATCCGGGAAAACGAGCTCCCAATCCAGATCTTCCTTGACCGCCTTCATGAACGCATTGCTGATGCAGACGGACAAGTTCGCGTTAGTGATCTGCCCCATCGTCTGTTTGACGGTAATAAAATGCAATAGATCCGGATGCCAGTCATTGAGCATCAACATGAGTGCGCCACGGCGGCTGCCTCCCTGTTCGATCAGCCCCGTCGTATAGCTGAACAGACCTCCCCAGGATACCGCTCCGCTGGAAGATCCGCTTACCCCTCTTACGATGGCGCGACGCGGGCGCAGCGTAGACAGGTTGATGCCGACTCCTCCGCCGCGCGACATGATCTCCGTCATCTGGGTAAGAGTTTTCATGATGCCGCCACGGCTGTCGTGCGGGGACGGAATGACATAGCAGTTAAACAGCGTCAATTCATCGCTGGCACCTGCTCCCGCCGCAATGCGACCTCCGGGAACCAGCTTCCAGTCCTCCAAAATGTATTTAAACTTTTCCTTCCATTCACGTCGTTTTTCCGGCGTTGCTTCGACGGATGCCATCGCCTCGGCCAACCGTTCCCACATTTCCTCCGGCGTCTTTTCGATGTTGAGCGTCAAACTGGAGATGTCCGTATCCACGATTTCGCCGCTGCGCAATTTGACCTTGACTTCATTGCCGTTGCGGGCAATGATCTCCCCTACTTCCTTCGTAGGAAATTTGGGGTCGTCTTTCGTAAGCACAAGCACGACATCCCCGACTTTCGCTTTGGAAGTATCCGGTTCTTTCAAGGCATAACGATCCAGAAAAATTTTCTCACTAAGTCCTTCCAGTTTGACTCCTTTGCTCGTTTTCAACAGATCAACCTCCTAAACATTGAGGGAAAGCTATCGTTTGCGAACACATACGGTCAGATGAGCTGATTGATGTCACCCTCTATATATTGTATGCCTAACTCATTATACAACACAATATATGGTTGTCGTCTATGTTGGAGTAGGCAAAAACAGGGATATAGGACAAGCGGATAGCATTAATCGCCATTTTTCTACGTTTTTCTCTATTTTTCAGTTTCACCGTTTTTTGCATCTTTGTTCATAGTTCTATAGACCTACCAAAGGGGTGGAAGCGCCGTGAATTCCTTTTCATTGCCCGGGCAATTTTATTATAATGTTACACATAGTGATCGCCCTCTTACAGGTGATCGCACCGGATTGAACATACCGGATTGAAAGAATGAAAGGAGCCTGAACCTTGCTTTTATATAATGGAACTTTCATGCCCCGTGAAGATGTTCGCATTTCTTTTGAAGATCGAGGCTATTATTTTGGTGATGGCGTTTACGAAGTATTCCGCATTTATAACGGGATGCTGTACGAAAAGGAAGCCCACCTGCGCAGGTTGGAGCGGAGCGCCCGCGAGATCCGGCTGCCGCTTCCGTTCGCGCTGGATGAAATCAGCGAGATGATCCATGCGCTCGTTGAGAAAGAAAACGTCGCCGACGGAATTCTGTACTTGCAAATTACGCGCGGCGTCGCTCCCCGTTCCCACCTGTTTCCGGAACAGACCGCGCCGACTTTGCTCGCCTATTGCAAACCGGTCGCCAGACCCGTGCAGGCGATGGAGCAAGGCATAAGCGCCATCACCATCCCCGATCTTCGCTGGCTGCGCTGCGACATCAAAACGTTGAACTTGCTGCCCAACACGTTGGCGAAGCAGGAAGCCGCCGATCGGGGAGCCGATGAAGCGATCCTGCATCGCGACGGCACGGTGACCGAATGCAGCGCCTCCAACATCATGCTTGTGAAAAACGGAATCATCCGCACTCATCCTGCAAACCATCTTATTTTGCACGGAATTACGCGGGAGGTCGTCCTGCGCCTATCCCGCCGGCTCGAGATCGAAGTGGAGGAACGTCCGTTTTCACTCGATGAGATGGCTCAGGCCGACGAGCTGTTTATCACCGGCACAACGGTAGAAATTACCCCCATCATTGCCGTCGACGATCGACCTGTCGGCACAGGTGTACCGGGGCCGGTAACGCGCACCTTGCAGGAAGCTTTTTCTGAAACGATTCATCAACGATGAAAGCCGTTTTCCATGGAACATCCATGAGCACCGTAAACAAGGGGAGTCAGCGGCGGGAGTCAACGGCGAAAATTCCATTGGTCATTTCCATATTTTTCCTTAACCAGTCTTTCCGTTTCCGCCTTTTCTTCTTCTGTCAGCTCCCCTTCCTCCAATTCAATATCCAGACCCTCCTGGATCCCTAACAAAAACGCTTTTTCCACTTCTTCCATCGACACCGGCGGTCTGTTACGGGCACGCAACAGATCGTTGATCGCTACCGCCTTCTCCAGGAAGCGCTGCTTCAACCTTTCACGGATGCGTTCGTTCGGAAAACGCAACAATTCGAACAGCAGATCGGCATCCAGATCGGTCAAAATGGAACCGTGCTGCAGCACGACCCCTCTCTGACGCGTCTGCGCGCTTCCTGCCGCTTTGCGACCTTCGACGACCAGTTCGTACCAGGATGGCGAATCGAAACAGGCCGCCGACGTTTGCGCAGCATATTTTTCTTTTTCCCCTTCTTTAGACAGATCGACCATTTCCGCCTCCAGACCCAGCCGGCGAAAACCGAGCAATAGCCCTGTGCTCAAAAAGCGGTACGCTTCCGTCACGGTGCTCGGCATGCCCGGATACGATTCGGAAACGATCATGCTGTAGGTCAGTTCGCGGTCATGCAACACGGCACGTCCTCCCGTCGGGCGCCGCACAAAACCGATCCCCCGCCGGCGCAAAGCCGAAAGATCGACCTCATCTTCTGCCTTTTGGAAATAGCCGATCGAAAGCGTGGCCGGCTTCCATGCATAAAAACGCAATGTCGGAGGCACTTTGCCCGCACTGTGCGCAAGTAAAATCGCTTCATCGATCGCCATGTTATATGCGGGGCTTAAAGCGCCGGTATGAACAAATCGCCATTTCTCTTTCACTTTGCGCCTACCGCCTTTCTCTTGTAAAGCCAATCATTCATCGTCTAATTCAAAATCAGAAGAACGAATGTTCGGATACTTTCTCATCATATCATAATCCCCTCCTGTTTTGCAAAAATAAACTCGCCTGCATCCTCTTTACGCCAGTGCGTACGATCGGTATAATGAATGGGAATAACAGGCAGGAGGATCATGATGGACGTAACAGAAAAACCTCTCGGGGTTGGGGAAATCCTCGACCGCAGCTTGCAAATATATCGCCAGCATTTTGCAGTCATCTTCATGTTCGTTGTTCTTTTTCTCGGTCCGGCCTATCTGATCAGCCAGGCTGTGGCGTTCGATTTCAACGGAATCCGATGGATTCCCGATCGGGACATGACGTTTGAACAGGCATTTAACCTCTTGTACTACGACTCGGATGAACTTTCACCGCTTGCGCTGACGGTCACTTTTTTTCTTTTTCCTCTTTATATGCTGTTCGTTTTTCCGGTCATCTTGACCTCTCACCTCGAACTCGTGCGTCTGGCGCGAGAGGGGAAGCCGGTGCTGTTCAACGTTCTTTTAAAACGGGCTTTTCAGCGTTATTTTCCGGCAGTCGGAAATACCTTTTTATTTGGCGTATTGATCATCGTGATTTACAGCGTCCTGATCATGGTGCTTGCCATCGGTCTCGCGGTCACGATATCCGTCATTGCCGCCATCGGAAACCAGCTCGATTTTATGAACGATCCGTTCGGAGCCAGCGCCGTCTTTTTTATCACCTTTGGTCTCCTGTACGCGTTCATCATTTTGGTCAGCCTGATCGTCATTTACTTTTTCATGATCCGGCTGTGCTTCTATCACCCTGCGGTGGTGCTGGAAGGGGAAAGGCTGGGACTGGGACGCAGCTGGGCGCTGACCCGCCGTTCTTTTGGACGCATTTTTGCCGTGTTTTTGATCAGCAGTGTTCTATTCGGCGTGTTTTCATTCGCATCCTATGGAGTGTTGGTTTTGTTTAAACTGTCGCTGATCGGACACATCCTCTCCGTCCTGTTGCAACTTATTCTGCTACCGATTTTTGTCATTCCGTATGCCGTTGTATACTTCGATCAGAAAAACCGGATCGACGGCGCCGACCTAGAAGCGGCCATCGAAGCCCAACGGATGGAGGTACAACATGGATGACGCCACGATTCGCGCCGACCGTGAGCGGCTAGAAGACATTTTGGCGCGAGATGAGTTTTTGCACCCTACCTACGAACAAAACGGATTTTGGGAATGGATCGGAACCGTCATCGAAAACTGGCTGAAGCGCCTGGGTGGAGTGACCGTTCCCGGCAACACCGGAGAAGCGATCGCTGCCGCGCTTTATACCGGGCTCATCCTGATATTGCTCCTTTTTCTTATTCTTCTCGTGCGACGCTGGGTTCGCGCAAAGAAGAGAAAGGCACGCGCCCCGCTGTCGTTCAGGAACAGTCTAAAAAGCGATGCAGTCGACTACATGCGGAAAGCAGAAGAACATGCGCAAGCGGGAAATTACAGGGAAGCGGTCCGTTTTTCCTTTATCGCCGGGGTGATGCTGATGGATGCGCGGCGCTGGATCCGCGCGGAAGCCTGGAAAACGAACCGGGAATATCGCGATGAACTGCGGGAAACAGAACCCCAGGCTGTCTCCTCCTTCGCCCGTTCCGCCTTCCTGTTTGAACAGATCTGGTACGGGGACAAAACAGCAGATGAAGGGGACTACCGGCAGATATCCGCATGGCTCAATGAATTGTCTGAGCACGAAGGAGGGGAACGGGACGATGCTGAACAAGCGTGAACGGGCCGGCATTGTCGTGATCGTCATCCTGTTTGTGATCGCCGCTTTTTTCTTCATCCGTCCCGAGTCACCGAAGTACCCTCCCTTCGTTTCGATGTCACCGGCGCCAGCCGGGGTCAAAGGGTTGTATGTGCTGATGGAGGAAAGCGGCATAAACGTGAAATCATGGAGGCGGTCGTGGAGTACTTTGCCCGATGCGAACGGACATGCACTCATCGTGATTGAACCGGGACAGGTCGCTCAAGAAGAACGGGAACGGCTGCTTGCATGGATCGAACGCGGCAACGATGTCATCTGGCTGGAACAGCATCCGGAAGGCTGGACCGAAGCGCTGGATCATCGCGCGTTGTTATCTGAAACAGCCAAAGCGGATATTTCCCGCATTTCCCGGGTCGAGGACGTGACCCGAAGCGATTCACGGCAATACGAAGCAGTCATCCATTCCCCTTTTCGCATCGCGGATGAAGCGGGCTTTGAACCCCTTCTCCGCGATGAATACGGTACGATCGCAGCTCGCTTGACGATCGGAGAAGGGACGCTATCGCTGTTCGTTGTCCCCCGCTGGATGCAAAACGAAACCATTTTGGAGCACCATCACTTCGAGCTATTGTGGCCGCATCTGAAACAGCCATGGGATGCGGTCTGGTTCGACGATTACCACCATGGCTACCGTGATGCGGGCGGATTCATTAACGTCTATCCGGATTGGATGCTGGCCTTGTTCATACAGCTGGTGCTGGCCGTTTTGCTCTGGCTGTATGCCGGTGCGATCCGTTTCGGGCCGGCCTACACGCCGCGGGAATGGAAAGTGCGAAGGGGCGATGAAACGATGCTTGCCGCCGCCTCTTGGTACGAAAGAAAGAAACTGACGAAAGATGCGATTGGGTGGCAACGCCAGTTCGTGCGCGAACTGATCCGGGAGCGGTGGGGAGTGGGGCCGGAAGCGAGCGAGCAGCAAGTGCTGGCGGCCGCCCGGGCGAATGCGGACAAGAAAACGGTCGAACAGCTCGCACAATTGTTGCAACGCTGGGAAAATATCGACCAGCTTCACTCCTATCCACCTAAAATGTTCGTTGAAGACAGCCGGCTGGCTGATGAAATCATCCGAAATCTGATGAGGAAGTGAAAAGATGCAAAAGCTGTTGGAACGCATGGAACAAACCGTTTTTGGTCAGAGGGAAAATGTGCGGTTGCTCATCGTTGCGCTGCTGGCAGGCGGGCATGTGTTGCTCGAAGGGGTTCCCGGGCTCGGCAAGACAAAAATGGTGCGCACATTGGCCGCACTCGTGGACGGATCTTTCCGCAGACTGCAGTTTACCCCGGATATGATGCCAAGCGACATTACCGGCACGGTCGTATTCAATATGAAAAACAACGAATTTGAAACGGTGCAGGGACCGGTCTTCACCAACCTGCTGCTCGCCGACGAAATTAACCGCACGCCTCCGCGAACACAAGCGGCTTTGCTGGAAGCGATGGAAGAAAGACAAGTGACGATCCAGGGCAATACATACCGCCTGCCGTCACCGTTTTTTGTCGTGGCCACGCAAAATCCGATCGAGTATGAAGGAACGTATCCATTGCCGGAGGCGCAGCTCGACCGCTTTTTGTTCAAACTGATCATCGATTATCCGCCCGTGGAAGCGGAAAAGGAAATTTTGCGCAACCATGTGCCTTTTAATGATGTTCATAAGGAAACGTCTCCCGATGAGCCGCCGGCCATGACGCTGGAAGAGCTGCTGCAATGGCAAGCCCGGTTGAAAGAAGTCGTTGTCGGCGACGCGCTCTATGACTATGTGGCTTCTCTCTTGCAGCGCACCCGCGAAGACCGGCGCCTTTTGCTCGGAGCAAGCCCGCGTGCCGGGATTGCCCTTGTGACCGCCAGCCGGGCGCTCGCCCTGCTCGAAGGACGTGAATTCGTCACACCCGATGACATCAAAACGCTGGCGGGTCCTGTGCTGCGACACCGGCTGATCGTGCAACCGCAAGCAGAATTGGAGGGGGAAACGAGTGAGCGGATCATCCGGGAAACGCTGGCCTCTGTTCCGGTACCTCGCTGACCGGTTTGACCGGTATGCGATCGTGCCGACGCCACGGCTCATCATTTTAGCGGCGTCAAGCGCCCCGCTCGTGGCAATCGCCCATCTCGCCGGTTTTGGCCGCGAGACGCTCATCTTGATCAACGCTTTGTTCGTGATCCTCAGCGTGTATGATTTGGCCCGGCTGCCGAAAAGAAGCGAAATCGTCATCGAGCGCCAGCTGCCGGAACAATGCGACGTGGGGAAAAGTTTGGAGATTGCCGTCCATCTGAAGCATCCGCGACCGGTTTCTCTTCAGTTTGCGATCGCGGATGATGTTCCGCAATCGTTTGCCGGGATTGAAACACCGCTTCAGGGAAAATGGGACGGAAAAGAGGCTTCCGTCCGCTATCAGGTCGTGCCGCAGGAAAGAGGAGATTACTGCTTTCGTCTCCTGCGCCTTCGCTACTGGGGCAAACTCGGATTGTGGGCCAAACATTGGAACAAACGGTGGGATCAGCGGATCAAAGTGGTGCCCGACCTGTCCGGAGTGCGCGATGTGCTGAAATCGCAGCAAGACAGTCTCGTATTGGATGGAAAACGAATCTTCCGCAAGGAACGCTCCGGCTCGGAATTTTACGCTGTGCGCGAACATACGCCCGATGACGATCCGCGCCTGATCAACTGGCAGGCGACAGCGCGCACCCGCAAACTGATGACCAATGTGTACCGCCCGGAACGCGGCAAGATCGTATCGATCCTGCTCGACTGTGGCAGAATGTCAGGAATCGAGCTGTTCGGGCGAACCAAGCTTGATGTGATGCTGGAAGCTGCGCTCGTCCTGGCGGCGGTCGCTCTCAGGCAAGGGGATCAGGTATCCGTCCTCGCCTTCTCCGACCGTATCCAATGTTACGTTCCGCCAGGCGCAGGGCTTTCCCACTTGTCCGTCATCGTGGACAAAGTATATGCCTTAAAGAGCGATTTTGTCGAGGCGGACTATGCCACCGCCCTGGTTCATTTGGCCAGACTGCAAAAAAAGCGGAGCATGACCGTTCTGTTTACCGATCTGGACAACGAACTGCTGGAAGAACAACTGCTGCCGCACCTGGCCCGCCTGAAAAAAAATCATTATGTGATGCTGGTCGGCATGCGCGACGAAGTGCTGCATGAATGGACGCGGACTTTGACGAAACATGCCAAAGACGCGTTTGCGAAATCGATCGCACATCGCTTCTACTTGCGGCGAAAAGCGAGAACAGCCGACCTGCAAGCGCGCGGCATACAGGTCATTGACGTGCCGGCGGATGAACTGGCTTTACACGCGATCAACCGCTACCTGGACATCAAGGCACGCGACGCGTTATGACACTTGTTCAAGCGCTGTGGTTTGTACGTGATCCCGTCCAGTTCATTTTGCCGTAGATCAAATATACGCACAAGGCGACGAGTGTAAACAGGGCAAACATATATTTGGCGCCGAGCGAAAGCGATGAAGGCGTCACATAGCCCTCGATCACCGCGGCGATGACAAACATCGGAATCGTGCCGAGCAAAAGCAGCGCCGATTCACGCACCGAACGGATGAACTGATATTTGCGCGAATATCGGCCGGGACAGATCATCCGGTATCCCATGTACAGGCCCGCACCGCCGGCGATAAAAATGGCAGCCAACTCGATGATGCCATGGGGCAAAATATACGCCCAAAATACATACCCTCTGTCCGCATTCAGGAAAACGGCAAACAGCGCGCCGATCAGTATACCGTTATACAGCAACATGTAAACCGTAAGCAGACCAAAGGTGATGCCGCCGACAAAGGCAAGCGCAGCAACACGGATGTTGTTCGTCATAATTTCCGCCGATGCGACTGCGTTCAGCCATTCGTCATGATGTTGGCCTGTGCGCTCCGGATCGACAGCATGGGCGATCGGCTCAGGAATGACCGTATACAGGTTGAGCGGATCTGAATGCACCGCCAGGAATCCGGCCACGCCTCCCATTATAAAAATGAACATGGCGGCGAGGACAAACCAGCGGCGCTCGAGCAGCAGCCCGACGAACACCGCCCTGAAAAATGCGGCGACGCGGTGCATCCTTTTCGACGGTTCGGCAAAAACGACATGATGGGCGCGTCCGACCAGATCATTGAGGAACACGCTGATCTCGTCGTGCGGATAGTACGTTTGTGCATAAGCGAGATGCGCCGACGTTTTGCGGTACAGCGCAATCAGCCGGTCAATCTGCTCGGCACTGGCAGGACCACGGCGCTCGAAAAGCAGAATCAGTTGTTCCAATTCTTTCCAACTGTCTTGATTTTTTCGAATAAACGTTTGAATATCCATGATGTCTTATAGTTTACCAATAAAATGTAGAAAGGGGAATACCGGCAATGCTTGAAAAGGATGGGCGAGAAGCCAGCATCATGACACCGGAACACGTGCGATTGCGTTTTGAAACTGCCGGACTTGGCAGCCGGGCCGGTGCTCAGTTGATCGACGTTTTGATCATCGGTCTCATCATGGCTCTGTTCATTGCGGTCGTCAGCCTGACGATGTCCGCTTTGCAAATCGGAATAGAAAACACTTTGGCCGATTTTTCGCTCGCCTTGATCATCCTGTTTACCTTTGCGCTGATCAGCGGTTATTTTATCGTTACCGAATATTTTTTTGCCGGGCAAACCCCCGGCAAAAAAGTGATGGGATTACGCACCTTGCAGAATGACGGCAGGCCGCCCACATTTCTTTCCGCCTTGATCCGCAACGTCTTCCGCCTGCTCGATTTTCTCCCCTTTTTCTATTTGCTCGGGGCGGTATGGATGTTTTTCCATCCGCAGGACAAGCGCATCGGCGACATCGCAGCCGGGACGATCGTCATTCGCGATGCAAGAATCAAGCAGATGCGTTTGCGCAACAAAGCGAAAAAATGGATCGAGCGGAAAATGGGAACCCTGCCGCAGGTGAGATGGCCGGACGGGGTGTCGAATGAACTCGCGCGCGATGAATGGCAGCTCGTCTCCGCATTTGCCGAAAGATTGCCGACGCTTGATCCGTACAAACGGGACGAACTGGCTGCCCACATTATTCAAATCCTCGCTGCGCGGCGAGGACTGGAAAGCCGTCAATTGACCCCGTATCCGGCCGCGTTTTTGGCCGCCCTCTACATCCAGCTGGCCGACGAATGGCCGGTGTAAACCGGCCGGTGTCAACCTGGCCGCTTACCCACAGCTGCAATTGAGCACCGGCTTGCGCGCCGCTGTTGCCTCGTCCATCCTCTTCACAGGCGCATGATGGGGGGCGCTTATCACGGTGTCCGGCTCGGTCTCCGCTTCATGCGCAATCGCGATCATCGCCTCGATAAACCGGTCCAGCGTCTCTTTGCTTTCCGTCTCCGTCGGCTCAATCATAATCGCTTCCTCCACATTTAACGGAAAGTAAATCGTCGGCGGGTGAAAACCGTAATCGATCAGCCGCTTGGCGATATCCAGGGTGCGCACCCCCTGCTTTTTCTGCCGCTTGCCGGAAAGCACAAATTCGTGCTTGCAATGTTGCGGGTAAGGCAGATCATAATACGGTTCCAGCTTGCGCATCAAATAGTTGGCATTTAAGACCGCATCTTCGGAAACCTGGCGCAAGCCGTCGGGTCCGAGCGAGCGAATATACGTCCATGCACGGACGAGAATGCCAAAGTTACCGTAAAAACTTTTCACCCTGCCGATGGATTGCGGCCTATCTTCATCCAGTTCATAGTAGCCATCCTCATTGCGCACGATACGCGGTTTGGGCAAAAACGGGGCAAGCTCCTTTTTCACCCCCACCGGTCCGGATCCGGGGCCGCCCCCACCGTGCGGAGTGCTGAACGTTTTGTGCAGGTTGAGATGCACGACGTCAAAGCCCATATCCCCAGGCCGGGTTTGACCCAGGATCGCATTCGCGTTCGCTCCGTCGTAGTAAAGCAATCCTCCCGCATCGTGCACGATCTTGGCGATTTTCAAAATTTCTTTTTCGAACAGGCCGAGCGTATTCGGGTTCGTCAGCATAAGCGCAGCGGTATCTTCACCTACCGCCGCCCGCAAAGCTTCCAGGTCAACCAGCCCATCCGCTCCGGACGGAATCGTGATCGTCTCAAATCCGGCGGCGGTGGCGCTGGCGGGGTTTGTTCCGTGTGCCGAGTCCGGCACGATCACTTTTGTGCGTTTTTCTCCCCGGCTTTCATGCCAGGCGCGGATCATCATCAGCCCGGTCCATTCTCCATGCGCTCCCGCAGCCGGTTGTAAAGACACCTCATCCATTCCGGTGATCTCCGCCAGATCGTTTTCCAATTCATACAACAGTTGCAATGCCCCTTGCACCGTCTCTTCCGGCTGGTAGGGATGAATTTTGGCAAACCCATCCAAGCGGGCAGCATCTTCATTGATTTTCGGGTTGTATTTCATCGTGCAGGAACCCAGCGGATAAAAACCGTTGTCCACCCCAAAATTGCGCCGCGACAACATCGTGTAATGGCGGATGACATCCACTTCGTAAAGTTCCGGCAACTTTGCCTCTTCACGGCGCAAATAGGCTTTCGGTACCCATTGTTCGACCGGCTGGCTGGGCACATCACATGCAGGCAAAGAGTAAGCTTTGCGGCCCGGCCGGCTCCGCTCAAACACCAGTTTCGGTTCATGAAACTCGTTCATCGTTCTTTTACCTCCCCGTCTCTTGGCGACATTTGTTTATTTTCCAGGCATGCGTTGGCAACCGCTGTGACGAGCCGGTCAATCTCGGCTTTCGTTCGCCGTTCCGTAACCGCAAACAACATGCATCCTTTATATTCCTCGTAGGCGCGTCCCAGGTCGTAGCCGCCGATGATGCCTTCGGTCATCAGCTTACGGTTCAGTTCTGCCGGAACCAGTCCTTCGGGCAGGCGCAGGGCAAATTCATTGAAAAACGGAGCCGAAAACAAAAGTTCAATCCCGTCCACCTTCGCTAACGATTGAGCGGCATAATGCGCTTTCTGCAAGTTTTGTTCCGCCACTTCTTTCAGACCTTGCCGCCCCATCACCGACAGATAGATCGAAGCGCACAGCGCCAGCAACGCCTGGTTGGAGCAGATGTTGGACGTCGCTTTCTCCCTGCGGATATGCTGTTCCCGCGTCTGCAAGGTCAGCACAAATCCGCGCCGTCCATCCAGGTCTACGGTCTGCCCGACAATGCGGCCCGGCATGCGCCGCATCCATTTTTCACTGGCGGCGAAATAACCGCACGTCGGGCCGCCAAATGCAGCCGGAATTCCGAAAGGTTGCACGTCACCGACGACGAGATCCGCCCCCAGGTTGCCCGGCGCTTCCAGCAGGCCCAGGGACAGCGGATTGGCGCTCACAATGAAAAGCCCTCCTGCTTCATGAGCGAGCTCACCGAGCACATCTAACGGTTCAATCACCCCGAAAAAATTCGGCGATTGGATGAGAACCGCCGCCGTTTCCTTCCCGACAAGCGAGGCCAATTTGTCTCTATCCGTCACCCCGTCAACCAGCTCCGCTTCGATCACTTCCAGGCCGCGTCCTTTCGCCGCCGTATGCAAAATTTCCCGCGCTTCCGGGTGAACGCCGCGCGAAACGATCAGCTGGCGCCGGTTCGTTGCCGCTGCGGCCAAAATTCCCGCTTCGGTCAGTGCCGTTGCGCCGTCATACATCGATGCGTTGGCCACCTTCATTCCTGTCAATTCACAAATGTACGACTGAAATTCAAAGATGGCCTGAAGCTCGCCCTGGCTGATCTCCGGTTGATACGGGGTATACGCTGTGTAAAACTCGGAGCGGGAAAGCAAATGAGGGATGACCGCAGGAATATAATGATCGTAAATCCCGGCACCGAGAAAACAGGCATACTGTTCAAAATCGAGATTTTGGGCAGCCATCTGTTTCAGCTTCCGCATCAGCTCCGGCTCGCTCATCGCCTGCGGCACTTTCAGCTGTCCGCGAAAGCGCACCTCTTCCGGAATGTCGGCGAACAGATCGTCGACATGGCTGACACCGATCGCCTCCAGCATTTCCTTGCGATCCTCTTCCGTCACCGGCAAGTATCGATGTTGCATCAAGCATGCTCCTCTCCTTTTCGTGTTTTCCGATTTCTTCATGACTTCCTTTTGTAAAACGGGGTCGGGATCACTTTGGCCTTCAGCCGTTTTCCCCTCACATCGACCGTAAGTTCTGTTCCCAGTAGCGCATAATCCGCCTCAATCCGGGCCAAAGCGATGTTTTTTTTCAAGGTGAGCGAATGCGTTCCCGATGTGATGACCCCGATTTTTCGCTCTCCGTCAACCACGTCATAGCCGCTGCGGGCAATGCCGCGCTCGATCATTTCCAGCCCGACTGTTTTTCGCCCGGGCCCCGAACGCTTTTGTTCCGCCAGCACCTTTCGACCGATAAACTCGCCTTTTTCCGGCCGGACTGCAAATCCGAACCCGGCTTCGATCGGGGTCACATCAGGCCCCAGCTCTTGGCCGTACAGCGGCATTCCCGCTTCCAGGCGCAACGTGTCACGGGCTCCAAGTCCAGCCGGTACGAGACCGTGCCGCTTTCCTCTTTCCATGAGCGTTTCCCACAACGAAATCGCATCCTGGGCGGCGACATACAGTTCAAACCCGTCTTCCCCTGTGTATCCGGTTCGCGAAAGCAGCACCTGACATTCCCCGACTCTCACCTCCGGGACAAATCGAAATGGAGCAAGTGTACGAAGATCCAGGTCTGTCAGCCCGCTTAAAATTTGGGCGGATTCCGGTCCTTGCAGCGCCAGAAGCGCCGTTTCCTCGGACACATTTTCCAGGCGGACATCTCCGGTCTGATTTCGTTTCAGCCAGTTCCAATCTTTTTCCAAGTTCCCCGCATTGACCACCAACATGTAACGGTCATGCGCAAAACGATACACCAGCAAATCATCCACCGTGCCGCCGTCTTCCTGGCACATAAAGGTATATTGCACCTGGCCGTCGCCGATCTTGGACAAATCGTTCGTTGTGAGCGACTGCAACCAAGCCAATGCGTCAGAGCCGGATACGATCAGCTCACCCATGTGCGACACGTCGAACAGCCCGGCACGGGTCCGAACAGCGGTATGTTCGTTCTGGATGCCGGAAAACATAAGCGGCATTTCCCAGCCATGAAAAGGCACGGTCTTCGCACCGTACCGGGCATAAATCGGATAAAGCGGCGTCTTGGTCATGATCCCCCATCCCCCTCCTGATTTTTTTCAGAAATAAAAAAAGGACACAGCAAAACATGCGACCGTTCGCAATGTTTTGCTCTGTCCTTTTACCTGAGAGTTACCTTTCGCCCTCAAGTCTATCTGATGGCTTTCACAATCGGTCTAATCGGCGAAAGTTTCCCCTTGGGTGGCCTGTCAGCAACCGTGCAGGCACTCTCCAGAGCTGCGTCCGGCTCAGGTCCTTTTGCCTGAGAGATTCACCGCGCATCCGCGACTTACTCCTTCGGCGTTGCCTCCGTATCCGCAGCGCTCCTCAAGCGGCTGACAGATATGGGCAATCTCTCCCTGCGCCATCATTCGCACGATTCAGTTGTAACCATATTCCATTCTACCTGAAAACATCAGGAATGAAAAGGGGAGTTTGGCAAAAGGTTATGAAAGATTCTGTAAGCGACCATACTAAGGGAAAAGAACATGCATCGTGTTTAGGAGGGTAGCGATGTTTCCTGACACTCTCTGGCCGAGGCCGGTCCGCCAGGTCGGACAAAATGTAGACGTCCATTTTGAGCGAGACTGGTTCAAACAATTGGAGGAGCGCATCGGTCAAAACGGTCCCTGGGATGACTGGACCATGTACCAGCTCGCTTACGAGGCGGAACAGGCACTGAAGGTCGAGCAGTTTGACGATCTGCAATGTTTGCGGCACCTGCCCAACTTCAAGGCATTGCCGCACCAGCTCGAAACCGCCAAAAAAGTGCTGCGTGAAATGAGAGGCCGCGCCATTCTCGCCGACGAAGTCGGGCTGGGCAAAACGATCGAAGCCGGACTGATTTTGAAAGAATACATGATCCGCGGGCTCGTGAAAAAGGTGCTCGTGCTCGTCCCCGCATCGCTCGTACTGCAATGGGTCCGCGAATTGAACCAGAAGTTCGGCATCCCTGCGGTCGCCCAAAAAAAAACGTACATGTGGAAGCAATATGACGTCGTTGTGGCCTCGATGGATACAGCCAAACGCAGCCCGCACAGCGAGCTGATCCTCGACACCGAATACGACATGCTGATCGTGGATGAGGCGCATAAACTGAAAAACAAAAAATCGGCCAACTACCGGTTCGTTAACGAAATCCGCAAAAAATATTGCCTGCTTTTGACCGCTACCCCGGTGCAGAACGATCTCAAGGAACTGTTCAACCTGATCACGGTGCTCAAACCGGGCCAGCTCGGTGGCGACGGTGAATTTCAAAACCGATATGTTTTGCAAAAACGGATACCGAAAAACGAAGACGAACTGCGCGAACAGCTTTCTCGCGTAATGATCCGCAATCGGCGCAGCGAAGGCCACGTTGAATTTACAAAGCGGATCGTCAAAAATATTATGCTTACCCTGTCTCCGGATGAGCAGGCGCTTTATGATGGCGTCACCCGCTTTGTAAAAGAACGTGCGCAGGAAGAGGGGGACCTGTCGGCCGCGCTGTCACTCGTCACCTTGCAGCGGGAAGTGTGCAGCAGCCGCGATGCGGTTTTTCTCACCCTCGTCAACATGTTCAAAAAAACACCGGAAAATTCGCCGGTGCGGGCCAAAATTTGGGAACTGGTGCACATGATCAAACAGATCCGCGCCAATACGAAAGCCGAAAAAACCCTCGAACTCGTGCGCAACCTGGACGGAAAAGTGATCGTTTTCACGGAATACCGCGCAACCCAGGAATATTTGTTGCAATATTTCCAGGAACATCAATTTACCGCCGTACCGTATCGCGGCGGCATGAACCGCGGCAAAAAAGACTGGATGATGGACCTGTTTCGCAATCGGGCACGGGTGATGGTGGCTACCGAAGCGGGCGGGGAAGGCATTAACCTGCAGTTTTGCAACCACATCGTCAATTTTGACTTGCCGTGGAATCCGATGCGGGTCGAACAAAGAATCGGGCGCGTGCATCGGCTCGGTCAGACACAAGACGTGTACATTTACAACCTGGCTACCCGCAATACGATCGAGGAACATATTTTGCGGTTGTTGCATGAAAAAATCAACCTGTTTGAAAAAGTCGTCGGCGGACTGGATCTCATTTTGGAACGCATGGAAAAAGAACAGCCGCTGGAAAAAAGCTTGTACCGGATCGTCCTGCAAGCCAATGACGATAAAGAACTGGAAAAACGGGTCGAAGACCTGGGCGCATCCTTCAATCGCATCCGCGAAGATATTGAAAAGGAGGGGGCACGTGAACAAATTCGACATTGAACGTTATGTGACCGATTATTTACAGGCGACCCAATGTCAGATTATCGAAAGATCCCCCGCCCATGTGCGCGTCCGCTTGTCTGTCGAAGCGGACAAGGCGCTGACCGGACGCCCCTACTACTGGAGCTTCGTTGAACGGACAGGCGCACCTCCGGAAACGATGACATTCGTGTTCGTATTTGATCCGGAGAACTACAATCCTGCGGGGCCCGCCGGCTTGAATGGCCGGCCGGCGCAGCAGTTAAACCCGCCGCAGCAAACAAATCCGTTGCAACAGGCAAACGGGGAAAGCATCCTTTCCCGCTATCTCGGCGTTACTCCTCCGCCCGTCCGCCGTGAGCCGGTAGAAACAATCACATTCGGCTGCAGCCGGTTGCAGCAAATTTTTGCCGATGTGAAAAAGCGGGGCAGATTCGTGGTGCTGTATGAACAAGATAACCCGGGCGGCGATTACGTGCCTTGGCTCTGCGTCAATTTCAAAGTCGAATTCACCTGCGATTTGAAACGGGAAGAGATTCATTCGCTCGGGATCTCACTGGCCACAGGTGAAATCATCGAGTCGTTTCACGAACAGGTACGCAACCTCGCTTTGACCCCGAAAATTCCGGAGCAGGCCAGACTCATCAAAAACATTCCGCTCTATCAAGCTGCTGTCGATTTGGAGAAAGATGTGGAAAAAAAACTGATCGCCTGCGATCACGGTTGGGCAGACGAAGCGATGGAACGCTTTCACGATGAATACAGACGGATTGAATCGTTTTATAACGATATGCTGAATCGTGCCGAACCGTCTGAACAGGATGCGATCCGTGCGGAGATGGAAACCAAAATTCGTGAGATCGAATGGCAGTTTCGTCCACGCGTGCATGTATCCGTCATTAACTGCGGAATTTTTCATCTGCGTCCGGATTCGTTTCGACAAAGAAATCGGACCCGGGCTGACACATTTTAACAACCTTTTTGTTCAGCTTGTCCTATACTGATGGGCACAAGGAAAATGAGGTGATGGGCGTGCGTTTGCTTTGCAGAAGCCTGAAGATATGTTTCAAAAAATGCGGATCGGTTCTCACTTTGACGATCGCGTTCGGTGTGTTGATCAGTGTGTGGATGAGCGGTATCGGTAATGCCTGGACGGGTGAAATTGCCCCAGGCGATGAACCGGCTGCCGACAGCCCCTCCGATCACCGCTCCTTTAGCGAGGCGCTGGATCGGGAAATCGAACGTTACATCCAGATGCTCTCCCAGGAACAAGGGATGGAATCGTGGCGCAATGCCACCTGGAAACGCTATCCGCTCGGGCCGGGATTAAAGAGCTGGCTGGTGCTGGTGTTGAAGGACAGCGAAGAAATCGGTTACCTGGTCGTAACCGGTGACAACAGCACGTTTCACCTTGCGGAATACGGCAGCGGCAAAAGTCCGTTATTCAGTGCAAACACGTTCAGGCAAGCGCTCGAACTGCAAGGAATCAAAACGGGTCTGGATGATGGAAACATCAAGGGGGAAATGCACTATGCCGGGGCCTTCCAGGCGGTGTGGAAAGTCGGGGACGGTACCGAAGCTTTATATTTGGATGCGGTAACCGGGGAATGGTTTCCGCTTGATGACGCATCTGTCAAAGCGGCAGAGCGGGACTGGAACCACTTGATGGCGAAAGAGGGCATCGTTCCCGCTGCAAACGGCGGTGTCAAAAAGCGGCTCCGCCTCCCCTCGTTCGATCCGTTTGTAAAGCTGAACTGGGTGGACAATCAAGCTCTGGCCGTATCCACATCCAGCGCTCTAATGGATTTGCTCAGCGAAACCCCAACCGGTCCCGAGGACGGCATTACGTTTACCGCCCGCCTGTTCGGACAACGGGTTACGGTGCCGCTGGCCATAACGGGTTTTGATCTGTGGGAGGATGGTCAAGTCTACGTCCGCATCGATCATTTTGGCGAGCGTTATATTCCCTTTGCCCTTTTTCAACAATTTGGTGAATTTTACGGAGAAAGAACGATTGCAAAGGCGGAATCATGGTATGATGAATTTTGAAGTTGACTGTGAAGAAGGAGCCATCATGCCATGGAAACCATTATCTTTGGCACTGTTTTGATTACGATTACACTGTCCATTCTGTTTATTTGGGTGACCAATAAAGCCTATTCCCGTCGATGGGAAGACGATGCGGACGAAACCCGCGGGCAGTTTTGACGGATTTCGTTAGCGGAGCAGTCCTTTCAACCGTCTTTTCCATCTTTTCATCCACATGTTGACGGTGAGCGGCATCATTCCAAACCATCGGTACGACCATGGTTCGGAGGGTGCCCTCTTTTTTTTGCGCTCTGCTTTAGGGGTTTCCCAATATTCAATCGCTCTGGCCGTGATGTAGCGAAGCAGATCCTGGCCTGAAGCCATGCTACACACCTCCGGCCATATTTTTTCCAAACCGTTTCGGTTTTATACCGAAAATAAAAAAGACCCACAGACCGTTCCATTTCTACAAACGGTCCATGAGCCTTAGGACGAGTAATGAATAGGATGCGGTTGAGAGGAGTCGAACCTCCACGGGATAAACCCACACGGACCTGAACCGTGCGCGTCTGCCAGTTCCGCCACAACCGCTTGTTCAATCGTTACGAGAAAGATTTTAGCACGGCGGAAATGCAAAGTCAAGCCCGATTTTTCTTTTTTCGACAGCTTTTTTGCCGCCCGGTTTACAGCGTTCATCGTCCCTCATTTTACAGCAGTTCTTCCAGGCTGATCCGCGGTTCATCCGCTGCGCAAATGCGGTAACGTCTCGACAGTTTGACCACTTTTCGATTTTTTTTGCGAATGAGGATGAAGTCATCGTTCCAGGCCACAACCGTGCCGATGACATCGTTGTTTTCGTCGGCATCACGAATGACTCTGACCGGCTTGCCGCTGATCCGGAAGCGGTCCAAAACTTCATCAGGAATGCGGTCGTCATGAACCATGGGACCTTATCACCTTCCTCCGCACGATCTTCATCACAACAAAGATCAGGCAGATAGGCCTTGTACAAATGTAGCATACAGAAAAAGCTGTTTCAACAAAACGAATGAAACTTTTACCCGGTACAAACCGTTTATAATATGTAAAGAGATGACGCAAAATCCCCTGGTTTTCAAATCTGCTATTGTTCACATCTGTTCTCATTGTTTTCGTTCTGCGAAGGCCTTGACCCAACCATTCCAGCTTTTGTTCGTCCCACACGCAAATTTTTCCTTGCCACTGTTTGGATATATCGATTTTGATATTGTATCTCGCTTTACATAGCAGTATGATGTGATTAGTAGGAATACATTCGTAATACGTATGCACCTGTTTACCTGACGTATGCAAGATGCGTCTATATCATACTCCAATACGCCCCATAACGACAATACGTCAATACGTCCGATGCATTATGACAATACGTCCAATACCAATACAGGAGGGAAGTGAGGTCCATGCCGAAAACCGCTTGCCGATGGTTAGCCGTACTGATCACAACTTTATTGATTTTGTCCGGATGCCAGAAAAATGTAGTGACCGAAACGCCGGATTCAACGTCCAAAAAAAGCGGACGCATCCCCATTTCGGCAGAGGACGTCCTTCCTGTGGATGATCCGGGGCTGAAACAGGACGAGCCGATCGAAGTGTCCTCCAACGATCCGGATGCCGAACCCGATTCCTCCGATCATGAGACGACCTCCCAGGATCAGGTAGCCACAGACAGTGACAATACGGGGACAGCGGAAGACGGAGACAGCGAAGCGGAAGAACAGGAAGAGGAAGTTCCTCAAGGAGGCGATGTTCATCCCCCGGCACAGACGGGGACTGTGGATGGTTCAACTCCGTCCCGGAATGAGGAACGCGCGGGAGGCGCCTTGCGTCTGATCGGAATAGCGATCGGGCAATCGATGCAAGATGTCACATCGCGCTTTCAAAAACCGCGCGATCAGTATCGGATGCAAGATCCTGGCGGAGCCGTTACCGTATATGAATATGACGGATTTACAATCGGCTTCAACGACAACAGCCGGGTGGAGTTTATCGATGTTTATTCCGCTGAGGTCGATCCGATTTTGAACGGCGTCCGTGTCGGAAGCACAGCAGCGGAAGCGGAAAAACGGCTCGGTCCCCCGAGCAGCCGCTCCGAATATGTGCTCAACTATATCGCTGGCGGAGTGGTGATGAAAATCGACCTGGATCCGGTCAGCAGCCGTATTTTATCGATCAAGCTGTTTGCAGAAGATTGACCATTTAGTCATTCTCTCCAAGGGACAATCATACGCTTGTAGTACTGAGAAGCATGTCTTTTGGAGGGAATGATTTTTTTATGCGCGACGCTGTCAAAGTGTTCCAGATTGCCTTCACTTATATCGGAACCGTCGTCGGTGCCGGCTTTGCTTCCGGACAGGAAATTTTGCAATTTTTCACCGTGCACGGCAGCGTCGCCACGTGGGCCATCCTCGCTGCCGCCTTGCTGTTCATTTGGCTTGGCGTCAAGGTCATGCTGATCGCCCATGACATCCAGGCGTATTCATACGAGGATTTGAACCGTCATCTGTTCGGAGAAAAAGCCGGCCGCGCGATCAGTTACATCATGCTTGCTGTCCTGTTCGGCATAACATCCGTGATGCTTGCCGGAGCAGGTGCTGTATTAAATGAGCGTTTTCACGTCCCTTATCAAATCGGGCTTTTGCTTACGCTGATCTGCGCCTTTTTTGTCATCATTCGCGGCGTCGATGCCATTCTCGCGGTCAACAGCGTCGTCGTTCCCTTTATGCTGCTGTTGACCGCCGTCATCGTGATCGCAGCATTGAAGGCGCCCAATGCTGACTTTTGGCTGAGCCGGGCCGGCGACGGAAACTGGATGCGGCTGACAGTCTCCCCTCTTTTATATACCGGATTCAACCTCGCCCTGGCGCAAGCGGTGCTCGTGCCGATCGGTGCTTCCATCCGCGAACGGAAACATCTGATCTGGGGAGGGATTTTCGGCGGCGCGGGCATCGCTCTCATGCTGCTGGCGGGACATATTGCCCTTTCCGTCGAAATGCCGGGAATTGCCCAGTTTGAAATCCCGATGGCTGCGATCGTAGCTCGATTTGCGCCCGCAGTGCAATTCCTGTATGTATTCCTCATCTATGCAGAAATCTTCACTACGCTCATCGCTAACGGTTACGGCCTTGCCTTGCAACTGGAACAGAGGGTTCCCTTTGGCCGCCCCATGTTGGTCCTGATGGTGCTGATGTCGAGTTATGCCGTCAGCCAGATCGGATTCGGGAATCTGATCGGATTTTTGTACCCGCTGTTCGGGCTGATCAGCCTCGTCTGGCTGTGGAAGATGATCCGCATTCCTTTCTCCCCGCGCGTTTGGTAAAATAGGTTAAACGAATAGTCCGAGGTGGTTTCATGGCAAAAACCGTGCTGATTACTGGAGGAGCGCAAGGAATCGGACGAGCGATCGCTCTTTCTTTCGCGCGCCACGGCTGGCGCGTTTCCGTGGCAGACATCCATCGGGAAGCCGGAGCGGAACTGATCCGCATCATTCAACGTGAAGGCGGAAGGGCCATGTTTGTGCCCGCCGACATATCGGTCGAACGCGAAGCGAATAAATGGATCGAGCTGACCGTTCGCGAATGGGGACGGATCGATGCTCTGATCAACAACGCCGGTATCGGGCGCAACGGCTCTCCCCTCACTTTGCCGATAGAGGAATTTGACAGGGTCATCGCCGTCAATTTGCGCGGCACGTTCATCTGTTCCCGCCTCGCTGCTCGACACATGAAAAATCAGGGCGGGGGAGCGATCGTCAACATCGCTTCTACACGGGCATTGATGTCGGAACCGAATACGGAAGCCTATTCCGCTTCCAAAGGGGGGATTCTGGCCCTGACCCATGCGATGGCCATCAGCCTCGGTGACAGCGGCATCCGCGTCAATGCGATCAGTCCGGGCTGGATTGAGGTCAGTGACTGGCAATATTCGCCCGTTGCCCAGGTGCCGGTACATACAGAAAGAGACCGGCTGCAGCACCCGGTCGGCAGGGTCGGCGTCCCCGAAGACATCGCCAGCCTGTGTCTCTTCTTGTGCGGGGAACAAAGCGGATTTATTACCGGGCAAAACTTCGTCGTCGACGGCGGCATGACGGTCAAAATGATTTATGAATAATCGTTTGGCTGCCGATCGATCCGCACCGTTTTCAGGCCGCCGATGGCCTTGGCCGCCATTTCTGCAACATGTTGGTGGCAGGTGAACAGCAAAATCTGATGCCGGCTGCTTACTTCATTCAAAACGCGGAGCGAAGCCTCCAACCTTTCGGCATCGAAATTGACAAACACATCATCCATGACGAGCGGCATCGCTGTGCCTTGAGCCGCATATTCACCAGCGAGGGCGAGCCGCATGGCCAGATACATCTGTTCTGCCGTTCCCCGGCTCAAAGTGCCGGGATCGATCTGTTCTCCATTTTCTTTTTCGGCCAAAAGGCGCTTTTCCCCGACCGGAGCAAGCACCCGCCGGTAACGGCCTCCTGTCATCTCCGCGAAATATCGCGATGCGTCCTGGAGCACTTGCGGCTGCCGGGAACGTTCATGCCGCTCTTTGGCCATACGGAACAATTCCAGCGCAAACGCACGCACCGCCCATCTTTCCGCCATTTCCGCCAATTCGGTTACGTTCGCTTCATATTGCAACCTTTTCGCTACCAGATCCGCTTCGGTCTGCAATTGTTGTCGGCGGAGCGTCAAAGCTCCCCATTCGCGACGCAACGCATCAAGGCGCGTTTCCGCTTCGCTGCGCTTGGCACGCCAATGTTCAAGCTGATGGGCCAGTTCTTCTCCCCCGTAACGTTCCAGAAGTTCGCACGCCTCTTCAAACCGTTTCTCTCCCAGCCAGGACATAAAAAACACTTCATTCTGACGCGCTTCTGCCTCCAGTTCCCTGCGCCGTTTCTGTTCCTGGGCGCGCTGCCGGAGCTCATTTTCGTCCGCCGCTCCGCATTGCACAAGCAGCTCATGCATTCTCTGCTCCAACTGTTGACGTTCCGCTCTGAGCGCGTTGATCTCCGCTTTACGTTCCGCCAGCCGGCGTGCAAGTTCCTGCCGCTCCCGTTCCCTTTCCACTTCCTGCATCACTTCATCCATTCGCTGTTTCAAGAGCGCAGGAATCGCGGCTGCATCGCTAAAATCAATGACAGACGCCGCCTCCTGTTCAAACGCGGCCAACTCTTTTTTCAGCGCCTCTTGCTCACGCACGCGGTGTTCTTTTTCATCCCTCAACTGCAACACTTCGCGTGACTCTTGCAACAGTTCAAGAGCATCGTGCGGGGTCAAAGTGGCCGGCAAATCGTGTTCGCGCAACCAACCTTCCCATACACGGTGTATTTGCTCCAGGTCGCCCCGCCATTTCCTGTACCGCTCTTCAGCCGCAAGGAGGTCGGCCTGTAATGATTCAACACGCCGGTGCTGAATCGCTTCACGATCGATCAACGCTTGCTTCTGGCGCTTTAGCTCCAGCACTTTTTCCCGTTTGGCTGCCCATTGCCGCACTTCCTTTTCCAGCGCCTCCATCTCTTCCGTACCTGGCCATTCCGAAAATGCGGATTGAACGGGAGTGGAAAAAACGGTGGCAGCCGCTTCCGACCAACCTGCTTTCGTACCGTCTCCGGAAAGCGATCCGATCAGACGTTCAATTGTATGCCAGCGGTGCCGAAGTTCCCGCTCCAGTTGCTCCCGGCGCTCAAGGAGCTCCTCCGCCCTTTTTCTCGTATATGCGTTCACTTTCGTATATGCGTCAATTTCCGCATCGCTGGTAGTGCGAAGTTCACTTTGTTTGCGTGCACTCGCACCGCCAACCAGAAGCGACACATCCCAAGCCAGCAAGAAAAAGAGTGAAACGAGCGCGGCCTCGTGCAAGTCCCCGATCCAGAGCGCTGCGGGCAAAATGATCGTAAGGGCAAAAGCCGCTATCTTCCTGTACGGTAACCCCCGCCATTTTCGCCCAAACCGCCTTTTTCGACTGAAAGGGGTGTCCGGATGGATAGCGGCACGGGGCTCGTCGGTTGCAGGGCGGTACAAAGCCAGATCGTCGAGGCGATCCCCGAGCTGCTGATATTCCGCAAACCGAAAACGGAACGCATCCCATGTCTCCAACAAAGTGTTTACATCCTTAAGAAACGGTTCCATTTCCCGGTATGGGCCGATTTGCTCCTGAATGTTCTGCTCCAGGCTGAACAGCGACTGCTCGCAAGCATCGTGTTCCCTTTTTTCCTGTTCCGCTTGCTGCTTCAGGCGGCACATTTCTACTTCTGCCTGTTCAAGTTGCGCCTTCATCTGCGTCATCCGATCCCGGAAATCGGTCACTTGCAAACGCCGGGACGGATCCGCTGCAAAGTGGAGCAGCTCTGCCTCCGTCCAGTTCGGGTGAATGCGGCGGATGAGGGCATGCATCGCTTCCGATCGCGCTTCGATCTCCGTATCCAGTTTATCGGCATGTTCTCGCTGCTGCGTATATGTTCCGGACCGCTGCCACAGAAGTTCCAGCCGGTCTTTTAAAGCGAGCAGTTCCCGGTCGGGTTCGAGTCCGTCCATTCGCTCCTTTGTTGCGATCCATTCCTGTTCCATCGCAGCGATGCGTGCGTTCAGCTTGTCGGCATCCCTGACCAGCGCATCAAAACGCTCCGTCGCATCCGGCGGCAGCGTCCGGTCCAAAGCAAGCGTCGCCAATTCAGCCGCGATCTCCTTGTTGCGCAGCCAACGTTCACGCATATTCAATGCCGTTTCCAGCCGCACCATTTCACGTACGGCCCGGTCCCGTTCCTCTTCCCAGCGGGCGATCTCCTGTTCACAAGCGCTGATTTTCTGCCCCAGCGTTTCATATTGTTCCTGACGCTCCGCGCTTTCCGCCATTTCCTTGCGCGTATGTTCGATCGCTTTGACGAGATGGTAGATCGGTTGCGTCGTCCCTTTCGGGCGATATAACCGCTCCATTTCCGTACGCAATCGCTTTTCCGCCTTTAACAGTTGGCCGGCTCCGGCGCCAAAACCGGCGTCGAACAGATAGCGGCTCACTTCTTCCCGTTGCAAAGCGCCGATTTCCTGCAATTCGTCCAGACCGAAGGCAAACAGTTGCCGGTATGTCTCGCCCGTCATCCCGCCGAAAATCCGGCTCCATTCGGCTTCATCCAGAACCGAGCCGGCTTCATCATAAAGGAGGGGACGGCTGCCCCGTTCACCAAGGCGCTCCAGCCGATACACCTTTCCATCGGGAAGCGCAAACTGCACCGCTCCGCCATGCCGGCCGCCATAAAGCGGCGCATACCGCTGCTCGGGCCGGGTGCGCTCCGGAAATCCAAAAAATAAAAAACGAATCAACTGCATCAATGTGCTTTTACCGGCCTCGTTTTTCCCGTAAAACAACGTCACCGGCGCGTCCACTGAAAAAAAACGGCCGGAAAAAATACCGAAGCCGTACACTTCGATCGCTCGAATTTTCATTCAGGCCAACCTCCGCTCAGCGAGCTAACTGTTCATCTTACGGTCTTCCAGCAGCAAATGAAGAGCCAGATCACCGGCCAATTGCAAGAGGCGCACACGCTCTTCCTCCAGTGCCTTTTCGACATATTTGGCGACGCGGCGATTGATAAGCAATGGCTCCAAAGCCTTTTCCACAAATGCCTGCAATTTTTCTTCGTCCGTTTCCAATTCCTGTACCAGCTGCGCCAGGTCGCCGATAAAACCGTTTTTGCCGTACCAGTCGGAAAGTTCACGGTGGTCACCGGTCTCCACCTGAAACGGAAGAAGCCAAACCCACCTCCCGCCCCTTCCAGAAGCAGCGGCAACCGGGCTATCATGATTCCATGTTTCTTCGCATCCGTTCGCATACGTTTCCGCCTCGCGCAACGATTGCAAAAGCTCATCCCGCACCTCTTCCCGCCGGATCAGGTCTGACAGCGGCCCACGTCCTGTCCAGACAATGCGCAGGATCGCGCCCAAATCAGAATCCTGACGGGCTTTCTCCATCGCAGAAGCCGCATGATCATAAAGTTGCTGTTCCGAATCCAGGGCTGAAATATCGATGGTGATTTCATGCCAGCGGACAGCATCCAGCGGCCGAAAGTCGAGTTTTGTATTTCGGTTTTCATCCACATTGACGAGATAGCAGCCGCGCGGACCGGTTTCCCGGATATGTCTTCCCTGCATGTTGCCGGGGTAGACGACCCAGGGCTCACAATGAAGAATCCGTCGTTCATGAACGTGGCCCAGCGCCCAATAGTCCATCCGCGTCCGAAGCAGATCTTCAAGGCTGCAAGGGGCGTAATTGGCATGGGCCCGGTTAGCATCGACGTTACAATGCAACAGGCCGATCTGATACAGAGGCTCGTCCACCGCTTGAAAAAGGGGCGCCAGCGGACGTGTCACCGATGCGGTCGGATAGGATATGCCATGGATGCGGGCAACAGGGTGCCCGTCACGCGAATGGGCGATGATGCTTTCCACCTGGTCGGCCGCAAAAAAATAGACGTTGTCCGGCCATTTCAGCGCGGCCCGCCGCCCATCGAGCGGATCGTGATTGCCATGAACGACGTATACGCCGATCCCTGCTTCCTGAAGCCGCTCGACGGCCTGCAAAAAACGCAGTTCGGCCCGCAGCGAACGGTCGCGCAAATCATAGACATCGCCGGCGATCAGCACAAAATCCACTTGTTCTTCAAGCGCTGTCTGCACGAGCCGATCCAGCGCAGACAAGGCGGCATCGCGGATGACGCGCGCAATCGCTGGCGGCGGTTCGCTCAAGCCCTTGAAAGGACTGTCCAGATGCAAATCCGCCGCATGCAAAAAACGAAAGCCTTTCATTTTTTGACCATGACCGAATAATAAATTTGTTGCAGCCTTTCAATGACACGGTCAAGCGAATATTCGCGCGTCGCTTTTTCCCAGGCCGCCTTCGCCAGCCGGTAGCGCAGGTCGGGATCGACAATCAGCCGTTCGACGGCGTCAGCGAGCGCATCCACATCATCGACCGGAACAAGCAGCCCGTTCACTTCATGCTCGATCTGCTCCGCAATGCCACCGACATTGGTGCCGACCAGAGCGACCCAGGACAGGGCCGCCTCTGCAAATACCGATCCGAATGCTTCCGCACGGGATGGAAGGACAAAAATATCAAAAAAGGGAATGAACTCTTCCGGATGGAGCATATATCCGTAAAAAATCGTCTCGTCATAGATATCCAGTTCGATCGCCATCTGCTCCAGTTGTTCGCGCATCGGCCCGTCCCCGATAATATGGAGGACAAACGGGCGCTTCCGCCTTTTCAGTTCCGCGCATGCTTTCATCAGCACGTCCAGCCCTTTGGCCGGAACGAGCCGGCAGAGCGTAATCAATTGCGGGACCGGATTATCATGCGCGATCGGATGAAAGCGCTTTTGGTCAAATCCGTTATGAATGACCTCCACCCGTTCCGGATGGCGGATAAACTGGGCTAAGTAAGACTTGAACGAATGGGAGACGGTGATCAGTTTGTCCACTTTCGCTTCGAGTTCGCCGTACAGCGACGTTAAAAATTTTTCCTCATTCCCTCCGGGTTCAATGCGGCCGTTCAGTATGAGTTCGCGTTCATAACTGGAGTGAATCGTCATCAACACCGGCACTTCAGGAAATATCGCTTTCATCGCCAATGCCGCCACCGGATGGTGGGCATGAATCATGTCGTAACGTTCTCTCAGACGGATCTTGATCCACCACAGGTAGTCGCGCAACGTTTGCACATATCGATCGACTGTGTAGTTGCCGGCGTATGGTTTCCAGTCAAAGGTCTCAAATTCGATTTCATCCGTACCTTTGTTGCGAATCCGTTTGGGCAAATAAAAAAGGTCCATGTCCCAGCCGTTTTGTACAAAATGTTCCTGTATATAAGGAACCATCGAAGACACGCCTCCAGGCTGTTCCGGAGGAAAAAACAAGGCCTGCAAAATTTTCATGACTCGTCCTCCCGTATCGTTCCTTACTTCTATTTTACATGGAGACAGACTCAAAAGGAAAGCGACCCTTTCCTAAATATGACCCAACGATTATAATATACAAGAATAACCAGCAAATTGGTGAGGGATTGCCAAGCATGATTAAAGTAGAAGATTTGCGCAAATATTACAAAGTCCACGTTCGTGAAGCCGGATTTCTATCTTCGCTGAAAAGTCTGTTTCTCCGGGAATTCCGAACGGTCAAAGCGGTCGACGGCATCTCTTTTGAAATTCCGGAAGGGCAGATCGTCGGATTCCTCGGTCCTAACGGTGCAGGCAAAACGACGACGATGAAAATGCTGACCGGCCTGCTTCACCCGACGTCCGGAAAAATCCATGTCGCCGGATACATACCGTTTCAGCAAAAAAATGCATTCAAAAAACGGATCAGTCTCGTCATGGGACAGAAAAGCCAGCTCGTGTGGGACCTGCCAGCGAGTGAAACGTTTCTGATCCACAAAGAAATTTACGAAATTCCCGACCGCGAATACAAACAGCAGCTAGACGATCTTGTGGATTTGCTGGATCTCCATGGTCTTTTGGAAAAACCGGTGCGCCAGCTTTCGCTCGGCGAACGGATGAAATGTGAACTGGCAGCGGCGCTCTTGCATCGACCGGATATCGTCTTTCTCGACGAACCGACGATCGGACTTGACGTCAATATGCAGGAATCGGTGCGTCGTTTTATCGGAGAATATAACCGCTACCGCAAAGCGACAATATTGCTGACAAGCCATTATATGGCCGATGTGTCCGCATTGTGTGAGCGGGTGATGGTCATCAACCGCGGCCTTTTGCTGTATGACGGGAGCATCCGTGAACTGATCGCCCGGTACGCGCCATACAAGCGCATTCAGCTCACCTTTTCCCATGAACCGGACTTGCGCATGCTTGCACAGATTGTCGGCGGTACCGATCGGATCAAGCAGGCGGGGCCATTGACAGTGGAAGTCGAGGTGGAGCGTGAACGGGTATCCGAAATTTCTTCGAACCTGTTGTCCCATTTTCCGTTGTCGGACTTGACGATCGAAGAACCGCCGATGGAAGCGGTCATCAGCCGCGCTTTTGCATCGGCGCCGGATCAAAATGAGAACGCTAACAAGGAAGGGTTTGACTGATGGTTCGTACGCTGATCCAACGCACTTATCGCTTTTATCGCAAATACATGGCGCTGTTGAAAATGGGATGGGCGATCGTCATCGCGTATCGATCCGAGGCGTTCATCTGGATGATCGGCTCCTTTTTCCAGCCACTTGTCAGCCTGTTTGTCTGGATGTCCATCGCAGGGGATGGGACGGTCGGTGGTTACAGTACGGCCGATTTTGTTCTTTATTTTGTCGGCGTGCTGGTCGTTGGCCGCATGACCGGAGCCTGGGACATTTGGCATCTCGATAACGATATCCGCCAAGGAACCTTTTCCAACAAATTGCTGCGCCCATTTCATCCGGTACATTGGAATATGGCCGACAATCTGGCCAGCAAACTGTTCTGGTTATTGCTGATCGTTCCGGTGTGGACGGTGCTCGCCCTTATTTTCCCGGGCTTGCGTCCGCCGATTTCCCCTCTTTTTTACCTGTATACGTTCATCTCCATGATGCTGGCCCTGTTGATCCGGTTTATTATCGGGTACCAGATCGGCATGCTCGCTTTCTGGACCAATCGCGCTGCTTCCATCTATGTCGTATATGAAGGCATTCATCTGTTTATGTCTGGCCGGATTGCACCGCTCAGCATGTTTCCTTCCTGGGTCATCTCGCTGGCGGAATGGCTGCCGTTTTATATTACAGTCGGTTTTCCGGTGGAAATGTTGTCCGGCCAGTTGACCGACCCGGTCTTGATCGGCAAATATTTTGGCCTGCAATGCATCTGGTTGACCGTGCTGATTCTGTTGTTCCGCCTGGAGTGGAAATGGGGCATCCGAAAATACAGTGCGGTGGGAGGATGAAGGCATGTCTGGAATCCAATCGATAGGAAGAACGATCTTGAAATACGTTCGCTTGTTGCGGGAATTTTTCCGTGCCTGCCTCGTCGAAGAATTTGAATACCGGGCCAATTTTGTCGGCAATTTTTTAAATACGATGCTGACCCTTCTGGGAGCGATTTTAACGATCCGCCTGTTTTTCCTGCAAACGGATTCAATCGGCGGCTGGTCCTTTTACGAAGTGCTTGCCCTGCTGGGCGTGTTCAATGCGATGCAGGGACTGATCGCCTTTTTCCTGCAACCGAACATGAGCCGTCTCGTCAACCATATCCGGGAAGGAACGCTCGATTTCGTACTGCTTAAACCGGTGGACAGCCAATTTTATATCAGTTTTCGCCACCTCGTCTTTTGGCGTCTCGCGGACGTGGTGATCGGCATCGCGCTGACGGCGTTTGCCACATCCCGGCTGGAGCTGGACATGTCGTACAGTGCGTGGCTCGTGTTCACCCTCTTCTTCGTCGCCGCGGTAATTATCGTGTATTCATTGTGGATGGGAATCATGACCTGTTCGTTTTGGGCCGTAAAAGTGGATAATCTGTCCTTTTTGTTCCAGTCCGTGTTTGAAACCGCACGTTATCCCGTTTCCGTATATAAAGGCGCGGTCCGCTTTGTTCTCACCTACATCTTTCCGGTCGCCCTTGTGACGACCGTGCCCGCCCAGTCGCTCACCGGACGTTTGACACTGGAGACGGGAACGATCGCGCTTCTGTTTGCGATTCTGCTGGCGATTCTCTCCCGCCTGTTCTGGAAAACCGCGCTCAAATCCTATACGAGCGCAAGCAGTTGATAAACGAGCGGGTCGAACATCAACGAAACGAGCGCGAACCGTCCGTATACGGCGTCATATACGAACGTATACCGTTCATATACGAGCGTTATATACATGCGTAAACCGTAAAACGGGGTGTGCATCACACCCCGTTTTTGAATCCCGTTTTAATCCGTTAACCATCGTTTTGATCGTTTGGACATTTCCCTGT
>CALAME010000018.1 GCA_937925675.1 uncultured Paenibacillaceae bacterium | reverse complement strand
CTGCTAAGCGAAAAGCCCGGCGATGTGGCCGGGCAATGAAGCAGCGGTGTATGGAACACCATCAAGCAAGCTTGTGGTTCATGAGCGGAAAAGTTTATTTTTCTTCCCTTGCGTGCCGGATCTTCGTTACGAGATTTCTTGCATAATCTGTTAATCTTTCAAACTGACCGCTTTGAATCACTTCTCTTTTCATCAAAGAGCTGCCTATTCCGACAGCAGCTGCACCATTCCGGATGTACTCGGCCACATTGTCCGAGTTTATACCGCCAGTAGGAATCATTTTGATATGGCCTAATGGCGCTTGGAGTTCTTTGACATAATGAGCGCCAACGACACTGGCCGGAAAGACTTTGACCATATCCGCGCCACATTGGTGAGCACGAACGATTTCGGTAGGCGTAAGCACACCGGGAATGGATATTTTACCGCGCGATCGGGTCGTTTTCACGACTTCTTCATCGAAATGGGGAGAAAACACAAATTCCGCACCGGCATCTAAAGCCGCCTCCGCTTCTTGTTTGGTAATGACGGTTCCTGCTCCAACAACGACCCGATCATGGAATGTATATTTTATCGATTCAATCAGCTCAAAGGCCCGGGGGGAGTCCACGGTAATTTCGAGTGCACTCACCCCACCCTCGATTAAAGCCGCAGCGATCTGTTCCACTTTATCCGGATCTTGCCTGCGAATCACGACAATAACTCCAGAAGCAAGCATGCGTTCTATCATCGATGTTTTATCCAAGGCCCTCACCCCAAGTCATCATGCACCATGAGCGGCAATCGTTGAACATGCAGCCCATTATTCCGACCTTAATGGGATCAGTGATCTGACTTTAAATAAACCGAGCAATTCTCCCACACTCAATCTTGCTTCCGGTTGAAAGGAGTCACTGCGGAGATAACGCAAGCTCTGCGCGATAAAATATTGAATTTCCGGCTTCTTCATCGTCTTGATATCTTTCGTGTTCAAGGAAGAAACGAAAATTTTGCCTTTCCCGACTTGAGCTTCGAACACATAGGCCAGTTTTTTGGCTCTATAAAAATTGTCAATCACTTCCACGACCGGTTGGATGTGAGAAACCGTATCCAGCCCTATCGCCGTCGCACCATTTACCAAGTGATACCAATGCCACTCCGAGCACCCGTTCGTAGGAAAGTTTTGCAGGGCGGGATGATCATGCACCAGCATCCCCATCGTGGTTCCCCCTTGTTCCGGGAACCAGAGATAATTCCAAAAGATTGGCAAATATTTGGTTTCCACGCCGTCCTGCAGTTGATCCGCCTCGATCATTAACCAGGCTTTCCCGCCATCGACGACGTACTGGAGCACATCTCGCGATAGATGGCTGGCGATCGCCAAATCAATGTCACGCACTTCAATATGGGTATGCTCGTTGATTCCGATCCATTCAGAAAATTGGGCTCCATACAGGATGGATCTCAGTTCCTCTATATTCGTCCAGATGCGACTGGTGTGCTCCGGCTGTGTCCAAGCCGGGAATACCCAAAAATCCCAATCGTTGCAGAAATCATGTTGTTTTGTGGAAAGTACGACTTTGAGCCGAACTTTTTGCGCGGTCTTCACATGGATCGAAACGCTGAGTCGGGTCAGTTCCGTCAATCCACCCCCAGCAATATTGCTGACCTCTTTCGATCCGGAATGGACCGTGCCATCTTCCAGCTCAAATTCCCATTTCAATAATGCCGCCGGGATCGGTTGGCCGAAATGGGATACTTCCAACTCAACTTGAATCGGTTCGCCCGAGAAATACGTTCTGCTTGATGTGCGCATCAAAAGGACGGTTTGGCCGTTAAACTGCTGAAATGAGTCCGGTTCGATCACCTGTTTGCTGTCCCAAAAAACATCGAGAATGCCGACTGTGGCGTGGCCCTGACCTGGGAAATCACGGATATCCAGCATCTGAACACCGGATATTCCCGCTGTACGGCGCACTTTTTCCAGACTTTCTTTTAATGAAGCCACCATATGCTTTCCTGTAGCTTCTATAAATCGATCGACATCCTTGTCCATCCCGCGTGTAGACAACGTCTCTTTGATCGACTTCAGCCAGTAAGGTTGCAAAACACCGGTATATTTCTGCTCTTCCTCGGGCCTTACATACATCGTAAATTGGCCGTGTTCATGAGCAATTAACGGCTTGGGTTCCAGCCTTGCAATCTCGCGGAAATCACCGGCCGTGTCCGGCGTTGCTGCTTGAGATATATGGTAAGGCGGATGCCAGTTCAACGTCGGGATAAAATAGTCTCCTTCCCGGTCTTGTGCAGGCAGTTGCCCAAATCCGGTATTATCCGTATATAGCCGCGTGGCATCTTTCTTCCTGGCGATGTTCACAAATTCGTTCAGGGCCGGGTGGCCTTCGTCACCGATCAACTCATTTCCCATGGACATCATAACGAAAGAAGGATGGTGTTGCAATTGATCGAGGATGCGATGCAATTCCCGCTGCAAAAATTCGTGGGTAGCTTGGTCCGGCTCCTTGCCGCGGTCCAAATATTGTCTGCTCCAGTGCGGCAGTTCGGTCTGAACGAGCATGCCTTCCTCATCCGCTGCGATCCAGAAAGGTTCCGGGGGTGTCCAGCCGTGCAAACGGACATGATTAAATCCATACTTTTTCGCCGTACGAAACTGCTTTCTGTAGTGTTCGACATCCCAGACCGGATAACCCGTCAGAGGGAAAACGCAGCAATCCACATAACCCGAGAGAAAGACAGGGACACCATTAAGCAAAAACTGTTGGCCTTCCGCCTCGAAGCTCCTTAACCCAAACCTGCATGTTGTTGTACTGAACGTTTCCCCCGCTTTGATAAGCGTCAGTTCCAGTTGATGCAAGTGCGGGGTGTCGGGAGACCACAGACGAAGTTGTTCGGGTTCCGGAAGATCCATCACCATCTCAAGCGGAAACGCCTTTTTTCTCAGTGCAGACAGATCGATCTCGAATGCTTTTTCCGCCACCCTCCGGTCACTGTCATCTGTAACTTTCGCTACGATTTTCCAAGATTCCGAATCCGAATAGGGATAATCATGATCGAGATCGAAGCTGATTTTTAATTGCCGCTGCATCACATGAGGATATATGCGCACGCTCCGAATGGCTCCACGCTGCTCTGCCTCCAGCTCGATCCCGCCGGTAATGCCTCCCCAATACGTGGAAGTATGGTATGAATGAATATGACTTTCGTGGAGAGGCAGTTTCATTCTGTTATCGATTCGAATGGCGAAGCGGTGTGTCTTTCCTGCATGAACATATGAAGTGATCTCATATCGATGCGGTGTCACCAGGCTGTCTTGTTCTCCCACATAAATGCCGTCGATCCACAGTTTGGATACCCAGCGTACCCCTTTTAGCGTCAAATAAACCCGCTGTGTTTGGAAATGTTCGGGGATTTCAACCTCTTTGACATACCAGGCGACCCCTTCATATTCATGCGGTTTTTTCCATGTGCCAAGCGGCTCATGGGGGGACGGCTCCCCGTACCCTTGTTCTTCCCAACTCCCCGGAACTTGGATCTGATCCGACGGAAGCGACTGCTGTTCGTGCCAATTTTGCTCTTCATGCGGATCCAACGAAAAATACCAGGTCCCATTCAGCAGAATTTGGTTGGTAGACGTGTTGCCCATCTCCATCCCCTTCCCCTTTATTCACTGTTTCCCTTTGATCTTTTTTCCTGTTCATTGATCACGGATGACCAGTTCTACCTTGTATTCCGGCTCTGCTCGCACTTCGTGAATTTCCGCGATCTCTTCCCCTAGAAACTTCTTTCTGTAAGCCTGGTTGA
>CALAME010000017.1 GCA_937925675.1 uncultured Paenibacillaceae bacterium | reverse complement strand
TTCAGCTCAAAGATCGGAGAGATCCCCCATAGGACCATAACCCCGATCATCCCAAATGCCGCCCATTTATGGGATGACCATGCTAACCAAGTGATTCGGAGAATCGATCCCATTCGGATCCCTCCTTATACCAGGCAGACTGCATCCTATATAAAGACGCATATTCCCCATTCAACTTCATCAGTTGTTCATGTGTACCCATTTCTTTAATCATTCCCTCTTTCAGATAGACGATTTTATCCGCTTCTTTGGCAAACCCCAATCGATGCGAAATGATCACCGTAGCCACATTTTGGGTATGTTTTCTGAAAAACCGGAACGCCTCCACTTCCGCTTCCGGATCCAATGAAGCGGTTGGCTCGTCCACAATAAACAGTTTGGGATTTCTTTTGGCAAACGCCCGCGCCATGGATACCTTTTGCCATTGCCCTCCCGAAAGATTCGTTCCCCCTGCAAAGCCTACCCCTAACCGATGAACGCTCTGCTTTATATCCTGTAAGTGAAACATATCGACCAGGCGTTGCAAGCGATGATTTGGCAACCTCTTCATGGAGATATTTTCAACAAGGGAAAGCGGATAACGAATCGGATTTTGATACAAAAAAGAGGTGATCTTTTTTAACAGATTTCCATGATGGGTAAAGTCACTTCCGTATAAACGTATGGTGCCGGTTGTCGGCGCATAAACGCCTGCGATGATTTTGGCCAGCGTACTTTTTCCAGAACCATTTTCACCTACAAGTGCTATCGTTTCACCGTCGCCAATGGATAAATGAATGTCTTTTAAAGTCCATTCCTCTGCATCGGGATATTTAAAGCCAATGGCATGAAGTTCTAGCAAGGTGTTGCTTGTTGACCGGCTACTGATTCGTTCACTTGTGGATTCCCCACTGATCCGTTCAAATAAATCCTTTTTCTCATTTTGGGGACGTTCAAAGATTTTTTTATAGATGGACCATCCTTTCCAAGCCTTCACAAACAACTTGAAGTCACGTTGACCATTTTGTATATTTTGGTACACGCTGATGGCAAAAGGGATCAGAGCAATCAAAGTCACTCCCGCAAAGTCATTCGTCGCGTCCAACACGAGACCAACAAGCCTGATCCATGCAAAGAAAAACAGGATAAGACCAACAATCATCACCGACGATTCCATCATCATCGTTTTTAAAGCCACTTTTAAATTTTCATGGATTAATGAGCGGGACATTCGTTCCCAACGCCCGATCAAATAACCGCCCGAACCGTACAATTTCGTTTCTCTTGCAGAGTTTGGCTTTATCAGAAGATCTGCGATATAATCGACAACACGTTGCCGTTGATGTTGATCCTGGTGCACTTGAAATTCAATCGCCGCCACCTTGCCTGCAAAATACAAGGCAGGAATACCGATTAAAAGGGATAATATCGCTGTTAAGGGATCTATCGACCACAAAGCATACGTGAATGTGATGACGACAAGCAACGTTCGTACCGAACTGCTAAAAGAATTCACCATATTTACGAAGAAGTCTGCAGAATTTTTGGCTTTCATAAGATCCCTAAACTTTTCTTCAGCATCAAAATCGATCACAGGCATAACACGGGTATGAACAATCAAAATCCGATTCAGAATCCTTTTTGTTTTGATCTCCATACCTTTTACGACATATTCTCGGATGGTTGCAAACACACTCTGCATGAAACCAAATAAAACGAACATAGCAATCGCGAGGATGGAAATTTCAAATAAGGGATGAGTGGATAAGTTATCGAGCAATGTCTTTAACGACCAGGCCGTCAACAACGGGATAAAAGCAGCAAAAATATCCAACACCAAAAGACTGAACACATTTTTCACGGACTTAGAAAAAACAAAACGCATAATCGATTTACCATGCAGTTTTAGCATGTCCTCCACCTTCACCTATAACCCTGTACATGATCCCCATACTTTAAAGCGTTTACAAACCTTCGGTTTATCCAGATGTTGGAATTTACTGCATTGAACTTATCTTAAATTATAAAAATTGTCAATAGCCAATGAAACAAAAAAGGAAGCACCCTCACTTATGAAGAGTACTTCCTCGTCAGCTTATATTATTTCATTCAACTTCGCCAGAATTTCGCGGATGAAAGCAGGTTCATCGGCCGGTGTACGCGATGTTATAATGTTTTCGCTGACTACAACTTCTTCATCCCGATAGTCAGCCCCGGCCAATTTGACATCATCCCGAATGCCGATGTAGCAAGTTGCCGCTTTCCCTTTTAGAACATCTGCACTAATCATCACTTGGGGGCCATGGCAAATGCCAGCAATGAGCTTGCCTTGTTCATTCATTTCTTTCACAAAGCGAACGACGTCGTCGTTTACGCGCAATTTTTCGGGAGCGCTTCCTCCAGGAATAATTACGGCATCAAAATCTTCAGACTTTGCTTCAGCTGCTCCGAGCTCGGCCTTATAGGAAACCGTTCCTTTTTTGCCATCACATTGCGCGCCTTTTTCCAAACCGATGATAACGGCTTCATGCCCTGCTTCCTTCACTGCTTCGTACGGGTTTTTCATCTCGGAATCTTCAAATCCGTCTGCCAAGAGAAATGCTACTTTTGCCACTCCATAACCCCTCCAATTTAAAAAAGTCTTAAATTTAACTATAGATGAACAAAGAATCGTTGTCAAAGGATCGCGACCAATGGGAAGTTATTTTCAGCGAACAAAGGTAAATTGGACCTCTGAAACCGGGGTTTCTTTAAACGCACGCTCAATACCCAGCTGCTCTCTCGCTTCTTTGGACACTTCTCTTTTTCGCAACGTAACTTGAAAATGGGAAACAAAAGGGAACGGATCCAATCTGATTTTGTGTTCACTCACCCAGTAGGCAATCATTTTTTGATCTTCGATCTTTCTTTTAAACTCATCTCGATACCGAGGATGCTCCTCCTCTTTTTTTGCACCCTCCTTGTTCAGACAAACATACAACGAGATTTCATCACACAATTTTAAAAGTAGGAGGTGCTGTTTGACCATATTCTGGTCAGGATGTCCAAGCTGCATCATCAATCGATCTTGTCTGGAGGTTTCATGTTGAACAAATTCCACACATTGCGGTATCGTGGAGTGCTGAATATGATGAAAAGTCGAATAATGAAGGTTGAAAATATTTTTCAATTTCACCTGACAATGCGGAATGATCATGCTGGGTGATCATCGTGAAATGATCCCGGGATTCACGGATAATCATTTTTTACCTCCTATTTTCATTGTTTGATCGCTACCATTCTTAACCGTTTATAATCCGCTAATAGTATAAACAACTTCCATACCGCAAGGTAAACAAAAAAGGCGTGAGGCTTTTACTCCCCCGCCGTTTACAGCATAAGTTGCAATTCCATAACATAATCGTCCATCACAAATCCGTTACCAATATCTGCCACTTGCTCACGAACGATCTGAAAACCTTTCTTCTTATAAATGGCGATACTTCGCTCATTGTATCGGTTCACCGTCAAACAAATCGCATTTAGATTTCGCTTTTGACAAATGTGCTGCAAATAAGCCAGCGCCTGGCTTGCATATCCCTTACCCCGATGTTCCTTTTGGATATAAAACTTGCTCAGAAACAGTTTGCCCTGGTCAGGTTTGACCCCCATATATCCAATATAATCGGCCGATAAAATGCCGTTTTTCTTTTCCATCAAATAATACTCAAAACCTTCTTGCTCAATCTGTCCGCGAATCGCAGCGACCGACTGGTATTTTTCTACCATATATTCTATCTGTGCTCGAGAGAGGATAGACACATAGTATTCATGCCAAATTTCCTTCGCTAATCGGGCAACCTTTCCAATATCCTCGTTTGTATAGACACGTTTAAATGAAAGTTCCATTGAAAAATTGAGCTCCCCTTCTCTACGATTCACCATGGTTGATTATCCACTCTCATCATAGCATTTGTAACGAGGAAATAAAAGAATTCCGATTAATCCGAACTCAAGAACTAGGTAAAAAAGGATAAAAAAAGGAGGATATTGGATCTATTCGTCGAATATACTTCCTACAAAACACCAATTGTATTAGGAGGTTTTTCCTATGCGGGTACAATTAATCAATGATGCTAACGTATTAAAGGAGGCCAAGGTTGGCTTCAGCTGGACAACATTCTTTTTCGGTTTTTTTCCTGCATTGTTTAGAGGTGATTTAAAATGGGCATTTATTATGTTCATTACAGCTGCCATTATAGGAACATTTACACTCGGAATTGGAGCATGGATTCCACGTTGTGACAAGGCATTTTCGTCATAAAAAGTTGCCAATTTTTTTGCAAAATAAACAGGACACTGCAAGCCTCTTGTCAAAGGTTAAACCACCACGAATAACCAACGAGAGGAAGTGTCCCTAGCAACATGGTACCACAAGCAACGAACCATGCGCCAGAACAAAAAACACGCCGCGAACGCCGAATGGAAATTCTTGCGGAGCGTCGCCGAATCAAGCAGATCATGAAGAAGTTGAGACCGGTCACATTCGACAACAACACCGTCACGGAAGCCGGGAACTTCCAGTTCCTCGCGCGGTTCAAAGAACTCATCGGTCTGGACACCCTTATCGAGAGTCACGTTCATCTGGAACAAAAAGCCAACTGTGTCTACACGGCCGAAAAGCTCGTCGATCACCTGCTGGACTGCGCGCTGCTCGGCCACACACGTTTTTCACATATGAATGCCCTGCAGTCGGACCCTGGTTACCAGATCGTTACCGGCATCGAGCGTTTTCCTGACGAAAGCACCTTTCGTAATTTCCTGGGCAAACTCACCTGGAGCCATTTGATTCAGCTTGTCGCGTTAAACCGGGATTTGCTGGCACATAAGGCGCGGACGGGCGAAAAGCGCCTGGTCTGGATCGACATCGACGACACGGTCATCACGCTGTTCGGGGAGCAGGAAGGCGCGACAAACGGCTACAATCCGCGTTACCACGGACGTCCCTCGTACAAGATCCGGGTTGTTTTCATCGCCGGAAGCGGCGAGCTGATCCACTTGCAACTGAATCCCGGCAACATGAACGGCATGAAGGATTTGCTCTCGTTCGTTAAAGAAGTCGAAGCGATGCTGCCGCCGGAATGGATCGTCGAAGGCATCCGGGCCGACTGCGGTTTTGCCGACGAAGCTGTCATGGCGTACGCCGAAGAACGCGGCTGGCAGTACATCTTCAAGCTCCCGAAGAAAGCGACCGTCAAGAAGGCCATCGCTTATCTGCAGCAGCATCCCGCCTTTTGGGAGACGCTGAACGAAAAGGAAGAGCACATTACGTTCGCAGACGAGGATGATCGTTGGGCTGCTGCCGACATCCCGATTCTCCTTACCAACTGGGAGAAAGCCAGGCGCTGTGTCATCTACCGGGAAGCCCACGAAACCGAGCGTACAACCGATGGCCAATTGACGATGGCTCTCACGACCTATTCCTTCCAAGCCATTGTCACCAATACCGATCTCAAGCCGCTCATGCTGCTTCGCTCGTACAACAAGCGCGCCAACATCGAGAATCGCATCGATGAATTGAAAGAAGGTTATGCGGTGGAACAAAACAGCCAACATTCCATGCTCCGCAACCTGCTGTTCAGCTGGATCAAGGCCATTGCCTACAACGTGATGGTCTGGTTCAAACAGACGCTGATGCCGGAAACCTTGCAGCGGTGCGAAGTCCAAACGATTCGCCGAGCGGTGATCCGGGTACCCGGCAATGTGGTCGGCTCCGGCCGATACCAGCATATCCGGCTTGCGCCGAATCCGACACTCGCTGGCATCGTCGATGCGATGCAGCAAAAGCTCAGAGCATTGGCCATAAGCTTCATTCCGACTCTACATGCGGCCTAACGGTTCGATTCATCCCTGGCCATAACGGCATTTCGACCTGTAAAAATCAGGTCTTCTTTGGGTTGTGCAAAAAAACGCAGGATCACATCAGAACGTAAGAAGACTTAAAAGCCCGGCTCCAAAAACGCATTGAAACAGGCATTCCGTAGTGCGATGGCGGGTTATCCACAGGCCTGATTTATCCACATTCCGATTTCATGTTAAAGCTATCAGCAATTTTGGATAAAAAAAAGAGCCATATATCAACAGGATGAACTGCCCCCTGTCAAGTAGACAGTGAAAAAAACAAAAATCGTATTGTTTGGACTCCGTGAATTGCGGAATCCGTTTTTATGCAACATTCTCAAGTAACTGACGGTACGTCATTGGAGCAAGCTTGTTTAACCTCTTTTGTCTCCGCTTGTAATTGTAAAAGTGTATGTAATTCTCAATTGCTTTCGCCAGGCTTTCATAATCTTTGAATTCGTTCAGGTAGTACATCTCACATTTGAGAACTCCCCAGAAGCCTTCCATCGGGCCGTTATCAATGCAACGACCAACACGTGACATGCTTTGCGTCATCCCGGCCTTGTCCAACTTCGCCTTAAATTGTTTGCTTGTGAAATGAAATCCCCTGTCGCTGTGAAAGATGGGACGTGCATCAGGGTATTTGATACGGCCAAGTCAAAGGTGTCGAAGACGAGACGGTTATTGTTGCTTTTGCCCATGGCGAAGGAAACAATACTGTTATCCTTGAGGTCTAAAATCGCGCTCAGGTATAATTTTTCGTTGTTGCCGTATTTGAATTCTGTTACGTCAGTCAGCCATTTTTCATTCAGTTTCTCTGCCGCGAAATCTCGATTCAAGATGTTTTCTGCCGTGATCTCTGGCGTAGAACGTTGGTAATGCGGACGTTTTCTCCGGATCACCGCTTTGATGCCCACCAATTGAGTCAGACGATATATCCGCTTGTAGTTGTACTGGGTCCCGTTCCTTGCGTTCAGTTCATCTGTGAGTCGTCTGTATCCATAGATTCCATGGAATTCAGCATAGATGTGACCAAGTTTATGGAGCAGTTCCTCGTTTTCGCGCTCCCGGACACTCTTTTCGCGGTGCAGCCATTTATAATAGGACGACCGGTTCAAGTCCAACATGTTGCAAACCGTTGCGACGGGATAGCCTTCTTGTTCATGAAGCTCCTTTACGGTCAGGTAAAGCTTCTCCTAGCGTACGCCGCTCAGGACCGCCTCCTTTCGATTTCCTGCAGCTTTTTTAAGACGGTGTTCTCCATTTCCTTCCGTTTGTTTTCAACTCTGAGCATTTTGTTCTCCGCCCGCAAACGCTCGACTTCACTCATGGCTTCCAACGGTTTGCGTTTTCCTCGTCTGTCCACGAGCCCGTCTACACCATGCTCCTCATATTTGCGTACCCAGCTGTAAATCCTTTTTCCATGCGCAGACTACCGTTTTGCATAGGTTCTTGACCAGCCGTGAGTAAA
>CALAME010000016.1 GCA_937925675.1 uncultured Paenibacillaceae bacterium | reverse complement strand
TGTTGACGACATGGCAGTGATGCAGCAGCCGATCCAGCACCGCTGTCGCCAGAACAGGATCACCCATCAGTTCTCCCCACTCGCCAATGCTTTTGTTGCTCGTCAGGATCATGCTTCCCTTCTCATAGCGGGCCGACACCAGTTGGAAAAACAGATTCGCTGCCAGCGGATCCAGTGGCAGATAGCCTACTTCGTCCACAATGAGCAGACGCGGCCTCAGATACACGCGCATCCGCTTGTCCAAACGGTTCTCTTCATAGGCCTTCCGCAAATCGCCCACGAGTTGGGCAAGGGAAACGAAATACACAGGCAATCCCTGGCCAATCGCCTCCATGGCGATCGCTACAGCCAGGTGCGTCTTGCCCACTCCGGGAGGGCCGAGAAACAGGATGTTTTCCTGCCGACCGATGAACGTCAAACTGGCAAGCTCCCGGATGAGCCGTTCGTCTATGCCAGCCTGAAAGGAGAAGTCGAACTCCTGCAATGTGCGCCGGTACGGCAAATGCGCCAGTTTCATGCGCACCTCGACGTTTCGGCGCTGACGCTCCTGAAGCTCTGCCTCCAGTAGCTTATTCAAAAACGACAGATACGTGCTTTGGCTGCGGCTTGCAGCTTCGAGGATTGCATCCAGCGATTGGGCCGCTTGTCCCAACCCCAGCTCCTCCAGACGGAGTCGGGCCTGTTCCAGTTCGATCATGTTCCCACCTCCGCCAGCCGCTCATACACATCCAGCGATCGCACTTCCACGTCCTGCACCGGAATCTGGATGCCCTGCGGCTTCGGGTATGCATACCCCTGGGCCGTGCTGAGGTTCGCGTATTGGTGTTCGCACATCACCAGCGTCCGCGATCGATGTTGTTCCTTGTGCCGGGCAATGAGTTCTTGTTCCCGGTAGATCTCGATGAATCCGTTGATCTGACGCACCTTCACGTCCCGCCCGCTGTACTTCCAGGGAACGCCATATCGCACGCCGTCATAGCTCACAAATCCGTCCCGGCTGACTTTTCGCACCTCAAACCGGTATTTGGCCAGACGATCTGCCGGTGGGAGTGCCCTGAGCTCTTCCTGCGCCAAACGGTCAATCGGTCTCTCCCCGGTCGTCCCGTGGATGCGCTGGTTCTGCTCGTCACACCACTGCCTTGCCTGACGGTTCAGGTCTTCCACATCTGTAAACCGTCTGCCCGGCATGAAATTCTGCTCAATAAATTGAACGGTCCGTTCTACCTTGCCCTTCGTTTGCGGCCGCCGGACGCGGCAGACTTTCGGAACCATGCCGACCGTTGCGGCAAAATCCTCAAACAGCGGATGCCATCGGGGCTTTCGATCATCGCCCATGCCGAGGATAACCGTCTTCATCTGGTCCGTCAGCATCGTCTTCGGAACACCGCCGAAGTACTCTAACGCGTGGATCAGGCAGCGCAAGAAACTGTGGATGTCGCACCTTTTGGCAAACTCGATGTACATCATCCGGGAATACCCCAGCACCATCGCAAACACCGGAATCTTGCGCACTTCCCCGTTCAAATCGACATATTCGCAGATCTTCCAGTCCACTTGCGTCTGGTACCCCGGTTTCGTTTCGTATCGCTGTACGGCAGGGATTTTCCTCGGCGGCCGGTGCGGTTTTACATAGTCCTTGATGAGAGTGATGCCGCCGGTATAGCCCTGATCTCTAAGTAGACGCAGCAGCACCTCGCAGTTGAAGATTCCCTGGGCCATGAATTGGTCGATGAGAGGTTTGAAGGGATCGAGTTTGGATCCTCTCTTTTTGCCGTAGTGCGGCTCGGGGATGCCGTTGGCGCGCAAGTATTTGCGCACGGTATTTCGGGAAAGTCCCGTGATGCGGGCAATTTCCCGAATGCTCTTGCCGTTGGCGTAAAGTTCATGTAAGCTGATCACAGTCCCACTCCTTAGCATATATCTCCCCTCTGAAACTATTTCCTGATTGTTCTCAGAGGGAGAATATTCTACAGGGGTGGGTCATTTTCTTTTCGGCGATCTTGGGTCAATTATAATCCGGCGGTGACA
>CALAME010000015.1 GCA_937925675.1 uncultured Paenibacillaceae bacterium | reverse complement strand
ATGGCACATGATTTTGGCATATGGCACATGGATCGTGGCACATGATTATAGCACATGATATTGGTTTTCAGTGCTGTAAAGTTTTCAGTGCCATAACCATTCGCCGGATCGAGAAAAGTACAAGATCATATTAGACAGAAATGAACTGTTGTGTGGATGATGCATGGATGGATGATAATATACAAATTAGTCGTTGCGCGGAGGCGTAGTGAGATTAGCGGATGATTATACATGGGCAATTGCATTTTTAAGATGCGTGGACATTAGCCAGAAAGGTGCCGTGGATGGAACATGTCTAGTCTGTTAAGTCTTGAAAACATATCAGTCCAATTCGGAGGACTGCGAGCGTTAAATAACATTAATATGCAAGTGCCGAGCGGGCAAATTACGGCGCTGATCGGTCCGAATGGGGCAGGAAAGACGACTTTGTTCAACCTTTTAACCGGGATCTATAAGCCGACTACGGGGAAAATTTATTTCAAAGAGCGCGACATTTCCAAACTGGAACCTTATGAACGGGCACGGATCGGGATCGCTCGCACTTTTCAAAATACCCGGATTATCAAAAATATGACCGTCCTGGAAAACGTTCTCGTCGCACATCCGCAATGCAATTCGGAAGGGTTTTGGCGGTCTTTGTTCTTGACGAAATCAGGAAGGCGAGGGCGCCAGGAGATTTCGGAGCAGTGTGTTGAACAGCTGAAGGTGGTCGGTCTTCAACACAAACTGGATGAAATGGCGGGAAATTTACCCTACGGCGAACAACGGTTGTTGGAAATTGCCCGCGCACTTGTTACCGGATGTGAGGTTTTGTTGTTGGACGAGCCTGCGGCAGGGATGAACAGTTCTGAAAAGTTGCAGCTTTCCGAACGAATTCGTTTTCTATCACAGGAGCACCAGATCAACATGGTGCTGATTGAACATGACATGCGGCTGATCATGGAAATATCGGATAAAATCGTTGTGCTAGACCATGGTGAAAAGATCGCGGAAGGCACGCCGGAAGAAATTCAAAACAACCCGCGGGTCATCGAGGCTTACCTGGGTGGAGGGGACGACCTGTATGACTGAACCATTTAAAAATGAAACCTCTGTACAAAAGGAGAACCCTGTAAATCACACAAACGAACCTGCTAAAAAGGGTACCAAAAAGGAGCTTCAATTTGGAGCGCAAAACGATACTCAAAATGAAACTCATCAAAATCAAAATGAAACTCATCATGACGCGGAACCGATCCTAAAAATTGAGGGTTTGTCCATAGTCTATGACCATATCCCCGCGGTGAAACAGTTGGATCTGACTGTGAAAAAGGGTGAAATCGTCGCCCTGATCGGAGCGAACGGGGCTGGGAAAACTTCGACATTGCGCTGTATTTCCGGCATTGTGAAAGCCAAATCAGGGCGGATTGTATATGAGGGACAAGAAATTACAAACATGGAGCCGCACCGGATCGTAAAGCTCGGCATATCCCATGTGCCGGAAGGAAGAGGGATGTTTGCTGACTTGACCGTTTTGGATAATTTGCGCATCGGTGCTTATTTGAGAAAAGATCGGGCGGAGATTCGCAAAGACCAAGAAAAAATGTTCCGTCTTTTCCCTCGTCTGGAGGAAAGAAAAAGCCAACTGGCCGGTACGCTGAGTGGCGGGGAGCAGCAGATGTTGGCGATCGCCCGCGCATTGATGGCGAGACCGAAGTTGCTGTTACTGGACGAACCGTCAATGGGACTGGCTCCGATGTTGGTGCAGGAAATTTTTAAAGCCATAAGAGAAATTAACGAAAGCGGCGTCTCTGTACTTGTCGTAGAACAAAATACACGCATGGCGCTGGCACTGGCCAACCGGGGCTATGTGTTGGAAAGTGGAGAAGTCATCCTGCAAGGGAATTCCTCGGAGCTGAAGGAACGGCTGGATCCCTTTACACTGCAAATCCGTTAGATGCAGAATGGCACGTGAGCACGTAATGGACAGCGAAATGATCATCGCTGTTTTTTTGTGCGAATTTCTATAAACAAACCCGTCTGAATACACCTACTTGCGAAAGACCCTTCAGCTAAAAGGGATGAATGGTATAATAAATAATCGGAAATAATCAGAAATATTTTCCATGAATTTCATATTGGGTATAAAGGAGGTCATTTTCGTTGTATCGCACTGTAAACGATTTTTTGAATGATTGGTCAATTTCAGCCCAGGGCACTTTGAAAGTTTTACAATCCCTTACCGATGACAAATTGGACCAAGCCATCGTAGAGGGACATAATACTTTGGGCTGGCTGGGATGGCATTTGGCGAACAGTCCCGCATTCTTTATGGAGCAGATTGGCCTTAAATTCAGCCCTCCCGGAGACCCGGAACAAGTTCCCAGCCGCGCAGAAGAAATTGTGAATGCCTACTCTAAAGTCGCTGAGGAAGTTAAACTTGTAATAGAACAAAACCTTGATGATGAAAAAATCGTCGAGGCAGTCGATACTTTTGCGGGCAAAGTACCGCGCGGTGCAATGCTAAGAACTCTCATTGATCATCAAACGCACCACCGTGGACAAATGACTGTACTGCTCCGTCAGGCCGGTTTGCATGTACCGGGAGTCCTTGGTCCAACCAAAGAAGGGAATCTGTAACGGATGATGTAGGGGAATATGTAAAAACAGGGGCGCGAAGCACTCGAAAAAGGGGCGCGAAACACTCGTGCCCCTGTTTTATGGTAAAGACGGTTTTTGGTGAGTTATTCGTGATTACTTATAAACAAATACTATGAAACTGACACTTTCACTATAGGATATTTAAATAAGAACCGCTTTCAAACGTCCTCCAGTACTTAATTTTATCCCCTTGAAAACAATCAGGTTTAGATAATTTTGGTTTTTTAAATGCATATTCCTTCCCACCACGTGGAAAAAATTTACTACACACTTTTAAGAAAAATTTCCACATCCATGCTCCTACGTAATAAGAAGCTGGGAAGAAAATCAACTCCGAAGAACTCCCTGTCTACATGGAAGAAGCAACTGTCACTCTTAAAAACCAGTTGTAAGACTTTTAAATCCGGAACATGATCAGCCAACATTTGGAGGAATTGGCTGTCGAACTATTCATCTAGGGCTCATCATATCGGGAAAGCCCCCGCAATGATTGAATAGTTTTTGGTTGCCTGCTTTGAACCGTGAAACGATTTTAGAAGTTTAAGAAAGTAAAGCGTTACCAAGAGAAGGTAAAAAGCCACTCTGAATTTTTTAAAGGGATATTGCCCATAAAAACTTGACATGCACTATGAAAAATTTAGGCTTTTCCTATATATATGTTTGTGTTATAGTAACATTAACCAAGTAAAAAAATGGAATAATTACTATTGAGAGTTATTAAACGGATTACATTTCCTGTTAAATCGATGTATTTTGAAAAAATGTATGGGGGTGCCTGTATTGGAAAACCTTCTGGCGCCAAGGGTAAATATTTAAAAAAGTCTCGGAGTTCTATTGTTTGCTGGTGAAATTAATATCGAGTAATTAGAGTAAAATCTTTCCGCTATGATTTGATGACCCAGCTCATTGTGTCATGTGAGTTTTCCAATCAAAGTCATATGAAAAAGTTTTTTTGCTTACCTTATGCGGGTTCTTCTGCAACTTTTTATTACACTTGGAAAGATGGTTTACAGGGAATTGAGATCGTCCCCATCGAGTTAGCAGGAAGAGGGCAACGATTTGTTTGAAAAAAATGGGATTGGCAACCCGACCCGGGGAAAACAATCTATCATTTCTATTCAACTATTTTTTTGTACCTTTTTTTACCCGGATTTTCTTTCAAAATATTGCCGACGTTTTCCGTTCTCTCTTTAATCCTAAGGGACAGAATAGAACCGAGTTTATATTGAAATTAGTATTTTGGGGGTCAAAGATGTTTTGGAAGTAGAAGACGTGATCAACAGTTATGAAGATTTACTCAAGTACGGAATGACTTTATGAAATTTATAGAGATGATTTTGGAGTTAGAAGATGCTTTTGGTATCGAAATTAATGATGAGTATATCCTAATTGAATATTTTTCATCAATAAACAAGATCGTGCAAACTTTAATTCTACAATTAAAAAATGAATATAATACAATGGAAAAATTCGATTAAAGGGGATTTTTGGGGAATGAGTAAATCTTCTAGAAATTTAGTTAGCACATATCTTAAACCCTATTTTTGGATTTTAATTCTACTTTTACTACTAATCATCACAAATACATTCATAGCGATTTACACTCCGCAGATCATTCGTCAATTTATTGATGCAGCCGTTTCAGGCGATACCACGACAAATCTAGTCGTACTTGCTGCAATCTTTATCGGCTTGTCCCTTGTCGGACAAGGGATTACGATCATCGATACCTACATCAGCCAACGCGTGGCGTGGAAAACGACAAACCGACTTCGGGAAGACCTCTTTTCTTACTGTATCGAGCGGGGCCCTGCTTTCCATCAGCAAAGAACACCGGGTGAAATGATTGAACGCATTGACGGAGATGTTTCTTTCCTGTCCGGTTTTCTTTCCTCCCTGTTTGTGTCGATCATCAACAATGTTTTGCTTCTCATCGGGATTCTGATTGCTTTTTTTAGCATTCATCTCACAATTGGGTTAGCGTTTTTCGCTTTTTCCTTGTTAATGATCGTGTTTATCCGCAAGACCAACGCTGTTGCCGTGCCGTTTTGGATCAAGAATCGCGAAATTAGCGCGAAGCTGTTCGGATTTATAGAAGAGCGTCTCCAGGGGGTAGAAGTGATCAAGCATAACGGAGCCGTTCAAAACATGCTTAGAGCTTTGGAAAATTTGATGACCCGTAAGCTCAAATCCGAACGGAAAGCGTTTATGGTCAGTACGCTGACCTGGAGCTCAACCGTCATGTTGTTTTCGATCTCAACGGCAGCCTCGTTGGCGTTAGGCCTCTATTTCTACACCCGAGGAATGATGTCGATCGGTACGATCTTTTTAGTATTTACCTATGCTCAAATGCTCCGAACCCCCATCGAGCAATTGTCCAACCAATTTCAAGATATTCAGAGAGCCTCCGCCAGCATTCGCAGAATCCAAGAATTGTACCAATATAAAGACGACCACCCCATGCAGGAAGGGGATTTGCATTTAAATTCTGATCAGCCGATCTCCATCCAGTTTCTAGATGTCTCTTTTTGCTACCAAGGTGATCAAAAAGTGCTCGATCGTGTTTCCTTTGCTTTGCCTGCTGGAAAAGTATTAAGCATTATCGGCCGCACCGGAAGTGGAAAAACAACGGTTTCACGCTTGCTGTACCGGTTTTATGAATATGATGAAGGAGATATCCGTTTCAATGGACGTTCCGTTCGCGAATATTCGATTCAAAGTATTCGTCAAAATATCGCAATCGTGACACAGGAAGTTCAATTGTTACACGGTACGTTGCGGGATAATATTACTTTCTACAACGAAACCATACCCGATGAAAAAATCAAAGATGCGATATCCCGACTGGAACTTGAAGAATGGTACAAAAAGTTCCCGAAAGGACTCGACACCCATGTTCGCGGAGAGGACGTCCATTTGTCAGAGGGAGAAGCGCAAATCTTGTCCTTGGTCCGGATCTTGTTAAAGGACCCTCGCATCATCATTCTCGATGAGGCGACGTCCAGCCTTGATCCGTACACGGAAACACTCATTTTGAATGCGATCCAACGCATTTCAGAAGGCAGAACGGTGATCATTATTGCTCATCGCCTGCAAACGCTGAAATTTTCTGACTATATCATGGTGCTGGAAAATGGGAAGGTTAAAGAATTTGACACGAGAGAGCATTTGCAAAACAAGCGTGAATCGTATTATTACACCTTGCTCCAGCAAAAAAAAGGAGATCTGTTGGCATGAAACCGATCCAAACCTTAATCCAATTGGTGAAGTTTAAACCTGGGCTTTATCTATTTAACGTTCTTTTGGCCGTTGCCTGTTGGCTGCTATTTCTTTTGCCGGCATATGTGAGCCAAAACTTCTTCAATCATTTGCCCATGTATGAAACGGAAAAGAAATTTCTCTGGTTTTTACTCATTCTCTTTGCGGGCGGCCATATTTTTCGCGTGATGCTTTTTTTACTGAATCGGTTTGTGGATGTGACGTTCACACAACTGATCGCCTCTTTGTTGAGACGGAATATGTTGGCTTGTCATTACAAAAAGCCGGCATCGCTGGCGGAACAATCGGCCAGCGGTGAGATTTTGAATCGATTCCGGGAAGATGTGGATCAGACCAGCATGTATTTAGGCATCATTTATCTCCTGGATGTATTCGGGGCTGCGGTCTTCTCGATTTTCGCTTTCTATATGATGATGGTCACAGACGTATTTGTGACGTTGTTTGTCTTTGTTCCGATCGTTATTGTTGTGATCGGAATCCATTTGTTCAAAAAAAGAGTGGAACAGGTGCAAAAACAGTTCAGGGAGAAAACGGCCAAGGTCAGCTCTTTTCTGGGCGAGATCTTTTCCAGCGTGCAAGCTGTTCAAGTAGCAGGCGCTGAAAGCTATGTCACCCGGAAATTTACTGACATTAATCGGGATCGCTTTCAATCCGCTGTCAAAGAAAGCGTTTTGGGGGCATTCGTCAATTCCACCTTCCACAATATCGTCAATATCGGAACCGGGCTCATTTTATTACTGGTAGCAGACAAAATCAAAGCCGGTCAATTCTCCGTAGGCGATCTTGCCATGTATATTTATTATTTAACCTGGGTGACGCAAATGGTAGTGCGGTTTGGTGGAGTGGCGACACAGTTCCAACGCATTTCTGTTTCGATTGAACGAATGAATGAAGTTTGCGGTGCTCCGCAGGAACTGGTCGAGCATGATTTTTCGAAAACGAAAGAGCGCTTTAAGACCTTGGCACACCCTTCCGCCATACCGTTACAGGATCTGAAAGTTTCGTCCTTGAGTTATCAATATCCCGGTTCACAAAATGGCGTTAGAGATATTCATCTGGAGATCCAAAAAGGAACGATCAATGTGATCACCGGCAAAATCGGCTCGGGGAAATCAACATTGCTGAAGCTTCTTCTCGGTTCCCTGCCCAAAGATCGGGGGAAGATTTATTGGAATGGCGTCTTGATGGATCAACTGGACAGATTTATGCTTCCGCCGCATATATCCCTTGTTCCGCAAACACCGACACTCTTTAACGATACGATTAGGGGAAATATTCTGCTTGGTGATGATGATCGAGATGTAGATTTTTCCTATATATTGGAAAAATCTTGCCTGAATGAAGATATCTCGCAAAAAGAGGAAGGACTTGATTTTGTCGTTGGCCCCAAAGGAAGCAAGCTCTCCGGAGGGCAACGACAACGCGTATCCATTGCACGCTCGCTGGTTCAAGATTGTGAGCTATATGTTTACGACAATGTGTCTACAGCCTTGGATATCCATACGGAACGAAAAGTTTGGGAGCATCTGCTTCAGGCCCATGCGGACAAAACGTTCTTTATCGTGACGCACCAACCTTTCCTGCTGAAAAAAGCAGATCAGATTATTGTTCTGAAAGAAGGACAAATCGCCGGAGTCGGCAAGCTTGACGAACTGCTTGAAACTTGTGAAGAAATGAGACAGATCTGGAACGAACAGAGTACCGGTAGTCAGAGTTCCGATAAACAGAATTCCGATAAGCCCGGTAAACAGAATATCGGGTAACATAGCTTTGATAAACGGATTTCTGATAAACAGAGTTTCGATACAGAAACTGCTTCTTGAACCGCATTTCTTAACTTTTTAAATCGCATCTTAGATTCTTAAATCGTAAATCGCATCCTGGTTTCTTATACCACACCTTAATGATAAGGAGGGAACCCCTGTGTTTTTTAAAAAGGAGAAGAAAGAAACACAAAATAAAATGGATGTTTCCCAGGAATCAGCGGAGAACTCCGCCAAGGCGGTAAATGATGCCCGTTGGTACAATTCGCTAATCGACCAAGCCGTGGCGGAATATATGGAATCAGGCAATTTTGATGTCGAGAAGTGGAAAGGAAAACCGGTTGAGGTTCCTGAAGGTGATCCGCTGGATAGTGTTCTAAAAAATGCGAATATCCTACCACCTTGGCTACAGCTAAGAAAAGAAATCATTAAAGATATGAAGGCACTTATCGATTGGATCGATGCTGAGAAAAATGACTTCATCGAAGAAAAAATCGAGAAGATTAATACGAAAATCAGAAAGTACAACCGTCAAGTACCGAGCTATTTGTTGCAGAAAGGCCTCATTTCATCTGAAAACATCCGGGAAAAATATGAGTCCTGGTTGTAGGAAGCAAATAATACTTAATAATACTCGTTATCGATGCTCGTATATCTCTTATACAGTATGACTATAGTAAGACTATAGTAAGACGACAGAAAGTACCGACAAAATGTGTCACTTTAGTAAGCTTCAGTGTGCTTATGGGTGAACAAAACGTGAGACGATAAAAAGTGCCGTTTCAGCACGTGAAGAAGCGAGAGCGGTGCATGAGACAACAGAAAGTGTCGTCTCAGCACACAAAATAACCTGAAAATTGCATGAGACAACAAAAAGTGACGTTTCAGTGTGCCTGGTTACGTGAATGGCATGTGAGACAACAAAAAATGTTGTCTCAACCTGCAAAGAAGTGTAATAGGTGCATGAGACGATAAAAAATATCGTCTCAGCACGCAAAGAAGTAGAGAAGTCGCTTGAGACAATAAATAATATCGTCTCAGCGATTGCAGAATCGTTCAAGGTGCGCGAAACGATAAAAAT
>CALAME010000014.1 GCA_937925675.1 uncultured Paenibacillaceae bacterium | reverse complement strand
CTATATCATGTACACGTCCGGTTCGACGGGGACGCCGAAAGGAGTTGTCACGACGCACCGGAATGTCATCAAGACCAGCGTCAACAACGGTTTTGCCGACATCGGCCCGGGAGACCGGATGCTGCAGCTGTCCAACTATGCGTTTGACGGCTCGACGTACGAAATCTTCGGCGCGCTGCTGAACGGGGCGACGCTTGTCCTGATCCGGCGGGAAGATGTGCTGAACGCAGCGGCGCTGTGCCGGGTGCTGCGGGAAGAGCGCATCACGTCAGCCTTTATGACGGCGGCGCTGTTCAACACGGTCGTCGATTGGGATGTGCACAGCTTGCAGCATGTACGGAAGCTGTTTTTCGGCGGGGAAGCGGCTTCGAAGAAGCATGTGCTGAAAGCGCTGGACGCCCTCGGACCGGGGCGGATCGCCAACGGCTATGGACCGACGGAGACGACGGTGTTTGCGGCGACATATACGGTGGACGAATCGGTGCGCGAATGGAACACGGTGCCGATCGGGCGTCCGATCCACAACACGAAGCTGTATGTGCTGAACCGTTGGGGGCAGCGGCAGCCGGTCGGAGTGGCGGGCGAGCTGTACATCGGCGGTGAAGGATTGGCGAAAGGGTATCTGAACCGCCCGGACTTGACGCAGAAGGCGTTTATCGAGTCGACGTTTGAATTTGCTCCGGGCGAAAGGTTGTACCGGACGGGAGACCTGGTGCGGTGGCTGCCCGACGGCAATCTGGAATATTTGGGCCGGCTGGACCGCCAGGTCAAAATTCGCGGACAACGCGTTGAACTGGATGAAGTGGAAGCAAGACTCATCGCCTTGCCGGAAGTAAGCGAAGCGGTCGTCATCGCCGATCGCGATGAGCGAGGCCACTCCCATTTGGTCGCGTATGTGACGAAGACCGATCCGGATCGCGAGCTGACGCATACGATGGTACGAGAGCAATTGAAAGAGGAATTGCCGGAGTACATGATCCCGTCTCACATCGTGATCGTACCGAGCCTACCGCTTACCTCCAACGGCAAGGTGGATCGCAAGGCGTTGCCGAAACCCAGGTTGCATCCGCAGCGGCCCTATGTGGCTCCTGAAGATGAGCTTGAACTGAAAATGGCGGAAATGTGGGCGCAGTTGCTGGAAAAAGAACAGGTGAGCGTCGAGGACACGTTTTTTGAACTCGGTGGCCATTCGTTGAAAGCGATGTTGCTCGTTTCTCAAATAGAGCAGGAATTCGGCGTCACGCTGGATCTGAAAGATGTGTTCGAATATCAGACGGTAAAAGCGTTGTGCGCACGGATCAGGCAAATCCGGCAATCGTCACGTGAGGCAGAACGTGCGACAGAACATGAGCCGATCCCACGTGCGCCCGAGCTGGACGCATACCCGACAACACCGTATCAGGCATACGGGTACGAAGTGAGCATCGGCAAAACGGACTGGAACATGCCGATGGCGTTCCGGATTACGGGTGAGCTGGATGCAGGCAGGCTCGAACAGGCATTCCGGCAAACGATCGCGCGCCATGAAGCCCTGCGCACATCGCTGGAGCGTCGGGGAGACCAGGTTGTCCAGGTCATTCATCCGGCGGTGGAGTTTCAGCTTCCCGTGCAAGAGGTGACCGGCGAGGCAGAGCTTCGCGATATGATGGAGGCGTTTATCGAGCCGTTTTCCATGTCCGATCCGCCGCTGATGCGAGCGCGGTTGCTCCGCACCGGGATGAAGGAACATATTTTGCTGCTCGATATGCACCATGCCATTAGTGACGGCACCTCCGTGGGGATTTTGCTGAATGAGGTATTCCGGCTTTATGACGGAGCCGCATTGCCTGCGGTCCCATTGCAGTACAAGGATTTTGCAGTGTGGAAGACCGAACGGCTTAAACGCGGAGCATACGAGGAATCGGCGCAGTTTTGGAAGCAGATGCTGGAAGGGTACAAACCGTTTCAAATTCCTGCCGATGATGAAAATCCTGATCCGCTCGATCATGGAGGAGACATCGTAGCCGTTCACGTGCCGATGCATGAGGTTGAAAAGCTGAAACAACATTTGCCGGCAAACGTTACGGATTTTACCGTCTTTTATTCGATGTATTTGCTGTTGATGCATCAGCTGAGCGGGGCGACGGATCTTGTTGTCGGCACTTACTCGTTCGGGCGCCGGCATCCTGACGTTCAACACACGATCGGATTGTTTATCAATACTCTTCCGCTCCGCAGCCAGATTCGTGCCGAGGAAAGCTTTGCCGACTTCGTCGTCCGTATGCAGCAGTTGTTCGTGGATGCTTTCCGGCATGCGGATTACCCGTTTGAGTATATGCTCAAGGATGCGCAAATTCCGGTCGAACCGGATCAAAATCCGCTGTTTAATACGATGTTCACCATGAACAACTTTCAAGTGCGCACCGTGGAAGCGGAGGGACTGTCCGTGTCGGCACATCCGTATCCCTGGGATTTTAGTGAATATGATATTTATGTCACTGCACAACAGGTTGAAGACGGGTTCGAGGTGCATTTCAACTACCGTACCGCTTTATTCAAAAAAGAAACGATGAAACAAATGGCAGCTCAGTACGTAAATGGATTTGAGGTGTTCGGGAAACGTCCCTCACTCAAAATCGGTGCCATACCGAATTTCACTCAAGGAGGAATGAACATGAGCAAGAAAAAAATCCGTTTTGGGATTATCAAAGGTGAGGATGTACCGGAGGAGGTCAAAGAGGCAGGGGAAGAACTGGAAAACTTGCCTGAGACGATTGCCGAGACGGTGCTCGAAGAAATACGCGATGCGCTCACCGACGAAAAGAAAAACCAAGACAAAAATAAACGCGAATAGTTAGACGATTTCGTTTCCCCTTCTGCTAAAAGAGCGGAAGGGGATTTTTTAGATTTTTAAATGATTGACGTGATTACGCTCCAATGTTAAGATTAGACTGGGAGGTCGGTTTAATGGAAAGTTTTTCAACCGAATTGAGGCGCAGGAAAAACGTTCAGGAAATTAAAAGAGAGATCGCCTGGAACACAAAAGAATTGTTTGCCCAAAAAGGCTATAGCGCCACGTCGATGGACGATATTTGTTCGATCAACAATCGCAGCCGTGGCAGCATTTATTACCACTTCAAGAGCAAAGAAGAAATTTTTTTGTACTTGATCAAACTGAATACGCAAGAATGGATGGATTCCTGGCGAAAAATTGAAGGAAAATATAAGACGGCAACCGAGAAATTGTATGCGCTCGCCGATCACTACGTCGACGATCTGACGAATCCGCTCAACCATGCGATCAATGAATTTATGACCGGGCAAGTGGTGAGCCAGCAAATTTTGGATGAAATGTTGACTTTGATTGAAATGCCCTACACGTTGTACGAACAGATCATCAAGGAAGGAATCGAGCGGGGCGAATTTAAACCGACCAATCCCGAGAGCGTAAAATATGTGGTCATCGGTTTGTTTAACGGCCTGAGCACCTTTTACTTTACGAAAGAACTGGATGAACTGCGCCGGTTGTATAAAGATGCAGTGGATCTTATCCTGCAAGGGATTCAAAAATAAAAACGGGTTGCTTAAGACGGATTACTCGTTCTTCGCCCGTTTCATTTTATGGACTATAATAGACTGAACAGTCGGTTTAATGAAAGGGGATTGAAAAATTGCAAGTATTTAGAAACAAAGTGGTTTTATTGCTGGCAGGTTCAGATATGCTGCAAAACTTGGCGATCTGGATCCGCAACATGGCCATTCTGTATTTTATCATGGAGCAATCCGCGGGGAACCCGGTTGCCGTGTCGCTCATTATGGTGATGGAATATTTGCCGATCTTCGTGTTTTCCATCATCGGCGGGGCGCTGGCTGACCGCTGGAAACCGAAGCGGACGATGATTCTCGGGGATCTGTTGAGTACCGCCTCCATTCTGCTTATCATCGCCATTTTGTATTCGGGCTTTTGGCCGGTTTTGTATTTGGCGACGTTCGTGTCGTCGGTGGTGAGCCAGTTTTCCCAGCCTTCTTCCCTTAAAATTGTCAAGCGTCACGTTGAAGAAGAACATGTTCGCGTAGCCATTGCGATCACGCAAAGCATGCAGTCGCTGTTTCTGATCGTCGGGCCGATCATCGGCACGTTCATTTATACGGTGCTCGGCATTGAAGCGTCTTTGTACTCTCTCGTTGCTCTGTTTCTGATTTCACCGATACTCTTGTCGTTCTTGCCTAAAGACCCGGAACCGGAAGCGAAGCAAGAATCGCTGCTTGCTGACATCAAGGAAGGTTGGAAATACGTGTACCGCTCGGCTTCCTTGAAGTGGATTACCGTCGTGTTCGGGCTGGTCGGATTGGCGCTCGGTTTGATCAACCCGCTTGAAATTTTTGTGATAACGGAGCGGCTTGGTCTGGAGCAGACCCATCTGCAATTCTTGACCGGAATTTCCGGCGTCGGGCTGTTGATCGGCGGCGGTGTAGCGGCAGCTGTTACCGGAAGATTGAATCAAAGTATCACGCTGGTCGTCTGCCTCATTTTCTTCGCTGTCGCCACTTTAGGCGAGGTACTTTCGCTTTGGTTCTGGCTTACATTGACGATGAGTTTTATCGGTTCGTTGGCGCTGTCGTTTGTCAATGTGATCATCTCGACCTTCCTCGTGAACAATATTGACGAAGAGATGGTCGGACGTGTTAACGGATCGATCACGCCCATTTTTATGGGAATGATGCTGATCGGCTCCTCCCTTTCAGGGGTGATGATGAGCCTGACGTCTTTGATCACGGTGTTTGCGATATCCGCATTGATCCTGATCGCCTCGATCTTGCCGGGGCTCAAAGTCCAGTTTCAATCTTCAAATCTTAAAACAGCATCCGAAGTACAGTCGTAGGTGAGCGAGCATGGAACGTATCCACTTTATTCCGTTTCCCTATGCGGGTTCCTCGGTCATGGTATATAGCCGCTGGCGCACCAAATTGCCGGACTTTGTCGAACTGCATCTGATCGAGTTGGCCGGTCGGGGCAGCCGATTGAACGAACCGTTTTATGAACATATGGAGCAGGCGGTCACAGACCTGGAGGCTGCCCTGCCCCGCGCCATTATGGAAGAGCCTTTTGTATTATTCGGTTACAGCATGGGCAGCATCATCGCCTATGAACTGGCACTGCGACTGCAGGAAAAACATGGTCGCAGTCCGCTTTACCTTTATATTGGAGCGAGGAGGGCTCCCCATGCCCCGGAGAGTTCTCCTCCGATCCACCATTTGCCGGCGGATGCATTTCGCCGGGAAGTGCTGAAATTGGGCGGAATGACGGCGGAGGTATTCGATAATGAACTTTGGGCGGAAACCTTTCTCCCGATACTTCGTGCGGATCTGAAACTGGCGGAACGGTACCGTCCCGATCCGGCTGCTCAACGTCCGCCGCTTCGGACCAACATGCGCCTATTTGCCGGCAAAGAAGATGTGATACCGCTGGAACATATGAAAGCATGGCAGCCATATGTGACGGGAACGTGTGAACTGACGGTTTATGACGGCGGCCATTTTTTTATCCATCAATATGAGGATGACATTTTGCAGACGATCAGCAACGACCTTTTTCACTACGCAGAAAAAAGGAAAATTTCACCTTGAACACGCTTGGATTATAAGGTATGGTAAAAATGGGATAATGGCATAAGCCCCCATCTTGACCGGTGTTTGCCAATCAAAAGAAAGGGTGAATTTATGCGCCTTTCATTGCTGCTCCGGCCGCACTCGCCGCTTATATTGCCCTTGAATTATCAGCAAATGTTGCAAGGCTTTATCTATCGGATCATGCAAGATCGCGAATTCGCCTCTTTCCTGCATGAAAGGGGATATGAGTACGGCAAGCGTACGTTCAAACTGTTTACTTTCAGCCGGCTCACCGGGAAAGCGCAAATTGACAGGCGCACGAAAACGATCTGTTTTCGGGATACCGTGCGCTGGCAAGTCAGCTCCGTACTTCCGGAGTTTATCCAGGAATTTGGCCGCAGTCTGTTGCTGAGCCCTGAACTGGAGTGGCATGGACAGAAACTGTCCGTGGAAGAACTGCGCTATAAGCAGGAGGAGCACTACCCCTCCTGCTGTGAAATAGTAATGCTTTCACCTGTGACGGTGCATAGTACATACGAAACGTACGACGGACGCAAGTTGACCCGGTATTTTGATCCGGACGCCCCCGATTTCGCGCAGCTTATTCATGATAATTTACGCAGAAAATATGTGGCCTACTATGGATCGGAGCCTGAAAGTAAGCGCTTTACGATCAGGCCGGTGCGTGTGCGAGCCCGGGACAAGGTGGTGACCCAATTCAAAAATATCATCATCACCGGCTGGAACGGGCGCTACATGTTGGAAGCCCCGGCGGAACTGATCCGTTTTGCGCATGCTGTCGGTATCGGCAGTCGCAATTCCCAAGGTTTTGGCATGTTTAAGATATATCAGAAAGGGAAGATGGTGAATCCGCATGACAAAACTGGCACAGAACAAAAGCAAGATCAATGAGTACAAGGAACGGGCCAGGGCGCTTGTCGCGCAAATGACCCTGGATGAGAAGATCAGACAAATGATGCATGCCGCTCCCGCGATTGAAAGGCTGGGGATCCCGGCCTATAACTGGTGGAACGAATCGCTGCACGGGGTGGCAAGAGCCGGAACGGCGACCGTGTTTCCACAGGCAATCGGACTTGCGGCGACATTCGACGAAGACCTGATCGAGGAAGTCGCTGATGCGATCGCAACCGAGGGCCGTGCCAAATACAACATGCAACAGGAATTTGGCGATACGGACATTTATAAGGGACTGACCTTCTGGTCGCCGAACATCAACATTTTCCGTGATCCCCGCTGGGGACGTGGACATGAAACGTACGGCGAGGATCCGTACCTGACCTCCAGGCTCGGTGTGCGCTACATCAAAGGCCTGCAGGGAGACGACGAAAACTATTTGAAAGCGGCGGCCTGCGCCAAGCACTTTGCCGTCCATTCCGGACCGGAAGGATTGCGACACAGCTTCAATGCAGAAGTGTCCATCCAGGATCTGTATGAAACGTACTTGCCCGCCTTTAAAGCCTGTGTGCAGGAAGCGCACGTCGAAGCGGTCATGGGGGCTTACAACCGAACCAATGGTGAGCCGTGCTGCGGCAGCGAATTGTTGTTGGTGAAAATTTTGCGCGAGGAATGGGGATTTGACGGTCACGTCGTATCCGACTGCTGGGCGATCAAAGATTTCCACGAAAATCACAAAGTCACGTCTAACGCTGTGGAATCGGTCGCGCTTGCGGTGAACAAAGGATGCGATCTCAACTGCGGCAGCCTGTTTGTCTTTTTGAAAGATGCGGTCGAACAAGGTCTTGTGACCGAGGAACAGATCGATCAGGCTGTGACCCGGTTGATGACAACGCGCATGAAGCTTGGCATGTTCGACGATCCGGAGAAAGTTCCCTATTCGTCGATCAAGTACACGGAAGTGGATTCGCGGACGATGCGCGAATTGAACCTGAAAACGGCGCGCGCTTCCCTCGTTTTGCTGAAAAACGATAACAACATCTTGCCGCTGGATAAATCCAAGATCAAAACGATCGGTGTCATCGGTCCGAACGCCAACAACCGCCGTGCGCTGGTCGGAAACTACGAAGGCACCGCATCGCGCTACATTACGCCGCTTGAGGGAATCCAGGACTATGTAGGGGACGATGTGCGCGTTCTTTATTCCGAAGGTTGCGACATCTTTAAAGATCGCATCAGCAACCTGAGCCAGGGCAATGACCGCATTTCCGAAGTCAAGGGAGTTTGCAAGGAAAGCGATGTCGTCATCGTTTGTCTCGGACTCGATGCCACACTCGAAGGAGAAGAAGGCGACACGGGCAACCAGTTTGCAAGCGGCGACAAGCCGGACCTCAAATTCCCGGGCCTGCAGGAGGAAGTATTGCGCACCGCGGTCGAAAGCGGCAAACCGGTCATCTTGCTTGTCCTCACTGGAAGCGCCATGGATCTCAGCTGGGCCTCTGAACATGTAGATGCGATCATGCAATGCTGGTACCCGGGCGCTCAAGGCGGACGCGCAATTGCGGAGGTGCTCTTTGGCGATTATTCTCCGCAGGGCAAGCTGCCGATCACGATCTACCGATCGACGGAAGAATTGCCCGAGTTTACGGACTATTCCATGAAAGGCCGCACCTACCGCTACATGGAGCAGGAGGCTCTCTATCCGTTCGGATACGGTCTTTCGTACACGGACTTCGAAGTGTCGGACGTGGAGATGGACACTGATCGCGTAACGGAAGCGGGAGTTCAGATCAAAGCCAAAATTCGCAACATCGGACAAATGGCTGGCGGTGAAACGGTGCAAGTTTACGTCAAGGTCGAACGGGAAGGCACGCCCAACGCCCAGCTGAAAGGCTTCAAAAAAGTACAGCTCAACCCGCAGGAAGAGCAGGAAGTGACGTTCCACCTGCCGGTGGATGCGTTTGGTCTGTTCGATGAAGAAGGAATCAAGCGCGTCTATGAGGGGCAATTCAGCGTCTATGTCGGCACTTCGCAGCCGGACAGCAGAAGCCGCAAACTGTTGGGCAAAGAACCGGTCAAACTGTCGCTTACTGCTGAACGCGAACTGGTCCTGGGCCGTTAAGAAACAGATTGAATATTCAAAGGATGTCGTCGACCCCCGATAGCGCAGAAACCCCGGGGGATCGACGACAAAATAAAAAAGCGTTTGGGGTTTTGATCTTACCTATGAGGTATTGAAGCGATAGAGACGTGACGGAATTGATTGTGAGAATGAAAAATGTTTATCTATAAAGAATTAGAACATGAAGAAGAACCATCGAACTTGAAACGATCGAAAAAGAAAAATAAAAGCACAGATCTCGTAGTGACGAAGGACCTGTGCTTTTTTATTTTTTTCGTTATCGTTTTATTCAATTTTCGATTATCATGTTTTCCAATTTTAGATTTACTGGATTAGCAATGGTGTCGCCAACCGGGCATTTGCTTTCCAGAAATCGTACAAACTCTTCGACTTTCTCTTTGGGGGCATCGGTTTTGATTTTAAATGTATAACGGATTTCGGAATATCCCGGACGTACGGAGGACCGATCGAAAAATCCATCAAGATCAATGTCGCCTTCAACTTCAACCTGAAAATCGTCAAGCTTGACCCCGAATTTGGGAGCATAGACCCTGGCTACAATCGACTGGCAAGCTCCCAAAGAGGCAAGAAGCACTTCTACCGGATTCATCCCCGTATCTTTTCCACCCAGGCTTTCCGGCTCATCAATGATGAGCTCGAACTGTCTGACTTTCGTTTTAACTTGAACTCCTTCTTGCAAATGGGCGGTGGCTTTAAAGGTATGGATTGACGCCATTTTACATTCTCCTTTACTGCTAATGGTTGATATGAAAAAAACTCAAGACCAATTCTAATTCATACTATTTTGATAAGTATTATATGAAAAATAAGTTTATATGTCAAAGGGTCGTCTGTCTTTAATAGCCTAAGTTAAGAGAAGTATAATCATAGAAATTTGGGATGAAAGGTTTATCATTTTATTTCAGATGTTTTTTGTCGTCGACCTCCGATAGCGCAGTAAACCCGGGGGATCGACGACAAAATGAAAAAACGAGATACATAGAGAATATAAGTGAAAATGAAAGGAAAATCATGATTTCGATGAAACCGGATTTTTGTCAAAACAGAAAAGAAGGAATTTGAGTCTCAGTGAAGAATG
>CALAME010000013.1 GCA_937925675.1 uncultured Paenibacillaceae bacterium | reverse complement strand
CTTTAAAAGCAGTCGGCAGATACTATTTATAGCACGTTTGTGGAGACAAGTCAAGCAAGGTCAAAAAATTTTTTTTACACTGGTTAATCCGCAACTTTGTACCGGATTTCCCGCATCGATCCGTCCCCGAACGACGGAGACAGCACTTGCTGGATCAGGTCGCGTTTCAACAACATTTTCAAGACGAGCGAGATTTCCACATATACGAGCGAACGGTCCAGCTGTTCTTTCAATTCATTTGCCGACCAGGGTTGCTTGCGTGATTTCATGATCCGAAACAAGTATGCACAACAATCCCGCATTTTAGACATCACCGAAAATTCACAGGCCAGTTGCACCAGCTCTACCCTTTCTTTCAACGTTTCCACGCTGGACGTCAGCTCTTCGTATAACTTGTAAACGCCGGGATTGATCGAATGTACCTGATTCCATACGGTAATTTCGGGATGCTGGCCGTTTTCAATGATGGTAATCCGCGCCCAATGGTGCAAAGCTTCCATGATGTTGCGATAGGCGTCCAGCACATGCCCCGCTTCCAAATACTCTTTGCTCTGCACAAATTTGCGTAAAAACAACGAAAATTCAACAAACAGTCTTTTCTCACGCAACTCCTGCGAGAACTCTTGCAACCATTCCCGAATGTGACTCAAATAACCGTCTTTGTCCAGGATCAGATCTCCTTTGAGCATCCAATGGATGATATTTCGATTCCGACCTTCCATCACCCAGGATTTTAGCCCGACCTTGCTGATCCACCTTTCTTGTATATGCAGATCGTCTTTAATATAATGGAAGATGGAACTTCCATTCATTTGTACATCGGTTACGATCAGAAGCAGCAAATCGAATCCGTCAATCAGGCTGTTCGTTTTCTCTGGTCTGAGAACAGCACAAATTCCGGAAACCCGTGGATCGTTTTCATATTTTTCTACAAAATATGACAAATATTTGTCCATGGTGCCCCCCACTTTATGATTTTATATCAATTTTTATCTGAAGCACTATTCTACATGTTTGTGAAACTTTCCTGCACTGAATTGAAAATTATTTGAGTTTGAAAGAAGGTTGCATATGTTTACAAAAACAAGCAAAATCAACGAATTTCGACTTTGGGGACTTCTTCTCACCCTGATCGGGATGGGACTGATGATTGTAGGAACGTCAGGCCTCGTTCTATTTGGGGAGAAAGGCCGATTCCTCGTATACATTTTCATGTTTTTAGGTGCGATCGCGATGCTCGGCAGCGTAATGGTCTATTTTTGGGCCGGCGTAATGTCGACCAACGCCGTGATGCTGGAATGTCCGGAATGCGGCAAACCGACGAAAATGCTCGGCAAAACCGATCGCTGCATGTTTTGCAAGACGATTTTGACCTTCGATCCCCGCTACGCCACCGCCTCCGATACGAAAACCAAGCAGGCAGATCCCGCACAACCGGATCATTCCTCCACAAAAGAACAGCCCCATTAGGGGCTGTTCTTTGACAACGTTTCATGGATCACATTCCATATTTCCGGTTTTTCAAATCCTCTTCTCCATGATGCGATGCCGGCAAAATTATACTTGTTCACCAATTGCGCGCGCAGCCGCATCGATGTCTCATCTTCGATCCATATTTTATGCGTTTTCCCGTCTTCCTCGAACTCTACATAATGCTGGCCGACATCTTCTAGAAATACCGGTGTTAATCCGTGCCGTTCGATCGTTTCCTCGACTTCCCGCATCGATACAGCGCGTGAAGTCACTTTCACATTCCCTTCTGCATCCGTTTCTTCGGTCCAGATTCGGGTGTAAAACGGAACACCCAGAATCAGCTTGGAGGCGGGAACTTTATCGTGTTCCATAATATCGGTCATTCCTTTTTCCACCCACGGCAAAGAGGCGACCGAACCGGCAACCGGACTGCTTGCCCAATGTTCGTCATACGTCATCACAATCATATAATCGACAACTTGACCCAGTTTTTCACGATCGTAAAAGAGAGACCACATCGGGCTGCCGCCGCGGATCGTCACATCGATAGACACAACCAGTCCCTGTTCCCTTAAAATCGGCGTCATTTCCCGCACGAACTGGGTAAATCGGTCTTTATCCTCCAGATAAACATTTTCAAAATCAATATTGATTCCTTGCAGATGATACATTTGTGCAAAATGAGCAATTTCGCGGATGACGCCCATGCGCGTGTCGTACGAAGATAACATTTCTGTGGTCAGATCCGGGTCAAAGCTGTTGCTGAACAGCGCCCAAACCTGGTATCCGCGCTCATGCGCCCACTTTACGTAAGCGGGATCAGCCTTGTTTTTGACATAAAACTGACCGTCTTTATTTTTGCCGAGTTCAAACCAGGTCGGGCTGATCACATTCAGGCCCGGCATGGGACCGATATTTTCCGGTTTCGGCGGTACATTGTAAACCGCTTCCCAGGTCAAATTAATTTTACCGCCCAACGGCTTCCAGGCAACATGGGCGGACTTACGCACCACTTCGGGAATCTTTTCCGTATGATCCAAACGCACGTTATTTTTGTTCACATAACCGAAATAACCGTTAGGAAACTGCACCCGGTACCAGCCGTCATCTTCATCATAAATCATCACCGCTTCGCCGCCATCGGCTTCATATACGATTTTCGCCTTAATATGATTTTCCTCTCTGATCCGCACCGGGGAACCTTGGGGAGACAGGATCTCGCCCCATGTGATCACGTCACCTTCCCGCCAGATGAGCACTGCACCGGTTTCTTCCGATTCGCGGATCTCAAGACCGTACAACTCGATCAGGGGATCCACCGGCAAATAGAGTTGTTCATCGATCTTCTGCAGGGGAAACTTCAATTCCATGGGACGGTCGTTCATCAGTGCTGTCAGTTGTTCCGTGCGGAAGTGAATCACGGTATCTTCAGTGGTGACCGTCACCCCGTCTTCCTCGACAAAAATATCCGGATCAATATGATCGACATAGGCCGAAATGGGGAGCAGCAAGGCTTCACCCGTGCCCTTGGCGGATTCATCCAGCAACGTCCCCTGATAAAACACCGGTTTTTCCAAACCGTAGAACGGATCTTCCAACCATTCATTCGAAGGCCGGCGTTTATCCCAGGCGTCCAGAGCAAACTTGGTGGCGATCAATAGAACACTGATACATAATAAAATAAAAATAAAGACAGCAAAGCAGCCCGACATCGAACGGTTGCGTTTTTTTCTGCGGCTTCGCACTTCGTTCACTTCCCAATATAAGAGCTTTCCAACTCAAATATCAAAAGGCTTTTCCAAAAAAGATTTTCCCAATAAAAAAGACGTCCTTGATCAGCAGAGCGATCCGAAGATTGATCGAACTCCACCATCAAACACGTCTTCAGTATACTACAAGCCGCTCATTATGTCATGGACAATTCCACTTGCTGACATTCTTTGCATATGCCGTATACTTCCATGCGATGCCCGTGCACGGCAAATTCCGTCTTTTCCTGGGCCGCTTCCTCAATATCATGCAGTGCCGGGTATTCAAAATCGACGATTTTGCCGCATTTTTCACATATGGCGTGATAATGCTCCGACATATCGGCATCATAGCGGCTCGCACCATCCCCATAGGCGAGCTCGCGCACCAGTCCCGCTTCCAGAAACACCTTCAAATTATTGTAAACGGTCGCGACACTCATATTCGGAAAACGGTCTTCCAATGCCCGATATATCTCATCCACGGTCGGATGGGTATCCGTTTGGAGCAAATATGCTAATATTGCATGCCGTTGGGGGGTCATGCGCACGCCAGTCATTTTCAGTTTTTCTATGGCCTGTTCTACACGTTTGTCCACGGCCTGTTCTACGCGGCTGGCCATGACCTCACCTTCTTTCATGTCGTTATTCATGTTGTTATTTATATTTATTTTAATTGTCGTGTAAAGCTTTTGTCAATGCATAGGTAAGTTTACTCCTTATTCTACCCGGATTTCCGCAACACCTTCCACGTTTTTTAAATGTTCGATCACCGTTTGGATTTTCATTTTTTTCGGCAATTTGATGTTGACGTATAGCCTTGAGGCTGCGGGTTTTTGCGCGGATTTCGGAACGGAATGCTTGTAGGAAAGATGAAGCAGGTCCACACCTGATTTTTCCAACTCGTTCATGGCCGAACTTAAAATATCGCTTCCGGGTTCCGAAATGAGTTCGAGCCTGTAGGCGCGTCTGGCCTTTATCCAGTTTCTTTCGATTTTATTTAATATGAGCAAACTAAATAACACAAGTATCGTTGTAAATAATGCCGGGTAGTAAAAGCCTGCTCCGACAGCGAGGCCGATTGCAGCAACGACCCACAACGTCGCAGCCGTTGTAAGTCCGGTAATGGAAAATCCGTTGAACAAAATGACACCTGCGCCCAGAAATCCGATCCCGCTCACGACCTGGGCTGCCAAACGAGCGGGATCGAGCCGTACGGAAGGTTCTTTGCTGAATGCGGAGAAGCCGTAAATCGATAGGAGCATGATTAGAGCGGAACCGAGACAGACGAGAATGTTCGTGCGAAACCCGGCTGCCCGGTTGCTTTTTTCCCGCTCCAGTCCGATCGCACCTCCAAAAATTACAGCTAGAGCCAGGCGCAATGTCAGTTCCGTCCAATCGATATGCCAGGGACTCAATCCGATTCCTCCTTCCTTTATATTTATATGTATCGCTTGTTTCTGCATCAAAGGTTCGCAACGCTTCCTTCGCCACCCCGGGACATCCTGTGCAACAAATCGACGATCATGCGATGCTTGCGCAGCGATTTTTCGTGCGACAGGTTGATCTTGCCATTTTCCAGACGACCGAACAGGGCCGCCAGGTGCTTGTTTTCATGCGTCCAGTCAAAATGAGCAAAGATGCGGAAAGCTTCGCCCCAATCTTCATTATATTCTCCGTCTTGATATAAATGGTCATGCATGTACAGCGCTATACTTTCCTGCATAAGCCGGCTCGACGATATATATTGGGAAAGTCCCGGCTGTTCGGGCAACAGGGGCAACAACCGATCAAAGTATTGATGCAGGATCTCTACGTAAAAAGTCGGATCCTTGCGCAAATTTTTTTCCAGCGTATAGGTCGGCTGAAGCTGTTTACAAAAGAGAAGCGATGCCGTCGCATACAGGTACGTGATCGAGGTGAAATTTTTGTTAAACGCCGTCAGATTGTTTCTGCGTTCGACTCCGGCTGCTTTGAGCATCGTATTATGCTCCGCTACTTCTTTGACGACATTGTTGAGAGGATCGGTGTGATCATAAAACTGTCCGAGCTCTTTGTTGATGATCAGCACTTTGGAGTTGATGTCCCCGAACAGTTGACGTTCCTCTTCCTCACCGAGCCCGATATAGATTTGTGCAGACAATGTCGTTTCCATCAAGGCCAGGCGCCGCGCCTCCAATTCCGCGATCATCCCTTCGGTCAGCTCCAGTTCCTCTTGCGCCTCTTCATCATGCGGAAATCGCCTGAGGTGCATCGTCAATTGCGCACGCTTTTTTTCCTGTTTGCGCACTTCTTTGAGCAGCTGCTCATTGACAAATCCCAGCGCCATGATCCGATGCTGCCCATCCAGTATGCTCAATTTGGAACCGTGTTTCAGCACCAATTCACCTTTGTCCCGGGAGAGCTGGTTGACGTCGCGCAAGGACAAGGTAACGGGACCGAAAAAGATGTGGCTGAGTTCCTTTTCTTGAAGATAGTTGGCGATTTTGCGCCGCTGCATCGGGCTCAGCTTTCGTTGCACCATCGGATCGATCGACGTGTAGTTGAGCAGATCCTGAACCTTGATCGCTACCGTTGCCAATCCATATCGGTCACAATACGGGTACACTTGCATGTGCAGTCTGAGGCCTTCCATCTTCAGTTCACCTCCTTGTCGCTCAGCAAAAAGAGCCGGTTTTGTGCGAAGAACCGCTTCAAAAACTCATAAGCATGCATCGTTTTGGCTCTGCGCGGAAGCTGTGTTTCTTCTTCGGATGAGAAGATTTGTTCCCATGGAATGAACGGCAAAATATTCATGGCGTGTTCAAGCGCATATTTGTTAAAGCGATTGCTTCTGACTGCCTCATCATGGAATAACAGGGCGAGTGCGATCTGTACTTCGTCGCTCCAGCTGATTTCGTTGCGAGAAGGTGGGGGAAGGTGCTCCATCAATTTCTCAAAATACAAGGAGGCGTGAGCTGCGTGGGTGTCCAGTTCTTTTTGCGTAAAGTGATAGCTGTTGTTGCGGGCAGCCGGTTTGAGACGGCCTTCAAACAGGGCAACGAGAAGCTCGATAATAAAATGATACGAAAAGTGGAAGTCGTCCCCTTTGCCTCTTTCAGAAAAGGTATCGATCTCCAGCTTTTGAAAAACCGGATCATTTTCGAGCAATTGGGTGGCCAACACGTGGTAGAACGGACGCTGGTCGCGAAGGACCGCCAGATTGCCTCCGATTTTACGCGGCAATTTGTTGATGTCCGAAAAAAGTTGGCGCTCTTCATGCATGTTGAGATTCATATAGATCATCGTCGACAGTGGAAACGCATACAGTTTGCGTAATTTCTCCGTCAGATCGTTGACCTGATCCTCATCCATTTTCTCTTTCGCGCGCTTCAAGGCGCTTTGCAGCGATTCCATCACGCGCTGAAAAGCCGCTAGCCGGTGCTGCCCATCGATCACGTACAATTTGTCTAACGGGTGCAGCCGGTAGACGTTTGCCTGGGCATCATATTCCCCTACTCCGCGGGCGGACAAAATGATGCCGGGAAAATAGATCGGCTGCTGGTCGTTCAGATAGAGCATAATATAATCCATCAGTTTGGACAGATTGCGCGGATGGATCGATCGTTGCACTTCGGGATCAACGGCGTACAACGTAAGCAATTTACTGACCGGCAGCGTCGTCGACAAGGTTGTATGTCCGAACGTCTGGGCCAACACGCCCTCCATTTCCGAATACGTAGACTTCTGATGGCGGCTGGTCAGTTCCGAAAGGGAAGTCACTTTGCTCGATTCCTCCTTAACCGAAAAAAATTTTGAAAAAGGCATGCCCCAGAAGGCATACCTTTTTTTGAGTCTGTTATCATTTATTCCTCATTTAAACGCTGTTTAAACAGCTTGTTGACAATTCCCGGATTGGCTTTCCCTTTCGTTTCTTTCATCACCTGACCGACCAGGAAACCGAGCGCTTTCTCTTTGCCGCCTTTGTAATCTGCCACAACCTGCGGGTTGTTTGCAATCACCTTGTCCACGACTTCCAGGATTGCGCTTTCGTCGCTGATTTGCACAAGCCCTTTCTCTTTGACAATCGTGTCAGGATCTTTACCGCTTTCCATCATGTCGCGGAACACTTGCTTGGCGATCTTGCTGCTGATCGTGCCATCATCGATCAGGCGGATCATTTCGCCCAGATGTTTGCCGGAAATTTTGATGTCATCCGGTTCGAGCTGGTTGGCATTCAAATATCCGAGCAGTTCGCCCATGATCCAGTTGGCCGCCGCCTTGGCGTCCGACGTATACTTTAAGCTGTCCTCAAACAGATCGGCCAACTTTTTGGACGACGTGATCACTTCCGCATCGTACTCTGACAACCCGTATTCCGACGTATAGCGCGCTTTACGCTCATCCGGCAGTTCCGGAATGGTCTGACGGATCTGATCCTGCCAAGCCTTGTCGATATGGATCGTCACCAGATCGGGATCCGGAAAATAGCGGTAGTCTTCGGCTTCTTCTTTACTCCGCATCGCGATCGTTTTGCCTGCTGCTTCATCCCACCGCCGCGTTTCCTGTATAATCGGCTCTCCTTTGTCCAGCAAGGCAGCCTGTCTCGACTGCTCGTATTCCAAAGCCTTGCGTACATTGGCGAAAGAGTTCATATTTTTCAATTCCGTCTTCGTTCCCAATTTCGTTTCACCGACGGGGCGCAAACTGATGTTGGCATCGCAGCGCAACGAACCTTGTTCCATTTTGACGTCGGACACTTCACAGTACGACATGATCGCCCGCAATTTTTTCAGATAGGCTTCGGCTTCCTCGGGCGAGCGGATGTCTGGCTCTGACACGATTTCAATCAGCGGAGTACCGGCGCGGTTGAAGTCGACCAGCGAATGAAAACCGCCCTCTCCATGCACCAGCTTTCCAGCATCTTCTTCCAAATGCAGCCGCATGATGCCGATTCGCTTCGTCTGACCATTCACTTCGATGTCGATCCATCCGTTTTCCCCGATCGGACGGTCAGACTGCGAAATCTGGTATGCCTTGGCCAAGTCAGGATAAAAATAATTTTTCCGAGCAAACTGGGTTTCCTCTGCGATCGTGCAATTCAATGCCATTGCGGCCTTGACCGCAAATTCAACCGCTCGTTTGTTGAGAACCGGCAAAGTGCCGGGGTGACCCAAGCAGATCGGGCAAGTATTCGCGTTCGGCGGCGCACCGAACTCCGTTGAGCATCCGCAAAAGATTTTGGAACGGGTCAGGAGTTCAACGTGCACTTCCAGACCGATTACGGTTTCGTATTTGCTTCCGGTGACGGGCATAGGTCTGATTCCCTCCTTCATTTGCCTCCGCTACAACTCGGGGTGCAACTTGTGATGATCCGTATTCTGTTCAAACGCATGTGCGGCTCTCAGCACCGTCATTTCATCAAAAGCTTTACCGATGATCTGCAAGCCGACGGGCAGTCCGTCAACCAGACCGCACGGTACGCTGATCGCGGGTATGCCAGCCAAGTTGGCCGGAATCGTGCAAATATCATTCATATACATGGTGAGCGGGTCGTTGATCTTCGATCCGATCGGAAAAGCCGGCGTCGGTGTCGTCGGTGTGACAAGCACGTCATATCGGCTGAACGCTTCCTCGAACTCACGGCGAATCAATGTCCTTACTTTTTGTGCCTTCGCATAATAGGCGTCGTAATAACCGGAGCTGAGCGAGTACGTGCCGAGCATGATCCGGCGCTTGACTTCATCGCCGAAGCCGCGGCTTCGCGATTCCAAGTACAGGTCGATCAAATTATCCGCATCGTCTGCACGAACACCGTAGCGCACCCCATCGAAACGCGCCAAGTTGGACGACGCTTCCGAACAGGAGAGCAGATAATATGTGGCTACTGCATATTCCGTATGAGCCAGCGACATTTCCTCCACGTGTGCTCCGAGCTGCTCAAAGACTTTGAGCGCTTCTTGAATCTTTTCGCGCACGCGCGAATCGACACCTTCTCCCATGTACTGCTCCGGCACGCCGATCTTTAATCCGCGCACTTCACCGGTCAGCGCTTTCGAATAATCGGGAATATCGATACGGGCAGAAGTCGAATCCATGGGATCGTGTCCTGCGATCGCTTGCAAGACGTAAGCGGCGTCTTCCACGTTTTTGGTCAGCGGTCCAATCTGATCAAAAGAAGAAGCATAAGCTACCAATCCATGGCGAGACACCAAACCGTATGTCGGTTTCAAACCGACAATCCCGCAGTAAGAAGCAGGTTGACGGATGGATCCTCCTGTATCGGAACCCAGGGCAAAATAGACCTGTCCGGCAGCGACGCTGGCTGCGGACCCGCCGCTGGAACCTCCGGGCACGTAGTCGCGATTCCAAGGATTACGCACAGGGCGGAAAGCAGACGTCTCGCTGGAACTTCCCATGGCGAACTCGTCCATGTTGGTTTTGCCGATCGTCACTGCATCTTGTTGTTTCAATTTTTGAACCACCGTTGCATCATAAACCGGAACGAAATTTTCCAGCATCCGGCTTGCGCAAGTGGTCAGCAGGCCTTCTGTCACAATGTTGTCCTTAAGGCCTATTGGCAATCCGAACAGCAACCCCCGTTTGCCGCCGTTCATGAGACGCTCGTCCAATGTTTGCGCATGCTTCAGCGCTTCATCTTCAGCTAAAGTCAAAAAAGCACCGATCTGTTCATCGGTATTGGCAATGCGGGCAAGCGATGCTTTGACAAGCTCTGTTACACTTAATTTTCTCTCGGACAGTTCCTTATGTAGGTCCTCGAGTCGCCATTCAAAAAAATTCACCGGTCGCTAAGCCTCCTTTCAATCCAGCACAGACGGTACTCGGAAGAATCCGTCTTGTTCATCCGGCGCATTTTTCATCACGAGCTCCCGCGCAAGCGAAGGTTTAACCTCATCTTCCCGCAACACGTTTTCCATATGGGAGGCTCGGCTCATCGGTTCCACGCCTTCTGTATCCAGTTCATTTAACTTGTTGACATATTGCAAAATTTTGCTTAACTGTTCCGCAAACATCTGCTTTTCTTCATCGCTGAGCTTCAGTCGTGCCAATTGGGCGACATGCTCAACTTCCTCAATGGAAATGCTCATACGTTCTCCCCTTCCTCGACCGAGCTTCATCGTCATAAATCATCTAATCATTATATCTTAGATGCCTTTTGAACACAAACGTTTGGTCGCAAAAATGAAAGTGAAAAAAGTTAAAAAAAGAAAAGGGATGGATTTTATCCACCCCCGAAAAATGACAACGATCAGTGACAAAAAACAAACCAGGGTCAAACGAGCAATTGCCTAACGAGCAACTGCACCCCTCCGATTGTCCAATCGACAGCGAAACGTCAAATCCACCCTGGCATCAGAGCGACGTTTTTAGCGTTTTAAATCCACGCTTTGAGATGGATTTGACGAATAAAATCTTCCCGGCTCATCGGTTTTTTGTTTTTCTCCGAATCTTCTTTGTCGTCATCACCGTTCATGATCCGCGTGAACAGTTCCTCGTTCCTTGTTGCCAATGCAAAATCGATCAGCGCTTCCCTTTCCACGCGTTCCGCTTCTTTCCTGAGCAATTCTTCCTCCAGCTCAATATCGGCAGCGGTTACATAATAATGTCTTCCCATTTTCGGCACGCGAATGACATAGTCAAACACATTATCAGGATTTTTGTCATAAGCGATAATATATCCATAACTGCCTACGGGAAGGTTCATTTCTAAGCTGTCACCGGTAATGATGACTTTCTGACCCAAACGTAGCATCGCGCATCCTCCCCATTTCTCTTTAACGGCTTCACTCTCTTTTCATTAACTTTATTCTTATGTTACTAAAAAATATGTGAAGTGTCCAATGCCCGATCATGTAAGGCAAAGATTTCCGCTTTTTCAATAATCGTTTGACGATATTATCAATTTTTTTCTTGTATGAATACAACGTATGTACATCGTAAAAATTGTGAGTTATAATAATGACTTAAATTGTATTGATAGGGAGGACTTAATCTTATGGCGATTTACAACGATTTGCCGCATGACCGATTGTCGAGCGCTCGCCAATATGTTAGCGAAGTGTTCGAGACAATCAAAAATCGGGATCCTGAACAGGTTGAATTTCATCAAGCGGCAAAAGAAATTTTGGAATCCCTAGTGCCCGTCGTGGCCAAACATCCTCATTACATGGAATACGGAATATTGGAACGGATCGTTGAGCCGGACCGCGTGATTTCATTCCGCGTCCCCTGGGTGGACGATCAAGGAAAAGTCCGCGTAAACCGAGGTTACCGTGTCCAATATAACAGCGCACTGGGACCTTATAAAGGAGGAATCCGTTTCCACCCCAGTGTAAACTTAAGCATCATCAAATTTTTAGGATTTGAACAAATTTTCAAAAACGCCTTGACCGGCATGCCCATCGGAGGCGGAAAAGGCGGATCCGATTTCGATCCAAAAGGCAAATCCGAAGGGGAAATCATGCGCTTCTGTCAAAGCTTCATGACCGAACTCAGCAATCATATCGGACAGGACATTGACGTACCGGCAGGGGACATCGGTGTCGGAGCGCGGGAAATCGGCTATATGTTCGGCCAATATAACCGGTTAAACAGAGGATATGAAGCTGGCGTGATCACCGGCAAGGGCATCACTTACGGCGGCAGCCTGGTGAGAAAAGAAGCGACCGGATACGGTGCCGTCTATTTCGTAGCGGAGATGCTAAGCAGCATCGGCCAAACCCTTGAAGGCAAAACGGTTGTCGTTTCCGGATCGGGTAACGTCTCCATCTATGCCATTGAAAAAGCACAGCAACTCGGAGCCAAAGTGGTAGCTTGCAGCGACTCCGACGGTTACATTTATGATGAAAGAGGACTCAATCTCGATACGATTAAACAGTTGAAAGAAGTAGAACGCAAACGGATCAGAGAATATGTAGACATCCATCCGCATGCCAAATTTGAACCGGGCTGCGAAGGAATATGGTCCATACCATGCGACATCGCGTTGCCATGCGCAACCCAGAACGAAATTGACGAAAAATCAGCGCGTCAGCTGGTACAAAACGGAGTGATAGCTGTCGGAGAAGGAGCGAATATGCCTTCGACACTCGAAGCGATCGATGTATTTTTGGAAGGCGGCGTACTTTTTGGCCCCGGCAAAGCGGCCAATGCAGGCGGAGTAGCCGTTTCGGCGCTTGAAATGACCCAAAACAGCATGCGCTTGTCATGGTCATTTGAAAAAGTAGACAACAAACTGCGCCAAATTATGTCCAATATTTATCGCTCCAGTATGGAAGCTTCGGAACAGTATGGTCATCCTGGTAATCTCGTGATTGGAGCCAATGCAGCCGGCTTTATCAAAGTTGCCGATGCTATGATCGCTCAAGGTATCGTTTGACCGTGAACTTCCGGTACCATTTCCGCGTCTCCCAGTACCGGTATCGGGAAGGGGTTTGCCCCCGCTTGAACCAGCCTTGCTCGATCTCCCCAATATCCTTTCCGCCGAATTCTCATCCTGCTTTTCTTCGGCATTAGGTCGACCAACCCTGTTCCAGGATTCGCTTGACATCGACCGCAAAAGGTAAAAAAATAACGGTCGGTCGAATAAAGCCAGGAAAAGCACAACCGTGCATTCCCCTGGCTTTACGAACCGGACCGTACCCCATTCGAATTTCAATCCAGATCTTTTACGTAATCTTCAACGACCTGGACTTCCTTAATTTCATTGTCTCTCATAAACCGGAAGATGCCGTTGTTAAAATCCGTTCCGACCTCTTTATAAAAGATCCCTTCATATACGTCATGAGGCGTATGAACAAAGGATAGTTTATACCCCTTCTCATCTTTGACCAGATAGGCTCGGATCCCTTTTTCATAATAGCCGTCCTGATTTTTCAGCTCGCGGGAAACCGATACGATATGAAGGTCGACAAACGGGATTTCATGCAACAATACGTTGATAAATGAGCCTTTCGTTATTTCTCTCCAGCGACTTTGCGCGGTTTGTCCGAGTACGATTTGCGTGATGTTTTTTTCCTTTACGACTTCTCCGATCACTTTGGCAACCGGACGTTTTTCATTATATTTAACGATCATTTCTTTGGCATTGTACTCTTTGGCAAGCTCTTTCCATCTTGCGATGTAGTGGGTCTTCTCTATATCAAGCTCATCTTCAGGCAACGGATCTACCGTCAGGATATAGAGTGGGCATTTCAACATGTTGGCGATCTGACAACCTCTTTTGATCAGCCGTTCCCCATTCGGTCCATAATAAACACAGACTAATATACTTTCGTCCATTCCTTGATGGTTCATCTTCTCAGTTCACCTCGTCAAAATCACACAGGCCTCAGCCTGTTTAATTATATAGGTTACATCGTTTGATGGGGGCTGTCAAATATCGTAAAAGCCTGAATTCTGGGCGTTTCAATACATACACCGGTATGATTTTGGCATGAAAATGTTGTATAATATTTTCGTGTTTATGAACTTTATGAACAGAAGCCATTTTCACTAGGGGGAGTCCGTATTGTCATTGTTGCATTACGTGATCTTGACACCGTTTATCTTTGCATTGACTGTACCATTTCTGCGAACGTATTTGCGCAATATCCACACCGGCTGGTTCGTCATTTTCGTGCCGCTAGTTCTGTTTATATATTTTGCCAGCCATCTGACTCTGGACATCGGTTCCACCCCCATTCAACATACGATTCCGTGGATTGAAAAACTGGATATTCACTTTACAGTCTATATGGACGGTCTGGGACTATTGTTTTCCCTCATCATAACCGGAATCGGCACTTTGGTTGTACTGTATTCCATCTACTACATGTCCAAAGAACGCGAGTCGTTGCATACTTTCTATATATATCTGTTGATGTTTATGGGCGCCATGCTGGGCGTCGTCTTGTCGGACAACCTGATGGTGCTGTATGTGTTCTGGGAGCTGACCAGCGTTTCCTCGTTCTTGCTGATCGCGTATTGGTTCCAGCGCCAAAACCCGAGGTACGGCGCACAAAAGTCGATGCTGATTACGGTTACCGGCGGATTCTTTATGCTGCTCGGTTTTTTGTTCCTGTATACGATGACCGGGACGTTCAGCATTCGTGAAATCATCGATTCAGCGGGACAGATCAGCACACATCCGCTTTTTATCCCTACGATTTTGTTGATCCTTCTGGGCGCATTTACCAAATCTGCACAATTCCCTTTTCATATATGGCTCCCCGATGCTATGGAGGCGCCGACGCCGATCAGCGCCTATCTGCATTCCGCCACGATGGTAAAAGCCGGTGTCTATCTCGTTGCCCGGCTCACCCCCCTGTTTGGCGGAACGATGGAATGGTTCTGGATCATTACCGTAGTCGGAATCATCACCCTGTTCTGGGGTTCCTTTATGGCGATTCGCCAGCCTGACTTGAAAGCATTGCTGGCTTTTTCGACGGTGAGCCAACTGGGCTTGATCATGTCCCTTTTAGGTATCGGCTCCCTGGCGCTGCATCCGGATCAAAGCATGAATGCCATGCTGTTTGCAGGGGCTTCTCTGGCCGCCATTTTCCACTTGTTCAACCACTCCATGTTCAAGGGATGCCTGTTTATGGTGATCGGGATCCTTGACCATGAAACCGGGACACGCGACGTTCGCCGGCTCGGCGGACTGATGAGTATCATGCCCATTTCCTTTACGCTGTCCATCATCGGAGGCTTTTCCATGGCCGGCTTGCCTCCGTTCAGCGGCTTTCTCAGCAAAGAGATGTTTTTCACGGGTGTGCTGACCGCATATCGCACTCTGGAGTCCTGGGTCATTCTGTTGCCGCTGGCCGCTTGGATCGCCAGCATCTTCACGTTTGTGTATAGTATGATTCTGATTTTCGAAACGTTTACAGGCCCCTTGCACCTGGAGCGATTGGACAAGAAGCCGCAAGAACCTCCTTACGGGATGCTGCTGCCGCCAACGATTCTGGCTTCCATCGTCGTTATCGTGTTCTTTTTTCCCAATTTGCTGTCATACACCATCCTGGAGCCTGCCCTGAGATCCGTACTCCCTCCCGCCATGCTGGGTTTGGAAAATGGATTTGAGGTGAACATTACGGCATGGCATGGATGGAATACCGAATTGTTCATGACTTTGGGCGTAATCCTGTTTGGCATCCTGCTGTACAAGTCTCTCCGTCACTGGAAGGGCATTTATGAATGGATATCGCCAAAGCTGTCGCTGAATCATTTGTACGACCGGTTGCTAGAAGGAGGCGAAAATGGCGCCTACCGGATTACGAACCTGCATATGACCGGTTTTCTTCGGGACTATCTGGCCTATATTTTCGCTACCGTCATCATCATCGCCGGCGGTTCGCTCGTGTGGCAAAATTTGTTGACACTGGATACATCCCAAAACGCTCCGATCAGCATCTACGAATATGTACTGAGCAGTTTGCTCGTCATTACGGCTCTGTTTGTCGTCATTTCCAATTCCCGATTATTTTCGATCATCGCGGTTGGAGCCGTCGGGTATATGATTTCCTTGTTCTTTGTCATCTTCAGGGCACCGGATTTGGCCCTGACCCAGTTGGTGGTGGAAACAATCACGACGTCTCTGTTCCTGCTTTGTTTTTACTTTTTGCCCAAACTTCGGAAAGAAGTGGAGCGTGTCCGCTTGCGCATCGGCAATTTGTTGATCGCTCTTGGAGTCGGAGGCACATTGACGGCCATCGGCCTCGCGGCGCAGGGCCATCGACTGTTTGAACCGATCTCGTATTATTTTGAAGAGTCATATACGTTGGCCGGCGCCATGAATATGGTCAACGCCATTCTGGTCGATTTCCGTGCTTTTGACACCATGCTTGAAATTGTTGTCTTGTTCATCGCTGGAGCAGGAGTTTACACGCTGATCAAACTGCGTCAATCCGGGAGGGATGCCAAGTGAAGTTTACCGATACAATTTTGCAGACAGCAACGAGAGTCTTGGTGATGATCATCCTGACGTACTCGATATATATTCTTTTTGCAGGGCATCACAACCCGGGAGGAGGTTTTATCGGCGGTCTGGTCACCTCTTCCGCCCTCGTCCTGCTCGCGATGGCATACGATGTGCGAACCGTTCGACAAATCATCCCGTTTGATTTCAAACGGATCGGAGCATTCGGTGTTCTCGTTGCTGTCCTGACCGGAACGAGTGCGCTTTTCTTCGGTGAACCGTTTTTGTTTCAAGTTTTTGCCGAGGTGGATTTGCCGCTGTTCGGTCCCCGGGAATTGGCGACAGCCGTACTGTTTGATCTCGGCGTCTATTTTGCGGTGATCGGCACCACCATCACGATTATTCTCAGCATAAGTGAGGATCAGTAAGATGGAAACATTCATGACTATTGTTGCAGGAATCTTGCTTACGATCGGTACTTATCTCGTACTGAGCAGAAGCTTGCTCCGAATTATACTCGGTTTGTCCATTTTTTCTCACGGAGCGCACCTGATGCTGTTGACGATGGCCGGTTTAAAGCAGGGGGCAGCACCGCTGGTAGGGGAACAGACCGGTACGTATACGGATCCGTTGCCGCAAGCGTTGATCCTGACATCGATCGTCATCAGTTTTGCCCTGACAGCCTTTTTTCTCGTGCTCGGATACCGCACTTACGTGGAACTCGGGACGGACGACATGCGCGAACTGAGGGGCGAAAACGATGAATAACCTTGTCGTCTTCCCGATTTTGTTACCGCTTTTGTCAGGGATCTCCATGTTTTTTTTCCGCGATCGGATCCGTCTGCAAAGAAAGGTGGCGGTCAATGGCCTGTTGGCCACGCTCGCCGTTTCACTCATTTTGGTCGGCATGATCGCACAAAATGGTGTACAAGTTCTTCATATCGGGGGATGGGAAGCTCCTTTCGGCATTACCCTCGTCGCAGATATGTTCGCCGCATTGCTCTTAACTACAGCCTCCATCGTGAGCCTGGCTTGTTTGATCTATGCCTTTCATTCCACAGATGAGGCGCGTGAGAAATTTTACACCTATCCATTTCTCATGCTGCTCGTATGCGGTGTGAACGGTTCCTTTTTGACGGGGGACTTGTTCAACCTCTTTGTTTTCTATGAAGTCATGCTCATTGCCTCTTATGTGTTGCTCAGTCTTGGAGGCAGCAAAATACAGTTAAGGGAAACGATCAAATATATCGCGATCAACATTGTCGCTTCGATGCTTTTTGTCATCGCCATCGCCTATCTTTACGCTGTTGTCGGCACGCTGAACATGGCGCATCTGTCAGAGCGGGTTGCTGAGATCGGGCAAGATGGAGTCATCACGACCATCAGCCTGTTGTTCCTGCTTGTGTTCGGACTGAAGGCTTCCCTGTTTCTCTATTTCTGGTTGCCTGGTTCCTACAGTGCTCCGCCTCCAGCTATCGCGGCCATCTTCGCTGCGCTATTGACCAAAGTAGGGATCTATTCGATCATCCGCATGTTCACCCTGGTGTTTTACCACCATCCGGAAGTAACGCATACGATCATGATTTGGCTGGCGGCGCTGACGATGATTCTGGGGGCGATCGGCGCCATTGCTCATTGGGACGTTAAAAAAATACTCAACTACAACGTCATCGTTTCTGTCGGATTTATCGTGTTCGGCATCGGTCTGAGTCATGCAGACGCCTTGTCAGGAGCATTGTTTTATCTTCTGCACGACATGATTGCCAAAGCATTGATTTTCATCCTGGGCGGCGCGATGATCAGCATCGCCGGAACCCACAATCTGCGTGAGATCAGCGGGTTGATCAGCCACCATCCCGCTCTTGGCTGGCTTTTCTTTCTGGTCGCGTTGGCACTCGCCGGAATCCCGCCGCTCAGCGGATTTGTCGGAAAAGTGATGATCTTGCAAGGCGGTGTCGAAAAACAGTTTTACTCCGTCGTCGTCATCAGTCTGATCACCAGCCTGATGGTTCTGTATTCCGTTATGAAAATTTTTATCAACGGGTTCTGGGGAGAAACGATTCTGAGCGAGGAAGAGGAAAAATCAACGGGCAGAGGCATTCTCATACCGGGTTCAATATTGGCCGCATTGATCATCCTGCTTGGAATCGGCGCCGATTGGGCCATGGTCTATGTCGAACAGGCCGTGGAAGTATTGGTCAATCCTTCTATATATATTAACGCCGTTTTTACTCAACCTTGATCGAACCGATATAGAGGAAGGGATGCCGGATGGCCTTTCAAATTTTGCTGAATATGATGATTGCCTTCATATGGATGTTTTTGCACAATGTGTGGGACGCCCTCACATTTGTCATCGGCTATGGTTTGGGCTTTTTGCTGATCTTTGTGCTCAGACGCTTTTTCAAGGCCCCCTTTTACGGGAAGCGGATCGTGGCCATTGTCAAATTGGTTCTGCTGTTTATTGTTGAATTGATCAAGTCCGGTATTATGGTACTCGGAATGGTCATCAGCCCGAAACTGAAGATCAAACCCGGGGTCGTCAGGATGGAAACGGAATTGAGAGGGCCATGGGAAATTACGCTTCTCAGCTGCCTGCTGACATTGACGCCTGGTTCCGTCGTGATTGAAACGGCACCGGAACAAGGGATTTTGTACCTTCATGTGATGGATCTGACGGATATTGAGGATACGATTTACAAATCGAAAATCGTATTCGAAAAGGCCATTCTCGAGGTGATGAACTGATGTTCCAATGGCTGCTATTATTGTCCCTTTCTTTGTTGTCACTTTCCGTCATGGTGTCGATCTACCGCCTGATCAGAGGGCCATCGATGGCGGATCGGGTGCTGGCTCTCGATGCGATCAGCTACCATATTATCGGAATCGTGACGGTTTTGACCGTCATGATGGACACGCAAGCCTATTTGGAAATTGTCCTGTTGATCGGGATCATTGCATTTTTAGGCACCATCGCGTTGTCCAAGTTTGTTGACGGGGGTGTCGTCATTGAATACAATCGCGATGAGTGAAATTCTCACCCTCCTCTTTATTTTTATCGGGACAGCACTGAGCCTGCTGAGTTCCTTCGGCTTTTTGCGACTGCCGGATGTGTATACAAGATCCCATGCGGGTACAAAAAGCGTGACACTCGGCCTGCTCAGCATTTTAACGGGAGCCTTTCTTTACTTCTGGCTCAAACACGGCGTTATCAGCATCAGGCTGGTGCTCGGTATTACATTTGTATTTCTCACTGCCCCCGTCGCCGGGCATATGATCGCCCGTTCTGCTTATCGATCCGGAGTTAAACTGGCCGACATCAGCGCTGCCGATGAACTCAAAGAAGATCTGGAAAAAATGAAGCAAGAAAATAAAGAAAGCTTAAATTAAACCTCGAGCCATGGCCTCAGTTCATCCCAATGGTGAATATGAGCAAGCGGTTCGACGCCCGCTTGACGAACCCGTTTCAGATTCCCCTGATACAGGAGAAAGGAAACACCGGCCTGGATCGATGCTTGGGCATCGATCCAGCTGTCCGATGGAAATCCAATATTGTGCCGGCAAGTCCGGAAATTGGCGCAACACATATTCAAATCCATCCGGCTCCGGTTTTAAGGCCCCCATTTTTTCTCTCCCGACAACGACATCGAAAAGGTCAAAAATGTGATTGTTTTTTAGCGCAATCTCAGCCGCTTTAAGCGAATTGTTCGTGACCACCGCCAGGCGGTAACGTTTTTTCAATTCAGCCAGCAGCTCAGCCGCCCCCGGTTCCAATCCGGCGGCTTGCATGCCGATCTGTTCATACCGGGTCGGAATTTCCCACATTTCCGCTGTCAGCGTTTCCGTCATCCGCCCGCTTTCCATCGCTTTCTGGATAAGGGTCGCGGTCGTATGGCGGTCCAGATCCATCGCGGGCGGGAGGATGCCGCGGGCCACCAACAGTTGATACGTGTCCCGCTTCATCCCTTCGAAATCGATTCTGGAATGCAGCAGCGTGTTGGTTTCCCCATCACGTTCCTTGCTTTTCCTCACCTTTGTGAGGGTAAACTTGTTGAACATGCTTTTCCCAATCCGGATACAGATCGTTGCGCCGGTCTCTCCACGTGGTCACCGAGCCGCGCTCGCGCACTTCGTAAAGCAAGCTCAGATCAAGATCCGCCGTAATGACCATATCGTCGTTCATTTCCCCGCATGCCATAATCCCTTTGGGGGGAAACGGCACATCGTTTGGTGTAATGACAGCCGCCTGTCCATAATTGCCGCGCATAAAATCGACGGTAGGCAAACTGCCTACGGTTCCTGTGGTGACGACATACACCTGGTTTTCCACAGCACGGGCATGACATGAATAACGAACCCGGTAAAAGCCATGTGCATCATCTGTACAGGAAGGGCAAAAGAAGACGTCTGCACCCATCGCTTTAGCCATGCGCGCCACTTCCGGAAACTCCATATCATAACAGGTGATCACCGCGATCGTGCCTTTGGCGGTCGGAAAAACATTCAACCTGTCTCCCGGGGTAATCCGCCACTCTTTTACTTCTGTCGGGGTAATATGCAGCTTGGGTTGACGCAACACCTTTCCATCCGGGTTAAACAAGAAGGCCATATTATAGAGCTTTCCCTGCTCCTTGACAACATGAGTTCCTCCGATGATATACATGCCGCTTTCCACAGCGAGCCGAGAAAACAAACGAACATAATCATCGGTATAACGGGGCAAATCTTCTATGGACGGCGTCCGTCCGTCGATGGGGATGGACAACAGCTGCGTGGTCACAAATTCCGGAAACAGAATAAAATCGGCATCAAATTCCTGCGCTGTTTTTACATAATGCGTCACTTGGTCCTCAAATTCACGAAAATGGCTGATCGTATGCAGATGGTACTGCACCGCTGAAACGCGTATCTTCATCCACGTTAACTCCTTTTTTTCCTCCTACTAAGCGCATCTTACGCCTTGGCCGTCCACTCTGTCAAGGATAAACATACAGAACCATGGTCCGTATATAACGGTAGTGATTACACGTTTTGATCAGAGATGTAAAATGATAAGATAAAAATAAAACAGAAAGGGGCTGTGTGGATGCTTTGCCGTTCCGGCTGTGCCGCTTGTTGTATTGTGATTTCGATTTCGTCTCCGATCCCCGGGATGCCTGATGGAAAACCGGCTGGGGTACGCTGCGTACAATTGACAGAAGACAACAGATGCAAACTGTTTGGCAGACCGGAAAGGCCGGATGTATGTGTGCAATTGCAACCGTCCAAAGACATGTGTGGCGACACCAATGAAGAAGCGTTCGCCATTTTGTCCGAACTGGAACGCCTGACCGCACCGGATTCAGTCGACAAATGAGCGCATGCGCTATTTCCCTGGAAATAAACCGTCGATTGGTGTAACCCGTCTTGCCGACATGCTTCAGACTACAGTCGAAACGGTGGAATATAGCGCCCATCCAGATCTGTAAATCGATATTCCCGGGCCAGGTCGGCCACTCTCAAAACTTGGCCGCTCTTTTCCATAACGTTCTCCTCTGCTGCCAGATGTACGATCGCCCGCCCGATGTAATGCGGTGATTCAGAATGCCGAAGTTCATCCCGTTCTTGCCAGCGCGATTCATCGGTCCCGAACGTTTGCAACACGATTTCCGTCCGCATAAATCCGGGAGTGATGGCCACAACCGCGATCCGATCGCGAATCAGATCCCGCGACAATCCGAACGCCATGCGTTTGAGCGCGTTTTTCGCCAGATCATAATAAAAATGTCCGGTATACTTGTCGTCATCCCAAAAAGTCGTGTGGAAAATGATCCCGTTTTTCTTCCGCCGCATCAATGGTATAGCAAAAAAATTGGTGACAAGCTGTGCCCTGACGCCGGCGGTAAACATATGGTTCCAATGTTGGAGCGACAGCTCCCAAAACGGTTTGGCTTCAATGCTCAATTCATTTCCGCCCCATACGTTATTGACGAGAATGTCCAATTTTCCCTGTTCTTCGTCAATCGTCTGTACCAACGTTTCGACGGCTCGATCATCGGTATGATCGCATCGGATGGCAATACCTTTTCCACCGGCTCGTGAAACTTCCTCCGCTGTTTCTTCAATCGTACCTGGCCAACCCTTTGTGGTATGGCCGGCCGTGCTGCGCCCTGTCACGTAAACGGTAGCCCCAGCTTTCCCCAATTCCACTGCGATGGCGCGTCCTGCACCGCGACTTGCCCCTGTGACCAGCGCCACTTTTCCTGACAATCTCCCTTTTGTCTGCAACATGGTCTCCTCCTTGCGTTCAATGATTCGTTTGTGTCACAATGAGTGTATCATTTCAATCATGACAACATCTGTCATATTTATCGATCTATCATTCAGATCCATTTATCGCTTCACTTCTTTATAGACAGATTCTTCGCTCGGGAAAGGCAGGGAGTATGGATGAGGGGAGACCGTCTCATATCTATCCTTTTGTTGTTGCAGACATACGGACGGATGACCGCAGCCCAATTGGCCGAAAAGCTGGAAGTATCGGAACGGACCATTTACAGGGATATGGATGCATTGAGCAGCGCTCATTTCCCGGTGGTCAGCCATAGAGGAAAAAACGGAGGCTGGTCTTTACTGAAGGGTTATCGCACGGACCTGACCGGGTTAAAAACAGAAGAATCGCTCGCCTTGTTTATCGCTCCTTCTTCTCACACACTGGCCCAACTCGGATTGAAGAAACCCTTCCTGGACGCGCAGCAAAAGTTGGCCGCGGCGCTGCCGGATCCGGATGTCGTTCGTGAGGTAAAAAACCGGATCCTCATCGATTCAACCCCTTGGCAAAACAAAAAAAGAGCGCATCGGTTTGATGCGCTTTCGATATTAAGGGAAGCCGTCTGGCAAAACCGCAAACTGAAGATGCGTTACAGAAAAGCCGATGGCACCGAATCCATCCGCATCGTGGAACCGCTGGGTCTCGTTGTCAAAGGGGCGACCTGGTATTTTGTCGCAAGGCAAGAAAGACGAATTCGCTCGTTTCGTATCTCACGCATCGCTATGCTCGAACAACTGGAAGAAACCTTTGAACGGCCCCATTCGTTCGATCTCGAAAGTTATTGGCACGAATCGGTCCGATCGTTTGTCCGCCATTTGCCTCAATATGTGGTGAAGGCTCTCGTTGAAGCCTCGGTCATCCCCCGCCTGACATGGGGCGGACGCTTTATTCAGGACGTTCAGCTTGGCGAAACACTTGGCGAAACAGACCGACAACACTGGGTACCGGTCACTTTGACATTTGACACGGAACAGGAAGCGCTGGAATTTGGTCTTGGATTGGGCGATCCTGTACGGAAAAGAAACCGATCCGGACTGAACTTATACGAAAACACTTTGCGCCTCAAGCAATTTGGCATAATGTCCCCCGCGTGCCAACAATTCATCGTGCGTTCCCTGTTCTTCGATTCCATCAGGGGTCACGACGATGATGCGGTCAGCATGGCGGATTGTCGCCAGCCGGTGTGCGATGATCAAGGTAGTTCTGCCCTCGGCCAGTTCGTTCAATGCGCGCTGGATCGACGCTTCCGTTTCCGTATCGAGGGCGGATGTGGCTTCATCCAAAATGAGAATCGGCGGATTTTTCAAAAACATGCGGGCGATAGAGATCCGCTGTTTCTGGCCGCCGGACAATTTCACCCCGCGCTCACCGACGACGGTGTCCAGCCCGTCGGGCAGAGAACGGATAAACGCTTCCAGTTCGGCACGGCGGACCGCTTCCCAAATTTCTTCATCGGTAGCATCCAGTTTCCCGTACCGGATGTTGTCTCGCAACGTACCCGAAAACAGGAACACATCCTGCTGAACGATTCCGATCTGCTTGCGCAAAGAAGCCAGTTGGATATCACGAATATCATGACCGTCTATCGTGATCGAACCGGCCTGAACATCGTAAAAACGCGGCAGCAAGCTGCAAATCGTCGTTTTGCCGGCGCCGGAAGGACCGACAAAGGCCACTGTTTCTCCCGCACGAATATCCAGATCAATGCCATTTAACACCGGACGGTCTTCGTCATAACCGAACCGAACTCCTCTGTAGGAAATATCCCCCTTGACATGGTCGAGCGGTATCGCACCCGGGCGATCGGCGATCTCAGGCTCTGTATCCAGCAGGGCAAGAAAACGTTTGAATCCGGCATACGCTTTCGGATAACTTTCGATGATCGCATTGATTTTCTCAATCGGTCGAAAGAAAAGATTGGTCAGCAAGACGAAAGCCATAAAATTCCCGACGGTCAGTTCACCGCGGATAATAAAATAGGCGCCGCACAACAGGACGAATAAAATGATGATGCGCATCATCAAGTAGCTGAGCGATATGTTCAGCGCCATAATGCGGTAAGATCTGATTTTGGCGTCCTTGAATCGGTCATTGTCCTTCTGGAACTGCTGACGCTCATATTCCTCATTGGCAAATGCCTGTACGAGACGGATGCCGCCGATCGTATCTTCAACGCGGGCGTTGAATTCGCCCATACGTTTGAGCATCGTCCGCATCGCCATGGCCATGCGCTGGTTGCAGTAAACAACGATGACGACCAATGCAGGTACAACAATGAAAGTTAAAATGGCCAGTTTGAAATGAATATGCAGCATCACGGCAAAAGAACCGACAAGTGTCATGACCACGGTAAACACATCTTCCGGTCCGTGATGGGCCACTTCTCCGATTTCAAACAAATCGTTGGTCAAATTGGACAGCAGATGGCCGGTTTTGTTGTTGTCATGGTACGAAAATGAAAGACGCTGAATATGTTCAAACAATTCGGCACGCATGTCGGTTTCGATGCTGATGCCGAGACGGTGTCCCCAATAAGTGACGACATACTGGGCGTAACTGTTAAACACATAAACGGCGAAAAGAATACCGCAAGCCAACAAAATGATCTTCAAATCGCCCTTCGGCAACAACGTATCCACAACGCGGTTGACAATAATAGGAAATGCCAGTTCCAGGACCGCTACAAAAATCGCGCACAAAAAAGTAATGATAAACAGTCTTTTGTACGGCCTGTAATAAGAAAAAAACCGCCTCAGCATATCCAGCCTCCCATGCTGCTGTTCGTTCATCGTTTTCAGTTTATTCTAGCAAAACCCCCTGGAAAAGTCGATCACACGCAACAAAAAAGACCGATTCATCATCGAATCGATCCCTTCTTTTCTGGATGGCACGAAACAACGATTATTGGCCTTCACCATTTTTGTCCTGTTGTTCCGCGTTTTCGTCCTGCTGGTCCGTTAAAGCCGCAGGGGTGGAAACCTCATCCGCCACCGGAACCACTTGATCTTTTGCGCTAGCCGTTTGCTTTCGGCTTTCATTCCATTCCCGAATTTCTTCCGCCACCTTCGTGCCGATTTCCTTGGCCTTGTGCGCGAGTTCTTGTCCTTTGGCGCTGACCTCCTGCGCGATCGCTTGCGTTTTTTCGGAAACATCATGCACAATTTGTTGCGATTTGCGCGACACATCGCTGGCAAGCACTTTCGTTTTTTCGCTCACCTGATGATATTGTTCGGAAATATCCTCGCGCAATTCACGCCCTGATTTGGGAGCCAGCAACAGCGCTGCCAGCGCTCCGATCACACCGCCTACGAAAGCGCCAAGTAAAAAATCTTTACCATTCAAATTATTGTCCGACATGATAATCCTCTCCTTTTTCATGTTCATGTTTGCGAGTGGCGTGGGCATTCGCCTCTTCTTCCTTGACCGTTTTCCACCGGTGCCAGATTCTGAATGCCAACGTCACCCATTCCATTACATTGGCCAGCTTTTTCTGATTGTTTTGCACGGCCTGTTCCACATTTTCAACGAGAGACCTGGACACACTCGCAGAAACTTGTCTGGCCGACGATGTCACTTCATGAATAGAGTCCGAGATTTGCTGAAAAGAAGCAAACAACGAGTCCAGCGACTTCATTTTCGCCTGCACATCGGCTGTGATCCGGTTGGTGTTCTGAAGCAGCTTTTCCGTTTCCTCCGATAGCCCATCCAATTTCTGTCGAATGGATCCGAGTGTACGATTGGCTTCATCGAGGGATGCTTTGGCGGACTTGAGCGTAAGGATGAGATAAATGACCAACACGACAAATGCAACGGCAATAACGGCGACGCTAATTTCGATCAAACTTCCACCACCTGCCTTGACTCGCATTGTATCATCCGGGCATTCGCCCACAATGCTTTGTAATTATTATAAGTATATCATAGCCAAGACGTGACAAAAAATAAAAAAAAACGGAATGGATACCATCAGCTGCGCTCCGAATCCGGTCGGATAATGTAAGTGCACTTGCTGCCGCTCATCGCCAAACATTCTGTCCGTTCCACTCCGGCATCCAGCAAGGTTTCAAACAGCTTCAATTCACAATCGCAAGCTTCATGATAAACGTTTGCTATCTGAGAGATCGGACAGTTGAATTCCTTCAGCGCGTAGGTGCCATCGCCCAATTGCTCCCATTCCGCCATATATCCGCTGGCGTTCTGGATTTTGGCCAGTTCCACTACACGTTCGGATAACCGTTTTTTCGTCATGCGCGGCTTATATTGATTAAGCATTCTCTCCATCCGTTTTTCAAAAAGTTCTCGTACAAGCTCGGGTTGACTTTGCCCGAGCTCATCGAGCAATTCCAAAGCCAGATTCTTGTAGTTTTTCGGGAAATACTCCTCCGCCTTCGGCGTCAGCGAGTACATTTTGAGCGGTCGTCCAATTGCTTGTCTGACCAGGGTGTATTTTACAATTCCCTCTTTTTCCATCACGTTCAAGTGACGCCTGATCGCCATTTCTGTCAACTCAAGCTGCTGTGCCATCTCGGCTACGGTGCGAGCAGGAGCGGTTTTCAGCAGGTTCAATATCATCCTGCGTGTAGGTAACGATTTGGCGTCGCCTGTCATTTTCATCATCGATCTCCTTCTGAAAAAATTTCAGGTAATTCCTTGCGCATAAACGCAATGACACCGGTGCGAAATTCTTCCAAAACTTGCGGCAAGGTTTCCAGCAGTTCGTGTACTTTGCCTCGTTCCCATTCGACGTATTGCTGCACAAGCGGTTTTCGCAATCGTGCCAATTCATCCAACACTTTAGCGGCTTCTTCCGAAAACATCTGTTCGTCTGCTAAAACGCGTATGATATCCTCATAGCTGCTCGCCTCGCGCAACATGAACCCGTCGATCAGCATACTGCCCACATCCGTAACGGTTTCGACGGCCAGATGCAAAAGCCTTTCCTGCGCCAACGAATAGATAGCGCTCTGATCCGCGTTCCCATTGCCCTCTTTCCACATTTTCAGAATATGGTCCGCCATACGTTGCAGGAAAGGGATAAAATGAAGGCGCAGCCAGATCTGTTCTTCATTCACATAGTACATCTGTCGCTTCTACTCCCTGTCTTTTTTTCGTTTGAATTTGCTCCATCCGATGACAATCAAAAATGTGAACACGATGACCAGCAATAAAAACATGGCTTCTCCAACGTCTTTCACACGGTTTCCCACCTTAAAACAAGATCGCGAACGGGGGTTAACCCTACGACTCCACAACTTCCCACGACACTTGCACCATTTTGTCGATCCAGTCGCGAATATTGATTTCAATCGCAGCTTCCAGTTCATCCTCGTTCAAATGTTCGACTTTTTGCTCCTCCAGTTCCAGCACATCCTCTTTGACGACGTTGTTATCCACCAGGAGCTGTATTTGTATTTTCATGGGTCTGATCACAGCCTTTTTCATGACTCTTGTTTCCGTATTAGTATAGCAAAAAAACCGCGTGCGTTCCATGTGGAATCGCCGCGGCTTCGGTTTGATCTTTTCAAAATGCTCAATACCTTTTAATATCCGCCTTGTTCATCTGTTCATCCAGCCACGCGGGAACCTGTTCATTCAGTTTTTGTGCAAACAGGTCGTCGTAAATTTGATCGCGCACTTCATCCAGGGAACGTTGAACCTCAGTCACTTTATCCGTCACGAGAATAATGTGATACCCGTACTCGCTTTCGACAACATCGCTGATTTCTCCTACTTCCATGGAAAAAGCGGCGCTTTCAAACGCTTCAACCATCTGCCCGCGTTCAAAATATCCGAGGTCGCCACCGTTTTTAGCTGTGCTCTCATCCTGCGAATGTTCGCTTGCCAATGTAGCAAAGTCGGCTCCTTCCCGCAACTGGGCTAGGAGATCTTGCGCCTTTTTTTCATCATCGACCAATATGTGCGATGCCCGCACCTGCTCCGGTTCTTGAAACAGATGCTGATATTGCTCGTAATAGTCAGCAATTTCTTCGTCTGTAATTTCAATTTGGTCTTCAAACAGTTTCTCCAGCATCATGCTGAAAGGAAGCTCTTTTTTCAGGCTTTCTTTTAATTGTTCCAGCGTCATCCCGGATTGGTTCAACAACAGCTCAAACTGCTCTTCGGATCCGAAATCTTGTTTCCATTTTTCAAGTTCCTCATCGATTTTCGCTTCCACTTCAGCATCGCTGAAAGAAATGTTTTGCTTCTTCGCTTCCTGTTCGACCAGCTTGCGCTGGATCAGCTGCTCAAGCGTCCGTTCACCAAACGTTTGGCCACCGGCAAATTCTTCGTACATCGCCGTATAAAGTTCTTCTTTCGTAATGGGATCGCCGTTGACTTCGGCAACGACTTCGGTTGCCCCCGCTTCGCTACCCGGACGCACCAGGAGAACGGTAATGAGAGCAATCACGGAAACGGCCGTCACCAAGCCCATCGCTATCATGTACTTTTTCTCTTTAGGCATCTTGTTCCCCCCTGTAATATCGATCAAAAAATCAAGCTTGTACCAATATAACAAACTTTATCGGTCAGCACATTAAAATAACATTAAATTTCAACATAGGTAAACGGCATAATTCGGGATGTGATGGGACAAATAACTATACCCTTTCATCTGCACGTTCATATAAGTATATTGTGGCGGACACGTGAGCCACCACAAGCCATGGGAAGGGAGGAATGGATATGTCTTATGCAGCTGGTTGCAAATTCACCACCACTGGCGTAATTCTCGTACTTTTTATCCTGCTGGTGATCGTCAGCAGAGCTTGGGCTATCTAACCTCGTTGCTAAGGCACAACTCCTCTCTCTACAGCCACCTGCGCTAATCTCAGGTGGCTTTTTTATGCCC
>CALAME010000012.1 GCA_937925675.1 uncultured Paenibacillaceae bacterium | reverse complement strand
CCGCTTTCCGATTTCCCGTGGAACCGACCGGTCTTGGTCCGATCTCTTGCGATAGCACACGCAAATGATGCATCATACGACTTTGGATTTCATTCAAATGTAATCCCTCCGAATACCTTGATATCCGTTCATATTTTAACATTTTTTTATAATTAAAGGTATTTTCTTGTATGTCCGTTCGAGATTTTATCAAGGAAACCCAATAAAAAAACAATAAAAGAACTCGAAAATTGGCTATACGCAAGCAGCCAATTTTCGAGTCCAAAATTACCCTTTCACCGCACCTGCAGTCATTCCTTCAATCAATCTCTTCTGGGCAAAGAAGAACATGATACAGATCGGGATAATATTGATGATCCCACCGGCCGTGAGCAAGTCCCACTGTACGCCCAATTGTCCGACCAGATTGTTCAGGGCGACCGGTATCGTGCGGTTGGATTCGTTTGTAAACAGTACCGCGAAGGTGTATTCATTCCATGCTTGAATAAAGATATAGATACCTGTAGCCACAATGGACGGCGTCAGTACCGGCAGCACGACTCGCAAAAATGCAGTCGGCCGACTCGCACCGTCAATCAGCGCCGCTTCTTCCATATCGATCGGCAAGTCCCGCAAATAGCCTGTCAACATCCATACGGAAAAGGGAATGGTAAACGTCGCGTAAGCGATTACCAGCGATAACGGATTGTAGAGCAAATTCAGCTGGCGCATCATAGCATATAGCGGGATCAGAAGCAAGACGTTCGGAAACATATTGTTCGTCAAGAACATAATCATCAATAGCTTTTTGCCCCTGAATTGAAAACGGGAAAACGAGTAGGCGGCCAATGTGGCCACAGTGAGGGTTACCATCGTCGTTACGCTAGCGACCAAGGCGCTGTTAAACATCGGATTTAAGAAATTGAATTCACCAAATAGTTTGGAATAGGAAGCAAACGTCATTTCCTTTGGCCAATAGGTAACCACTTTCCCGTACAGTTCCAGTTCCGGTTTGATCGAAGTGACGAAGGTCCAGTAAAAAGGGAAGAGTAAGAACAACAGCAAGATGAGCATGGGTAAAAACAGGATGAAAATCCGTTTCCCCATCTGTTTCCGTGTTTTCGTCATTCCTTACCCCTCCTTGAACGAGCTTCTCAGATAAGGGATGGCGACAAAGGCCAGCAAAACCATCAGGATCAAGGCCATTCCGGATGCATATCCGAGATCGAGCACCATCGCCTTGTTAAAGATATACACGCTTAGCGTTTGCGTGGAATAAGAAGGACCTCCGCCCGTCATGCTGTAAATGATGTCAACGGAGTTGGCTACCCATATAATCCGAAGCAAAAGCGTCACCAAGATGACATTTTTCAGCGATGGGATCGTAATCCAGAACAGCTTCTGCCAACTGTTGGCGCCATCCATATCTGCCGCTTCATACAATTCTTGCGGTATCACCTGCAATCCCGCCAAAATCATAATGGCGAAAAACGGGATACCTTGCCATATAATCGTCACGATGACCGCAGGGAATGCGGTGGATGTTTGCGATAAAAACGGAACGCTATGATCGATCAAGTTCAACTTGATGAGCAAATCGTTCAGCACACCGTAGTTACCATCATAGATCCATTTCCACATCAAACCGATGAGCACGCCGGGGGTCGCCCACGGAATCAGGCTGACTGCCCTGACGAACCCGCGTCCCTTGAACTGCTGGTTGAGCAATAGCGCCAAAATGAATCCAAGCAGAAATTGAAATCCGACGCCAGCGACGACCCAGATCAGCGTATTTTTCAATGCTTTCCAAAAGAGGTCGTCCTGGAAAATCGTCGCGTAGTTCTCCATGCCGATAAACCCAATCTTATGCGGTCTGCGCAAATCGTAGCGCTGCAAGCTCATCACAAACGCTTCAATGACAGGTATAAAGATCACAAAAGTGACGATAAGCAGTGCAGGGGATACGAGGACATACGGCCATATATTAAACCGCTTTCGTCGTCCTGCTTGTTTAGGCATCGTTTGTGACGATAAACTCATATCCGTACACCCCTTTCAAAAAAGGGCTCATGACAGTGAGACGTCTCCTGTCATGAGCGCATGCTGCTATTTTTAGTCTTTATAGAGCTCTTCATGAAGGATTTTCATCGCTTCTTCCGGTGTGATCTCGCCCAATAGTGCAGATGCTACTGTGTTCGGCCATACACGGTTGATCCATTCGGTAGTCGTATCCAGGATCGGCAAGATACCGGCATAGGACATGCTTTCAATCGAAGCTTTCATGAATTTGTCATTTTGGAAATAATCCAGCTGTTGAACCGATTTGCTCACAGGAACGTTACCTGTAGCCATCGTCCAGTCTTTTTGTCCTTTTCCGGTTGCCAGATAGGCGATCCATTCAAAGGCAGCATCCGGATGTTCCGTCGAAGCAAAGATGACGTTGTTCGTGTCTCCCATCGAAGTCCATTGCCCTTCTCCCGGCGGGAACGGGAATGCGGATACGTCATCGCCCAATGCTTCCACCATGCCCTGCGACGATCCGGTGTGGTGAATCGTCATCGCTGTTCTTCCGGACTTGAAGTTGGCGATAATTTCATTGAATCCGTCTGTCGGAGCAGTCGGCGGAACATAGCCGTTTTTAAACAGGTTCACAAAGTCTTCCATCCCTTTGATGGCCTCGGGGCTATCCAGCTGCTCAAAACTTCCGCCTCTACCGTAGATGAAGCTGCCCCAAGGTTCTTGACCGCCCTGTGCGCCTCTCATACCGAAACCGTATACATCAATCTGGCCGTCTCCATCCGTATCCATCGTTGTTTTCTCGATCGCTTCCAAAAATTCTTCGTACGTCTGCGGTACGTCAATTCCAGCTTTTTCAAAGATGGAAGGACGATAGTACACATACAAAATTTGCGTATTCCACGGCATGACATAAATTTCATCGGAATGACCGGCTTGTCTCATGACATCGTAAAGGTTTTCATCGATTTCATCCCGGTCTTCCCAATTTTCCAGGTATTCGTCCAGGCTGAGAAGCAAATTGTTGGCTGTAAACAGCGGAGTTGCGGTCAATTTGAACGCTGCCACATCAGGACCGCCGCCACCGATGGCTGCGGTAAACAGCGTTTCACTGTATCCGCCTCCATTCCACGGATATTCTTCACCGATGACCGTAATGCCCTTGTCGTTCGTTTCGTTAAATTCTTTGATGATGTCCTGCATCACTTGGGAATATTCGGAGTTGTCCGCCCAATACCAATACGTGATCGTTACACCTTCGGCATCCGACTGATCGGAATCCGTTTGGTCCGAAGGTTGTTGAGCAGAGTCAGTGCTGGATCCGCAAGCAACCAAAGCCATGCTCAGAATAGCGGTAATCAGAATGACCCACAATCTTTTTAACATACAAACCTCTCCTTTGGCTGGATGATTGTTTTGGGATTATTGTTTTTTCAGGTCAACAGCTTTTTTAGCTGCTTTTACAATATCCAAAGCGGTCAATCCATATTTTTGTAGCAGTTCCTCCGGCGGGCCAGATTCCCCGAAAGTATCTTTCGTTCCGACGCGGATCACCGGTACCGGCTGATGTTCTGCGACCACTTCCGCTACTGCACCGCCGAGCCCACCGATAATGGAATGCTCTTCTGCGGTCACGATACAGCCGGTTTCTTTCGCTTGCTTGATGATGGTTTCTTCATCCAGTGGCTTGATCGTATGCATGTTGATAACCGCGGCCTCGATACCTTCCTCGGCCAGCATTTCACTTGCTTTCAGCGCCATTTCCACCATAATTCCGCAAGCGATCAGCGTCACGTCTTTACCGTCGCGCATTTTGCGCGCCTTGCCGATCTCGAATTTCCCTTTGCCTTCGGTAACATTGGCTACCGGAGTTCTGCCCACCCTTAGATAAGCCGGACCCTCCATTTCGGCAATCGCTTTTGTCGCTTCATAGGCTTCGTTCGCATCTGCCGGTACAATCACCGTCATATGCGGCATGACGCGCATCGATGCGATATCCTCCAACGCCTGGTGCGTAGCTCCATCCTCACCGCAGGTCAGCCCGGCATGGCTGACGACAATTTTAACATTCGCCTGGTTGTAGCAAGCTGCCAGGCGGATCTGTTCGTTGGCACGCTGTGCCGCAAATACCGCATACGTCGTTGCAAAGGGGATATAACCGGCCAACGCCATCCCTGCGGCTGTTCCGATCATATCTTGTTCGGCAATCCCGATTTGGAAAAAGCGTTCCGGGTATTTTTCTGCAAAATCTTGTACTCGTACGGATTCCGTCAGGTCTGCACACAGGGCTACGACTCTCTCATTTTCTTGGCCCAGTTCCAGCAAAGCCCGACCAAATCCATCGCGTCCGCTCATACCCATCCTTATCATCCTCCACATTATCCGAAAATATTTAGCAGTTTAGATCTTCACCGAATTGGCTTGGACCGATTTCTTCCAACGCCTTTTTCGCTTCCTCAGCAGAAGGCGCTTTACCGTGCCAAATCGCTTTATTTTCCATGAACGATACACCTTTGCCGATCACCGTACGGGCAATGATCGCTGTCGGTGAACCTCGATGCTGTTCAAATGCATCAAAGGCTGCCCGGATCTGATGCAGATCATGTCCGTCGATCTCGATCGTGTTCCAGCCGAACGCTTTGAATTTGTCCGCGATCGGTTCAATATTCATGACATCCTTGACGTTTCCGTCGATCTGAATATCGTTCCAGCTGATGATGAGTGCAAGACGATCCAGCTTGTAGTGGGCCGAAGTCATTACGGCCTCCCAAATTTGGCCTTCCTGGATCTCGCCATCCCCAACCAGACAATAAATGCGCGCATCGATTCCTTTTAGCCGGTTGGCTAAAGCGATTCCATTGGCGACGGAAAGTCCCTGGCCAAGGGGACCGGACGAAGTTTCAATCCCGGGCAGATCCTTGCGCGAAGGATGACCTTGCAGTCTGGAATTGATTTTGCGAAACGTATACAGTTCATCCAGTTCGAAATAACCGCTTCTGGCCATCGCCGAATAAAGAGCCGCACAAATATGCCCGTTACTTAGTACAAAGCGGTCACGGTCTTCCCTGTTCGGATTTTTAGGGTCATGATTCATCCGATTGAAATATAACTCTGCAATGATATCAGCTGCACCGAGTGCACCGCCCGGATGCCCCGTATTGCTGGAAGTCAGCTGTATGACATCCCGCTTGATCCGGGTGGAAATTTCTCGAATTTCTTCAACACTTCTCACAGCGGATTCCCTCCTGTCTGAAAGATCCGAATCTTTTGAATTTTCAAATGAAACCAAGCAGCTAAACAGCTGGTCTGAACTTGTCCTAAAGCGAAGCAATATGGTATATTACACAAGAAGCCATCTTTCAAAAGGCGGCTTCTTAGAAGCGCTTTCATAAGCGATTCCGTACTTAAGGACATGAATCGCTTGTCCAAATGCAATTAAGCGCTTCTACCTTCCGGATTCGGGTTCGAACCAGATGCGAGCAATCGGGTTGGGGAACCTCGCACGTTCTCGGTTCGAATCCGCTTTTTCTTTCTCTTCTCTTTCTTTCGTTGTCTTTCTCTTTTCCAGAATCTATCTTTTTTCTTTCTCTATTGATTTGTATCTATCTGTCTCGTATTTTTATTTTTTCTTTTATCTGGACTCTTTTTTGATCTTTTTGATCCTGTCTGTCTCTCTCAATTGACTTTTTCCTGTTGATGAATCTTCGCCTTCATCTCTTCGCTGATTCTTTTCAATCGCTGTCTGACATCTTCAAACTGCTGATCCAACAATCGTTCTGCTTCTTGATGGTTTTTGGTCAGAATCGCCTGGAACAGTTGCTGGTGAAGTTCAGCGCCCTTGAGCAGATTCTCGGATCTTTGCAGATGAGTCATCTGTCCGAACAGTTCCCAAAACGCTTTCAACAATTGGTCCAAGACAAGGTTGTCCAAGCGGGAATACATGATCCGGTGAAACATCTGGTCTTCTTCGGTAAAAATTTCGTTCCGCTTTGCTTTTGCCTCCATACGGTCAACCAAGTCTCTCATCTTCTGCAAATCTTCGACGGTTAAGGACTCGATGACATCTGGCAAAAATCCCTTTTCAAGGACATAGCGTACATTTAACAACTCCAGCAATGATTCCGGACGAGCCCTCAGTAAAATGCTCCACCCCCCGGTAATGGTATAACTGATATCGGGAAGCTGTACTTCCCTGCTTTTTCCCTGTGTGGTCACAAAGACACCGCTTTCTTCAAAGCCGGCAAGCAGTTCCCTTAATCCAGAACGACTGACGCCCAGCCTTTCCACCAGTTCTTTTTCACTGGGCAAACTTTTATTCTTTAACAAGCAATCGACGATGATCTCTACAATCTGTTGCTTGAGTGTTTCTTTTTCTTTAGGACCGATCATGTAGAACCTCCATGACTCACCGTCAACTTGTATGATAAGTTACTTAACTTGTCCTACAAGTTGCTGTTGTCCAAATCATATCATGGAAAATTGCAAGGGTCAATACTTAAATCGCATTTTCATTAAAACAAAAAAAGAAGCCCGACCTGGGTCCCTAGTCCAGGACACCATCGGGCATTCCGACTATGATCATCCCCCCGATCATGAAACAGGCGTGAAAGCATGGAATCGTTTTTGTTGATCAAAAACGAAAAGAGGCCTTAACGGGACCTTCACCCGATCGTTCAAATCCCCTGTTTTCGGCGTATAGGTCAAAATATAGGGGGCTTTGGGAAGCAAATATTGGTATATTCCGACGATCAGATTGCTCGCGCTTGGACTATGCTTTTTCTCATCGATGGAAGGAGGCTCGATAAACAGGCAATCTCCCAGTGAAAACAATGCGTCAATGACTTCCGGATAATTGCGGAAATGGTGGACGACACTGAGCGCAAGCACGGCATCATAATGTTTCGACTTGGCCAACTGGCGCAAATAATGAGCATCGACTCTTTTATGAATCAGACTGACATTCCGGTTTGCATTTTGTTTATGATACTGCAAAATTTCGGGGCTGGATTCGATCATCGTCACTTTCGCATCCAACTCTTCTGCCAGCCGAAATGAAAAGTATCCAGCATTGGCTCCCAGATCCAAGACGGTAAGCGGATGTTTTTTTCGTGTTCGCTGCATATAGTCCCGAATCGCTTCAAACCGTCCTTCACAGGAACGCCTTCCTTTTTTCACCAGTTTACCTCGAATCCATACGTCTTGATATGACATGTTACTCCTCCACATTTGGAAAGATTTTTTTATAGATGCCCAAACTTTCTGCTTTTTCTTTCCCATTATTGGCAAAGACTTTCTGGAAAACGATGATGGCCAGCCGCCGCGGATATAACCCATTGCGTACGTTCGGCCATGAATCCACCCCGTGCAAATCGACGACGGGTCGTCCACCGATCGGTTGAATCTTCACCTTAATGGTGCGATAGCCGAGCATTCCGATCACGGCCATCCTGTGATTGCCGCCAAGTACATGAAATCGATAATCCTGTCTGCTGCGTAAAAAATATCCCCGAATGTATCCATCGGGATAACGATCAGGCAAATACCCTTCATTTTTCAGCTTGTGATAGAGTCGAATCATCCTTACAAATTCTCTTGGACCGGGAGAAACTACCGCTTCGGGACTGAAATTTTTTTTCAGATCCATCGGTCTCCTTCCCGGAAACCACGGAAACGGCGTCCATCCACGATCCATCGGAGGCATCCTTTTCTGATCGGTCCCGAATACCAGCTCCTGGGTTGAACGAAGATGACACCGCTCAAGAAATGTCTTGTATGTGGACTCTTCGTAAGTGAGTTTTGGATTTTGCATATATTCATAGATGATGGAACTGTACGGATTCCAACCGTCTCCTGCATAGGAAAATGATAGCCAAACATCACGGCAGCGGGCTACGTCTACCGTGGCCGTTTGGGTCGTGTGGTCGATCGTTTCCGGTCCGCACAGCACATTCATTTTGCCACCTCATGTTTGACGTCAGTGACCTGATCTACCCTTGTCTCATTTTATGCACAGAAAGAAAAAGGCGTGTGGGACAACGTATAGAGAAACATGAAAAATATTGTATAATGAATAGACATGCATAAGGGAAAAGGGATGGGAGGATTGAGCGCGAAATGATCAATGAAACGGATCTGAAGCATTTGCGACGCTGTGTCGAACTGGCAAGGATTGCATTGGAAAAAGGAGATGAGCCGTTCGGTTCCGTTCTCGTTTCCGGTAGCGGTGAAGTGTTGATGGAAGATCACAATCACGTCGCCGGCGGGGATCATACCCAGCACCCCGAATTCGCGTTGGCCCGTTGGGCAGCCAACCACATGTCTCCCGAAGAACGGCGCCAAGCAACGGTCTATACTTCCGGCGAACATTGCCCGATGTGCGCAGCTGCCCATGGGTGGGTCGGACTCGGACGTATCGTCTATGCGAGCTCCTCTCAACAACTTGTACAATGGCTCAAAGAATTTGGCGTGCCTGAACCGCGCGTGCGGCCGCTCCCCATCCAAGAAGTGATCCGCGACACCATCGTCGAAGGCCCGGTTCCGGAACTCGCCGCAGAAATTCGCCTTCTTCACCAGCAATATCACCTGAAAAATAAGAAATCTTGACTCAGAAACAACCAAAAACGCCTCTAGCCGAGCAGGTTAGAGGCGTCTTCTTTCAAGCCGTCATGTCTATTTTAATGGATTTTCAGCCTGTATGAGAACATTTCGTTATATTTGGCCAGCCTTTCCTCATCGCTCATATTTCGCAATTGATGAGCGAACTGGCTGGAACGGATATTGACCGTGTATTTACCCGGCGACTGCCGCAACTCGGTCGTCTGGGAATCGATCACAACCCCATTTTTCAATATTTCCAGCGTCAAAATCGGCTTTTCGGGAAACGATTTCGACTGCTCGATAATAACGGTCACCATTTGGATCGCAGTCGCTGACATCAGATTCAGGGACGGAGATACATTAACGATTTCAATTCCGTCAACAGCGATGAGCGGATAAGCTTCTTCCGGCAATGAAAGATTGACCGTGTTGGATTCCGAAAACCATTTTACTTCATATCCGAGCGATTCACCGACGGCACGGACAGGCAGGTATGTTTTGTTCTTGTAAATTAACGGAACGTCTTCACCGGTATCGATCAGTCGCCCATCATTCGTAATTTTCACATGATGGGCCAACGTGGCAATGACCTCATTTTTGCCGATGGCATACCCTGCTGCTCCAGAAAACAATGCGCTGAATAGAAGTGCTGTTCCAAAAATGATCAAAGCTTTCCTTTTCATCGATCTGATCCTCCACCCTTAATCGAAAAAATCACCCCCAAGTTTAGCACGAGAGGAAATTTATGTCTATTGGACCAAAGTCACAGCAGCTGAAGTCTTACTCAGCGGCACAAATTTCATTCCACGATATGCACTTGAGGATTCCGTTCCCTGAGCAAGCGGAAAAAAAGAGGCTGATCGGATTTTTTAAGTGAAATATGAACAAAATCGTATCGATTATACTGAATTTCCAACCTGGAGACGGATAAAGCGGAACTGGCCAGGATGGACTTCGCCGATGACACTTTCTTGATCGATGCAAGCGGGATCTTTTTTTGTATCGGGCCGGAACGGATGATCAGATGTTCTTCGTTGACGATGTAATAAGTGCCGAACCAGGCCCATAGCAAAAATATGATAACGATCCCGTGAATAGCAAGAATCACAAAGCTGCCGGCCAATCCGACCTCCTCATCCCTTAACAGCAGGGCACTGAGCACGAGCAGGCCCACCACACATCCCCAGATCAAAACTCCGTATGTCTTGTCTTTTCGCGGTTTAAATTTCATCATATTATCTCCTCTGGTCGAACCCAGCGCTTCAACTGGGCGTAAATCGAGACGATTTCCTGGATCGGCATGCGAACAAGTCCGCTGGTGGACGGGGCAACAAAATCGGTCACACCGGGGACTACCGATTCATCCTGCATCCCCCAGGCGATTTTCTTTCTTTTTGTTAACTGCTCGTATACCCCTTTGCCGACGTAACAGACCACTTTTGGGCGATAACGTTCGATTTTGTTAAGGAGGATACGGGCGCCTTCCCGGTATTCCTCCTTCGTCAGTTCCGCGGCAGTTTGGGTCGGACGCGCTACGATATTCGTAAATCCATACCCGAATTGCAAAAGCTGCGCATCCTCTTCCGGACGGAAACGGCGGGGAGTCAGTCCCGCTTCATGAAGCACTTTCCAGAATCGGTTGTTCGGATTGGCATAATGATGCCCGGTCCTGGCGGAATAAAGACTGGGATTGTAACCGACAAATAACAGTTTGAGTCCGGGTTTCAGGTGATCCGGAATTTCGGGCATCCCCGTCCCTCCATTCATCATGGGTATTATGGACGGCTCTCCGAGGTTAAAACTTGGGGCTTATCCCCTTTCCGTACATGCGGATCTTGCGACTTCGGGTCTTGTGCACCCGGGATCGAGTCGCGAACAAAAAACGAGAGAACAAGCCCAATCGCCGCCAGTACTGTGGAGACGATGAAGACGTTGTTGACCCCCTGAATCATCGCCGCATTTCCATCCATAGCCGGGGAACCGGTAGCCGTCATCACGGTTACAAACAAGGCCGTCCCCACCGATCCGGTGACTTGCCGCATCGTATTGCTCATCGCTGTGCCATGCGGAATAAGCCGCGGCGGCAGCTGATTGATCCCGGCCGTCGTCACCGGCATCATCGCCATTGAAATCCCGATCATCCGAATGGCATAGACGATGGAAATGTATGCAAAGGCCGTATCCGCATGGAGCCAGCTCAACATAAGGGTAGTTACGGTCACAATCGCCAGACCTACGATCGTGAGCCCCCTCGCGCCAAATCGATCAAAAATACGCCCGGAAACCGGCGACATCACCCCCATGAGCAGCGCTCCGGGCAACAGGGCAAGACCGGATTCCAAAGCGGAAACCTGCTGCAATTCTTGCATAAACATGGGGAGAATCGTGGCCGCTCCAATCATGGACATGAACACCACAATGCTGATCACCGTCGATAACGTAAACAGGTTATATCGAAACACCCGAAACTCGAGCATGGGCTGCTCCAGTCTGAGCTGTCTGAACACAAACAGCACAACCGAGATGACGCCAACGACGAGCGATACGATCACCGTCAGGTGGTGCGCATGGCCCGCCACACCAAATCCGTACAAAATCCCTCCGAAGCCGAGCGTAGACAAGACGATTGAGAGGCTGTCCACTTTCGGATGGGTGACCTGCGTTACATTTTTCAACAAATAATAAGCAAAGAGCAAAATCAAGAGCGCGATCGGCAATATCATGTAAAACAAAATCCGCCATGATAAGTGATCCACGATCCATCCGGATAAAACCGGACCGAGCGCCGGAGCAAATGAAATGACCAGTCCGAACCATCCCATCGCTGTACCGCGTTTTTCTTTCGGGAAAATAATGAAAAAGACGGTCTGCACAAGCGGCATGACAACCCCTGCCCCGGCTGCCTGTATGATCCGGCCGACCATAAGAACAGGAAAATTGGGCGCGATCCCACACAGCAGCGTTCCGAGCGCAAAACCACCCATCGCCCCTATAAAGAGGGAACGCGTCGTAAACGTTTCAATCAAAAAAGCGGTGATCGGGATCATGATCCCGTTGACCAGCATAAAAACAGTGACAAGCCATTGCGCTGTATTGGGGGAAATGTCCAGATCGTGCATAATACTCGGCAATGCTGTTACCAGCAACGTCTGATTCAAAATGGCGATGAACGAACCGAAGATCAGGACTGTAACGAGCGGCAACCTTCGCGTTGATTCCGAAACTGATGCGTTCATGCAGCACCCTTCTTTGTCCCAGATTGTTTAAGTCAAATTCTACCCGATCAGGATATAGAAAAGAAATGATTCCTTGAAATCGTATGAAAACTATTTTAAACGATCATTCCCGAGCTCGCAACAATGCTGGGTTTATCCTGTCCATACATAAAAAACCGGGATCATACCCGGCTACTAAAAAAGGGAGTCCGCTAACATGGACTCCCTCAATAGCGATAAAATGAACGATCAAACATCAAGTATGATTTTGTAGGCGTCGCGAGCCATGATCAATTCTTCGTTCGTCGGAATGACCATGACTTTAACCGGTGAATATTGGCTGGAAATGATCCGTTCACCATGACCTTTCCAGTTTGCCTCGTGATCGAGAAAGACGCCGGCAAATTCGAGTCCTTGGCAGACTCTTTCGCGAATTTCCGAACTGTTCTCACCGATGCCAGCGGTAAAGATAATGGCATCCGCTCCGTTCAGACGAGCAAAAAAGAGACCGATAAACTGATGCAGTCGCGCAACAAATACATCGATAGCCAGCCGCGCCCGCTCGTCTCCTTCTTTCGCCCGCTGTAACAGAACGCGCACGTCATTGCTGATGCCTGAAACGCCGAGCAATCCGCTTTCATGGTTTAAGATCCGCATCACTTCATCGACGCTGATCTGTTCTTTCTCCGCGAGATACGGAATGATGCCTGGGTCGATATTTCCGCTCCGGGTTCCCATCGCGACCCCCGCCAAAGGCGTAAAGCCCATGGACGTGTCATATGATTCACCGTTGCGGATGGCAGCGAGGCTGACACCATTGCCGATATGACAGCTGATCAGTCGCAAACTTTCCAGCGGTAGGCCGATAATTTGCGCCGCCCTCTCCGCGACATAGCGATGGCTGCTGCCATGAAATCCGTATTTGCGAATCCGGTATTTTTCATAATATTCATACGGAATCGGATACAGATAAGATGTAGGCGGCATCGTCTGGTGAAAGCTTGTATCAAATACAGCCACCTGTGGCACATCCGGGTATCTTTCTTTTGCGGCGTAGATGCCTTCCAGATTGATCGGGTTATGCAACGGTGCGAGATGGGAGATCTCTTCAATCTCCTTAAGCACCTCATCTTCCAACAATACCGATTCACTGAAACAGTCGGCGCCGTGCACGACGCGATGCGCGATCGCATCGACATCGCTACCTACATGATCAAAAATTTGCTGCAATATTTCCTCAAGCGGCTGATCTTCACTGCGTTGAATCGCATCTTGCATCAATATTTTTTCAAGAGGCATTTGATAAAGTTTGTACTTCACGGAACTGCTGCCGCAATTCAACACCAAAATGCGCTTCGGCCGGAATGATCCCAGTTCCTTATAACCTTCCACCCGAATGACCTGCACGCTATCGCCGTTTCGCAAACCAGCCGCATTGGCTTCGTCCGTGTCAATGTGAAACTCAAGCACATAATTGGGGCTTACGCGGCACAATACGTTTTCCAGAATAAGCCGGCGTTCACCTGTCGTACGCACGGCCACCAAATCTTTATCCTTGACGCCAAGTTCAGCTGCGTCATCCGGATGCAAATGCAGATGGCGAAACGGAAGAATGACGCCTTTTTCCAGATCGACGCTGCCCGCCGGCCCTACCACTTTGATCCCGGGTGTATTTTCAATATCCCCCGAGTCACGCACAGGCGCATTGATCCCGAGCACAAAACAGTCGGTCTTGGATACTTCCACTTGTGTGTAAGGTCTCACGGGCCCCAACACGCGCACATTGGGAATACTGCCTTTCGGGCCGATGAGCGTCACAGTTTCCTCACAAGCATACTGGCCCGGCTGACGCAACATTCTCAACTTGCGGAATTCATACCCTTTGCCAAACAACTGGTCAGCATGCTCCTGGCTCAAGTGAACATGACGAACGGATACCCCTACAGTGACTCGCATTGTGCCTCATCCTTTCTACGCCATATAGTTCCAGTTTACCACAACTATAGTGGTATCCATACGCCAGAACAGAAACCGACAAAATGTTGTCAACCCTTTTTGAACGAAATTCGACAGGCATTCTACCTATGGAAATCATTAGACCCCAGCGAAAAAATATGATATGATGAATGCGGGAATTTCCAGAGATTGGATAGAGGAGGAAATCAGGATGAGCGATGCTAACCAGCACCCTGGTTCAAAACACCATAACCTGGAACCATTTCAGAACGATCATGAACAGCGGTACGATCAACAACGTAACGATGATCAAAAACATCACCTCGATCAACAACATGACGATGTGAGAACGAACGAGCAAGCTATCCATCCGAAAGAAGAAAGCGATTACATAAGGAAAGTCGCCGCTGATGAGGTCGCTGCCAGTACGGACCCCTCCCCAGAGCCCTCATCGAAATGGAATCAGGTGATGAACAGCGCGCATATCGAACAGGCCAAAAAGTTGAGCAGCCACTATTGGCGCTATTGGATCCGAGTATTGCAACAGCCCTTTGCCAGTTTGAAAGAGGCGGACGAAAAACATTTTCCCCATGCCCTCATGACCATGGGGCTGATCGCTGTTTTGTTTCCGCTCTTTATCGTACTGAGTTCGTTTAAGATCGGACTCGGCTTTGCCTTTGTGGATATGATATTGAAGCCGCTCATTTACACCCTGCTCGCCATGGTAGCCGCCGTGGCTTCGATCGTATTCATCTCGCATGGACAGGGCACATCCATCCATTACAAAAAGGCAGCCGCCCAGTATGCCACGTTGCTAGTACCGGTTCCCGCCTGTATAATCCTCACCATACTCGCCGCTTTGATCGGCCTGGGGGTTACGGTCATTTCCGTTCTGATCGCAGCCAGCTTTCTGTTCATGATCATCGCCACAAATATGGTGGTTCTCCGTCATCCTGGTGCGAAAAATCCAAAACTGGACCATCTGTACAGTCTTGTCATCGCCAATATGGTGATCGGATTTTTCCTTTACCGTTTGGTCGTGAGCACCATCAGCGTCATGGTGAAGAGTTTTTTCCTGTTTTAAACCTTTAGAACCTTTTGCCATGCAAAAACCGCCCGCTGCTTTTATAGCAGTCGGGCGGTTTTCATTATGGTTGCGGAACCGGTTCAACTTCCTCTTCTGCAGCCGCATTGGCGGCCAGTTCAGCAGCGATCGCATTTATCGGTTGCACGAGCGAGAGATACATCAGCGCAGCAGCCTGCTCATGAGTCAGAACTTCACGAGGCAAATAGTCAATCGCTCCGTCTTGGGTGATCACTACCTCCGGTCCGAACAATTGGAAACCGACCATCATTTTTACCGCCGGTACAGCCCACTCTGCTGTGTCTCCCGCGATCTTGACGTCTTCAAACCACTCATCGGGATAAGCTTCGCGGGACAGCGTCCAGATGATGACAGCTGCTTCCTGGCGTGTAATATGGCGATCGGGATCAAATCGGCCTTCGCCATCCCCCTGGACCGCACCGAGCAAATATGCGGTGTGAATATAGGGCGCGTCCGGATGATCAGCGATATCGACAAACGCATAATCGTCAGACTGAGTCGGCTCCACTTTGCTCACTTCAAGCAACAAGCGTACAAACTCTGCTCTCGTCAGGGGCCGCTGCGGATCAAACGAAATCGATGCGTCATTCGGATAAAAACCGAGCGACTGCAAACCGTAAATGTACTCGGCATACGGATGATCTTCCCCGATATCCATGAACCCTTGCGGCTTGACTCCCTGCTTCGCGTACCCGAGCGGATTCAGATACGGTTCCTTCATATAAACCGTACCAGCTCGCTCATCTTTTTTGAAGCCGGTCAACTGCATCGTGATCTCGTCGACAAACAAGTTCTCATCCACCTGGTACAAATAACGCGGTCCGACGTAGGCGTCGCTCACGAACAAGACCCCATCTTTTTCCGCTTCCACTTTGGTCACGATGCTCCCCAGTCGCAAATCCGCATACAATCCGCTGTATGCCGACAATTGTTCCACCGATGACGCATCCGGGTTATCAAACTCAACCGGCGCAGCGTACTCCGGGAAGAAGGTGGAGATAAACTGCCTGTAAAACGATTCTCTCAACGTCCCCACCTGATTGACGGACAGGAAGACCCCTGTGTTTTGTTCCGGAATGAAAAACAGATAAGTGCTGAATCCGGGCAAATCTCCTGCCTTCGTCACGATCTTGTCACTGGCGCCGGCCTGCGGGATCTGGACAGCAGATTCAAATCCGTAAGTCGTGTCCGGCAAAAGCGGATGCACATAGGAGCGGTATGTGAACATTTCCGCCACCGATGATTCCGACAACAGTGTTTCCCCATTTTCAGCCGTACCGCCGTTTAACATGGCGATCATGAAGCGGGTCATGTCCTCTGCGGTTGACAACATGCCACCATGCGGCATGACGGTCGGTTTGAGCAGATAAAAATCTACCGGCTGTTGATCCGCGCCATAACCGGTCGCCATCTGTTCCCGCAAATGTCCTTCCGGTATAAAACCGCTGTTGGACATTCCGAGCGGTGCGAAAATTTCATTTTCCATATATTCCGCAAACGGCATACCACTGGCATTTTGCACGATCAATCCGAGCAGCAGGTAGCCAAAATTTTCATACATATAGGCGCTGCCCGGCTCACGAACGACATTCGGCATACGCGAGTGCACATACTCCTCCATGTCAAAGAACAGGGACGGATCAAAATAATAATCATCCATGTGCGGATCCCGGACTTCAAAACCGGATTTGTGCAAGAGCAGATGTTCGACCGTAACCGGGGTGTCAAACGGATTTTCGAATTGCAAATCCGGAATGTATTCCCGAATATCGGCTTGCAAATCAATGATCCCTTGTTCGGCCAACTGCATGATGGCTACGGCAACGAACGTTTTGGATACAGAAGCGATGCGGAATACGGTACGGGTCGGATCGATTTCGATCCCGTTTTCCTTGTCGGCATAACCGTATCCTTTCAGCGCGATCGTTTCCCCGTCACGAACGATACCCACAACGGCACCAACATACTGGGATTCCATCATCGGCTCCAGGAAAAAGGAATCGAGGAATGCTTCCGCTGACTCTGGAGTTAACTGAACTTCAGCTTTATGAATGAGTGCATCTTCTGAAATTTCCGCTTCATCGGGCAGCGCGGATTCCGCTAGTGCGTACGGCCAGCCGACGGACATGGCCAAAACGAGGGAAAAACAGATCATCACGATCGTTTTTCTCCAACTTTGAACATGAATTCCAGCTTTGTTTCCCATTAATTTTACCCTCCATCCTTGTATATCCGTATTTACGTATTCCGCATGGATTCCGTTTCACCTCATCCGACAATTTCCATGATTTTCAAGTTCCGGTTCTGACTCAGATCGACCAATTCGCTACCGACGGCCACGATCGGACAAGCCGGATAATTGGCGTTAATCAACATGATTTTACCGACCCGGTCGTCGGAAAGGACGACCTCGCTGCCGACCTGGGAAGTCATCAACCGGTTCAAAAATGTCATCCCGATCGTTTGGTCAAAGCGATTGTTCAAAATTTCCTCATGCAATTCATGGATCGCTTCGTAAAAAGACTGGCGCGGCCGATGCGGCTGATCGGTCGTCAGTTCCACATACTTGTCCGCAATCGCGACAATTTTGCTGAAGTAGTCCAATTCATTCCCTTTCAGTCCTTGGGGGTAACCGCTTCCATCCTCGCGCTCGTGATGCTGCAAGGCGACCAGTGCTACCCTTTCATCCACTTCAGCCTTTTTCAACAGTTCATATCCGAGTGTCGTATGTTGCTTCATAATTTCTATTTCATGCGTCTCCAGCCGCGTCGTTTTATTTACAATGGAGCTAGGCAGCTTGAGCATCCCGACATCGCACAAGCTCGCAGCCAGTGTCAACAGGGACAAATCGTTTTTTTCCATGTTCATCCATCTTCCGATCAGGCTGGACAGGATGGAGACGCCGATCATGCGTCTGTAACGTCGGTCTTCGCCTGCTTTCAATTCGTTGAACAGCTTGTATACGTTGCGATTGCGTGTCGTGCGCATGAGTGAAGGCAACATATCTTCCAGCTCCGACACGGGAACTTGTCCCGTTTTCAAAACAGCGTTTTCCAGTTGTGCCATTTTGGACTCCGTTTGGGTGAGGAATGCGCGGACATCGTCCTGCGCATGATCCTCACTTTCCTCTTGGGGCACTTCTTCAGCGTAAATATCATAAGGATCGATCCGGAAATTTTTCAGTTTTTCCGTGTCTTCCTTGCTTAAAATCCAGCCTTCCGGAAAAAGCATGACGCCGCTGGCATTGGCGACAGGATGCAGCAATCTTTTTCCAACGAGATCATCATACGTTTCAAAGCGCATCGGGTAAGGACCTCCTTGTCACAAGAATGCTCCTAACTCTGTTCCGCAAACTGGCTTTCTACCAACTGCTGCAAATATTGGCGAACATCATCTTTCAGGTCTTCTCGTTGCAGAGCAAAATCGATGGTCGCTTTGATAAACCCGAATTTGTCTCCCACATCATAACGGTTCCCTTGAAAATGGTAAGCCAGCACCGCCTGCATGCGGTTGAGGGCGTTGATCGCATCGGTTAACTGAATTTCTCCTCCCGCCCCGGGTTTTTGATTTTCCAGTATTTCGAAGATTTCCGGGCGCAGTATGTACCGCCCCATGATCGCGTAACGTGAAGGCGCTTCGGCAGCGTCAGGCTTTTCCACCAGGGATTCTACATGAATGACTCCGTTTTCGATCTCTCCACCCTTCGGCTCGATAATCCCGTATTTGGACACTTCCTCCTCCGGTACAGGCTGCACACCCACTACCGAACAGTGGTAACGGTCATACACATCGATCAACTGTTTCAGACACGGGACTTCGGATTGGACGATATCATCGCCGAGCATGACCGCAAACGGTTCATTCCCGATAAATTTGCGTGCGCACCAGATCGCATGACCGAGTCCCTTCGGTTCCTTTTGCCGAATATAGTGAATGTCAGCCAATTCGGAGATGGCGCGGATTTCCTCCAGCGCATCCAGTTTGTTTCGGTTGGCCAGCACTTCTTCCAGTTCAAAGGATTTGTCAAAATGGTCCTCGATCGCGCGTTTACCGCGCCCGCTGATGATCAGGATATCTTCAATCCCTGAAGCAACCGCCTCCTCAATAATGTACTGGATCGTCGGTTTGTCCACGATGGGCAACATTTCTTTCGGTTGTGCCTTTGTCGCAGGCAAAAACCTCGTTCCAAGTCCGGCGGCGGGAATGATCGCTTTTTTGACTTCCAATCCACGCACCTCTTTTTTTCGATAATCATTACACCTTATTTATTATAACAAATTATGATTACCTTGAGACCATTTACCGGAAAAAGAACCATAATTGGATAAGCACTTGCGAAGCCAACGAAACCGGACACCGATCAGGCCGTAAACATATACGGGCAGTATAAGAATCACAGACAGAAAGAGGAAAGTGGCCTTGCAGAAGAACACAGCATCTAGAACCTCAAGTTGGACCGCTTGGCAAACGTTTTTGCGACTGACGCTGCTGGTTTTGTTTGTCAGCCTCCTCGGCGCTGGTTGTGCGCCTGCAGGACCAGCCGGAATTTCAACGGACGGACACCTCAACGTTCATTTTATCGATGTCGGGCAAGGAGACGCCACGCTGCTTGCTGGCCCCGATTTTACGATCCTGATCGATACCGGCCGGCATGATCGCAACGAGGTTGTTCCTTATTTGAAATCCGTCGGAGTCGAGCAGATTGACCTGCTCATCGGCACGCATCCGCACGCTGATCATATCGGACAGATGGATAAAGTCCTGCAACATTTTCCCGTGCAGGAAGTCTGGATGAGCGGTGACATACATACATCGCAAACATTTGAACGCGTTCTCGATGCGATCCTTGACAGCGATGCCGACTATGTGGAACCGCGGCGGGGAGAACAGTATGAGATCGGTTCTGCGCGGATCGAAGTTCTGCATCCGGACGAGTTGACCGGCGATCTGAACGGAGGATCGATATCGCTCAGGCTGCAATACGGGGAGATCGCTTTCCTGTTTTCCGGTGACGCTGAAAGCGAACAGGAACAAAGCATGGTGGACTCCGGCCTGAACCTGAAAGCCCACATATTTCATGCCGGGCACCACGGAAGCTCCACTTCCAATACCGAAGTATTTCTGAAAGCGATCGCTCCGGAAGTTGCTGTCATTTCCGCCGGGATAGACAACTCTTACGGCCATCCTCACGCAGAAGTGGTGGAGCGCCTGGAACAGCTTGGCATTGAGATTTACCGCACCGATATTGACGGTACGATCGTGTTAACAACCGACGGCAAGAGCTATCAAATTCAAAGCGAGCGCTGAGCGGAAAGGAGGAAGCCCATGAAAAATGAAAAAGCGGTGATCGATCGGATCGAGGATGGTAAATATGCCGTGTTGCTCGTAGGCAAGGAGGAAAAAGAAAAGATAATCCCTATCGAGGCGTTGCCAGCAGGAACTAGGGAAGGCAGCTGGGTGATCATGCACATGGACGGCACGATCTCTCCCGATCCCGATACTACCGATGCCATCCGTTCCCGCATTCAGGACAAACTGGCCCGATTGCAAAAACGCGGCAGGAGGAAATGATCCCCCTGCCGCTATGCATGGCTTTATACGCTATATATCATCCTCACGTTCTTCGTCCAAATCTTGATCCTCGTCATCCGTTTCTACTTTAGGTTCACGAATGATCTCAATTTTCCGGATGCGATGCCTTTCTTTCTCGCGGACAATGAACGTCAAATCTTCGTAGGTCCACCTTTGACCCGGTTTCAGTTCGGAATTCTGTCCGTACAACCAGCCACCGATCGAATCCATACCTTCATTTTCAATATCGGTCCCCAGCAGCTCGTTGATTCGGAATATCGGCACTTTACCGTCCACTACAATATGGTTGTCGCTGATTTTTTCAATTTCCACTCTCTCTTCGGTATCAAATTCATCGCGAATATCCCCGACGATTTCCTCCAGGATGTCCTCGATCGTAATCAGGCCTGAGGTGCCGCCGTACTCATCCAGCAGGATCGCCATATGGGAGCGCCCTTGCTGCATCTGTTTCAACAGCTTCTTGACCGGGATCGCTTCCGTCACCGTCAACACGGGCTGAATAAGATCCTCCAGACGGATATCTTTGTGATCATCATACTTTAAAAAGAGCTGTTTCGTATTGATCATCCCAAGTACATTATCTTTGTTTTCTTTGACCACCGGAAAACGGGTGTAGCGTTCCCTCTTGATGATTTTCAGGTTTTCTTCCAGCGGTTTGTCCAAATACAGACAGACCATGTCTGTGCGAGGCACCATAATTTCACGTGCCAGCAAATCGTCAAAAGCAAAGATTCGGTTTACGTATCCATATTCGGTCTGGTTAATTTTCCCGCTCTCATAACTTTCGGATAAAATAATGCGGAGTTCTTCCTCGGAGTGAGCTTCCTCACTTTCTGTAGCCGGTTTCAAGCCAAACATGCGTACGAGCGAAAGTGCGGAGCCGTTCAAGAGCCAAATGAAAGGATACATGATTTTGTAGAAAAAAATGATGGGACGTGCTGCCAGCAGACTGATGGCTTCCGCTTTCTGGATCGCCACCGTCTTCGGAGCCAGTTCACCGAGAACTACGTGCAGGAAAGTGATGAGCAAAAAGGAGAGCACAATCGAAAGCATGGAAGAAAACGTATCCGGCAACCCCCACTGCCTGAAAACCGGTTCCACGATTCGGGCCACCGCCGGTTCACCCAGCCACCCCAATCCGAGAGCCGTAATCGTAATGCCCAGCTGGCAAGCGGAAAGATAGCCATCCAGGTCGTCGATGACCTGTTTGACAGCCTTTGCATTTTTACGCTTGTCTTGGATCAGCTGGTCTACGCGGCTGGGTCTGATTTTGACGATGGCAAACTCGGTCGCTACAAAAAAGGCTGTTAAGATCAGGAGGATCACGATAGCCAGCAAACTTAATAAACTCATACAAAAAAGGTCTCCTTATGTATTCATGTTTTACATTCAATATACATAATTATAGGTCCTGATTTCAATATCCCCAACCAATGACCCCATTCGATTGCCAGTTCGCTCAGAAAGTGCCTTTGATCTTTTGCATTGGATCTACTATAATGAGATTATGGGATTTTCACTCACAATTCATTAAGGAGGTGTACCTGTCTGCCTGCTGCAAGGTAGACGGGAAGCGATTGGATAGTGACCCTTCGCCTTTATCTCATCTGATCATTGCGTTCTTTCTGTTGTTGTTGAATGGCTTTTTTGTCCTGACGGAGTTTGCCCTCATGTATGTTAGAGGCTATCGTCTGCAGGCCTTGGGCGCGGAAGGAACCATGAAGGCGAAAGCGGCCGCCCGCGTATTACAGAATGTAAGCGCATATATTTCTACTTGTCGAATCGGGATCACCGCGACCTCAATCGGTCTTGGTTGGTTGGGCGGCATGGCAGTGGCGAGGACGATTGAGCCTGTTCTAAAGCAATGGCATCCCGCTTTGGATCGTTTGGAATTCATCGGTATCCTGTTTGCCTTCTTGATCGTTGCCGTTGTTCACTATATTGTGAGCCAACAGGTTCCGAAAATTTCAGCGATGCAAAAAGCGGAAAAGATGGTCTTATGGTCGGCCGTACCGATCGTCATATTTCACCAAATTCTGTTCCCGGTCGCCTGGGTGTTGAACAAAGCTTCCAACTGGATCCTGCGCAAGCTTGGAGTTCGTTCGCACACCGGACCGATTCGATCTTTGACCGAGGAAGATATTCGCAGTTTGGTGAAAGAAAGCCACAAAAACGGAAATATCGACCAAACGGAACTCATTCTGGTCAATAATGTGTTCGAATTTACAGAGACGATCGGCCGTGAGATCATGATTCCTCGCACGGAACTGGCCTGCCTGTATACCGACTTGACCTTTGAGGAAAACCTGGAGATCACCGCCAAGGAAATGCGGACCCGATATCCGGTCTGTGATCCGGACAAGGACAACATCATCGGATTTGTACACATCAAAGATCTGCTGAAGGCAACCAAAACAGGGCTCAAAAATCTGCATGCCATTGTAAGGCCTTTGTTGAGCGTTCCTGAAACGATGCCGATCAGCGAAATCTTGAAACTCATGCAGAAAAAACGGACAGAAATCGCTCTGTTGATCGACGAATATGGAGGGACTTCCGGTCTTGTCACCATGGAAGACATACTGGAAGAGCTCGTCGGCGAAATTTACGATGAGTTTGACAAAGAAAGACCCAGCATAGAGCAAAAAGATCGGAATACCCATTCGGTTGACGGTCTTCTCCATATAGATGAGTTCAATGACTACTTCGGACTGAAAATCGAAACCGAAGACTACGATACGATTGGCGGCTGGCTGTATTCTCAACTGGAAACATTGCCTGCCAAAAATTCGCGCGTATTCTACGATGGGTTTGAATTTATCGTAGATGAAGTGGATCACCACAGAATTTCCCGGATTGTGGTCAAAAAACGGGAAAATCATCAAGAACAATCTCTCTCCATTGTATCTTAATGGAACTATGATTTCTGGCGGCGACATCCGCACCTTAACGAATCATATCGGGTGGCGGATAGTCGTCGCTTTGTTGTTTGACATGTAGAACATTCCTCAAACTGTATGTCACGCTGCTTCTGTTTGAGTGATCAAATAAAAAGAAAAAGAGACCCCCGAAAGGGTCTCTTTTTCATTGTGGACTTTACAGCCTCTATTACATCATGCCGCCCATTCCCATGTCCGGATTGCTGGGTTTTTCTTCTTCCGGCTTGTCGGCAACAACCGCTTCGGTCGTCAGGAACAGAGCGGCAACGGATGCTGCGTTTTGCAGTGCAGAACGGGTTACTTTTGCCGGGTCAACGATACCTGCATCGATCATGTTCACCCACTCACCCGTAGCTGCGTTGAAGCCGACGCCCGGTTGTTCTTTTTTCAGGCGTTCTACGACAACGGATCCTTCCAGACCTGCGTTGGTAGCGATCGTGCGAACCGGCTCTTCGAGTGCGCGCAATACGATGTTTACACCCGTTTTCTCGTCGCCTTCAGCCTGGACCGCTTCCACCGCATTGTATACGTTGATCAGTGCCGTTCCACCACCGGAAACGATACCTTCTTCAACCGCAGCACGCGTCGAGTTGAGTGCGTCCTCGATGCGCAGTTTCTTCTCTTTCAATTCGGTTTCGGTTGCAGCACCCACCTTGATTACGGCTACGCCACCGCTCAGTTTGGCCAGGCGCTCTTGCAGTTTCTCGCGGTCGAAATCGGAAGTCGTCTCCTCGATTTGATTTTTGATCTGCTGAATGCGAGCTTCGATATCTTTCTTGTCTCCAGCACCGTCGACGATGATCGTGTTTTCTTTGGAAACACGAACTTGACGAGCCGTACCGAGCTGGCTGATTTCTGCCGATTTCAGGTCGAGACCAAGCTCTTCCGTGATCACTTGACCTCCGGTCAGGATGGCGATGTCTTGCAGCATAGCTTTACGACGGTCACCAAATCCAGGAGCTTTAACAGCTACGCAATTGAATGTACCACGCAGCTTGTTCACAACGAGAGTAGCCAGTGCTTCGCCCTCGACATCTTCAGCGATGATTACGAGCGGCTTGCTTTGTTGTACCACTTTTTCAAGGATCGGCAAGATGTCCTGGATGTTGTTGATTTTCTTGTCCGTAATGAGGATGTACGGATCGTCCAGCACAGCTTCCATTTTATCGGAGTCCGTTACCATGTACGGCGAAATGTAGCCACGGTCAAATTGCATACCTTCAACAACTTCCAGTTCGGTCGTGAATCCTTTCGATTCTTCTACCGTGATCACACCATCGTTGCCGACTTTCTCCATGGCTTCAGCAATAAGATTTCCGACTTCTTCGTCTCCGGAAGAAATCGCAGCAACTTGGGAGATCGATTGACGGCCTTGGATCGGCTTTGCAATTTTCTTCAACTCTTCCACAGCCGCTTGAACCGCTCTTTCAATACCGCGACGAAGTCCTACCGGGTTGGCACCAGCTGCTACGTTTTTCAAACCTTCACGAATCATCGCTTGTGCCAGGACAGTAGCGGTCGTCGTACCGTCACCAGCGACGTCGTTCGTTTTCGTCGCTACTTCTTTAACAAGCTGAGCACCCATGTTTTCAAACGGATCCTCAAGCTCGATTTCTTTAGCAATCGTCACACCGTCATTCGTGATGAGCGGGCTACCGAACTTTTTCTCCAGAACGACGTTGCGGCCTTTCGGTCCGAGCGTCACTTTTACTGCGTTTGCAAGTTCGTCTACTCCGCGCAACATTTTACGACGGGCTTCTTCGTTAAACTTGATTATCTTTGCCATGAAAAGTGTACCTCCTTGAAAAATGATTTTATGTGTAGATCAAGCGTGCAGTCTTGCTGTCTTTGTTCGTTATTCGATGATCGCAAGCACGTCGCTTTCGCGCATGATCAGAAGCTCGCGTCCGTCAATTTTCACTTCAGTACCAGCGTACTTGGAGAAAATAACACGGTCGCCAACTTTCACTTCAAGCGGAATCCGCTCTCCATCTTTCAACGTTCCGCTTCCGACAGCGACGACTTTTCCTTCTTGCGGTTTTTCTTTTGCCGTATCGGGCAGAACAATGCCGCTGGCCGTTTTTTCTTCTTGGTCTAGAGCTTCAATGACTACGCGATCACCCAAAGGTTTGATCATGGAACGTACCTCCTTAAGAGTATGTTTTTCAGGACATCTTTATGATTTGTTAGCACTTTCGCCTTCCGAGTGCTAACAACCATAATTAATAATAATCATTTTGGATGTGATTTGCAAGAGGGGTAATTTGATATTTATTTTTTGCTTTTTAAGATATGTGGTGCTTTCGATAAACGCGTTGTGACAACATGACACTGAACTCGTACAACAGGATCATAGGCAGCGATACGATGATCGGAGAAATGAAATCAGGCGGTGTGATCATCGTCGCAATGATGACCAAAAGCAAATAGGCATATCTTCTCATTTTGCTCATTCTGGACGGATTGAGGATACCGATCCGGGTTAAAAACATGACCACGACCGGAAGTTCAAAAAGAAGACCGATCGGCAATAGTATGTTAAACATAAATGAAAAATATTGCGCGATTCCATAAGTTTCTGTTAGTTGCAGTGCATGAGTTAACGTGGTTGTAAAATAAAAGGCCATCGGAAAAACCAAAAAATAAGCGAAAGCCAATCCGGTCACATACAAGATAAAGGCAAACGGGATATACATCAGCGCCGCTTTCTTTTCGTGTGGTTTCAGACCCGGAGCCATGAACGCCCAGATCTGGTACAACGTATAGGGAAGCGAGACGATCAGCGCTACCAGAAAGGCAACATTTATGTAAATGCGCAACGTATCCCAAGGCGAAAAGACGTTCCACTCTATGTTTTCAACCGGTGCCGCCGACTTCATATACAGGATAATCGGTCTGGCCACCGCCAGACCGATTACCACCATCACCAACAATACCGCGAGCACCCGAATCAGCCTGCGTCTTAGTTCGCCGATATGCTCCAGCACAGACATCATCTTGTCCGTATTCATTCCTGATCAACACCGTCTCTTTATTTCACATCTGCATGTCGCATCTTTATGAGCGCACGCGATTGACCTATGGATGGCTTGTCTTTATTCCGGAAGCCGTTTATCGTTGTTCGTTCGTTCCTTGTTGGAGCTCGAGTCGGTAGGCAGATCGTCATCAGACATCACTTCGCGCGCACCTTTTTTAAATTCTCTCAGCGTTTTGCCAAATGCGCGCCCCAGTTCCGGCAACTTGTTCGGTCCAAACAACAAAAGGGCCACAATCAAAATCAATATCAATCCGGGAACGCCGATATTAGCCATAATCCAGTCTCCTTTCCTCACACGATACGGTTTTCCCTTAAGTTCACAAATCACCGATTGTTCGTAAATCGATCCATCTCTTTTCCGTAACGATCACGTCAACCGGACGATCATGTGGTTCATCAGGCACACGCTCAATCAACTGAAAATCAAATGCGGGCGCAACAAATAGCGGATGTGATGGATCACGTGCGGGATCACGATCACGTGCAGGATCACTTGTCCCTGTGTCCGCTTCAAGGTGCCGGAATGGAGAAGGCGGCCGCTCATATAACCGTTCATATAACCGGTCATAGAACCCTTTTCCGTACCCGAGCCGCATTCCACGTCGATCGAAAGCCAGTCCGGGAACGATCACGATATCGACGAGCCCCTCCCATCTGATCGCATCCGGTTTCGGTTCACGTAATCCCCATGTACCTCTTTCGAGATCGTCGACGCTGTTGATCCGAAATAGCTCCATTTCGGTTGACCCGGCAACCACTTTGGGCGCAATCATCACATGCCCCTTTCGCCAGCCCCAATGGATGACAGGGAAAACATCAAGTTCCGAGCGAAACGGCACGTAAGTCATGATCGCAAGGGGGCTTCCCTTTGCACGGGCAGCCAGCGGCACCAGCACATGGGCCAGCATCCGCTCGCAAACCGCATTTGACCAATCGCGATGAATTTCGGGCGATAGCGCGGAACGTCTTTGAGCCATCATGCGCCGCAATTCGTTTTTCTGCTCTTTGATCATATGTTTAAGTGTACCACATTTTGCAGACGAAATAAAAACCTCTGTCCGACCGAGATGCTATTCCAACATCAATTGCGCCTTGAGCGGAAAATGATCGGAAGCTTCTGTCATTTCCACGGAAACATGTGCGACCTTGAGCGGCCCTTTGACGAAAATGTGATCGACCCGATGGCCACCGGCAAGCGTGGGCGCATCAATCTCAATGCGTTGCCAACCGGAAAGCACTTCTTGAAGCAGCGGATCATTTTCCATCATATTAAAATCACCGAGCAAAACCGCGGCATGTTCAATGTCGGAAAGCATCTCCATCATGAGCGGCACCTGGGCTTTACGTTCCTCCAAATGCACACCGAGATGCGTGTTGAACAAAGCGAGCGAAGTCCCCTCTACTTCCACCAGTACCCGCATCACATTGCGCGGTTCCACCCGGCCGGGCATTCTGAGCAGCATTCCATCTGCCAGCGGATAGCGGCTCAACACCGCGTTTCCATACTGCATCCGGCCGACCGCAATCGTCGGCGCATACGCCCATGACATTTCCAGTTTTTCCCCGAGCCGGCGGATCTGGTCTTCCATCCCGCTGCGCCACCAATAACGATCCACCTCCTGCAATGCGATAATATCCGCGCCGCTTTGTTGTAACACCTCTGCGATCCGTTCTATACTCACCTTTTGATCCAGCCCGCGCCCGTGGCGGATATTAAACGTCATGACCGTGATCACATGACCTTCATCCATCCACATCACCGGTAACGTCGCCTCTTCTATACGGTGTAAAACGAGTTGGGGTTCCGCCCAAAAGAGAAGCAAAAATAACAAAATGATGAACTTGAGAAATAGTACCGCCTGCAAACGCTTTCTTTTCGCCGCTTTTTTCACCGCCGCCCCTCCTCCCCGCTCTTTTAAGCACTGTGAACCTTCCCTCAATTCCATTGTAGCGAACAAAAGGTGAGGTTGTCCCGCTCCAAAACTTGGGTTGGACTTTGATCCGATTGCTGCTTTTCGATAAACTGATAGGAGATTCATACATATTGACATTCATGCGTATTGAGATTTATGCGTAGCTGACAGGAGGAGCCTTCCATCATGTTGTTGCAAGCGCGAAACATCGGCAAAAATTATGGCACGACGCAAATCTTATCCAATATTACTTTGCAAATTTCGGCGCGGCAGCGCATCGGACTCGTCGGCGTCAACGGCGCTGGCAAATCAACGCTGCTCAAAATCCTTGCCGGTGAGTTGCCCCAGGACAGCGGCGAGATCTATAAAGCCAAAGATACGACCATCGGTTACTTGCCGCAAAACAGCGGACTGGAAAGCGAAGCGACGATCTGGGAAGAGATGATGAGCGTTTTTGATGAACTCAAACAAATGGAAAAGACCCTTCGCGAACTGGAAAAAGAAATGGCGGATCCCCAGGTGCATCACGACTTGGGCCGATTCACCGCCTTGTCGGAAAAATATGCGCGGCTCTCCGACACGTTCCGCATGAAGGGCGGGTACGAAATGGAAGCGAAAATCCGCGGCATTTTGCACGGGATGGGGTTTGCACAAGTGCCGTTCGACACCCCGATTGTTCATTTGAGCGGAGGGCAAAAAACGAGGCTTGCGCTGGCCAAGTTGCTGCTGGTCGAACCGGATATTCTGTTGTTGGACGAGCCGACCAACCATCTCGACCTGGCAACATTGTCCTGGCTGGAAGATTATTTGCGCAATTACCCCGGGGCGATTCTGCTCGTTTCCCACGACCGCTATTTTCTCGATACGCTCGTCGATACGATTTATGAAATCGAACGGACGAAAGCGAAAAAGTATACCGGCAATTATACGCGCTTCATCGAACAGAAAGCGGCTGAATATGAGTCCGAACTTAAACAGTACGAAAAACAGCAGGAGGAAATCGCCAGGGCAGAGGAATTTATCCGCCGCAACATCGCCCGTGCTTCCACGGCCAATCGGGCCAAAAGCAGGCGCAAAATGTTAGAAAAAATGGAGCGGATCGAAAAACCGCAAGGAGAATCCAGGCGGGCGCAATTCCGCTTCAACATCGCAAAAACGAGCGGAAAAGACGTACTGAAAGTAAAAGATCTTCGCTTTTCTTATGAACACGGTGAACCGATCCTCGACGGCATCGATCTGGAGCTGACGCGTGGGGAAGCGGTAGCCCTGATCGGTCCGAACGGAGCAGGCAAGTCGACGTTGCTCAAACTGATCGCCGGCGAGCTAGAGCAAGAAGCGGGATCGATCGAATGGGGATCGAACGTATCGATCGCGTATTACGACCAGGAACAAAAAGATCTCAATCCGGACAATACCGTCCTGGATGAAGTGTGGAACGAATATCCGCATTTGTTGGAAGTGACCGTTCGTTCCGTGCTCGGGCATTTTCTTTTCAGCGGGGAAGATGTAGAAAAAAAAATCAGCACGTTAAGCGGCGGTGAAAAAGCGCGAGTTGCACTGGCCAAGTTGATGCTGAAGCAGGCCAATGTGCTCATCCTCGACGAACCGACCAACCATCTGGATCTGTATAGCAAAGAGGCGCTGGAATCGGCGCTGATGGAATACGAAGGGACTTTGCTTTTTATATCCCATGACCGCTATTTTTTGAACAAATTGGCGGAACGGATATTGGAATTGGACGCTTCGGGTTTGAAAACCTATTTGGGGAATTACGACGACTATATCGAAAAGAAAAAAGAGCTCGCCGAAATCGAGCAGGAACTTGCACAAATCCGTCCTTCAGCCTCCTCCGGACAAAAAACGGGTGACAGCCGCGATCCAGCGGAAAAGTCGGAAAGTCATGCTAGGCCCCATTACGAAGAAATGAAAAGAAAAAGGCAGGAGGAACGGAACCGGCAACGGAAAGCGGAAAGGCTGGAGCAAGAAATGACAAACCTGGAAGAAGAAATTCACAACCTCGAATTGGAGCTGGCGAAACCGGAAGTTTATCTGGATCATGTGAAAGTGATGGAAATCCAGGAGGAAATCAAGCGCAAGCAGCGCGAGCTGGACAAAGCCTACACGGAATGGGAGTCGCTCCTTTGACTGAATAAAAGCACGGGAACCGCCGCGTATACGATCATGGTCGCCGCTGCCACCAGACCGGAATCATTCACCAGAAAGGCGGCGAACGCCCCGATGGTGATCGCGGCGGAGCCACAGGCCACGTACGGCAGACGACGAGGCCAGGAACTGGATTTCCCTCTGCGGATATAAATGGTGGTCACGATCAGGGTCAGCAGGCCGCTGGCCAGAAGCTTGCTCCAAAACGACACCCCGATCAGCCGCACATTCATCGCCAATTTCCTCCACACCAGATCCGCGATCAGGTCAAAACGCCCGGACACAAGCGCATGAAAGGCTTTGCCGATGTGGCTTGACTGGTAAGCACCAGCTGTCCCATCATTCGTATGGCCCGCATTGAAAAACCACAATGCCAGAAGCGCTACTACGAGAGCCAATGCTGACGACACCGCGATTGCGCCCGCCGACTTCCACTTGCTGCCGTCTTTTCCCTCATGATCGGCATATTTTCGTAGCAAGATCCAAAACGCTGCGTAAGCGATGCTGGCAGCGATGGCTCCTCCGGCATTCGTCCCCCAAAACGGGGCGACAAGAAAAATCAAAACCGGCACATACACGATCAAGAAAGCAAAATGGGCCAGCCCATTCATGCGCTCTTTTCCGCTCATCTGCCGCCATACCGCCAAAGCCAAAAGCGACGCTCCGATCAACACCCCCATAAATTCGTTGCCGATCCCGTAAAATCTCGCACCGATCACCGGATCATAGCCGAGGACGGAACGTTTCATCAACTCGGCTCCAAACAGTCCGTCCAGCAAAATCAATAGAGCCGTCAAAGCGCCGACGATAAACAGGGACGAAAGTGTTGGAAGTCGCGAGAGAATGAAGCCGACGAGAACAAGACCTCCGCCGAACAGCGCGATAAACATGGCATGCGGCAACCCGGGATATTTGCCGAGAAGAAGCAAAATGAGAGGTGCCGCTAACGTCGCCATGAGCGCCGCCCGGATCAAAGCGGAGACGCGCCCTTTAAAAGGGACAAAAACGTGCCACAGGCCCAGCAGCAACACACCCGCCTGAAAAAAGATGTACGGATACGAAAAACGTGAGCGCAATCGGTACACATTTTCAATATGCCGAATCTCTTGCAACCATTCGCTATATGTTTCGTCAATCGTCTCCTTATTCGTCCCGTAATCCTTCTCGTTATCCGTCCCGCTGCTTGCCCCGTTTTTCGCCTCGCTAGACGTTCCCGGCGTATCTTCATTTTCAATTCCGCTGCCGCGCATCTCTGGCGCTTTTACCCGGATTCCAAATCTCTCCAGAATTGAAGGGGCAAGATCCAGATAAGAAATGAGTCCTGGCCGACGCGTTGTCGCAGACAGGAGCCGACCTGGGGCAAACTGATGATCGATGACAAAAAAGGGAGTTACCAGCGACTTGTCTTTTCGGGCATCCGCATGGCTCATGGGCGAGAATATCCAGATCCCATCTTCATCATCGCAGTGCGCTTTCAAATCCGCCAAAAAAGAGACCATTTCCGTTAAAATCGTATGCTTTAACGGTTCAAACCTACCGTCCGCATACATTTCTTTTTCCGCATAAAGCCGCTCCAGATCGCCCAGTTCCACGAGCATAACGGACGGCCCGTCCTGCTTCAGCGAAGCGGACAGCAAGGCCGAATAACGGGTCTTCACTCCAAATGGTCGCCCCGGATCCGCCTCCAACATTTCCGCACCGATCATTCCCGCATCGACAAGTCCGTTCTGATCGACAAGCATGAGGGGAGCGTGGCGCGCATGCGTCTGTACACCGACGATGGCAGCGAGCGTGCGATCCCGATTGCCGAAGACGGCGCGGGCAATGCCATGATCTTTCAAAAGGTTTCCGAGCAATCCGGGCAAGGCGGAATGGGGTTGCGCCCGATTCCACTGCTCCAGGTAGGAGAACGTGGGCACGACAATAGCTGCCTCTTTCGCACGCACTCCCGAAAATCTTTCGTGGAGCAAGGCAGCATTTCGTACCTCTTCCTCTCGTTTGACCCATTCCGAGGCCCTGTAGCCCTGGTCTTCACGGCGCGCTGTGGTAGGCGCTCCCGCCCCGATGGACAAATAAACGTCCTCGATGCCTGCCACCGGCGTTCGCACGTTCATCGCTGCAAAGGCTGCCGAAGCGGTCAGCTCACGCCACCTGGGCTCCGCCTGGAGCCAATCCAACTCGTGGAAAGAAAGACCGGGAATCGACACGATCCACAATCGTGCACGGTTTACTGCCCGCTCGGATTGCACCTCTATTTTTGCCGCCATCGAACACATGGACCCGCACACACTGGTGATGAACAACAAAGCGACCATACACCAGCAGATACGGGTTGTGAGATGCCTGAATCGCATGGATCGTACATCGGCTTCGATCATGTCCACCCTGCTTTACTCCTGTTTTTCAACAGGTTATCCGAATCGTACACGATCCATACGAGACGAATTCCACATATCGATCCACAAATGTCAAACGTGGGAGGCCATGTCTGACAAGCGATTCACAATATTATCCACATTATCCACAGATGGTTTGTGAACAACTTGGGGAAATCGAATCAGGTAATAACCGCTGCCACCGCTACCATTGTTCGAGCGGCAACAGCGGTCGCGCTTGGATATCGAGTGATGCAAACTCTTTTCTTTTCCATTTCAGATGTGCGGCAGCGGCGATCATCGCTGCATTGTCCGTGCAATACTCAAGCGGCGGAATGCGAAGCGGGATCTGCTCCTCGCGGCAGCGTTTTTCCAACGTTTGTCTCAACCCCTGATTAGCTGCGACCCCTCCGGCCACAAGCAGCTCCTTGGCTCCGAACTCACGTGCAGCCCGCACCGCTTTTTCACTCAGCACTTCGACGACCGATTCCTGAAATCCACGTGCCAGGTGGGATTTGATCAGCGGTTCACCGCGCATTTTCGACTGGTTGAGCAGGTTCAGCACCGCTGACTTCAGTCCGCTGAAGCTGAAATCATAGCTGTCGTGTTCGAGCCAGGCCCGCGGCAGTTCGATCACCTTGTCCGCTTTTTGCGCAAGACGGTCGATATGCGGACCGCCGGGATACGGTAACGACATCGCGCGGGCCACTTTGTCATAGGCTTCTCCCGCAGCATCATCCCGTGTACGCCCGATGATCCGGAAACGTCCTTCCTCTTCCATGTAAACAAGCTCGGTATGGCCGCCGGACACCACCAGCGCCACCGCGGGATACACGAGCGGTCGCACGAGCTGGTGGGCATAGATGTGACCTGCGATATGGTGAACGGCAATGAGCGGGACGTTTAGCGACAAGGCCAGTGATTTGGCCGCCATGAGCCCGACAAGCAATGCGCCGACCAGTCCCGGTCCCTGCGTCACTGCCACCGCAGACAGGTCGCGCAGTTGAATTCCGGCTGTTTGAACCGCTTCCTCGATGATGGCCGTGATCGATTCCACATGCTTACGCGACGCGACTTCGGGGACGACCCCTCCGTACTTTTCATGGATCGCGCTCTGGCTCGAAACGATATTGGACAGCACCCGCTCTCCGTTTTCCACGACCGCTGCCGAAGTTTCGTCGCAACTGGTTTCTATCGCCAAAATGCACGATCTGTCTTCACTTTTCAAGCCTGTTTCTCCTTTCGCTGACGACTTGGATGGACGGGTTCCTCCAGTTCCGCCCACATGATGAGCGCATCTTCGCCATTGTCGGTGTAATACCCTTTGCGTATACCGGCGGGACGAAAATTCAACTTCGTATACAGATGCTGGGCAATCCGGTTCGAGACGCGAACCTCCAGTGTCATGCGTTTCAAACCGAGTTCGAGCGCCATCTCTTTCAGCTTCAGCATCAACCGTTCCCCGAACTTGCGTCCGCGGAATTCTTTACGGACAGCGACATTCGTGATATGCGCTTCATCCAGGATCGCCCACAATCCGCCGTAGCCGATAATTTGTCCGTTCAGTTCCATCACAATATAATGCGCAAACGTATTGTGGACCAGCTCATTGTAAAAAGCCTCGGCGGTCCACGGTGTCAAAAACGCTTCCCGCTCAATCTGGCAAATGTGCTCGATATCTTCCAGGCACATGGCGCGAAACGTCGGTTGTTCCATGTCTAAGACCCCTTGTTCATGAACTTGAGTTCCACCTCGGCCGGCTGCGTATAATCCGGAACAAAGGCATGTACCGCTTCCGGACTCGCCGGCGCGGTTTCAACCTGTTCCAGCGCATGAAAAGCAGCATAACGCGCTTGCATCGGCGCTTCCGCTTGCTTAACGCGCCCGCCGGAACGATCGATGAGCGGCATGAGATCCGCCTGAAACGATCCGATCTCTCCCGCAAAGATCAGCTTGCGAGCTTCCTGGTCGGCACGCTCTGCCAGCTCCTCTGCCCACTCTTTTACCGGCCGCTTCTTGTCCGGTGCATGGCGGCGCACCCCGGCAGGCGTCTTCTCGAACAGCGCTGTGTAAGCATGCCCCCGGCGCGCATCGATCAGCGGCACGATCCAGTCCCCTTCCTCGGCCATCGCCCCCGCGGCGATCGTGCGCAAACTGGAGACCCCGATCAGCTTGACCCCTGCCGACCAGGCGAGCGTTTTGGCCACCGTCACCGCGATGCGCACGCCCGTATATGAACCCGGGCCTCGTCCAACGGCGATGGCTTTTAAACCGGCCACCTCCGTTCCTGCTTCCTGCAGCACACGGTCAATGGCCGGCACCAGTGCCGCTGAATGATTGCGATGGGCTGTCTCTGCATATTCCGCAACGATCTCTCTATCTCTGACGAGCGCCACCGACAAAACACTCGTCGACGTATCAAAAGCGAGGATCATGTCAGTACCCCGCTTTCTTTCAGGGCATCGCACCAGCGTGTATGCCGGTGACCATACGGTTGAAGCGTGAACAAGCGCCCGGTCTCCCCTTCGGTACGAATTTCAATATGAAGCCTTTCTTCCGGCAACAATTCAAGAATCCGTTCAGCCCATTCCACGATCGTCACGCCTTCGCCAAAAAAATATTCATCGAGGCCGAGTTCACCCGCTTCATCGGCATCGATGCGATAAACATCCATATGGTATAACGGCAAGCGCCCGGATTCGTACTCACGAATCAGTGTAAAGGTGGGGCTGTTCACCATTTCTTTCACCCCGATCCGGGCTGCGAAACATTGCGTAAATCGTGTCTTTCCCGCACCAAGATCCCCATCCAGCGCCAAGACGGCTCCGGGAAACGCCCTGTCGGCGAGCTGTTCCGCCAACCGACCCGTATCCGACTCATCCTCGGCGCGAAATCGGTATTGTGTCACGCTCACCCCTCCTGTCCTCCGGAATGAAAATGATTGTATCCTCGCCTTGTTTCCTCCACGGTGCGTCCGGAAGCGTCCACCCTGAACAACCGTCCTGCGCGCGTCCGCTCCGACGACACTTCTCCGATCACAAAAAACGGGAGCCTTTCTTTCTCGAACGCCTTTTTGAGTCGTGCCAGTGCAGGACCGGACGGCGCCGTACCGACGAGACAGTAGTCTTCTCCCCCGTACAAAACCCAATCGAGAACCGGATACTGATGCATTTTCGCATATTCGGCCAGCTCCGGCGCGATCGGGATCCGTTCATCATACAAGACCAATCCGTAACCGGATGCGCGGGAAATTTCCAAACATTCGCTCGCAAGTCCATCGCTGATATCGTTCAGGGCAGAGCGGTTCCCGACCGTGTCTGCGATGATCTGCCCAGCGCGCACACTGGGGTCTGGACGCTGATGCGCCTGCACGAGCCTCGCATACGGTGCCGGCCATTCGTCCGTCGGTTGCGCGCGTTCCCCTCTTGCAAGCAAAACATGCAGGCCGGCTGCCGCACAGCCCGGATAGCCGGTCACAAACACGACATCGCCAGGGCGAGCTGACGATCGCAAAAGAGCGTGTTTTTCCTTTACTTCTCCCATGAGCGTTACGGAAATCATCAAATGGCGGGGAGCTTTCGTCGTATCTCCGCCGACAACGTTCACACCGTAGCGGTCGGCACAGGCATAAAGTCCATCATACAACCGTTCAAGCCGGCGATGATGCCATCGGCGAGGGATCGAAACCGAGACGAGCGCATATTTCGGCGTCCCGCCCATCGCAGCGATATCGCTGACGTTGGCAGCCATCGCCTTGTAGCCGATATCTTCATCGCTCATCGTCCGCGGGTCAAAATGCACGGTTTCCACCATCGTATCGCAGGTGGCGACCAGATGGGTTCCCGCGTGAACGGTTACGACCGCTGCATCATCGCCGATGCCAACCTCTACTCCGGCCGCATTCACATCCGCGTCTTTATGCCGGCCTCTCCTCAATCCTCTCTCTGTCATACGGCGTATGCGTTCAAACTCATCCAACATCGCTTGCTGATCATCCTGTTCCACGATACGTTTTCCCCATTATATACCGAAAAACCCCGATCAGCCAAACTTGGCTGATCGGGGCCTAAACCCGTGTTACGATTCTCCCTCAACAAGCTGATTTGCCTGCACCGTGAACCGCTCTTCAGGACGCTCCATGTCATGTACCGTCACCGTACCGTCATGAGCATGCACCTGTTCCAGATAGACCGGCCTTGCTCCATAGTAAACGGGAATATGGTGGGTGCTGTTTATAATCTCCTGCACCCTCTGTAAAGTGATGCCGGTCTTTTCCTGAACCGTACCCGTTTCCGGCGCTGAAGAAGCGGCAATGGATTCAGGCTCATTCATCGTATCCGCAGTCGTATCTCCGATAAAACCATTGTCTTCCGTCACCATGCCTCCGCCCAGTCCTTCATTGACCATGCGGTCGATATCCAGAAATTTTTGATCACGTCCTTCATTCACACTATCGGCCATGCTGACTCCCCCCAAACTTATTTTGAACCATGAAAACGTCGAATTCCTTAACGATTCTTCACTATTTCTAGGTTGCCCAACTTTCATACAATTACTCCGGCGCGGATATAATACAAAAAAAGCGCAAAAAAGCGTTTCAAGAAAAGGAGATACGGCCATGCACACCATCTGGAAAGGTGCGATCAGTTTCGGTCTCGTCAACATTCCGGTCAAAATGTTTGCCGCTACCGAAAACCGGGATGTATCCATGCGTTATATTCACAAAACTTGCGGCACACCGATCTCTTACGTCAAAAAATGCCACACATGCGACACCGAGGTCGAGTGGGAAGAGATCAGCCGCGGCTATGAATATGAAAAAGGGAAGTTCGTGCTGTTTGAAAAAGAGGAATTGGAACAGCTGGCCGATGAAACCGGCAAAGAAATCGAAATCGTCGATTTTGTGAACCTGAACGAGATTGATCCGATCTATTTTCAGAAAACATACTACCTGGCTCCGGGAGACACCGGCGCCAATGCCTACAGCCTGCTGCGCAAGGCGATGGAGCGAACCCAGCGCATCGCCATAGCCAAAGTGACGATCCGCTCCAAGACGACTTTGGCCGCACTGCGCATTTATAAAAACTGTATCACGATGGAAACCATTTTTTACCCTGACGAAATTCGCGATGTGAGCCAAGTTCCCAACTTGCCGGAAAACACCGAAGTGAAAGAGCAGGAGCTGAACATGGCTGAAATGCTCATCGATCACCTGACTCGCCCGTTTGACCCGGAAAAATTCACGGATGATTACCGCAATCGTTTGCTGGAAGCCATCGAACAAAAAGTGGCCGGCGAGGAAGTGAAAATCGCACCGCAAAAAGAAGAGGCCAGCATCGTCGATCTGATGAGCGCCCTGCAAGCAAGCCTCGAAAAAGCGCAAGCCCAGGCGCCTGGCAAGAAACCAAAAACAGACAAAGAAACGAAAGCGACGGTTTCATAATGGAAGAACAAACATATGTGACTGTGGAAGGAAATCAGATACGCATCAGCAATCCCCAGAAGCTGTTGTGGGAAGATCCCCCCATCACCAAAGCAGAATATTTGCGCAAATTGGCCATCCTTGCGCCGTATTTGCTCCGTTATTGTCGCCGGCGTTATTTGACGACGATCCGTTACCCTCACGGGATCAACGGTCCTTTTTTTTATCAGAAAAACTGTCCGGAACCCGCGCCGGAATTTGTGCGCACAGCGGAACTGAACGGGGTGAACTACGTCGATCTTGACAGCCTGTCTACCTTGATCTGGCTGGGCAACCTCGCTTGCCTGGAATTCCACCCTTCCTTTCACCATATCGGGTCCGAGCGTCCCGCTGAATGGGTGATTGACATGGACCCGCCCCAAGAGGATGATCCGCGCCTTGTCGATGCTGCGCTGATGGTCGGCGAAGTGCTGGACAAGCTGGGCATCACCGCTGTGCCCAAAACGTCAGGAGCGACCGGAATCCAATTTTTTATCCCGATCGAACCGCGTTACACATTCCAGCAGTTGCGCGCTCTCGGTGAGTTTATCGGACGCTATCTGGCGGAAACGAAGCCTGATCTGTTCACAATCGAACGTCTGAAGAAAAAGCGCCGCGGTTTGATCTATTTTGATTATTTGCAAATATGGCCGGGCAAAACCCTGTCTGCTCCCTACACGCCGCGGGCTCGTTCTTTTGCTCCGGTTTCAACACCGCTGAAATGGTCGGAGCTGACCCCTTCTTTCCATCCTCGCCATTTTAATCTGGAAACGATCGAGCAAAGGCTTGAACAGTACGGCGATCTGATCGCCAAGACACCGCCGCAAAACCTGGATGCCCTGCTGGAAAAGCTCGGTCATGTTAGCGCGAATACATAAAAAACCCGATAATCGGAAAAATAATCATGTACCTGTTCCCGATCGTGATTTGGCCGGTCCCGTAACTAACAAATTTCGATGGGCAAGATGCGAATGATACACGGGAGGCGTGAACCGAATGTGGTTCAAAAAGCGGCATAAAAAACAGAAACTGTTGGACTTTTTGGAATTTACGTTTCTGGATGAACTGCAGCACGTACCAATCTCGAAATCACTGGAAGAAAACAAGAAGTTTTTAAAAGAATTGTTCCGTGATTGCTCCGATTTTGTCATGACCGAATTTGAGATCGAACAAAGTGTGAGTGCATTTGCCTGTTACATCGACGGTATGATCGATTCCAAACTCGCCGATCAGGCATTGAAAGGACTGATCATCCAGGAAGGAAAAGCCAAAGAGATCGATAATATTCAGCGCCGTACCCTTTCAACACCCCAGGTGCAAAAACAGAAGTATTATGGTGAATTTTTGCGTTTTGTCCTGAGCGGAGATATGGGCATCATTGTCGATCAAAACGATACCGCCTTGTTGCTTGGCATTCGCGGCATGGAGTCGCGCAGCATAGCCGAGCCCGAGACGGAATCGGTCATCCGCGGTCCGAAGGAAGGTTTTGTCGAAAATATTCGCATCAATACTTCCCTGGTCCGTCGCAAAATCAAGACGCCGCATCTGAAAATGAAAAGCTATACGATCGGCCGGCATACCAATACAGACGTCGTGATTACCTACATCGACGGAATCGCCGATCCGTCATTAATTGAAGAAATCGAAAAGCGGCTGAAAAAAATCAACATCGACGGTGTGCTCGAAGGCGGATATATCGAGGAATATATCCAGGACAACCGCTGGTCTCCGTTTCCGCAGTTGAAATATACGGAAAGGCCGGATACGGTCGCCGGCGCGCTTTTGGAGGGCAGAGCGGCCATTATCGTCGATGGAAGCCCGTTTGCCATTATCGCACCTACTGTATTTTGGCAACTGTTGCAGGCCAGCGAGGACTATTACGAACGTTTCCATATCAGTACGCTCATTCGCTGGCTTCGTTTTACCTTTCTTGTCCTTTCCCTGGTGATGCCGGCGTTTTACATTGCGGTGACCACCTTTCATCAGGAGCTGATCCCGACGACCTTGTTGCTCAGTATCGCCGCCTCCCGCGAAGCGATCCCGTTTCCCGCCGTCATCGAAGCGCTCATTATGGAAATTACGTTTGAGGCCTTGCGCGAAGCCGGTGTACGCTTGCCCAAGGCCGTCGGACAGGCCGTCAGCATTCTCGGCGCGCTGGTCGTCGGTACGGCAGCGGTCGATGCGGGAATCGTATCCGCTCCTATGGTCATCGTCGTTTCCGTCACCGGTATCGCTTCTTTTACCATTCCTTCTTTTAACGGAGCCATCGCCTTGCGTATGCTTCGTTTTCCGATCATGATCATTGCTTCGATGTTCGGCATCTATGGCATTTTAATTTGCCTGCTATTTATCCTGGGGCATTTGGCCGGACTTCGTTCATTCGGTGTTCCCTATCTGGCTCCTGTCGCTCCGCTCAAACTGGTGGATCTGAAAGATACTTACGTGCGTGCGCCATGGCCGATGATGAGCCCGCGTCCACAGATCATGCACGTTCAAGACAGCAAAAGACAGACCTACAGTCAAAACAGGAGTGAAGAAGATGACCGCGAGCCGGAATAAACCGCTCAAACGGATTTTGCTGATTGGGATGGCCGGACTTTGCCTTCTCATCACCGGCTGCTGGGATCGAACGGAGATCAACGACATCGCAATTATTATTGCAACCGGCGTCGACAAGGAAGAAGACGGGCAGTATCGCATTACCGTTCAGCTGCCGCTTCCCGGCCAGATGGGCACCACTTCCGGCGGCGGCGGAGGAACCGGAGGCGATCTGAGCTATTATATCGACTCCGAAACGGGACGGACGTTTGCCGAAGCTTCCGAGAAATTGCAGGCACGTATGAGCCGCGCTCTTTTTTCCGCTCACCGGCGCGTGCTCGTTGTCGGAGAATCCCTTGCCCGTGAAGATGGCATATCCTCCATTTTCGACCTGGCTATCCGCATGCCCGAAAACCGACTGACCAGTTACCTGATCGTCGCCAAAGGCCAAGCTTGGGAACTGATGCAGGCGCAACCGAAATTCGAACGTTTTTCCGGAGAAGCGATGCGGGAGCTCGTTCATGCGCCGGGTATGATCCGCACGAACCTCAAAGATATTGCCCAGGCGATGAACACGCCGGGTTCTGACGCCATCGCCGTATATATGGAGGTCAAGGAATCGCAAAAATCTTTGCAGCCGTCCGAGGAACTGGAAGTGATCGGATACGCTCAGTTCAAGAATGACAAGATGGTGGATTATTTTGACCGGGATTCCGCTTCTGGCCTGATGCTTTTGCGAAAATGGGAAGGGCAAAGAATGACGTTCAAATGGCGTGACAACTATGTCACGGTGCATATTCAAGCCGTCCATCTCAGAATCGATCCTCAATTCGAAAACGGACGGCTCAAATACAACGTCTCATTAAGGGTCGAAGGAAATGTCATCGAAGATCTCACGCAGGTGGACTTGCGCCAGCAGGCCAATATTCAGGATCTGAATGAAAAAGTGGCGGAGGAGATTGAAAAGGCTGTACGAAACTGCATCCAAAAAATCGTGAAAAACCGGGCCGATTCCGTTGGTTTCGGAAAGATTCTGTCCCGCGAATACCCCCGTCTGTGGGTAGAACAGTATAAAGAGATTTGGCCCGAACCGCTCAAGGATGTCGAATTTACCGTAAACGTCTTCTGCGAAGTTGAACGGATCGGACGCACGACCACAAATATTTCCAAAAAAGGTGACGGCACGTGAACCACCTGTTCCTGTTTCTTTTCTTCATCAGTCTGGTCAGCACTGTCATCATCGAGCTCAGTGTGTATGGCCATAAACTGGACAAGCGCAGTTATGCCGTCTATGCGCTGATCGTTGCCATCTGCTCGTATTTATGGATCATGGGGGTACTGAACAAGATGCCGTTTACCGTCACCCGGATGATGGTGCAATATTTTTCCCCATGGATCATGAAAGGAATGGGATTGGATTAAAGAAGGGGGTGGATGAACATGAAAATCGAAAGGATCAAGCACCGGCAAGCCGCTTGGATTATCAGTGCCATTTTGTTGTCAGGCGGGCTCATCACTTTTCCCCGCGAGCTGGTGCGGATCAGCGGCAAGGATGCCTGGACATGCTTCGTGCTTCCCTTCATGTTCGCTTTTCTGATCATTTATTTATATACGCGCATGATGAAATATAAGCCGGGCAAGCATATTTTCAGCATTGTGACCGACAGCTTCGGAACCATCATCGGTAACGGGATCAATCTGATTTTGATCCTGTACTTCTGGATGCTGCTTTCCCGCGATATCACTTCCCTTTCCTTTTTTTTGAACAGTACGATCCTGACCGAGACTCCGAGAGAGATGATCATATGGTTGCTCGGTCCCGTCTTGCTGTACTACGGCAAGCTCGGGTTTGAACCCGTCGCCCGGGTCAATGACTTTTCCCTGCCTTTTATGGTGGTCATGCTGATCTTTCTGCCCCTTCTTGTCAGCAACGAAATTAAGCCGGAGCTATTAATGCCCACATTCACCGGTGACCCCCATGCATTGCTGTATGGAAATGTGGCCAACCTGGGCTGGGTCGGTGATCTGTTCGTGATTGGCAGCTTTTTACACAAGTTGCAGGACGGAGCGAAAACAAGGGTGTATTTGCGCATCGGTACCGTTGTAGGAATGGCCCTGCTTGTTATGGGGATATTTTTGAATCTGTGCGTCATGGGCCCTAATATTACCGGCCGGGTGCTCTATCCGTACCACGTGATGGTGGAACAGATCCAGATAACCGATTTTATGGACCGACTGGAGACGTTGATTTACGTCCTCTGGTTTCCTGTCTATTTTGTCAACACGGCCGTTTTTGCGATCGCGCTCTTTGTCGGATTTTCCCATCTGGCCAACAATGTCCATTATCGCCAATTCAGCGGTGTCACCTCCTGGCTGATCGTGATCACCTCGGTATTCGCCTACAACAGCATCATCGAGCTGACCAACTTTATCAACTACAGCCTGACGTTTATCGTGCTGTTTGTCATCACTCCGATCATAGTGATCACTCTTTTAAGATTAATGTGGATGAACGCGAATTCATCCCAGGCCAAACCGAATTCACCGCGTAAGCCTTACAACATTTGGACCTATGTAAGCCACGGGCTGGTCTTCCTCTTTGCCGTCATTGTCATTATCGGGCAAACGTTTGCTCTGGACATGCCTACGGTGGGAACCGTCGGCATGATTGCGGTCGCCCTCGTCATTTTAGGCCTTGTGGTTTGCACCTTTCTGGAATGGTATCGATATATGCAAGAGGAAAAACATTCGCCTTCCCACGACAAGAACTGAAAATCTTGTCCGGCCTTGCAGGTTTTTTTGCATACATGTCGAATATCAAGATGGGAGTCTTTACCTATATTCGAACGTATGCAGAGGTCGTCGTTATGAAGTTCATGTTCAAGCATAACCCGTACACCTGTATCGTCTTGCGTGATCGCAAACGCCCGGCGCTCCGATTTCGGGTCAATCCGTTCATGCTGATGTTATTTCCGCTGCTGGCGTTAACGCTTGCGTTTTGTACGTTATGGCTGTACAAGCTGTACAGTGATTATGCGGAACGGAATCGACAGCTTCAGGTCCATCTCGAGGAAAGTATTTTGGCATTCACACAAGTGATAGATGAAAAAAACGCCACGATCGATCAGTTGCAAACTGAAATCGCCGGGCTGTCAGAGCAGGCAAGGGAAGTCCAGAAAAAGGTGGACGAGCTGAAAAGATTGGAGATGGATCTTTTACATATTGCGGATTCGACCCCACCTCTCAGTGCGGCCATTGCACCGCGTAGCAAACCGGAAGTGAGCATTTCTTCTTTTACGGAAAACACGGCTATGGAAGACAAGGCGGAAGATGGGATTGAAATGGGAGGACAAGCATGGCCGGTCGAAAGTGAAGAACTGTACGATATCGCCGCCGATGCTTCCCGTACTTTCGCATCGCTGATGGAAGATATGGAAGAGCTGAACGAACGTCTGGAAGAACAAAAGCACATGCTCGAACAATTGCAGGAACGTTTGCGGGTCACACCCAGCATCTGGCCGACCGATTCACGCCGGGTGACGTCCCATTACGGTTATCGCCGCGATCCTTTCAACCGGTCGCTCAGTTTTCATGCGGGGATCGATATCGGCGCCAACTTCAACGATCCGGTGTATGCCACCGCCGATGGTACCGTCACCGAGTCGGGGTACGATCGCTATCTCGGCCATTACATCCTGATTGACCACGGATCGGGTCTGAAAACACGCTACATGCATCTCAACAAACGTTATGTCGAACAAGGAGATCAGGTCAAAAAAGGAGAAACGATCGGCCTGATCGGCTCAACCGGCCGCAGCACCGGACCGCATCTTCATTATGAAGTTTGGGTCGACGGCAAAGTGGCCGACCCCAGGGCCTATTTGCCGTCAGAACATGAAGGAGGGAACTGATCGTGTTTCATCATAAAAAGAACAAATCGGATCCGAATCTGACGGATACCGTCATCGGCAAGGAAAGTGTGTTTGAAGGAAATATCAAATCAAAAGCCAGCATACATATCGACGGAAAAGTGCACGGAGATATCGAATGCGAGGGAGATTGCACAATTGGTGAAGAAGGGGTTGCCTTTTCCAACATCCGTGCGCGCAATGTGAGCATCGCCGGCAAAGTTGAAGGCAACATCAGCGCCAAAGAGAAGCTGATCATCGTGTCCAGCGGGCAACTGGATGGAAATATTGAATCCGGCGTGCTCATCATTGAAGAAGGCGGACGTTTCAATGGACATAGCAGCATGGTTATAAAGGAAGAGAAGCCCATTGAACCGACCGCAACCAAAAAGGAAGCCGGCTGACGGGCTAAAGGCCCTTTTTATTTGCCTAAAAACGCACGGTACATCCAAATATGTTTTTCCAATGAAGATTGAATGCCGAGCAGGAGATCGGCCGTCGCATAATCATTTTCATCTTCGGCCTGTTTCATTCCTTCTTTCAATTCGCAAGCGATTTGACTCAAATCATCATGCACGGCTTGTACCATCTGCTCGGCCCTTTCATTTCCCGCCGCTTCTTTCAAGGTCGTCTCCTGCAAAAAATCGCGCATGGTAGAAAGCGGTTTGCCTCCAATCGTCAACAATCGCTCCGCCACATCATCCATATGCTGGGTCAATTCATCATACAGTTGCTCGAACTTTTCATGCAGTTCAAAAAAATGCGGTCCTTTCACATACCAATGATAATGGTGCAATTTCACGTACAGCACGTTGAAATTGGCTACCTGCCTGTTCAAAATTTTGGAAAGCACTTCAAGGCTCGAATCCGCAAGAACGATGCTCTCTGCCATGTAAACAACACTCCTTGTTCTGGTTGATAAGGCTATTTTTCCCCACCGGATCGATTTCATTCAGTTTAGCATCAGCCATCTCATACCATCATCTGGACCGCGAACATTTTACGCGGTGATTTGATTTTGCGGACGAAAGAGTTGTATATTCAAAGGGAAGGCTAGATCAAGAGGTGCGGCGTTCACGATGAAACTGTGGGAATACATATCTACACTCAACAAAGAGGATATCATTGAACTGCTGGACAAATATGAGTCGCTCGGGCCGCTGCCCGGGTTTCTCCTTCCCTTTGTCGAATCCTTTCTTCCTTTTTTGCCGATCATTGTGATCGTAATGGGCAATGCAGCTGCATATGGTCTGTGGAAAGGTTTTTTATTTTCATGGACCGGGGTCGTCACCGGTTCTCTCTGCATTTTTGCCCTGACCCGACGGTTCGGACGTCCTTTTGCAGCCTACATTCACCGCAAATTTCCGCGGGGCAAAGCCATGTTTGAATGGATGGAACGAAAAGGGTTCACACCGATATTTGTCATGGCCTGTTTTCCGTTCACACCCTCGTTTTTGCTGAATGTCTTCGCCGGTTTGACCCGCATATCCTTCGCCAGCTTTTTGCTTGCCATCGTGCTCGGAAAAGCGTTCAACGTCTTTCTTATTTCGCTGGTCGGTTTCGATATTTTCTCCATCTTCTACCACCCGTGGCGGTTGGTGTTCGTCGTCAGTCTGTTTTCGCTGATCTGGGTGATCGGGCGCAAGATCGAAGCCCATTACCGCGTCAAATATCGGATGAAGTAGCGAGACAGCAAAGCATATCCCGCTTCCCTCACGCATACATATCAAAAAAGGACAAAGGCTGCATGCTGCGGGAGGGAAGGAATGGGTTTTCAGCGAGCGAAACAAAAGTTGACCCTGATCCTGATCCGCGACCCCCATCAACCTGTGCGAAGATGGCGAATGACGCAGCAATTGGCTTACGGCCTGATCCTGCTAACGATCCTCTGCCTATTCGCGATCGGCTTCTGGCAATATTCGCTCCACCGCAATTCCTCCGCTACGATTGACTCCCTGTCCTTACAACTGGTCAAAATCGAGAAACACTACGATACCTTGCTCAATGAAAAACAGTCGGTCATTGACGATCTTCGCACCGAAATGGTCCACATGAATAACGAGACGGAACAAATCCGGAAGCAACTTGATCAATTAAAACAGCTGGAACAAGAGATCGGAGATCTGTTATCTGAAGTTTACCCGGATCGTCCCGGAGAAACCGCCCCTGATTATTTCGCTGGAGCAAGGACCGTTTCTGCTGTCCATTACAACGGGATCGGCGGTGAAGAACACGCGGTCACCGACAAACAGTGGGAGGATGAATGGCGCCAAACCCAACAAACGGTCGCTAACATCCGCCATGAAATCAATCAACTTTCGGACAAGTTGAAGGAGACCAAGGAATTGCTGCTGAAAAAAATCGAACAAATCCGCGCTTATCCCGATCATTGGCCGACCCGTTCCCTTACCATCACATCCGGTTACGGTGTGCGCATCGATCCGTTTACAGGCCGTTCCGCTTTCCATTACGGCATCGATATTGCTGGAAAGATCGGTGATCCTGTCATTGCCGCCGCAGATGGTGTTGTGATTGAAACCGGCCGGGACAGTCAAAAGGGGAATTATGTGGTGATTGAGCATCTGGAAGGGATCCGTACCGTCTACATGCATCTGAGCCGCATTATTGCCGAAAAAAACCAACAGGTGGAAAAGGGGGAAACCATCGCCTATCTCGGTTCAACCGGAAGAAGCACAGGGCCGCATCTCCATTTTGAAATTATTGACAATCGCCGGCACGTAAACCCGATGCACTATTTAAACACCGGCCATTCCCATAACAGGAGGTGAGAGTCTTGTTCGGAAAAGAAAACAAAAAAACAAATCCGAACACGACGGATACGTTAATCGGTGAAAAAAGTGTGGTCGAAGGAAACATCACAAGCAAGGCCAGCTTGCGGATTGAAGGAAAAGTCAAAGGTGACATCAAGTGCGAAGGGGATGTGATTATAGGGAAAAATGCAGAACTGACCTCCAATATCTTAGCGCGCAATGTCATCAACGCCGGTTCGATCACAGGCTCGATCAAAACCGACGCCATGCTGACGATCACATCCACAGGCAAAGTCAAAGGCGACATCCATGTGAGATCATTAAGCATCGCGGAAGGAGGAGTATTCATCGGTTCCAGTAAAATGGATGTAACCGATCGGGCGCAGGATTCAACGTCCCATGAACAAAAAATGATGCGCAATGTCGAGAAACTGAAAAAGGCAGACGCAGGTCAGGAAAGCAGAGAACCGGGGAAAGCTGCTAGCAGCCATTAAAAATCATGATATAATGGATACAATTCATGTCGGAAGGAGACGCACACCGTTGAAATGGAAGTTGCTCCTCCTCGTCGCCGTAACCCTGATCATTCTGCACATTCCATACATCGGCATCTTTTTGCAGGCTGCCAATACGATGCTGCACGAAAGCGGCCACGCCCTGGCTGGCATCTTGACAAAAAGTACCGTTTATGATATCCAGCTGTTCGCGAGCACAGAAGGAATCACTCGCGTCGCTTTCCATTCTTGGTGGAGCGGTGTCATCACCGGATTGGCCGGTTATTGGTTCGCTTCGGTGACCGTCTGGCTGCTTGCTTGGATGTGGAGCAAAAACCGCGATAAAGGGGTGCTTTATTTCCTCATTTTATTAAGCGCCCTCAATTTGCTGTTCTGGGTACGAAATCCTTACGGCGTCGCCTGGGTTACACTTTTTCTTCTCTTGCTGTTCATTTTGTCCCGGCTGTTCAGTGCCCCTTTGCGCCGCTCTTCCACATTCGTCATCTTGCTCATCATACTGATCGACTCGATCCGCAGTGCGCTGACCGTATTTCTCATCGCCGTCCTCCGTCCGCATGCAGCCGGTGACGCCACCTTGCTCGCGGAATGGACAACGGTCCCCGCCCCGATATGGGGGGCGTTGTTTTTTGGGCAAGCCCTTTTCTTCGGCTGGATGGCCGCCCGCCGCCTCTGGTCCGCTCGTCCCGATTCCCGCCGCCACATACCTGCCCGCCTCAGCGGCGATATGCCCCGTTAACCTCCAACAATCGCCCGGAAATTGGACGGATGTCCATACCTAACCTCTCCTGAGCGCATATACTGGAACCGGATACTCCCCTATAGACAGCGCAGAAAGGAGGGGAAAAATGGAACCCATCTACCCGGAACGCATCTATCCGATTACTGAGGATAAACTCGCTCCGTATATCGGCAAGCCCGTGTGTGCAGTATTGCATAACGGTGACTGTATCCAGGGCATCATCAGCGAAGTGCGCGATGGCCAAATATTCTTTACCACCGGTGCACCGGGAACGACGGTTTCTGGAAAAGCGAAAGCTGCAAAACAGGGAAAGAAAACCGGCTCCCGCTCGACACGTTCCACCGGCCATAAGCCGAATGCGGATGTTTCGTCCTGGGGTTATCCCGGTTTCCCGGGCTTTTATCCAGGTTATTCCGGCTCGTTCGCCCTCAGTATCGCCTTGATCGCTCTTCTGTTTGCCATTCCGTTCATCGGTTATCCCCTCTGGCTATAATTTTCATTTTTCCGCCCGCGCACATTTCGGGTCGATCCGTTCAGGAGCGGGCGGACTCCTCGATGAACGCCTCCAGTTCGTCCGTGCATATGAGAATGGAAGGATCCCAGCTGCTCAGTTTCCTCATCGCTGCCCGGTCATCTACCGTCCAGGCGATCATCTGAATCCCTTCCTTTTTGCATCTTTCGATCAGTGCGGGAGTCAAGGAAGTATATTGGATCGACAAATAGCGGGCATCGATCTGGCGCATCAGATGGAACAGATCCGTGGATACCCCGTAAACGATCGGTCCAATCGGCGTAGCTGGCATATGCCGACGAAATTCGACAAGCGCGAGATGATCAAAGGAGGTTACGATCACTTCATCGTTCATATCCAGTTGACGAATCGTCTTCGCTACCGCTTCTTCCAGGCCGGGATAACGGCGTCCCGCTTGTTTTATTTCGATGTTGACCGTCATATGCCCGCGCACCAACTCCAGCGCTTCATGCAAGGTCGGAATCGGTTCGCGGCCACGGATTTTTAACCGGCGCAGCTCTTCGAGCGTCATTTGCCCGATTCTGCCTTTTTGACCTGTCATGCGCTTGAGCGTCGGGTCGTGCATGACCACCGGCACTCCATCTCGCGTCAGATGAACATCGAGCTCCAGATGTGTAAAACCAAGATCGCGGGCAGCCTGAAAAGATATGAGCGTGTTTTCGGGAAACTTGACGGGATAACCGCGGTGAGCCATGCCGTACACTTTTTCCCCCGGCTTGAACTCCACCATGCTCACTCATCTCCACCACCGATTTCTTTTTTTATAGTAGCTTATACGTTGCAAATAAAAAAAGAACGGCCCGGTCAGCCGTCCTTATGAAGATGAAAATATTGACGCAACGGTGCCTGCAATGCTGCAAACCCGTGCTCGTACAGCCGTCTGTAAAGCGCTGCCTGTTCAGGACGAGGACGTATCGTTTCGGTATGAATATTGTTGCGCACTTTAGCGACCGCATCTTCGACGGATGCGTAAACTCCCGCACCCCAGCCGGCAGCCATAGCTGCTCCCATCAGCGTAGCTTCCGCGATGCTGGGAACGTCCAGTTCGCAATTGAGCACGTCCGCCTTGATCTGCAACCAGGTTCGATTGCGCGTTCCGCCACCGATGACAAACAGCCGCTCGATGCGATAGCCCGCAATCTGTTCCGCTTCCTCGCGAATCGCTTCCAGTTGATAGGACGTGCCTTCAAGGACCGCCTTGATCAGATCGCCCTTGTGGTGGTCTTTCACCAGGCCGATAAAAGCGGCTTTGGCCCGGGAATCTCTGACTGGCGCACCGCTACCTGACAAATACGGAAAGTACAGAATACCGGTCGGTTCGTCCTTACAACGCGTCAGCCATTCCAGCACCTGCTCATAGCTGAGCGTATCGTCGGACAACATCGGCCGCAACCACTCTACGGAGCCGCCGGATGCCGGATTGCCCCCCATCCAGAAATAGCGTCCCGGGGCGATATGGCAACCAAACGAAAGGCCAGATCGAAATTCCCTTTCTCCCAGTTCCTTCTCTTCCAGCGTTCCAACCAGCGTTTCCGCCGTTCCCATGGAGTCATACACCGTGCCCGGATGGATGGCGCCGACAGCGAGCGCGGCACATACGTGATCGTGACCCCCGATCACGACCGGAATCCCCTCGGTAAGTCCTGTCTCTTCGGCTACGTCTCTACGGACTTTACCGATGACCGTACCGGCAGGAAGTGCGTCGGGAAAAAGCCGTTCTGTCAATCCGAATTCCTTTAACCAATCCGCATCCCACTTTTTCTGGTCAATCCGAAAGGCGTACGTGCGAGCTGCCAAAGAATAGTCAAAAGCCAGCTCACCGCTCAGACGGTAGGCGATATAACCGGAAGCCGACAGCCATACCGTATTCTCATCAATGATATTCGGATCGCGATCGCGAAGCCACAAAATTTTGGCCAGACCCAGCTTGAAGCTGTTGGTCAGACCTGTTTTGCGAAAACGTTCCGCCGCATCGCCGGCTTGGCTGATCCGGTCGGCCTGCGGCTGCGAACAAGTGTCAAACCAGGGCAGGATATAAGATTTTTCCTCACCGGTACGGCGATCGAGCAAAAGGCCGCTTTCTGCCATGCTCGTGATGCCGATCCCTGCCAATTGGGACACAGGCCGGTCTTTCATGACTTCCCGTATCCCCTCGGCCACCGAGCGCCACATCGTCTCCGGTAGATAGTAATAATAGCCCTGTTCCTGATCGTAGAGCGTTTCGGTTTCCCGACTCGCCAAAGCAAGGCAGGTCCCGTTCACATCAAACAGACCCACCTTGCTATTCGTCGTGCCGATATCAATTCCTAACAACATCGGTTACTCCACTCTTCTTTCCCATGAATTCCTTCGTGTGATGTTTTTTCATTTACGTGTTATTCATTTTTCGCAGTTGCTTTGTCCGCTTGGTTCGGTTTGCGTTTTTGCGGCATGTCCGGCAGTTCGTTTACAGATACGACTTCATCCGTGCGCTTTTTCGGTTTTTCCCAATACTTTTCGTTGCCCGGCAGATCATCGAACCATGCTGCGTCTTTCGGGCAATCCAGCACCATGAATTTGCCGTACTCACCGTCGCGCGACTGATGGTATTTCAGATACGCCTTGCCGTTTTCGATTGCCAAAATTTCAATTTTACCGGATGTGTGGCTCATGACAAGCCGTACCCGTTTGCCGAGTCCGGACGTTCTCGCCTTCGCTTCCTCCACGATACGATAAATTTCTTCCAACGTCAACACGAATTCTTTGTTACCGGCAACCGGCCGGTTGACGAAGAAGTAATACGGTGTTACTCCGGCCCAGGACAATTTGTCCAACAGTTCGCCGAGTACGACCGGATCGTCGTTGATGCCTTTCAGAACTGGCGTCTGGTTCACCACAATCGCGCCTGCGTCGTGCAGCGCCTGAAACGCCCTCTTCGCTTCTTCCGTAATTTCACGCGGATGGTTGACATGCGCCATCACATAAATGCGTTTTTCCGGCGTCGAGTGCTCGCGAATCAACTGCAGCAATTCCTCGTCCTCGTAAATGCGCATCGGGTTGAATACAGGCAGTTTGGAACCGAAACGGATGATTTTGACGTGATCAATGGCACGCAGACGCTCTACGATCATACGCAGCCTGCGCGTAGACAAAATCAGGGAATCTCCGCCAGTCAAAAGCACGTTATTGATTTCAGGATGCTCGCTAATATATTTCAAACCGGGTTCAACATCGGATACCGCTTCCTTGACGTCGTTACGGAACAAACGCTTGCGGAAGCAGTAACGGCAGTATGCTCCGCATACTTCAGACACGATCAGAAGTGCCGTCGTCTTATATTTGTGCTGACAACCCGGAACGACATAGTTCGTATCTTCATCCGAAGCGTCCCATCTTCCGTATTCCTGCAATTCCCCTTCACTGGGGATAACCAGTTTGCGAATCGGGTCGTTCGGATCATTCCAATCGATCAAGTTCAGATAGTAATCATTGACGCGAAAAACAAATTTCTCCGTTACCTTTTTTAGCTTGGCCCTTTCTGCTTCGGGAATTTGAGTGATTTTATCAATATCCGTCACATACTTGGGTTGTGCCACCGGTATCATCCTCCTGTAACATTTGGATTCGCTCAACATCCTGAGTGAGCAGGAATACATGAAAAATTAGCGGTTTGTAAGCGGCGGAAATCCGAAATAAAACGCGGGATGCGGCGGAAAAATCCCTTCCGATTGCGGAAAATTCGTATTGCGGAATGCGGAAAAAATTAAGCAAATATTCAGGCCGAACCCATGCGCCTGCTTGAAAGCGCATATCCAGGAGCCTTTTATATTATAACATAGAATTGTCTGCAAATCGGACAAATTTATACTTTTGCCATGAACCGGCTCAAGAAATTCTGCAACCGTTCGCTTTTCGGATGCTCAAAAATTTGCTCTGGCGGCCCTTCCTCCACGATCCGTCCGTCCGCCGTAAAAATGACGCGATCTGCCACTTCACGCGCAAAGTCCATTTCGTGTGTAATCAGCATCATCGCCATTTTTCCTTCCCGAGCGATTTCTTTGATCACGTTCAGCACCTCACCCACCAACTCGGGATCGAGGGCGGAAGTGACCTCATCGAATACCATCACTTTCGGATCCATGACAAGCGCGCGGGCAATCGCCACCCGCTGCTTCTGTCCCCCGGATAATTGCGACGGATAATTGTCCTTTTTGTCGATCAGACCGACTTTATCGAGCATCTCCATTCCGATTTTCTCCGCCTCTTTGCGCGACATGCCTTTCACCCTCACCGGCGCCTCGGTCACATTGCGCAAGATGGTCATATGCGGAAACAGATTGAAATGCTGAAACACCATACCGATTTTGCCGCGTATTTTGTGCAGATGTTTTTCGTCCGCGCGAACAAGTTTGCCGTTAACTTTCTTATGCCACAGCAGTTCTCCATCCACTTCGATCGTGCCCGATGACGGTTCTTCCAGCGTCATCAACATTCGTCCGAGCGTCGTTTTACCGGAACCGCTCGGGCCGATCACCGCGATTTTTTCCGCAGGAAAAATATCGAGATCGATCCCTTTAATTACTTCCAGATCGCCATATGACTTGCGGATATTCCGGTAACGTACAATAGGCTTTTCATCTGAACGCATATTCATACTGGGTCTCACCCTTTCTATACATTTTCAGCTGCCCCGCTGCCGATTCAAGCGGGTCTCCGCATAGCGAACCAACAGGGAGGAAGGATAACTTAAAAGTAAAAACAAAAGACCGACCATCGTCACCGGTTCAAGAAAACGCCACGAAGCGGAGCCGAACTGCTTGGCCACTCCCATAATTTCCATCAGCGTAATCGCAGACAAGATGGGAGTTTCCTTGAACATGACGATCAGATAATTGCCCAGCACAGGAATCAGCGGTGGAATCGCTTGCGGCAGGATGATACGCATCCACGTTTGCATACGCGAAAAATTGAGCGCTTTCGCCGCCTCCCACTGCCCCTTGTCCACCGCATCGATCCCCGAACGATACACTTCTGACAAATACGTGCTGTAATGTATGCCAAGTGCGATCACACCTGCGGTGAACGGGGAAAGCACGAGGTTAAAAGAAATCGGGAAGACGTAAAAGATAAAAAACGCTTGTACAATCAGCGGTGTGCTGCGAATAAATTCGACAAACGCTCCCGCCAAATACGCGATCCCTTTGTAACGGGCTCGTCGCAACATGGCCAGCAAAAGCCCGCCGATGAGCGCAACGGCGAAGGAGGCAAAAGTAACCGCAATCGTGACTTTCAAGGCGGAAAACATATGCGGCAAAAACTGCATCGTATAGTCCCAATCCCAGTCCAGACGATTCCACATCTTAAGCGAGCCTCCCTGCTGTCACCCGTTTTTCGACCCAGCGCACTCCTAAAGTCATCAGCTGGGCGATCAAAAAATAAATCAGGAGCAAAAGTGTAAAGATGATCAGGCTGTCAGCATAATTCGTATTTCTGAGCGTCATGGAAATGTAAGTCAAATCCGCGAGCGTAATAAAATATACAAGCGAGGTGCCTTTCAAAAGTTCAATGAGCAAATTGCCAAATGGGGGCACCATGCGCATGAGGGCTTGCGGAATAATCACATGGATCATCCGCTGCCAGCGGGTCAGATTGAGTGCAATCGCCGCTTCCGTCTGACCTTTGGGGACCGCCAGAATGGAACTGCGCACAATTTCCGATCCATAGGCTCCATAGTTGAGTCCGATCGCCAATACGCCCGTTGTCATGGCACTAAATTCGACGCCAAAAAAAGGCATCACGTAATAAAACCAAAACAGTTGCACGAGCAACGAAGTACCGCGAATGATTTCCACGAATGTGTAACTGATTCCACGCACAAGCGAATATCGGGACAAACGGCAGAGCCCAAGCAAAAATGCCACCGTAAGAGCCAGCACCGAAGAAAAAAGCGTTAACTGCACCGTCACCCCGATCCCTTTCAGCATGGGAGGCAAGTATTGAGCAATGGCTCCAATCATATCCAATCTCCTCTCCGCACATACACAAGAAACCCTGTCATCCGCGATCAGCTTTAGACAGGGTATGAATAAAGCAGGGATGTAAAAGTTTTAATCACCGGTATAGCCGGCGGATTCCAAAATCGATTTCATCGACAGCGTGGTCATCGTAATCGCGTCCACCCGTCCCGATTCCAACGCCGCCAGTGCCGCTGCCTGATCGGGTACTTGCTGAATCTGATTTTGACTTACACCCGCCGCCAGCAAATATTCGACTTCAATGGCGCCCTGCATGACCGCGATCGTTACATCCGGATTAGCGGCAATATCTTCATAACTGTACAGCTGATGCGGATTGCCTTCCGCTACCGCCAGCGCTTCCCCGATTTTATATTCCGGTTCAGCAAATATCACTTGCTGGCACCGCTCCGGAGTAATATACATACCCGCGGTGATGACATCGAATCTTCCTGCCTGCAGGCCGGGAATGAGCGTGTCCCAGGCTACGAGCTGTCCTTCAACATTTTCGATTCCGAGACGGTGGAAGATCGTCGTCGCGATATCGATCGCTTCTCCTCTCATTTCCCCATTCTCTTCATAGGCATACGGTTTTTCATTGGCGTATCCGATCGTAATCGTCCCTGTCTCCAGCGCACGTTGGAGTGTGTCCCCGCCACCGAGCGGCTGGTGGTTGCCGTCACACAGTTGTTCCATCGTCCGTTCATCGGGCAGCTCTGTCTCACTAAAGCCGTTTTGTTCGAGCAGTTCCAGCAATTCACCGGATTGCTTCAATTTTTCCAGTTCAGCGTTGAACGCGTCGCGCAATTCCACATCTTCCTTCCGAAACGCTGCCGCACCGTATCCGATCACTTCCACGCCGTCGATCACCGGTTGCTGAAAATCAGCCACCACCTCGATGCCTACTTTTTGACCTCCGCGATCGCCACCGCACGCTGCAAGTACGTTAGCAATCAAAAACAGAACAAACACAACCGCTATACTTTTACGAAACAAACGATTTTCCCCCTCACGTTTTTATTGCTGCTAAAAATAATCGCTTTTTATCGTAACATTTTTGTAAAAAAAGCTCACTCCGGATAAAACTGGTTTTCATACACTCATTCCGTGTCATCCCGAGTGAGCATCAATTACCCGTCACATCCTCGGAAATACCGCCAGATCCTCAAATATCGTCCATATCGCTCCTGAAAAGAGAAAAAGAGAAACAAAAAAAGCTTTCTTCACCTTCGTCTTTAGGTGAAGAAAGCCGTTATGTACCGGATCTCATTCGCTATGTATGTGCCCACTGGGCGATCCGCTCATCATGTTCTTAAGTCTCTGATGATGCAGATGGAACCATTGTAAAAATTGGTTGGCAGGCATCGGCGGTGCAAACAGATACCCTTGCCCGGCATAACATCGTTCGCTTTCCAAAAAGCGTTTCTGCTCATTCGTCTCGATGCCTTCAGCGACCACTTTCAATTTCAGACTTTCTGCCAATGCAATGATCGCTTTGACCAGCGCTGCTCCTTTCGGATGGTGCAAGTAATCATGGATGAAGGACTGATCGATCTTGAGTGTGTCCACCGGGAAGCGTTTCAAATAGCTGAGGGAAGAATAGCCTGTGCCAAAGTCATCGATGGAAATTTGCACACCGCTTTGCTTCAGACGGTTTACACCGAAAATCACCTTGTCGGCGCTCTGAAAAATGCTCTCTGTAATTTCCAGTTCCAGATAACGGGGATTGAGCCCTGTCTCCTCCAGGATATGAAAGACGCTGTCAAAAAAGTTTGGATGTTGAAACTGTCGGGCGGAAATGTTGACAGCCACCGGAATCGGTTTGAGTCCTGCTTTCTGCCATTCCATATTTTGCCGACAAGCTTCTTTCAGCACCCATTCGCCGATCGGAACGATCCAGCCCGTTTCCTCCGCAACCGGTATAAATCGGGATGGCGGTATAATTCCTTTTTCCGGATGACGCCAGCGAAGAAGAGCTTCCATGCCGATCACCTTGCCGCTTTTCAAATCGACCTGCGGCTGATAAAACAGTTCAAACTCCTCATTTTTCAGGGCTTTTCTCAGCCCGTGTTCCAGCTCTCTCTGCTGGGTCAATGTTTCGTTCATTTCTCTGTCATAAAATTGGTAGCTGTTCCCCCGCTCCTTGGCCAAATACATGGCAGCATCCGCATTTTTAAAGAGCTGTTCTGTATTGATGGCATCATACGGATACAGGCTGATACCGACACTTGCTGTCAACGTATATTCCTGGCCATGAATTTCGTAAGGCTGGGAAAGTTTGTGCAGCAATTCGGAGGCGATGCGTTCTGCATGGTCCCTGCCGACATCGGGTAAGGTCACCGAAAATTCGTCCCCGCCATAGCGAGCGATCAACGCTTGGTTGCCAAACAGTTGCTTTAACCTTTTTGTCACTTCGACAAGCAGCAGATCTCCGATATGGTGCCCGGCGGTATCGTTGATGGTCTGAAAACGGTCCAGATCGATAAACATCAGTGTAATTTTCCGCTTCCGGGACGGCTCCGTCCACCGATCCAGCTGCCATTCCAGCATTTTACGGGTCGGAAGCCCCGTTAAAATATCGCGATTTCCGGCGCGCACTCCATCCTGGCGAAACCTCCATTCCAGCATAAAAAACAAGCCGACGACTATGGCCGTTCGCCCCAGATGAAGCCATTCCCAGTTCTCGCTGATGTACAGCCATACATGGAACGCGATCTCGAGCAGAAAGGCTACTGCCATTCCTGCTAATAGCCATGTCCTCTTCTTCATAGACTTCCCCCAACAGTCTTCGTTCACCGGACTACCTGTAACCAATTTTGACGGCGATCACAGTTATGTATGCAAATGGAAGCAACACCGGTCAGGCATTGTACAAAATTTGTCGACAAATCCACAACTCCTCTAAGAGAAACTTATACCAAAAGTAGAATTTTGTCAATTTATGTGATTGTTCTGTCAACATTAGTCATCCAAAAAGCAAATCTTCATGTTTCCCGTGCAGGTGGAGAGTAAAACACATCGCAATGCATATGCCGGATTTCCTCCCATTTACCAGGACCACGATTTGACTTGGGGCATGCTCATGATTTAATCTAAACTTAACCACATAAAAAAAGGTGATGGTCATGAACGTGCCTGGTCACGATCCGAATATTGAGAAATTGTATAACGACTTGTTAAAACTGAACCTGAAATCGCTCATGCCGGCCGAATCGAGTGAAACCTGGGAGGTCGTCCGTTACCTATATAAAAAGGAAAGACGAAAACGGCTGCGCAAACTGTTGCTGCGTTGCGGGATCGTGTTGACGGTATCCGCCGCTACAGGCCTCATCATGTACAAACTGAAAAGTTCCAAAAACACGTAAGCTCGTATAAATCGAGGTTTGCATATAGCAAGGCTCGTATACATCCGCCCCTTACATGCATATATATGTCTCACTAGACATGCATGACAAGGGGCGGATTGTTTTGTTGTTCAAAGCGCTTGTCATCGTCACCGGCAGCCTGCTCGTTTCCATCGGCATCCAATGTTTTTTTGTCCCTTATAAAATACTGGACGGAGGCATCCTCGGGATCGCCCTGATTCTCAATTACGCGTTCGGCTTTCCGACCGGACTGACCATGCTATTGTTGAGCCTCCCCATTTACGTTCTGGCCTGGCGCCTGGATCGCTCTCTGTTTTATTCCAGCATTCACGGTCTGTTGGTTTCCTCTTTGATGATCGATTGGCTTGGCTCATGGTGTGAACGCTTTTTGCCGTATATCCAAATGCCGGCACCTGCGAGCGCTGTTGCCGGCGGCATATTGATCGGTACGGGTGTCGGACTGATGCTAAGACATCGTGCCAGCACCGGCGGAACTGACCTGCTCGCCCTTTTTCTGTCCGGGTGGGCCGGTTTGAATGTCGGCCTCATCATCTTCATGATGGATTTAGCCATTATCATGATCGGAGGCCTGCTTTTTACCAAACAGACGCTGGGACTGTCACTGATGGCAATCCTTGCTGTAGGGTCAGCAACCGGCTGGGTGACAGCCACAGGCCGAAAAGAAGAACAGCCTCAATAAACGCATAAACCAATACACTAAAAAAATCATGAAACCTGCAAATCATTAATCCCATAAAATGAATCCCATAAAAGCCGAGAAAAATAAAAAAAGCCCGTTATGGGCTATACGGATGATCGCTACTATTTGACGAAGCGATGATTGCCGACTTCAATCACCAGTTCCCGCGATGTGAAAAAAGAAGAACGTGTCCGTTTCGGATTGTAAAAATAAAGGGCACCTTCTGCAACGACTTCCCCTTGCAACGCCCTGAGCGCCGCTTCATAGGACTTTTCATCCGGACTGACGGAGTCCAGCATTCCGTTCGTTGCAGGCGGAAACTGGTTAGGCTGGTAGATGACTTCACGGATCGAGTCTGGAAAGCGGCTGTCATTGACCCGATTCAAGATGACATTCGCGACTGCGATTCGTCCTTTCATACTTTCATGACCAGCTTCAACATGGACAATTTTGGCCAGCAGTTCCAGATCTTCTTCGGACGGTGACTCCAGCATGAAGGTTGGGACGACGGTCATAATCTCTTCGCCTGCGTATAAATAAACGTCATCCTCATTGTTGCGCAACTTTAGGACTTCGACGGGTACCCCGGTTTTTTTGCTGATATCGACGAGCGTTTCTCCGGGTTGCACCTCATATAACGGTACCCGATAAAAATAGAGACTTTGCTGCTCGCGATCCCAGTACACCTCGGCATGAATCACTTCCGACATGTGGCGTGCCGGCATATAAATCCGGCCGTTTTTGATCATGGGTTCAGCGTCCATCCAGAACGTCTCACCGTTGATGACCACTTCTCTGCTACCCGGTGTAAACACGATCCGGTCTGTCTCTCGTGTTGTCACGATCAGCTGCCCGGATTCCTGGGACCAGCTTACATTCGCCTCTTCCCAAAAGTCAGAAATGAGCCTAACCGGAACATATACACGACCCTTCTCCACAAAGACCGGCCCATCGATGGACAATTCTTCTTCATCCAAAAATAGCCGGGTGTCGGATCCCGCCGCCAGGGTCAACGGCGCCGCCGTCGCGAACAGGAGCAGGAAACCGATCAAGATTTTGATTCTGATCGTTCTTCTCTCCTTCCTTCTTCGGACTGCATGTTCCCATGTACGTGTTCCTATCTATACGAAAAGGGTACCGGTTTAATACCACGATTTTTCGGTAGCGATATCTTTCTCCTTGCCGAGCAAACTGCGTATAAACGACAGTCTCTTCTCGGCGATCGTGGCAAACTTTGATTTCGGCGTTACCGGTTCCTCAAAATAAACTTTGCGCATCAAAGAATCATAACATTTCACCAGATTCGTCTGCACATAGTTGCTGCGATCGATTTTGCTAAATCCGAACACGGGGGCAAACAAACTGCCGATATCGTCCAATGTCGCCAAAGTGTGATAAATATGATCACGCGTCTCAAACAGCAAAAATCGGCCGTCGGTCGTAATGTTGCAAATCTCACTCACTTTAAGCAGGCACAGCCGACCTTTACCGTCATTGGACCCATCCCTGAGCACAACCGGAATTCGCACGTTCTTCAGTTCCTCTTCGGTAAAGTCCGACACGACCTCAGACGACTGACGCTCCATGTCCATTCCCCCCTTTGCAACACACTCCAATTACGCGTGCGATGATTTCGGAAACTTCAGTTTTATCAACAACAAGGACTGAATAAAGAATGCTGCGGCCAGATCGCTGGACATGAATACAAAATTCAGCGCGACGATAAAACCCGATGCCGCTTTCAACGCTGGATAGTATGTTTTGGGTATTCGCGACTGTTTTTCGATACGCGACGGCGCGAACAGCAAGACCAGTCCGAGAGAAGCCACCGTCAGTATTATACACCATATTTCAGTAATTGGTAAATGTGGAATCGTCACGAAAATCAGGGTAGAAACCGCAATACACCATTCAGACGCTGGCAAATGTACCCCGCCGGAAACCGCACGCAATAAAGCGAAGCCGATCATGGCAATCGCTGTACCTTTGGCTGTGTGGAAAATGGACGAGATCAACAGAGAAAGGACGGTCACCGCTAAAAAATTAAGGATGATGGCCAATGAAAACTTCATCACTTCTACACTGGCCGTTTCGTCGGGATTCGCCCGCTTTAAGGTGAGCGCCAGTTTCTCTGCCCATCTCTCAACCATCTCATTTTATCCTCCTTTTGGCTTTGTTACCAGGACTAGTCTTCCCTTTTATCTTTTTTTCTGGCAAAATAAATCAAAAGCACTATCGCGATCAAGTTCACAGCGACTAGGAAATAAAAACCAAAATTGACGTTATTATAAAAGACGATCGAATAAGCAGCCCCCAGGGAGAAAAAAGAAAGCAAGATCACAATCAGCAAGACGAGATTCTCATTGCGAATCTTTACCTGGGCGAATTCCGAATGCGGAACGAAATCAAAGCCCCATCTCATTTTTTCAATGAACCTCGCCAGCATCATCATCAATGCTACCGTACCAATCTGAATGGAGACGCCGATTACCGTATTCGGCTGGAGTTGCTCAAACGTAATCCATCCGAGCGCCACAAGCGCCATGATAAATACACCTTGCACCAACATATAGGCCAAATAACCCGTAAGCATGATGAGAAACGCATAAAAGACCTGAATGCGAAACATCAGCCATATAAATAGAAAAAGTACAACCATTTGCGCGATCGGTGCGACAAAATCAAAACCGGCCAAGCGCAATGTGTAGGATACATACGAGAGAACACAAGCGATAAACAACATGTGAAACGTATAATGACGCAACGTAAGCCGGAATAAAACAAAAGAAAAATAAATGATCGACAAATATTCAAAACAAGAAAAAAAAGTAAAAATGATAAAGTCCAACATGGAAATCACACCCGCTTTTCATCCAATTCATATATAAACGAGTTCCATGAGAAAGGAGGGATTCAGGATGAAAAAAACCGCTAAATATGTATCCCGACTTCTGACCCGCATTGCGAAGTTCAGCGTGAATTCTGCTTCAGCAGCGTATATTCACCAACCGGATGTACCCCAGGAATTGCTCAAAAAATAATTGTTCCTGTAAAAAGAGTCCCTGCGGGGGCTCTTTTTTTGCTCCCTTCTATAACTGATCACCTGGATCATGTTGATCATGGCATTACTAGTGTAATCGATATCGTTGTCCTTGCAAAGGCAATAAACTACATTCGTAACAAATATCAACTCAAAAAATTCTACATCGCCCATTATACCATCTTTTTCTAGCATTTTTCCATATAATAACTGTCGTGAACACCACAAAAGCAGCACCTCTTTTGGGGACGAGGTGCTGCTTTCTCTTTATACAATGTCCAGCGGTTGCTTGCTTGCGGGCGGAGGAAAAGCTTCGTCCAATCTCCGCAATTCATCTTCCGTAAAGCGGATGAGTGCCGCTTCCGCATTTTCCCGCACATGTTCTTGTCTGGCGGCTTTCGGAATAGCGATGACATCTTCTGTACGGATACACCAGGCAAGCAAGATTTGAAACGGCGTCGCATTGTGGGCGGCCGCGATTTCGCGCACAACCGGATGCTCCACCAAACCTCTGCGCAAAGTCCCTCCCTGCGCCAGCGGACAATAGGCCATAATCGGCATCTGATGCTCTCTTTGCCACGGCAACAGGTCGTATTCGATCCCGCGCGAGCCGAGATGATAGAGCACCTGGTTGACCGCACAGCGGTCGCCGCCCGCGAGCGAAACCAGTTCTTTCATATCGGAAGTATCCAGGTTCGAGACTCCCCAGCGGACGATCTTGCCATCCCTGACCAGTTTCTCCATGCCTTCGATCGTCTCATGGAGCGGTATTAAACCGCGCCAATGTAACAAATACAAGTCCAGCCGGTCTGTGCCCAGCCGTCTCAAGCTGTTCTCACAACTTTGAACCAGCCGCTCACCGCTGGCATTGTGCGGATACACCTTGGATACGAGAAAAACTTCATCCCTTCTGCCTTTAATCGCCTCTCCGACCAGCTCTTCAGCGCGTCCACCGCCGTACATTTCGGCCGTATCGATCAAGGTCATGCCAAGCTCAATGCCCAGTTGCAAACTGTAAATCTCTTCTTTGCGCCGGGACGGATCATCCCCCATGTTCCAGGTCCCTTGCCCCAACGCAGGTACCTGGGTTCCATCCGGTAAACGCACCTTGCGACTGATCACGGCCTCCCTTACCTTGCCCGACATGGCCCTTCCTCCTTGTTCGTTTTCGAGCATCCCGGTTTAGGGCAGGATGACGATATTCGTTGGCATCCGTCTTTCACGTCCATCCGAAGGTCGGTTCAATACTTTTCCATTATAATAGAACGTACTCGACCCTCCACCGTCCAGATTGTACGCGTCTCGCACCTTGAACTCGAGCAACTTGTCCTGGGCCTCCTCGAGTGTAACGCCGATGCTATGGCCCTTCTGCCTGCCGTCAATCACGATGAACAGCAGGTCTCCATTGGAAAAGTGCCCGATCATCGTGCGCGGTTCCTTGCGATTTCGCCATTTCGCAGGGATCGGTTGTTTTTTTCCGTCCTTGAGCAGCGTGGGCACAAAACTGGCTCCATGCATCACATTCATTTCCTTGATCTGCTCGCGGCTTTTTACCTCCCCGCCAACAAGACGCCCATTTTTGTCAAACCCGATGAAGCTGAGGTCCGTCTGGTAAAACGTTTTGATTTCCCCGTCTACGACGGTGATCCCGATCGGATACAGCAATCCGTTTTGCCGGGTAAACCCGCCGCCGTTCACAGCGAGCACCGCATTCGTCCGGCGCGCTGCCTGGCTCGTCGTTTCCCCTCGGTCTCCGACCCGGTCTCCGGACAGGACGAGCCGAACTGCGCTCGGATCATGCAGTTTGACTTTAGCCATATAACCGCGGTAACCGGCTTCCTGCAGGGAGAACACTTTGATCGTGCTCCGTTTTCCAAACGTCTGACCGACCGGATCTCCCAGCATTTTGGACAAGATCATATCGAGCGCATCTTGCGTTTCTTCCGTATGCTGGCGGCTGGCTTGCAACATCTGTTCGACAAGTTGGCGCTGCTGTTCATCGCCCGCTTTTTCTTGCGCGGCATAATCAATCAAATGCGCCAACGATTGTCGCGCACCTTCCAGATGCTCCTCCGACTGTACGGTCATTTCTTGCAGTTCCTCGTACGCCAGGCCGAGAGTATGCAATTGTTCCTCTACCGATTTCGCCTCGGCATCCAGGGGAGCCCACGCATCATATACTGCCTGCGCTTGTTCGGGGAGCCCCGGCCGTGCAAAAGCAAAAGTGGAAAGAAAGGCCGCGATCAAGGTGATCAAAACAAGCATCATCAGCTGAAATCTAGAAAACACGTGCGGCTTCCTCCAACTTGGCGATCGAATTGCGCAGATGCTCCAGCTGGGTGCTCAGATCGGTAATTCGCTGGCTCAACGCCTGCCTGGTTTCATCGGAAGAGTGGATCGTATCCCCTGCGAGTGCCAGTTCTTCCTTCACGGCCGCAAGCTCTTTTTGCACGACAGCAAATTGTTCCTTTAGCTGAGCGAGGTTTTCCCGGTGTTCATTCAGTTCATTCTGTATGGCTCCGAGCGTTGCTTCCAATTCGCCCGCACTGGTGGCAATTTCACTCAACTGATGTTGCAATGAGGATACATAACTTTGGGCCAAGCTGAAACTGGCATACAGAATTCCCGCCCACAAAGCGATGGCAAACGACCAGACGATCCAGCGGCGCAAAGCGATCTTGCTCGCCTTGCGCCGGGTCCGGCTGCGGGTCTCCGGTTCGGTATGAAGCAGGTTGTTTTCTGTCAAGTATGGCAATTGGCTCATGATCCAGTTCCTTTCTATGACATAAGCTTCATCTCGTATATCTATCATTCTATCATGAACTACGTTCACTTTCCGAAAAAGTTGCTTTGAGACTCTGGATGTTTTTGAATCCGGGAGACTCTGCCCTAGTACCGGGACTTGTTTGCAGAGGCAATTTGTACTTCCGGTTTTTTCGAATCCAGTACATACACCTTGACGTTTTTCTTTACGCCAAACTCCAGTGCTTCTTGCAAGTCAGGAATGTACACATCGATTTTGTGTCCCTTGATCGCCGATCCGGTATCTTCGGCCTTGCGAAGTCCCAGCCCTTCAATGTAGACGAGAGAGCCGAGCGGAATCACATTCGGATCGACCGCAATCGTATGATTGGCCTGCACTTTGGCTCCGCTCGCCGTGATGCCATAGGCCGGATGCGAAGGCGTTTTTCCGGTTGACTCGTAACCCGCCGTATATGCGGTGAGTGTAGCATGAAACGTCTTTGCGATTCGGAGATCATCGGTCAGCCATTCTTCCAGATCCTGTTTGGCTTGGGGAATGATCAATTGCTGACCGATCTGCAGTCGGCGCGGATCGGTAATTTGATTTTCCATCATCAATATGTCAACAGTGGTGTTATACAACTGAGCGAGCCGGTAAAGGGTGTCTCCTGCTTGGACCGTGTATACGATCGGCTCCGGTTCATCCTCTTGCGGTTCCGGTTCGGGTTCCGGCTCCGCGAACGGGTAACCCATGTTCCCCATCATTTCCCTTTTCCACATCCACGCTCCATTTTTAAAAGGCGCCGCCTGCCACATCGGTGCTGCATATCCGATCGCTCCCAAACCATGTCGAGCATCAACAGGAAGCATGAAATAAGGTTCTTTTCCAAAATAATGTTCATGGGCAGGACCGTGATCGTATGGCGTTATGACAGAAAAGGCCGGAAAGGGAGGGGTGCCTGCCTTCCATATCGGCGGATGTATGCGGGGAGCGCTATTTGTCTCCGCATGTCGGAACGTTTTGGTCACCGGATCGGCATGAACCCAAGTACTCGACGGCGATGCCCATAATAAGGCAACGATAGACAAAGTTGCCAGCCATACAGCCGTCTTCCTTCCTTTCATCAAATCTTCCTTCCTTTCATTCTAGATTTTGTAAAAGGAATGATAGAACTAGATTTGACGAAAAAAGGAAACTTTATACATCGCCGCCTCGTTTTTCGTCTTCAGGAACAGCCGGTCTTTCTATGAAAATGGCCGCTGTTTCTATGATCTGACGTTGTGACTGAAAGCGTTGTGATATAATAAGATGAACTTAACGAACTCGATCATATTCATTGCGGAGGGAGTGCCTGGTCCGCATGATCTTTGTCCTTGTCGCCCTCTGGGGCGTTTCTTTGCTTTTACTCATCCTCAATCCGAAAAACCGTTCCGTGCGTTGGCTGAGCGCCGTTTCGTTTTGCGGTGGATCCGGAGCGCTCGCCGCTGTGCTCGGTGATGAAGTTTTGCCGCGATGGAGCATGGAACATCCTTCAGCTGATGCCGTCAAGTATTTCCGGCTCATCATGAAGGGCGCTTCGATTGTCTCCTACTATGGGCTGCCCTATACGTTTCTCATGTTCGCGGCCCATTACCATCCGGTTCCGCTGTTTATGCGCTGGAAAAAAGGTTGGCCGTGGCTGCTTCTTTTCCCCGCCATGGCGATGTTTTGTTTTACGCCCGTTTACACAGTGGACCATCCTTATTTGTACAAATGGCTTGCGCTATGGGCGTTACCTTACTTCGCTCTCGGCAGCGTGTTGATGCTGACCAAAAAGGAGTACAATCCGGTCTGGCTGAGAACGCATCGCCTCACTTGTCTCGCGGTGCTGACACCGGTATTGTTTTGCGCGGTCATGAACTATCTGTTGCCCAGTTTCGGTTACTACGAAATGTGGCGGTACAACACGTGGATCATCGTCTTTGCCTTTACCGTGTTTGTTTTTTCCTTGTTTTCCTATGGTTTCCTTGGCATGCAGCTCTTGATCCGGCGCATGCAGCTCGATACGACGCTGAGAGCCATTACGTCTGGAACGGCCATTTTGAACCATGCGATCAAAAACGACATCGGCAAAATGAGGCTGTTCGGGGAGAAAATTCGCCAATATGCTCAAAAAACGGAGCAGCCGGAACTGTTGGAAGATATCCAGGTGATCATGAGAGCCGCGAATCATATTCAGGAAATGATCCATCGTGTACAAGACCAGACGCAAGATACGGTTTTAAAGCTTAAGCGGCTCGATATCCGGCCTCTGCTGGATGAAGCGATCCAAGCCATTCGTCCCCATGCTTCAAACATAGAGATCGTTACCCATTATGATGAAGTGCCGCCCATCGTCGGCGACCGATCCCATCTGGCGGAAGTGTTTCACAACATCCTGATGAATGCGGTGGAAGCCATGCCGCATGGGGGGACGCTCATCGTATCCACCTATTTAAACAAAAAAAGAGTGACGGTGGAGTTTCGCGATAGCGGAATCGGCATGGAGAAAAAACATTTGAAAAAAGTGATGGAACCGTTTTACACCACCAAAGGCAGCCGAAACAATTTCGGCCTCGGATTGGCCTACTGCTACAACATGATGAACAAGCACCAAGGCAGCATTGAGCTGAAAAGCGAGCCGGGACGCGGCACGACGGTTTTCCTGTACTTTCCGAAACCGAAATCGGAGAAACGAGGGCTAGAATAGAAAGGGCCGGGATAGAAAAAGATGGAGACAATACGAGTGCCACTGGAAGGTTGAAAGGATGGGTGGATGAATGAAGGGGAATTCGATGCAACCGATACGCATCCTCATTGTGGAAGATGATCCGGACTGGCTTCGCGGTCTTACAGCCTATTTGTCATCCGAACCCGATCTGGAAGTGTGCGCGGTCGCAGATACGAGCGAAAAAGCGTTAAAAGCGTTTGAACATTATGAGATCGATGTCGTTTTGATGGATATTATGCTCGCCAACAGCACTGAGGGGATCTGGTTAACTGCCGAGGTCACGCAAAATTGGGGTGCACGAGTCATCATGCTGACTTCGCTAAGAGAAAAAGAAACCATTTTCGAAGCTTTCCAAGCGGGGGCGATCGACTATATTGTCAAATCGGACTTCGAGCGCATCCCTGACGCCGTACGTTCCGCCTACCGTAACCAATCGCCGATCAGTCCCGAAGCAGCAGAAAAAATGCGCGAAGAATTTCGCCGTCTCAAACAGCTTGAACGCGAATTTAAGACACGCGAATTAAAAAACTTGCTCACACCGACCGAAATCGAAATATTGCGGCGGATCGAGCGAGGGATGACACAACCTCAAATCGCTGAGGAATTTGTCGTTTCGATCCGTACGGTCAAGGTGCATGTCGGCAACATCCTGCGAAAACTCGGTGTCAAAAGCAGCAAAGATGCAGCCGCGCTCGCCAAGGAGCACGGCATCATTTAGTTGTCACAGATCGAGAAAACGGAAGCGTTCCGAACGGTCGGGCACTCTGCACTGTTCCGTTTGCCCGAACCAACGATACCGATTGCGGGCGACCCCATCATAGAACGCATCGCGTATACGACGAGGGATGACAATTCCCCCATACAAAAGCGGCCATAAACCGTTCAACTTTCGACAGACCCTTAATACCGCATCCGATTTGACATAGACACGGCCGTGATCGTACAACACGACCGTCGATAAACGGGCCGGGTCAAGCCCCGCTTTTTTTAGCAACCGTTTCCCCACTTCCGACTGCATGGAAGCAAAGCGTACACGCGCTTCGGGATCCCTGCGGATAATAAAGTGAACCGCTGCGTGACAAAAATGACAAACACCGTCGAACAACAATATGGTCGATTCCGAATCCTCTGCGGGGAATTCCCCGGTTTGCAGCGTTATTTCTCGCTTTTTCATGCGCCGCTTCCTTTCTTAGATGGAATACACGTTTTTTCGCCAGCGTTCAACTTATTTCCCGGGAAATTTCATGAATGAACTCGAATTTTAAACGGGTTTTTCCATTCCATTAATACGCCATAATTTCGAGACTCCTCATCTTCCAGGTAGTCTGGAACGACACATAGCGGCGTCCGACCGCAACGCAACATAAAAGTGATGATGGGGTCATGCAGTTTTCCTGCCAAAACATTTTGCACATATTCTTCGGCTCCCATCTGCTCGGCATATCGATAGTACCCCGGCATTCGCCCTCCGCCAAGCAGACGATCCAGCTTCTTGTGTATGACCAGCTCATACAAGGCTTGCAACAATAATTTGCCGATTCCCCATTTCCGATACGCAGGACGCACGCTGATATCCACAACATAAAGCGTATTTCCCTCCGCATCGTGGTTGCGTATGTATCCTTCATCCGTCGCTTCCGCCCAAGTATGGAACGGGTGGTTCTCATCAAAATGAATGATGAGAGACGTGATCGAGCCGACCACCTTGCCACCGATTTCCGCACAAATCGCCCCTTCAGGAAAATGTTCCAGATGGCTCGACAATTGCTCCTCATTCCACCACAATTCGGAAGGGAATGGAGGTGGAAAGCATTCTTGCTGGATTTCGATCAAGGCTGGAAAATCCTCGCGGCGGTAATTACGGATCACGGCCCGATGCGGCTGGTTGTTGCTGTCGTAAACATAAATCTCTTTTTTGTACATTCCCTCTCCCCCATATTTCAGGATGATGAAAAACTTTTTTCGACAAAACCGACGACCTTGTGTACATATTTTTCCGGATCAAGATCATAAGAGCCGACATGCGTCTCACCATCGGTGATCCAAAGTTCTGTCAAGGGACCGGAACGTTCGAAAATTTTGCGGCTATGCTCAGCCGAAATGTAAGTATCGCCTTTGTTGTGAATCAGCAGAACGGGAATATGTTTTAGCTCTTGGATCATGCAAGCCGGCTGAACTTGCCGAACGTCGATGCCCGTCATTCGCGGGATCATTTTCATCATCAGATACGTAAACGGAATATTGGGCAATTTCGTCCAGATGTGCATGTTTTCTTTTAAGTACGACTCCAGATCTGAAAACGGCGAATCCGCAACCACGGCCTTTACTTGCTTTGATTTTGCTGCCGCGATGATCGCCGTCGCAGCCCCCATCGAAAAGCCAACAAAAGCGATCTCGCTATAACCATTCTGTTTTCCCCATTCCAAAGCCGCCAGCAAATCGTACATTTCAAAGTGGCCAACACTGGTGACTGAGGAATCCGATTCTCCTGAGTGTCGAAAATCAAATAGAAGCGAAGAAATACCTCGATCATAAAAGGCTCGGACTAGCGGAAGAACCGGTTTGTTACTCGTGCGATTTTCCGCATAGCCATGCGCAAAAATGACCAGTCGCTTGTCCCTGTTCGCCGCCGGTATGTGCCAGCCGCGCAGACGAACATCACCGCGCAAACTCAAAAACTCGACATCTTGACGGGGCAATCCGTACTGTTCGAGATCGTCCCCGAGCGGTTTCCGCCGCGGATGGATTACGATCCACCCGACTACACCGGCGATCGCGATGCAGCAAACCGGCACAGCGATAGCCGTCAAGCCGCCCAAGCGCAACCAAAAATCCGCTTTCCGCCCGATGCGAAACTTCTTTTTTTTAAACCCCATGGTTTTCACCCCGGTTCATCCGCTCGAATTACAATCATCTTCATTTTAACATCTTCGTCACAATATATACATCAACAAATGGAACAGCATGAAGATCCCCTTTTGACCAGTGCTTTTCATGCGCGCGAATCGTACTTTCGTCCTCATTCTTATTCCGTAT
>CALAME010000011.1 GCA_937925675.1 uncultured Paenibacillaceae bacterium | reverse complement strand
TAGTAAAGGATCACCGTCGTTATTGTCAATAGCCCACAATCACTAAGTTAAAATGCCTTGTATTCGCGGAAAATGCTGCTTCACGGCGATTTACATCATGACAATATATTGCTGGCGGAGGACGGAACCTATAAAATCATCGATCCCAAAGGCGTCGTCGGCGACCCGGTGTTTGACGTATCCCGGTTTGTTCTCAACGAATTCGACGCGGAACCCACGGAACCAACCTATCGAAAAATCGTTGGCATTCTCCACGTCCTGTCGCAAAACTTGCAAATTCCGGAAACGATACTCAAGCAATGCTTGTACGTGGAAACCACCATGGGGCGCCTGCTGGTGCGTGGAGGACGGAGCGGCCCCCGAGGAATATCCGCAATTCATCAAAGCCGTCACGTTTGCCGAAACGGTCATGAATGCGTAATGCTTCTTGATCCCTGCTCCATCTTTCAACCGCTCCGCTTCTGAAATTTCCATGATTGGAAACACCGCACTTCGCCAATCGTGTTTATTCTGCAGCTTTACGTGACACTTACGGCAGCCGATTGCCTGCCGCCCGATAGATCTCGTACCATTCTTCACGGGTCAGTTCGATTTCGCTCGCCCGGCAGCATTCTTTCAATCTTTGGATATTAATGGTGCCGATGACCGGCTGCATGCGCGCCGGATGGCGCAGTAGCCACGCGATCGCGATGGTGGTGGAGGATACGCCGTACCGGCCGGCGATTTCGTCCAGTTTCCGGTTCAGTTCGGGAAATTTGTCGCTGCCGAGAAACACGCCTTCAAAGAAACCGTACTGTAAGGGCGACCATGGTTGAATGGTAATATCGTGCAGACGGCAAAAATCCAGCACGCTGCCGTCCCGGTTCACGGCGGCGTCGTTTTCCATGTTCACGTTGATGCCCGATGAAATCATCGTCGCATGGGCGATGCTGAGCTGCAGCTGGTTGGCGACGATCGGCTGCTTCACCGATTTTTTCAAGAGCTGGATTTGCATCGGATTGTGGTTGGACACGCCGAAATACCGCACTTTGCCCGAGCTTTCCAGAAGGTCGAACGCCTCGGCTACTTCTTCCGGTTCCATCAGCGCATCCGGACGGTGCAGGAGCAGCACGTCCAAATAATCGGTTTTCAGCCGCTTCAAAATCCCGTCCACCGATTGTAAAATATGCTGCTTGGAGAAATCATACATCCCCTTGCGAATGCCGCATTTCGATTGCAGGATGATGGTTTCGCGCAGGTCATCGTTCATGCCAATGGCATCCGCGAAAAGTTCCTCGCATGCGCCTTCGCCGTAAATGTCCGCGTGATCAAAAAAATTGGCTCCCTCCTCCAGCGCAGTCCGAATAAAACGCTCCGCCTCGGTTTTGTCCAGGCGGTTGATCCGCATACATCCTATGGCGATAACCGGCACTTCCAGCGCGCTCGCGCCGAGTTTGATCGTTCTCATTTCACCATTCCTCCTTCGCGTTCTCCGTATTGTTCGTTTTCTCCATATTGTTGTAATTGTTGGTTTGTTTTTTTGCATGGGTGTCCCTTGCCCTGGTGGTATTGTGACACACGTCCGCATCCGATGCAATCATTTTGGCGCGAAGGCTATGCGGATGGATTTGACGAGCACCACATGAATCAAACGGGTGATTGGATGAATGAAAACGTTAAAAGGGAACTCACTAGCAAGTTCCCCGGATTAAAATTTCATCGTGCACTAATAAGGATACTTAAAGGTCGGCCACAACCAGTACTCCGAACCTTGGGAAATGATAAATAAGTCGAGAAAAACCTCAAAATTGATATTTAATTTTAGCGCTGTATCGTGAGAAGCAATACAATCTTGCCAGTATAAGTACTGATCCGGTGTCTCCAGGACGTCTTTTGAACAAATATAAATCATCGCCCCGTTTAGCATGCCGACAGGATAACAGTCGGGGGGAAACATATAGTCATAGTCATTTCTGTAAAGCAGAATGGAGTCTATATCAAACAATTTGAGGCCGCCTCCATTCAAGGGGTCACAGAACAATGTCGCTCCATTATGAAGTTTCAAAAAAGAGGCATAGTCGTCGGGAATTTCCCAATCGTTTGATCGAAAAAATTGTTCGATTTTGTGTTCATCCATCCCTGCGTTAAATTGACAGGTAACATTTAAAAGTGCACCTTCTTCGAGTTGAATTTGAATAATTCCGTTATTTTGGTACAGCCTCTGTTTCAAAGCAGACAAACATTTTTCAATTCGAATAGACACTAAAATGCCCTCCTGGTTGGGTAGATCGATGAATAATAATTCCACCATCTATACTTTAACGGTCTCATATGGTGAATCTCAACTTGAGACCACTGAAATGGTTTAGGAGTACCAAAATTATTTTCATAATAAGTAAAAAATTTGGACGATTTAATAGATCCGCATCACTCTCTTTTTGGGCTGCAATTTCGATGGAGTCTTTTACTTGGGCATATGCAATGCTATCAAACTTATAATATTTTGTTTCATTAATGGAATATTTTAACACAACTTCTTTGTTCTTTCCAACAATACCCGACTTGTAAGCCGTATCTATATAACCAATATATCTATAGTCTGATGTCTTCAAAGTCAATTGAATTAAATATTCTTTTGGACAACTCAAGCCAATACAAGATGTTACTTCTCCAGTATGGACATATTCGGCATTTATTGTGTCGGGGTTTCCTACAAAACTAAAGAAATGAGGTTAACTCCTGTATGGCATCTATCCCTTATACTTTTTATGCATAAAATAACATAGCACCTAAATATTGATAACCAGAGAATCATACGATAAAATGTAGCAAATAAAGGGAAATGATCGGAGGAACATGGAAAAAACATAGAAATGAAAAAGAAAGGAGGGCATATAAAAATCGGTTAACATGACCGCACACGGGTCAATGTTTTGCGGATGATGTTTCGTTTGTTGATTGAAATACTTTATGGGAGCTGAGGAGGATGATGAAGATGAAGATGAAGACGAAAGCATTGCTTAAACGTTTCATTAAATTGACAGCGATTTCAATGATGGCGTGTGCTGTTTTGCTTGCGCCTGTGACCGGTTTAGCTGCGGCTGCAGAAGTCCAATCGCCCAGCTTCCAACAGCCGTATACCAAAGTGATGACAGCGGGGGAAACGTATCAGGCGGAGCTGCTTCATGTTCCGGAAGAAGCTGATATCGAATGGCAAAGCAGTGATGAAAAAATTGCAACGGTAAACGAGAACGGTTTGGTGGAGGCCATTTCGGCCGGTTTGGCGACGATTACCGCCCGGATCTCTATCGACGAGCAGACTGTAACAGTGAATAAGCATATCATGGTCAGGGAGGCACCGGATGTGGAAGCAAATCATGTAGGGATTACCGTTAACGAGCACGGTTTCGATACCAACGGAAGAATGGTAGCCTTGTTCGGTTCGCCGGTGATAGACGGCGTGATCGATCCGATCTGGGAAAAGGCGATCCCGGTTAAACAGACAATCGTGGCTGGCAAGACCGATGTGACCGCCGTCTTCCGGGCGCTGTGGGATGATCGAGCCCTGTATATTCTGGCGGAAGTGAAAGATCAACATCTTTCCGTAGCAGCAGAAGCACCGTACATGCAGGATTCCGTGGAGATCTTCTTGGATGAAAACAATGACAAGACTGTAACGTACGGACCGGACGATCTGCATCTGCGTGTCAATTATGAAAATATGCGTACTGTGGATCAAGGGGATAGCGATCGTTTCTACACGGCTGCGACAAGGACGGATGACGGTTATATCATCGAAGCGAGAGTTGCACTGACAGAACCGCCGGAGAACGGCAAAGTACTCGGCATCGAACTGCAAATTAATGACGCCGTGGAAGCGGAGCGGGTGGCGACATTAAATGTCTTCGACGCCAGCGGCACCGCTTGGAATAACCCTTCGATGTTCGGTGAGATCGTGCTGCTCGGCAGATCGGAAGGGGATGTAAGCGGCCCCAATCCCTATGATCTCTTGAGTCTGATTGAACGAACTATGAAGATGGACTTTAAGCTGTACAAAAATTCCCATGTTGTAACAGATGCCGTCGCGCAGGTGGTTGCGGCTCATCTCCTTAAGAGCGGCTCTTTCACGCAAGAAGAGCTGGATGAACAATATGCAGCAATTATTGCAGCGATCGATCAACTAGAAATGACTGAAGAAGCTGCAAATGAGAAGTACTTTACACCCATGCCCGGGGAGTATCGGATGCCCAGCGACCGACCGGGGACGATCGAACAGTTGACATACCGGACACCGAATGCCGAGAATGGCATGGACGAGAAAAAAATGAACATCTACCTTCCGTATGGATATGACCCGAATGATCAAGAAACGAAATACAATGTGCTGTATTTGATGCATGGCGGCGGTGAGAATGAAGACCTTCTCTTTGGCGGACCCGGCGAAAACAGGGAGCTGAAGAACATCCTTGACAACATGATCGCGGCGGGTGAAATCGATCCGCTGATCGTAGTGACGCCGACTTTCTACGGCGGGATGAACGATGTCGCCTTGTTCCATGAAGAATTGATTAACGATATCGTTCCTTTGGTAGAAACGAAATACAACACGTATGCCAAGTCCGGCAGTTTGGAGGACTTGAAGGCTTCAAGAGCTCATCGGGCTTTCGGCGGCTTCTCCATGGGATCGGTGACGACCTGGCATGTGTTTGCCAACAAGCTGGATTACTTCAAATACTTTATGCCGCTCAGCGGTGACAGCTGGGCATTGGGCGAACGATCCGGCGGTACCATGCCGCGGGAAACGGCTGAATTTTTGGCGAATGTAGCCAGGGAATCCGGTTATGAACCGCAGGATTACTATATTTTCAGCGCTACGGGGGACTTGGACATCGCCTATCCGAATCTGAAACCGCAGATAGATGCGATGCGATTGATGACGGATGTCTTCATTTATTCTTCGGACAAATCAAAGGGGAATTTCTATTTCCTCGTGGCCGAAGGCGGTTCCCACTCCTGGAACTGGCAGAACCAATATATCTATCATATTTTGCCTGATTTGTTCGATTAATCTGCGCGACTAGATAAACGCGGGCCTCCATTGTCTTCTCTTTTGGTGGCAGCCGGGAAGGAAAAACACGGCAAGTTCGTGAACCGGGGCACGCGCTTGCAACAGAAAGATGAAAAAGGGAACCCATCAGCGGATTCCCTTTTTCATTTTCCTTTTTCAAACGGATAGGATCATGATTATGTTGACGAAATTAGGGGTATTTTGACCAGGCTCATTTCATCAAAGATTTTAAAGCGGTCCTCGGCATG
>CALAME010000010.1 GCA_937925675.1 uncultured Paenibacillaceae bacterium | reverse complement strand
CTGCACGGACAACGAATATGCGGTACGAATGCTGCTCGCCTTTATTCGGCACCCGAATGTCGGCGCAGTCGTGACCATTGGACTGGGCTGTGAATATATCCAGGCGCGCCTGCTGGCTGAAAAAGCGGAAGAAGCCGGCAAACCAGCGAGGGCGCTGCTCATCCAGGAAAGCGGTGGCACCCAAAAAACGATCGAACTCGGCACCGAGGCGGTGCACAAAGTCGCACAGGAGTTGCAGAAAGTGACCGTCACGACCGAGATGGACTTTTCCGATCTGATCATTGGCGCAGAATGCGGAGGTTCCGATTTCACATCCGGACTGGCAGGCAATGTGGTCGTGGGGCATTTTTATGACTGGCTGGTGGACAACGGGGGCACAGCCATCTTTGAAGAGATCGTGGAAGCGATCGGCTTAAGAGATTTGTTGATCAGCCGTGGCAAAGATGAGAAGGCCAAAGAACAGCTCGCCCAAACGTACGACAAAATGCTGGCATATTGCCAAAGCGTACGCCAATATTCTGTGTCACCCGGCAACTTCGTGGGCGGATTGACCACGATCGAAGAAAAGAGCATGGGAGCCTTCGCCAAAAGCGGTAGCCGTCCGATAGAAGGCGTGCTGAAGGTAGCAGAGACACCCCCCAACAATGGACTCTGGTTGCTGGATACGACACCGGATCCGCACTTTATGCAATTCGGCTACACCAATCCGAACGACAACGAAGGATTGACCGCACTGGCCGCCAGCGGTGCCCACCTCCTGCTCATGGTGACGGGCAGAGGTACGGTTGTCGGCAACGCGGTAGCTCCCGTCATTAAAATTACGGGTAACGAGCAAACTTATCAAAGAATGAGCGACGACATCGATTTTTGCTCCGGCGCCATGCTGACCGGAGAAAAAGACTTAAAAACGCTCGTGCGGGAATTAGCAGAACAGATCGCGGAAACCTGCCAGGGTAAAAAGACCAAAGCCGAACAGCTTGGTCACAAAGAATACTTTATCCCGTACAAATATCAAACACCTGCCGTGTTGGCATGTGAAAGGTGAGTGCACAGAGATGAATGCTTCTATGACGTCCCCGTTCAGTTTGAAAGGTGAACGAGCGCTGATCACGGGAGGGACAAGCGGGCTCGGCCTGGCGATGACCCGCTGTTTCCTGGAAGCAGGAGCGGAAGTGATCGCCGTCGGCAGAAGACCGTATGAAGAAGGTGTCAAACAGCTGGAAGGATTGGGCTCCGGCGTCCATTACCGACAATTTGACGTTTCCGAAACGGAAAAAGCCGAATCGTTCGTGGAAGAAGTCACCCGCTCGATCGGCGACATCACCGTGCTCGTGAACAATGCCGGCAACCATCTGAAAAAGCCGGCCGACGAAACGACGACTGAGGAATTTATGAATGTGCTGCAAGTGCACGTATTGGGCGCCTTTGCCTTGTCCAGAGCGGTAATCAAGAAAATGAAGCAAAAAAGAAAAGGCAGCATCATTTTTCAGGCGTCGATGTCCTCTTACATCGGCTTGCCGAACGTGATCGCCTATTCCACCGCCAAATCCGCCTATCTCGGCATGATTCGCTCACTGGCGAGTGAAGTGTCCGGTTATGGCATTCGGGTGAACGGGATTGCTCCCGGCTGGATCGAAACGCCGATGCTTGAGCAGGCTTTGTCCGGTGACCCGGAACGGAAAGCGCGCATTTTGCAGCGCACGCCCTTCGGCACTTTCGGTAAACCGGAAGACATTGGCTGGGCGGGCGTTTACCTTGCCTCCCCCGCTGCCAAGTTTGTAAATGGCATCGTCTTGCCCGTGGACGGCGGCGCATTGATCGGATTCTGATGGTGGATCATTGATCGGATTTTGATGGAATGGCAAACAAGAGCGAAGCTTGCGCCTGACAAAAGGCCTGGGCTTCGCTTTTTTATTCCTTTCTATCTTTCCAGTCCGTTTTTTAATCCAATAAACGGGCAGTTACCACCGTTTGCCGCTTTTCATTGTTGCTCACCTTGACCCCAATCACCTGGGTCGTTTTCCGGCCTTTTCGGTCGGTCACCGTAATGGTAATCCGGTCTTCCGTCAAATGTTCAGGATAATCGTCCAGCTGGATATGTCCGATCCCTTCATAGGCACCGCTCGCCATTTTCAGTTTTTCTGCTTCGCTTAAAGTATCAAAAGCATCAAGCTTTTCCTTAACGTTAACATCTTCGACGGGAATCCCGAAGCCCAGGAAGCGGGAAAAGTTGTCTTCTGCGGCCCATTCATACATATTTCGGGCATGCCAACGGTACCAGATTTTATCATAATCTTGAAAATGTTCATCAAACGTCATGACAATCTTTTTATCGTAATATTTATCCGAATCGAATATAGCGATTTGTTTTTCTTCATCCAAATATTGATAATACTCGACATTCCAATATTTTTCGTGCTGCGTACGCGTCCAGTCTTGCGCACTTAAATATTCGTTTTTCGCCTCGATTTCAATTTGCGCAATATCGTCTCCGACGACATAAAACTCCAAGCTTGGCCGAGCATCCACTTTGGTAACCGAGTGCACCGCCCCTTCCTCTCTGTCGGAAGCGAGCCGGATCGTCCCTTTCTGATCGTCCATCTTGACATGGATGTCGAAAGCTTCCACCTTTCCTGCAAACAAAAAGAGGGTCCAGAGTCCGATCACCAATACCAGGCAGGCCGCTGATATGGTAATCCAGGAACGATGCCGCTTCCATTCGGCCACCCGGGAAGATGGATGTGATTTTACCAGGATTCGCTTTAACATACGCTCTTTTTGCTCATGATCGGGCCCCATCTTTTCAAACTGAAGCATAAGCCTCTCTTTATCCATCGTCCCTGTCCCCCATTTCCAGTTTCAATCGTTTTCTCGCCTTTCTGAGCCGCGTCTTGATCGTATTGACATTCCGTCTCAAAAGGGATGCGATTTCCGCAATTTTATAGCCTTCGTAATAATACAGATACAAGACCAACCTGTAGGATGAGGGGATCCGAAGCAAACTTTCCTCAATCTCGCTCATTTCCGGACCGTTGACCATACGGCTCTCGACAAACCCGTTGTCCAAGTGCACAACCTTCCTGTTCCACCACCTGCGCTGCAAATCCCGACAATGATTGCGCGCCGTTACGATCAGCCATGCTTTCTCATGTTCGGAATCCTGGAAAGTCTTTCCGCTTTCCATCAGTTTGATAAATACGGTCTGGATTCAACCTTAACACGCAGCCAGACGGAAAAAAGTTTGCAACGAAAACTGGATTTTCAAAAAGAGTATCGTTATCATGTACACTATAACCGATGTTCGTGCAACGGAACATGCCGAGGTGATCAGATTGGACTGGATTCGGGCAATTGCAGAAGAAAAGATTCAGGAAGCGATCAAAAACGGGGAACTGGACCATCTTCCCGGCAAAGGCAAACCGCTTCAGCTGGATGACGACTCGATGGTTCCCGAAGATCTTCGCGCCAGCTTCAGGCTGCTGAAAAATGCCGGGATTTTGCCAGAGGAGATGCAGTTGCGCAAAGAGATGGTTCGGCTGAAAGATCTGTTGGACTGTTGCAAGGATGAAAAGGAAAAAGCGCGGCTTCAGAGCGAGATGTCTGCCAAAAAACTGCGTTACCAGCAGCTGATGGCCGAGCGAGGATGGCTCGGAATGTCCGCCTTTGATGAATATGAAGATAAAGTGAGCCGGAAGCTTACGGAGCGTTAATGTTCACGCTTATGGGCTTCCGCTCATATTTTAAGGTATAGAAAGGAGTGAGCTCGATTGGCAGGAAAGTCGAAGCACTATTTTGCAGGCGGACATACGGCACGTGGATTTTACCCATTGTACGACTCCAACTTGCAAGGGCTGGACCGTATTTACATTCTCCTGGGCGGTCCCGGAACAGGAAAGTCGACTTTTATTCAGAGAACAGGTGAAACGTGGCTGGCAAAAGGATACGACCTCGAATGGATTCACGCTTCTTCAGACAACGACGCTTTCGATGGGGTGATCATCCCCGAATTGAAGGTCGGGGTGGTGTCCGGCATTGTCCTTCGTGATTTGAAACCGAAAGCGCCCGGTTTGATTGAAAAATACGTTCATCTTGGTAGCGGTTTGGATACCCAAAAGCTTGCGCGGCACAAAGACGCGATCGTAAAGCTGAATCAAAACATCGAACAGTCTTACCAGGCCGCCTACAACGCTTTTGCCACAGCGCTTCGTGTCCACGATGAATGGGAACGGATTTATATTGAAAATATGCAAGTTGATAAAGCCAATGCGCTCATAAACGAATGCGTGGAAATGCTTTTGCCGAAACATCCACCGAAACATCCTTCCTCGAAAACTCCCACCGTCAAGCATCGTTACCTCGGAGCAGCAACCCCGAAAGGGGCGGTTGACTTTATCCCGAACCTGACCGAAGACATCGAAAAACGATATTTCCTTAAAGGTCGGCCCGGTTCCGGAAAATCGACATTGCTGAAAAGGATTGCCAGAGAAGCTGAAGCGCGTGGGTTGGATGTAGAAATGTATCATTGTGGTTTTGATCCGAACAGCATCGATATGGTCATTGTCAAGGAAGCCGGTTTTGCCATCTTTGACAGCACGCTGCCCCATGAACATTTTCCCGAGCGGGAAAACGATGAGATCATCGACATGTACGAACGGGTCATCCGGGCCGGAACCGATGAACAATATGAGCAGCAAATACGAGACGTAAGCAGCCGTTATCGCGCCAACATGAACGAGGCCATTTCCTACCTTGCGCAAGCCAAACAAATGAACGATGAGCTGAAATCATACTATACCGATACGATGGATTTCGCGTATGTCGATCAAATATGGCATCACATCCGTGATGAAATGTTAAAATTTACTTAAAAATGAAACTCCGCGTTTAAGCATTGCCTAAACGCGGTAGTTTCATGATTATCGTCACCATTGTTAGTCGCTTTATGTTTCATCACTTTATTGGAGCTGACAAGCAAAGCGAAAGACTTATTTTTGCTCTTTATTGATGAGCCGATCGTAACGTTCAAACATCGCCCAAACTTCCTGACGGGTTACAGGATCGCGCGGGCGTTTGCCATCGGATATCGTCTCCCCGTTTCTTTTCGCCGTCACAAACTTGTAGCCCGGTTGGGCCCAAGGCGCCACCACCTGTTCTTCAGGTTTTTTCGGTTCGAGTCGGGCGATGCGCTCTTCCAGACGCTTGTTGGCCTGGATCAATTCATCGATTTTCTTCAACACGTCCTCCACCTCCTGATCATAACGTTTGAGCTGAAAAGAACGGATCAGATTATTCAGCTTCCGTGCATATTCCGGGTCCGTGGCATAGCCGCACGCTTGAAGCATGGCGCATTGTTCTTCTGGCGTTTTTGCTTGACGGACACGTTCATATCGCGGCAATTGAAATAACAAGTCCTGATCTTTGAAGAAATGATAGATGGATGGGTAAGCACGAAAATAGGCAGATGTCTGTTCGGTTTGTCCATTGATCACTTCCCACGTATCCCGGTTGACACTCGATCCATCCCACCAAGGATTAGGCTTTCCGCTTCCGACTTTGATCCCCCCTAAGTTGTTCCAGGGGGGAATTTTCCATCCCGTTTCCAATGCACACTGTGCAATCCGCACCGAAGGAAACAAGGGTGAGCCTTCCAAACGCAGTTCCACCGCGTAGGGTGCCACTTTAGCGATAAACTCAGAACTATTCAACTTTTTTCACCCCGTTTTTATTGTATGAGCCAAGCACGGTAATGGCCTGTACGATGACCCGTATCCATG
>CALAME010000009.1 GCA_937925675.1 uncultured Paenibacillaceae bacterium | reverse complement strand
TCATTTAATCAGCCGATTTCGGCTTGCTCTTTACTCTTGGCAACAGCCGGTCGGGATCAAGCGTACGTCGGATTTCCCAGGTTTCCGGCCGCTCCGGATCAAACTGTTCCAGAAATGCGATCACTTCTTTCGTAATCGGCGTCGGGGTGGAAGCCCCCGATGTGACCGCCACCTTCTTGATCGGCTTTAACCATTCGATATCGATCTCGCTGACGTCCGCGATCCGGTAAGCTTTGACACCGGCAATTTCCTCGGCTACCTGGGCCAGCCGGTTCGAGTTGTTGCTGCGCGGATCGCCAACGACGATGCACAGATCAGCTCCCTTGGCCTGTTCAGCCACCGCCTCCTGACGCACCTGTGTCGCGAGACAAATTTCGTTGTGAACTTCCGCATTCGGATATTTTTTGAGCAGTCTGTTGATGATGTGTTTGACATCCCACTGGCTCATAGTCGTCTGATTCGTAATGACAATCGGTTGATCGGGAGAAAGATCAAGCTGGTCCGCTTCTTCCTCCGTTTCGATCAAGGTGACGCGATCAGGAGCGATTCCAACCGCCCCTTCCGGTTCGGGATGTCCTTTTTTACCTATATAAATAATATGATAACCCGCTTCCGTTTTTTCACGTATCAGATCATGGGTGCGGGTGACGTCCGGACACGTGGCATCGACGATGGTCAATCCCTTTTCCCGCGCCCGTTTCCGAACTTCCGGGGAGACGCCGTGTGCGGTGAAGATGACCGTCCCTTTGTCCACTTTCTCAATAATTTCAAGACGATTGGGACCGTCAAGCGTTATAATATTTTCTTTTTCAAAAGCTTCTGTAACATGGCGGTTATGCACGATCATCCCCAGGATGTATATCGGTCGGGGCAGCTCCATATTCCGGGCCGCCTCGAGCGCCATCACCATCGCATCGACCACCCCGTAACAATAACCGCGCGGGGAGATTTTAATCACTTCCATGATTGATTTCCACCGTCCTCTCCTGTTCCTATCCATTATATCATGTTTGTTCGTTAATCGATAATGCTGCGGGCAGCCAGATGACAAATGTCGTTCCCCGTCCTTTTTGCGTCATGACCTCGATCGAACCGCCATGCTCATCAATGATCCATTTGGCAATAGCGAGACCGAGTCCCGTTCCCGCCGTTTTACCTCTGGATACATCCGCACGGTAAAAGCGATCGAAAATGTGCGGCACCTCTTCTTCGTCCATTCCGATCCCGGTATCCGCGATTTGGATTCCGATCTGATCGTTTTCTTTGACCGCTTTCAGGGAAACATAACCTTCCTCTGTATATTTAAAGGCATTTTCGATAAAAATGAACAACATTTGCTGCAAATAATCGGCGTTGCCGTATACCATCATTCCTTCCAGTGCGTCGAGTGAACCGACCCTCCACTCCACCTTTCGCTCCAAAAACTGCGCCTTGCGTGCCGTTTCACTGACAATAGGCAGGATCGGAATCCATTCTTTTTCCATCACATAGCCGGCATCCGCACGGGCAAGGGACAACAAATCGTTGACAAGCCGGCTCATCCGTTCCGCTTCCTGGGCAATATCTAGAATCGCTTCGAGGGACAGTTGTCTCTTTTCTTCCTCTGTCATCGCCGGTCCTGACCGCTGCTCATCGGACCATATTTTCTCCAGAAGATCAATATTTCCACGTATCGTCGTGAGCGGTGTGCGCAATTCATGCGAAGCATCGGAGACAAAACGGCGCTGCGCTTTATACGACTCCTCCAGTTCCTTGTAGGTCGCCTCGAGCCGGGCCAGCATACCGTTGATCGTATGGGTCAACCTGCCGATTTCATCGTTCGGTCCGTCATATTGGATCCGCTGCTCGAGATCGTCCCCTTTCTCGATTCGCCCGGCCGCTTCAATCAGCACATCGATCGGTTTGAGCGCTTTGTGCGCCATGAACCATCCGAACAAAAACGCCAAAGCTACCGTAACGAGTGCTAGGGGGATAAACAAATATTTAAAATTGTTCAACAACTCACCGGTATATGTTGCCGCTTGCAGAACCCCGACGACATGATTGTTATAGATGAGAGGCCGATTGTAGATCAGAAACGTATGGCCATGAATCTGGTTTGTCTCAAAATGGGCGACACGTTTTAAGGCCAGATCGATGGTCTCTTGTGAAAACGGGATATAAATGTTGTCCTGGCGCGCATTGCTTGACCGTTTTAAATCTTGCGGATTGTAGATGTTGATGACCTGCAAATAAATCTCTTTGGACAAAAAATGATCGACTGCATCCAGCTGAATATCAAAATCGATGCCCCTTAAGGAAAGTGAAATGCCATACGCGATGCGCTGCTGGACTTTTTCCGCATGTTCGGTCAAGTTCTGTTTGTATTGATTCATCGAAAGGGCAGACAACAGGAAATATAATGAAAAGCCGAACAGCAGCAACGTCGTGGCCAAAATGGCGGAATACCATAACGTGAGGCGCAAACGAATGGACATTACGATTCTCCTTTCAGCACGTACCCTGCGCCGCGCACGGTGTGAATGAGCCGGGGCTCTCCTCCTTCTTCCAGCTTTTGCCGAAGCGTGGCAATGTAGACTTCCAGCACATTCGACTCACCGCTGAAATCGTATCCCCATATTTTGTCCATGATCAGGTCGCGGGAAAGAACCCGTTTCGGATGCAGCATGAACAGGTGCAACAGTTCAAATTCTTTGGCCGTCAGTTCAATTTTGCGCTCGCCCCTGTACACTTCCCGCGCATCCAGATCCATGACAAGCCCATCATAAACCAAGCGTTCGGACTCCGGCTCAGCCTGCCCTCCCTTGCGGCGCAACAATGCCCGCACGCGCGCAAGCAATTCCTCCAATGCAAACGGCTTCACCAAATAATCATCCGCCCCCAGATCCAGTCCCTTGACCCGGTCGGCAACCTCGTCTTTTGCCGTCAGCATCAAAATCGGCACCTTGCTTCCCGATTCGCGTATCCGCCTGCACACTTCCCAGCCATCCAGCTGCGGCATCATCACGTCCAAAATGACAAGATCGGGCTCTTTTTCCAGCATTTTATCCAGCCCTTCCTTGCCGTTGTTGGCCGTCCTCACTTTATAACCGTCAAACGCGAGACTCCGCCGTAACAACGATGTGATTTTTTCGTCATCATCGATGACAAGCACTTCATATAACATCCATCGATCCCCCTAACTTCCATCGAACCCCCATGCAGGGTGAACTTGCTATCATTTTAGCAAATATCCGTTTCAAACCGCAAAAAGCGGCCCGGCTTCCTTCAGGAAACCGTAGGGCCGCTTCTGTTCTGACTTAAGCTCACTGACTTGAACTTACTGAACCTGATTGCGATCGCCAACCGTCACTGCCGTTTCAAACCGTTCACCGTCACGAATGATGGTCAGCGAGATCCGTTGTCCGATTTCGGCCTGCCGCACGCGATCTACGAAATCCTGCGTATTTTCGATCTCCTCGCCATCCATCGCAATGATGACGTCGTAAGGACGCAATCCTGCGCGGCTTGCCGAACTTCCCGCATGCACCTGGGTAATGATCGTACCTTTCGTGCTTTCCAGGCCCAGTTCATCCAGCCAGCTTTCATTAATATCGGTGAGCCAAACACCGATATACGGACGCGGAATCGGTTCATTGTTTTTCAGTTTGTCCAGCACCGCGATGACGGTGTTGGAAGGAATGGCAAAACCGATTCCCTGTGCCTGGGCACTGACAGCCGTGTTGATGCCGATCACTTCGCCTTTCAGATTGAGCAGCGGACCGCCGGAGTTCCCCTGGTTGATGGCGGCGTCGGTTTGCAGCAAATGCTGGTACTCGCGGTAACGGCGTTCCTGCTGGTCGGGAATACGGATTTCCCGTTCATTGGCGCTGAGCACCCCTACGCTCACCGTATGGTCAAATCCGAGCGGATTGCCGATGGCCGTCACCCAATCACCGACACGCAATTTAGAAGAATCCCCGAGCGGCAGCCACTTGAAAGGCTCGTCTCCCTCAATTTTAAGCACAGCCAGGTCAAGGTCAAAGTCGGAACCAAGCAATTCCGCCTTGAACGGCTCTTTGTAGCCAAGTACGGTCACATAAATCTCATCCGCACCGCTGATGACGTGCTCATTGGTGAGAATATAGCCTTCTTCGTCGAATATAAACCCGGAACCGGCTCCGAGTTTGCGACGGTCAGACTGCTCCGGCGGGCCGAATCCGTCTCCGAAAAAGTAACGGAAAAAGTCGTCGTTAAAAGGACTGCGCGTCCGACTGGTTGTTCCGTACGTTTCGATTTTGACGACTGCCGGGCTCGCCATTTCGACGATATCCGCGATCGTGTCCGGTCGTACGATAGGCCAGACAGCGTTTTGCACCGACGCGTCCGATCCGCCGGAACCGATCCCGCCTGCTGTCTCGCCCCTGTCCGCTCCCATCGGCGCGCCGTTTGCGACAGACTGCGCCCCGGTAAACAGATTGAAGTAATCCGCCGCAAACATCAGGGAAGCGATAACGAGCATGCCCGCCAGAAAGGAAGCAAACATCATTTTGTACGGACGCTTGGGCTTACGTTCTTCCGCATAGGATCTGAACGGTTTCACCGTTTCGTGATCGACACGCGCCGTGTTTTCCGTCACATAGGCAGGCGTATGGACTCCGGTTCCGTCGCTGCGGGATGAATCGTATTCCTGCGGTGCGGAAGGACGGAACGGACCGTACGAATAATAGACCGGCTTTTGTTCTTGCTGATCGTCACTTACATTCTTGTCCTTGTCCTCTTCATGACGATCTTCAAAAAAGGAGCTGTAGTCCCGATTCCACTTCTCCCGATCATCCATCATGTCTTTCCCCCTGTCCGACTTTCAGACTTTTGGCCTTATACTTCTATTCTTGACTATATCATGCCGGATCAACCTTAAATCTACCTTAAAGTCAGATAAGAGGGAGTTAAAAATTGAATTCCTACATACGGACCTTCAACATTTCTTCCGCCTGTTGCAACAACGCTTGTCCCTTTTCCTGCCAGATCGGTTCCACTTCTGCGTCTTGATCAACCGGCTCCTGAAACTGGTCGAACAGGGCTCCAAACGTCTTCATACGCGCTTCCGGATCCTTTTCGTCATTATATACGTGTTTGAGCACAAACGGCTGCTGCCATTGAATGGTCGCTTCGTTATCGACTTTCTCGCTGTCCAGGCGACCGTTCACGACGGTAAACGGCATTCTGAGCCAGACTTTGTCTTCGTCGTCCAGCGCCCGGTCAAAGCTGCCATGGTGGTAGTCCCATCCCCCGCCGAGGACAAATTCGAGTTCACTCAGCGCATCTCTTGCTTCTGCGAGCCCACATTGCTGATTTTCCAGTCGAAATTCCAACGGTATCAACATCGATCCCTCCTGCATCAACCATCTTGCCTAAAAAGCACGGGGAAAAAGCTGGCGCTTTTTCCCCGTGGTCGGCTGTTTCATATTATGTAACGGCAGCCAGCAGGATATACGGCCGATTCAGGAGGGTCATAACTCGTCAAGCTCATCGGACAACAACAGGTTGCGCAACCGTTCTTTGCCGCGATGAAGGCGAGCTTTGACCGTTCCGAGCGGATAACCCATTTTTTCAGCGATCTGCCTGTCTTTCCATCCATAATAATATTTGTATACGAACATCAGGCGCGTCTCGGCGTCCAGCAGATTGATCCTGTCGCGAATTTCACCGCTCAGAAGCCGATTTTCTATCGAATCTTCCACCTTTTGCAATTGCAATAACTTTTCCTCGTACACTTCCTGTTTGAGCATTTTGCGGCGCAACGCATTGTTCGCTGTATTGATCACGATCCGTTTCGCCCATTGCACCAGCTTGTCCTCATCGCGGAGCGTATCAATCTTTTTCAAAATCTTGACCCACGATTCTTGCACCACATCGAGCGCATCGGATTTGTTATTCATTTTCGAATATGCGACGATAAACATTTCCGAATAAAGCGTATTCAATAATTGCTCCTCGTCATATTCTCCCTTGAGTTTATCGTCAAGAAAGCGTGCCCATACCATATTCTTCTCCGATCTCCATTTTGTGGACTTGATGCTTTTATTTTAACATAAATTTAAAGGAAACAGAAGGAAAAAAATAAACGGCCGGGATGTCGGCCGTTTCCATTTATCCTTCCATTTATCCTTTGAATATCGCCAATTTTTCGTTAAACATCGCTTCGGTCACTTTACCTTCACCGAGCTCGATCACATAAACGTTGACTTTTTTCTTTCCCCATTCCCGATATACATCCTCTACCGTTTCAAAATACAGGTCGATCTTGTTGCCTTTGATCGCTGAACCGGTATCGGCAACGATGCCATAACCGTATCCCGGGATCCACAAAATAGTGCCAAGCGGGAACACATTCGGGTCAGCAGCGATCGTCGACAAAAGATCCCGCCTCACCCTCAGTCCGGAATAGGTGATGCCATACTGGGGGTGATCCGGTGTTTTTCCGGTGGATTCATAGCCAGCGGAATACCCGGTTGCGATGACTTCGACACATTGAAACTGCGCCAACATTTCCGGTGTCGGCTCGGCCCCCAATTTGAACAGGGGGGGAGATGGTGACTCTTCTGGTGACTCTCCGGTCTGGCCTTTTACCTGTTCTTTTTCATTCATTGCAGGCAGCTCTTCGTTGACAAAGGCCAATGCCGGCTCGGTTACCGGATTGTAAACCTCCGAATCTTGAAACGAATCTTGAACCGAATTTTGAACCGAATTTTGAACCATCCGGTCTAGCCCGTTTTGGACATTCGCTTTTTGGAAACTCGCTATCGTGCAAACAGCGATCAATAGGGCGGTTCCATACAAATGCCATGTATACTGCTGCAAAAAGGATCTACATAACATAATGGGAAACCTCCTCTGGAAAGAAGGTTCCCCATTTCCAACAAAAATATGATTTACGCCTTTTTCAGCGCCTCTGACGTTTCTTTTTCGATCCGCTCGACCAATTCCTCGACTTTCATCGCACCGATATCCCCTTGGCCACGCACGCGGACGGAAATGGTCCCATCATTGCGCTCCCTTTCCCCGATGACGAGCATATAAGGGATTTTCTTCAACTGGGCTTCACGGATTTTGTAGCCCAATTTTTCATTGCGCAAGTCGACTTCCACGCGCACCCCTTTTTCAAACAGTTTCTCTTTTACAGTGACCGCATAGTCATCGAACTGGTTCGATACCGGGATGACCATCGCCTGCACCGGCGCCAGCCATACCGGAAACGCTCCGGCATAATGCTCGATCAGAATGCCGATAAAGCGGTCGATGGAGCCATAGACGGCGCGGTGAATGACCACCGGACGGTGGCGCTGATTGTCTTCTCCGATATAATGCAGATCAAATTTCTCAGGCATCTGGAAGTCAAGCTGGATCGTAGCACACTGCCAGCTTCTTTTCAGGGCGTCGAGAATGTGAAAGTCGATCTTCGGTCCGTAAAAAGCACCGTCCCCTTCATTGAGCCGGTATTCGATACCGCGATCCTTGAGCACTTTCTCCAATGCCTGCTCCGCCTGGTTCCACAGCTCATCCGACCCCATCGAATTTTCCGGACGGGTCGACAGCTCGATCCGGTACTCAAAGCCGAACACACTGTACATGTGGTCGATCAGTTCAATGATTTTTCCGATTTCTTCTTCGATTTGATCCGGACGAACGAACAGGTGCGCATCGTCCTGGCAAAATGTGCGCACGCGCATCATGCCGTTCAATGCACCGGACAGCTCATGTCTGTGCACCTGGCCATATTCGGACAAGCGAATGGGCAGATCGCGGTACGAATGCAGTTTGCTTTTGTAAATGAGCATATGACCGGGACAGTTCATCGGCTTGATCGCAAATCTCGTATCGTCCACTTCAGAAAAATACATGTTCTCATGATAGTGATCCCAATGCCCGGATTGCTCCCACAGACGCTGGTTCATCATGAACGGAGTGCGCACTTCTTCATATCCATGCCGGGTTTGCAGTTCCCGCGAGAACTGTTCGAGCAAATTGCGGACGACCATGCCTTTTGGCAAATAAAATGGCATGCCTGGCGCTTCGTCCGAAAACATGAACAGTTCCAGCTCTTTGCCAAGCTTGCGATGATCGCGTTTTTTCGCTTCTTCCAACCGTTTCAAATATTCTTCCAGTTGCCCTTGTTTTTCAAACGCCGTTCCGTAAATGCGCTGCAACATTTTGTTTTTTGAATCGCCTCGCCAGTAAGCACCGGCCACGCTCAGCAGTTTGAATGCCTTGATCTTTCCGGTAGAAGGCAGGTGCGGCCCCCGGCACAGGTCGAAAAACTCTCCCTGTTCGTAGATCGAAATCGTCTCGCCCTCCGGCAGATCGCGGATCAGTTCCAGTTTATACGGATCGCCGACCTTGCGATAAATTTCCTCCGCTTCTTCCCTGCTCACTTCCACCCGGCGGATCGGCAAGTCCTCTTTTACAATTTTCCGCATCTCTTCTTCAATTTTTTCCAGATCTTCGGGTGTTATGGAATGATCGAGATCGATGTCATAATAAAAACCGTCCTCGATGACAGGACCGACGCCAAGGCGCACCTTGTCCGCACCGTAAATACGCTTGATCGCCTGTGCCATCAGGTGCGCTGTGCTGTGTCGGTACACTTCCAGCCCGCGCTTGTCTGCCATCGTAATGATCTCGACATGGGCGTCATTTTGAACGCGATGATCCAGATCCACCAGCTTGCCGTCCACTGCCCCGGCAACCGCTCTTTTTAACAGGCTGGGGCTGATCGAAGCGGCAATATCAGCGATGGTTGTCTCTTTCGGATATTCCCTTTTTGCACCATCCGGAAACGTGATGACTACATGGCTCATCTGTCCAATCCTCCTTGATACCAAAAAACTCAACTTGATACCGAACTCAACAAAAAAGCGCATCCGTCCGTAGGGACGAGTGCGCTACCCGTGGTTCCACCCTGTTTCAGCGGTCTTGAAAAACGCAATCAGACAAGACCACCCTCATTGCAGTTGTTAACGGGAACCACCCGGCGGCATTTACTAGTTGAAACACGTTCCATGCCGCGACTAGGAAGGGGTAGGCCATAACGCGGAAGCGGGAGGAAATTTCAGCCCATGTTTCCTCTCTCTGTACCGTCCGTCGAAATAGCCCATGTCTTCGTCATCGTCTTTATCCGATTTTGAAGTTTATTTCATTATAAAAACCGCTGTACTTGATTGTCAAGCCATGTCATCGTTTCCCGGATTAATTGGGATCACCGCCTACGTGCACAAGACGGCCCGTTCTTCATAAATCATGCGGATCGTGCGGATCACCTGCATGTCCGGTTCTTTCGTATGAATATAGACCGTTTTCGGCGAGACGGTGATCAGTGTGCTGATGATCATATCTTCCAGATTGATCTCACGATCGACGGTTTCTACAACGAGCCGGTCATCTGCGCATGTTTCAATCGGCCGGAACTGTTCGTCGAGTACGACAAACTCACTTCCCTGGCAATGATAAATATGCACGGCCGGCCGTTTGATTTCCTGGGAACATACAAAATATTTCAAGATGGAAATAAATTCTTGGTATTGACGTTCCACCAACCATTCATCTGCAGCATAATCCATGACCGCTTCCAATTCGGCGCAATAATCTTTCATGCGAAAACGGATAAATCCTTCCAGATGGAGAAAATCGTGCTCGGCCACATAAGAACTGAATCGCTCCGCCACATCGGACTGTTTGGCTTCCCTTTTTTGCTGATGACCGGGCGCTTTCGCCTCCTCCTGGATGATATCCATGCAGTAAGACTCCAGTTTTTCCAGCTCTTCCGGATCAAAGGACCTGTACTTGTGGCGAATACATTTTGTGATCAGATCCCGCTTTAGATCCTGGAGGACAAACTCGGCCATAACGCGACCGAAAGTCCGGTACAATGCGGATGCTTCCCGCTTCTTTGGACGCGACTCATTCGCAAACACCGTGCATGTCAGCGTCTGGCGGCTCAGCCGGATGCCCAAATTGTGATCACCCATATGTAACCGCCTTAATTCGGCAGTAAATCGGTCGCAAAATTGAAGGAAGCGTTCGTCAGCAAAACCTTGCATCGATACGGTAAACAGGTCCATACGCACACTCCTTTCCGTTTCCCTAAAAGTATATGGGCAGTAATGACCCGATATACGAGAAAACGGCTGGAAGAGGTGTGCCCGAAAAACAGGAAACGCGGATCAAAAAAGGAAGGCCGCTCCTTAAGCGGCCCAGATTAATTTTGCAGGACAAAATCTTTTTCTACCTTTTCATTTTCATCGCTGAACACGCGCAAAATTTCGTAATTCGTGTTGCGTTGCGCCGGGATTTTCCCTGCCTCGCGGATCAGTCGCAAAATAAGTTCAATATTGACTTTGTGTGTACAAGCTGCAGCAGATACGACGTTTTCCTCCAGCATCGTGCTGCCGAAATCATTGCAGCCGTACTGCAGGGAAAGTTTTCCGATCTCCGGCCCCATCGTCACCCATGAAGCCTGGAAATTGCGGATGTTATCCAGCATGATGCGGCTTATGGCCAGCGTCTTCAAATATTCTTCCGGCCCCGCTTTCTTCACGGGCCAATTCGTGTTGTCCGGTTGAAACACCCACGGGATGAACGCGAGAAATCCAGGGGATGGATAGCCGTTTTTGATGCATTCATCCTGGGCGTCACGAACCCGCACCAGATGAAGCGCGCGCTCTTCATAAGTCTCACCGAAACCGATCACCATCGTTGCCGTCGTATGCATGCCGATCCGGTGCGCGGTTTTATGGATGTTCATCCATTCTTCCCACGAACCTTTGTTACGGCTGATTTTTTTGCGGATACGGTCGACGAGAATTTCGGCGCCCGCCCCGGGAAGCGAGTCCAGTCCGGCATCTCTCAACTCCCGCAACACCTGTTCATAGGAAAGTCCGGACAGCTGTTTCATGCGTTCGATCTCAATCGTGGAAAACGAATGCATATGAACGTTAAAGCGTTTTTTAATTTCTTTCAGCAATTGGATATAATACTCATACGGCAGATCCGGGTTGACGCCACCTTGCATCAATATTTCCGTACCGCCGACATCGACCGTTTCCTGAATTTTACGGAAAATTTCTTCGTTGGAAAGCACATAGCCTTCCTCATGGCCCGGACGGCGGTAAAACGCACAAAATTTGCAATAAATATCGCAAAAGTTCGTATAGTTGATATTTCTGCCGATGACGAACGTCGCCACCGGTTCCGGGTGAAACCGTTTCATGATGCGGTCTGCCGCATGCCCCAATTTCTCGATTTCATCGCTTTCGAACAGCCGTACTCCTTCTTCCAGAGTGACCCGTTCGCCCCTTACAGCCTTGTCCAAAATGCGGTCAATCGTCCCCATCGCTACCGGCACTCCTTCTCGCAGTAATCATAATTCTATCGTATCATAAATCACGACATAGCGTAAACGTAAAAAAGCCGGGACTTGTCCCGGCGTTTTTCAGAGATCAGCATTCAGAGATCAGCCAATGCCTGATCCAGATCGGTAATAATGTCTTCGATATGCTCCATTCCGACCGAATAGCGGACGAGTCCGTCCGTGATCCCCCGTTCACGGCGAACTTCCGGCGGCATCGAAGCATGGGACATCATCGCCGGGTAAGACAAAATGCTTTCAACGGCGCCCAGACTGACCGCCACGATCGGAATGCGCACCCGCGCAAGCAATTTTTTCGTCCTCTCGCCGCATCCGGTATCAAATGAAACGATCGCACCGTAACCGCTCGCCTGCCGTTCATGTACATCCTTGCCGGGATGACCGGCAAGACCCGGATAGTACACTTTTTCCACTTTCGGATGCTGCGCCAGCCATTCGGCCAACCGCCGCGCCCCGCGTTCAGCATGGGCCATGCGCGCTCCCAGCGTCTTCATCCCGCGCATGAGCAGCCAGGAGTCATAGACACCCAGCATATTTCCCATTCCGTTCTGCAATTTGTAGAGCTCCTCGCCGAGCCGCTCATCGCGTGTGACCGCAAGGCCAGCCAGCAGATCGCTGTGACCGCCGAGAAATTTGGTGGCGCTGTGCAGCACGATATCTGCTCCGAGTTCAAGCGGGCGCTGGTGATAGGGGGTCATGAACGTGTTGTCGACGATCGAGATCAATCCGTTCTCTCTTGCCCAGTCAGCTGTCGCCCGAATATCCGTAATTTTCAGCGTCGGGTTCGACGGCGTCTCTATAAATACCGCTTTCGTATTCGGTTTCTGCGCCGCCTTCACCCGCTCCAGATCCGTCATATCGACAAATGTCGTCTCGATGTTCATCCGGTTGAGGATGGTTGTAAGCAACCGGTATGTTCCCCCGTATACATCCTCGGTAACGATGACGTGATCACCGGCAGAAAGCAGCATAAAAGCGGAAGTAATCGCCGCCATGCCGGAGGAAAAGGCGAATCCTCTAACCCCGCCCTCCAGCTGCGCGATGTATCGTTCCAGTTCGTACCGGGTCGGGTTGCCGGACCGGGAATAATCATAGCGTGGCGGTTCATCGAGTGAAAAATGATGGAAGGTCGACGCCATATAAAGCGGTACGCTGGCCGCTCCGGTATGCGGATCGATCTCACCGCCGAAATGGATCGTTCGCGTTTCAAAATGATACGAATCTGGCTGATGACCGTGTTTGTGAAAATCGTTTTCGTGATGATCGCTCACGCAAATACCCCTCCGACTTCTTTTTGCGCTCGCGCAAACGCCTGTTCCAGATCAGCGATCAGATCGTCGACATGCTCAATCCCAACGGATAAGCGAAGCAGGCGATCATCGACTCCGATCCGGCGCCGGATTTCTTCCGGAATATCCGCATGGGTTTGCACGGAAGGGAAAGTCATCAGCGACTCGACACCGCCCAGGCTTTCCGCAAAGGCGATCAGACGGATATGTTTGAGAATATGCGGGATTGTTTCCGCGCTCTTCATTCGGAAAGAGAAAATTCCCGTATTGCCGGATGACTGCTTATGATGGACATCATGACCGGGATGGGACGGAAAATACGGATAGTACACTTGTTCCACCATCGGGTGCGTCTTTAGATATTCCGCAATCTTTATCGCATTTTGCTGATGGCGTTCCATGCGCAACGCCAACGTCTTCATCCCCCGCATCAAAAGGTAACAATCATGCGGGGCGAGCACGGCGCCGATCGAGTTGTGCAGGAAAAAGAGCCGCTCAGCCAATTCCTCGCCCTTGGCGATAATCAGTCCGGCCAGCACATCGTTATGTCCGCCCAAATATTTCGTCGCACTGTGAATGACAATATCCGCCCCCCATTCAATCGGTCGCTGGAAATAGGGGGTCAGCAATGTGTTATCCACAATCGCAAGCAGGCCATGCTTTTTCGCCCAGGTACAGACCTTTTCCAGATCGGTAATCATCATCAACGGATTGGTGGGCGTTTCAATCAAAACCGCCTTCGTCGCGGATGTGCGATGACGCTCCAGTTCTTCCAGATCGTTTGTATCGACGTACGATGCCGTAATTCCGAAACGGGACAGCACCTGTTCGATCAGACGATACGTTCCCCCGTACAGATCGAGGGAAACGAGCAGATGATCTCCTTGTGAAAAGAGGGAAAATACCGTTTGCAGCGCGGCCATACCCGAGCTGCAAGCAAAGGCGCGATCGCCGCCTTCGAGCTCAGCGACGGCTTCCTCCAATATTTTGCGGGTCGGACTTTGGGTGCGGCTGTAATCAAAACCGGTGCTTTCTCCCAACTGTGGATGCCGAAATGCGGTCGCCTGGTAAATGGGGAAATTGATGGCGCCGGTCGCCGGATCATGCTGCGACCCGATCTGTGCCAAGCGGCTTTCGATTTTCATCTTCGACATTCCTCCTCATCGAATCCGCCATCAGCGGACTTGTTCCGTTTCCTCCATCACCCAGTCATAGGAAGTTTCCTGATAGACATAGTAGTTCAGCCAATTGGAAAACAAAAGGTTCGCATGCGCCCGCCAACGGTTTGGCGGTGTTTTCGTCGGATCATCGTTCGGGAAATAGTTGTGCGGGAACGGACAAGGCACCCCACGCTTCAGATCTCGTTCGTATTCCAGCTTCAACGTTTCCGGATCGTATTCCGAGTGACCGGTGACAAAGATGTGCTTTCCGCTCTTATCCGCGACGATATATACGCCAGCTTCTTCCGAGTCAGACAGAATCTCCAGTTCTCCGACGCGCTCAATGTCTTCCCGACGCACTTCCGTGTGGCGCGATTGCGGCACCAGAAAAGTTTCATCAAATCCGCGCAACAGTTTGACGTTTTCTTTGCACAATCGATGTTCAAACACGCCGAACAGTTTCTCATCAAGAACATGTTTCGGTATACCGTAGTGATGAAACAAACCGGCCTGCGCTCCCCAACAAATATGCAAGGTTGAGGTTACATGATCGACGGACCAGTCCATGATCGTTCTCAGTTCGTCCCAGTAGTTGACTTCCTCGAAATCGAGCAATTCCACGGGGGCACCGGTAATGATCATGCCGTCAAAACGCTGTCCGCGAATTTCATCGAATGTCTTGTAGAACTGTTGCAAATGTTCCGCCGGCGTATTTTTCGATTTGTGCGTTTTCGGATGAATGAGCACAAATTCGACCTGCAACGGTGTATTGGCCAGAAGGCGCAAGATTTGCGTTTCTGTGGTCACTTTTGTCGGCATCAGATTGAGGATCAGAATTCTTAACGGACGAATATCTTGCCGAAACGCACGACTTTCATCCATGACGAATATATTTTCTTTGATGAGCACTTCCTTGGCCGGCAGATTATCCGGAATCTTGATCGGCATCGGCTCTCCCTCCTTGTCAAATATTGAAAAAACCGGGTGCGGTGATGAGATCAGCAGCAAAAAGCAATAAAAAAGACCTTTCCCATGAGAAAGGTCGGTCTTTCAGTGTCCAGCCTCTCTCATCTCTCAGGAACAAAAAATGAAATTGTTCCTGCAAGAATTAGCACCGCTGCACGTCATCGCTGACGCGCCGGTTGCCGGGTTTCATCGGGCTCGTCCCTCCACCTGCTCTTGATAAGAGTTTTCTCCAGCCCCGATTATAGGGACCGGAGCGGCATTTCAATTCCATGTTTGATTCAGTTGTGGAATGATTAATAATACTTTAAAGCAAAATGTGAGAAGAGTCAAGGTCACCATGAAAAAAATGATTGAAATTTTCAAAAGGCTTATGTAAAGTTTTCATGGAGACATCCCGAGGATGCAACAGCCTCCTCGAAAGGAGTGCTTACGATGGAAGCCTTGCACCTGGAAAAAGAAGAATTGCTCCTATATTTGATCAAGATTTTGAAGGAAAACAAGCGCCAGGAATTTCAAAATTTGCTTGAAGAGTTGCAGCCCTATGATATCGCTGAACTGTATACAAGCCTGCCGAAAAAACATCATCATAAATTTATTTTGATGTCGACACCGGAACAGATCGCCCTGTTGCTGCAAGAGCTTGACAGCGAGTATCTGGTGGAGATTTTGCAGAAGCTCGGCGTTGAAAAAGCGTCGAAAATTTTGGATTTGATGGAAAATGACGACCTGGCCGATTTGCTCAGTGAGCTTTCCATTGATAAAATCGATGCCTACTTGAAAGCGATGAAAGCGGAAGAATCGCAAACGGTCCAGGACCTGATGAGTTTCCCTCCGGACAGCGCCGGCGGAATCATGACGGACCGCTTCGTCTGGATCCGCAGCTATTACACCGTCCGGGAAGCGATCGAAAAGCTGAAACAATTCGTGTCCTATGCAGAAAATATATACTACTTATACGTGATTGATGAAAACAAAAAGCTGGTCGGCGTCGTTTCTTATCGCGACCTGCTGCTTGCCGACAGCGAAGATCGCATTGAAGATATCATGTATACACGCGTCATTTCGGTGCCGGTGGACATGGACCAGGAACAAGTGGCAAAAATCATCGAACGTTATGACTTCATCGCGGTTCCGGTCGTCGACAAGGAAAACCGGCTGCTCGGAATTGTTACGGTTGACGATGTGATCGATGTCATGATTTCAGAAACCAACGAAGACTTCGGCAAACTGAGTGCAACCGGCAAAGCGATCGACTTTAGGACGACCGCCTGGACAGCCTCCATGCGCAGGTTGCCCTGGCTGGTCATGCTGTTGTTACTCGGACTGTTGTCCGGTAGTGTCATCGCCGGTTTTGAAGAAACGTTGGAGCAGGTTGTCGCTCTCACTTTCTTCATGCCGATGATCGCCGGCATGACCGGAAATACAGGCACTCAATCCCTGGCCATCGTCGTGCGCGGACTCGTTTCGCATGATCTCGACAAAAATACGGTCCTCCGCCTGATCTTGCGAGAATTCGGAGTCGGACTGATCATCGGTACGGTTTGCGGACTGCTCGTATCCGTTCTGGCATTTGCGTGGCGCGGCAGCTTTTTTCTCAGTCTGGTTGTAGGCTGCTCGCTTTTTTTGACGCTGATTATCGGCACCCTGGCCGGAACCGTAATCCCGCTCATCCTGTACAAGCTGAAAGTCGATCCTGCCGTCGCCTCCGGTCCCTTGATCACAACATTGAACGATATCTTTTCACTGCTTGTTTATTTCGGGCTTGCCACGGTCTTTCTTTCCAGGCTGTTATAAAGTAAGATATAGGTTATATCCGTACAGAAAGGAGTTGATGGCCGCATGAAGGAGTATCGGTTTGACTTTTTGGCGGACAGTACGGAAGAAACCGTCACCCGATTCGTCTGTTTCATCGGGGAAGAAAGCATGCATCGGTACGACCTCGCCATCACGACCACAGACCGTTTTTACGGCAAGAAACTTGTAACGGACTTGCAAAGCGGCCGGACGGCAATCATCGGTCCGGACGATCTTGAAGAGGAAGGTTATCTGGAGCGTGCGTTTCAGCTAAGTTCGGAACAAGCCGATGAATTGCGGGCTTTTCTTAACGAAATCGTCGGTGTCATTCATTTCAATGACACTTAAAGAATCACCCCCTTCCAAGAATAACCCCCTTCCGTTTCGGAGACATTAGGGGAAGACGAGCTCGGTTTCAAATCCCGGAAGGGGGTGTATCTGTGCGCGGATTCAAAAAAGAACGGAGAAGCGACTATACCGATCTGGCCACGGTAGAATCGCAACGCAATGACTTGACCGCAGAAGAATTTCCCGAAGGTCCCTATGGTTCCCCGCTCATGACCGAGACACTGGGCAAGAGTGAGCCTTGGCGCATCGATCAGCGCCCGCCCAACCGTTTTTCGTATGAATATCGTGAATTTCACAAACAGATCCCGCGCGATTATCCCGCGGCACATCTGACACATGATGAGAGTAACAGTGAAGGCGAGACGACGGAAAATGAGACCACAGACTAAGGGGAGCCGAGCAAGAGATCGCGGTGCAAAAAAATCAAGCCAGGCTGCTGACATAAAGTGAGCCTGGCTTTTTATACGGCGACCGCACGCATAATGTTGCTGCAATCCAGCTGTTCAAGCCTTTCGGCCAAACGCGCAAGATCCGGTTTGTAGACGCACTTTTCCAACGGACAATCGATGTCCAGATCGGTACGGATCGTCGCCAGTTCCCGCGACAAATAGATAATATCTTTATGTTCCAGTAAACGCTCTCTCAGTTTGCCGGGGACTTCGTCAATGCGGCTGAAAAGTCCGTCCACATGATCAAATTCACGGATCAGTTTCAGCGCAGTTTTCGGTCCGACTTGCGGACAGCCGGGGATATTGTCGGAAGCATCTCCCATCAACGCTTTCATGTCGATAATTTGATCCGGACGCTTAACCTGCCTTTCCTGTTCCAGGTTGTGCAGTCCGATCGTCAAATAATTGCCGATTCCTTTTTTCATCAAGGTCACATGAGTATGCTCATTGATGAGCTGGAGCGCATCCCCGTCGCCTGTTAAGATGTTGACATGAATGCCTTGGGCCGAACATTGCGCCGCAAAGGAACCGATCACATCATCCGCCTCATAACCTTCTTTGCCGAGACACGGAATGCCGAACGCCTCCACCAGGTCCCACAGCCGGTCGAATTGAGGAATCAGTTCTTCCGGAGGTTCTTCCCGATGAGCCTTATAGGCCGGATACAACTCATTGCGAAACGTCTTGGCTCCCATGTCAAAAGCGCAGGCGACATGCGTCGGGCGGAAGGTACGGATGGCATCCTGCATGTAGCGTGTAAACTGATAAAGTCCGTTCGTACACATTCCCTGCTCGTTGCGCATGTAGTTCCCTGTAGCGGCTGTTGCGTAAAAACCGCGAAACAATAGCGCATAGCTGTCTATAATCATCAAGGAAGGACGGTTTTCCAACTGGCTGTTCATTTTATGTACCCCTCACCCAACGTCATTTTTCTGCAAATTTTGTATCGTCATCCCTAACCGGCGCGCCGCTTCTATCAAAACCGACTCATCCTGAACCAGGGCAATCCGCACATATCCTTCCCCTTCCCGGCCAAAGGCATCGCCAGGGACGACAACAACACCGGCGTGAAACAACATTTCCCGGGAAATTTGTCGAGAGGCCCAGCCCGGAGGCACTTTCGCCCACACAAACATCGTCGCTTTCGGTTTCTCCACCTGCCAGCCATATTGTTGCAACTGATCGACAAATACATCGCGACGACGTTCATAAATGCGAGCATAACGGTTTTCCCCGCCCTGCTCCATATTTTCTTTGAGCGCCTCGATGCCAGCCCGCTGGATCGGAAGGAATACGCCATAGTCGATGTTGGACTTGACCGTGGCCAGTGCCTGCAGCACATCCCGGCGGCCGATCGCAAAACCGATTCGACAACCGGCCATATTAAAGCTTTTGGACAACGAATGGAATTCCACGGCCACCTGTTTTGCACCGGGAATTTGCAGGATGCTCGGGGGTTTCAGCCCGTCAAATGCGAGTTCGGAATAAGCAAGATCATGCACGGCGACGATGTCATACTTGCGGGCGAAGTCGATCCAACGTTCAAAAAACGACAAATCTGCCGGCACGGTCAACGGATTGCTGGGATAATTGAGCAACATGAATTTCGCTTTTTGTCGGATGTCGACCGGAATTTGCTCCAAATCGGGCAAATAACCGTTCTCTTCTCGAAGCGGCACGCGATACGGCGTCACACCGGCAAGCGCCAGCCCCGCTTCGTATACAGGATAGCCAGGGTCAGGAACGATGGCCACATCACCGGGATTGCAGATGCTGAGCGCAAGATGGGCCAGACCGTCCTGGGAGCCGATCAACGTCAACACTTCTGATTCCGGATCCAGCTCAATGTCAAAGCGATGGCGACACCATTCCGCAGCGACTTCACGAAACTCCAGCAAACCGGCCGATCCGGGATAGCCGTAGTTGCCTGCATCGCTGACCGCTTCCTTCAACGCACGAATGACCCGCTTCGATGGTGGCAAATCCGGACTCCCGATCCCCAGGTCGATGATCGTTTTTCCTTCTGCTTGCGCCTGACGTTTCCACTGCGCCAATTCCGCAAATATAGCGGATCCCAGCTGCAACGATCTTTCCGATGCTACTGTCAATTCCTTCACCCCGACATCCCTATCTTCTTCATTTCCATTCTAAAACCAGAGGACGATCCCTTGCTGATACACCGCATAGATCATCCAGATGAGGAACGCTCCCAAACAAGCATATGCAGCGCCATACTTCAACCGTACGGAAATCGGAACATGTTGCCCCGGCGGAATCGCATCATGCGGGGAGTTTACATCCCGTTCCTCGTCCGTTTCATAAGGTTTGTAGTCAATTTGGCAATACACATACAATTTGTCCGGATTTTGTTTCGGCACATATTCAATCCCGGTCACCGCTACGCGCTGGATCAGGCCTTGCGTTTGTTCCGGCATGCGAATCACTTCCTGCATGCCGAGCGCATCCCAACGCACACGGATTTTCTGGCTTCTATCCAGCGTCGAATAAGTAACAAATTTAAGCTCCGTACGATGCGCTTCCCCCGGCAGGATCGCCCCGCGCAAAGTCAGTTCATCTACAGACAGCACAATTTTCGACACGGCCGAAGCCACATCTTTTCGCTTGCGTTGCAGCATGCGGATGATCATTTGCGAGACCAACATGATCCAAATGATAAAGAAAAGCAAGCTTTTGAACCAGATGACAAGCCACAATCCGCCCGCCACGCCCACCAGCCATAACCAGCGGGTGACGGCGGCGGAAATGCGCCCTCCATCCAGCGGCGGCATCGGCAACAAATTGATCAGATTCAGAAAAAAGCCGATTTTGGCAATGACAAGCAGCAGGGGATGTTGAAACCAGATGCCTGCCCCATATACAACAAGCGCCCCCAATGTGCCGGCAACCGGGCCGGCCAAAGCTATATAAGCCTCCGTTCGGGCGTCGCGGGGGCGTTTTTTCATCCATACCAGCGCCCCGACAAAAGGGATAAACAGCGGCACGGATACCGGAATTCCTTTTTGTCTGGCCGCCCACACATGACCGATTTCATGAATCAGTAGCATGGCAACCAGACCGACGGCAAACGCAAGCGGAAACAGCAGTGCATATGCCCCGACCGACAATAGCAACGTGATGATCGATGCGACGTACTGATGTTTCTTGAAATATTGGATCATTTGCGCCAAAACCGTACGGTGTTTGTGCGGGGCATTGACTTGCGGCTGCATGGATCATCCGCCCCAGCTGTCTGCAAACTGATCCTCGCGAAAGCCAACCGTTACCCGCTCGCCATCGGTGACGATCGGCCTCTTGATCAGTTTGCCGTTCGAAGCCAACAAACGGATCTGTTCCTCCTCGTTCATCTGCGGTAGTTTTTCTTTCAAATTCAGCTCTCGGTAAACCTGTCCGGACGTATTGAAAAACGCTTTGACAGGAAGCCCGCTTTTTTGGATCAGCTCTCGCAACTGTTGTTCAGATGGCGGATGGTCAACGATATGGACCGATTCATATTCCAGCCCCTTTTCATCCAGCCATTTGAGCGCTTTGCGGCACGTTCCGCAGCGCGGATATTGATAAACGGTCAATTTGCCCATGGTGACCCCTCCTTTAATTAAAATCAGTATAACATAATCATTCTGGCATTTTGCAAATCGATTCGATGAGCCCGACGATGTCAGCGGGGAGAGGGGATGTAAACGACACCGGGGCTTTGCTGACGGGATGCAGAAAAGCAATGCGCGACGCATGCAAGGCTTGGCGCTTGATCGGCATTTTCTCTTCCCGCTTCTTCCATTCCGGTGTCGTGTAGAGCGGATCACCGATCAGCGGACATCCAACATGCAGCATATGGACACGTATCTGGTGCGTACGCCCGGTAACAAGGCAAAGACGCAGTTTACTGGCAATGCCATAGTCGTCCACCGTTTCAAACCATGTTTTTGCCTCCGCGCCCTGGTTCGACACGATCCTTAGCGCAGGCTGCACCGGATCGCGAGCGATCGGTGCATCGATGACGCCGGAAGCTTGCGGCGGATGACCATGCACAATGGCCGTATATTCCCTTTCCATCGTTCCCGCAAGGATCTGCTTGGAAATTTGCTGGTCAGCATAATGATTTTTGGCCACCACGAGCACCCCGGATGTCCATTCATCGAGACGATGGACGGGGCGAAAGCGATACGATTCCCCGCGGCTTTTCCAGTAATGGACGACGCCGTTAGCAATCGTTCCCCTGTAATGACCATGCGTTGGATGAACGATGATGCCAGCGGGCTTGTCGAGTACGAGCAGATGCTCATCTTCATACAAAATGTTTAGGGGAAGCGGCTCTGGAATGATTTGCT
>CALAME010000008.1 GCA_937925675.1 uncultured Paenibacillaceae bacterium | reverse complement strand
GCGGCAGAGCCGTCCGCTAGATGCAGCACGACAAGCGCATTGTCATCGTAGCCCGGCAAATGCGGGCTTGCATTTTGGACATCACCGTACACACTGCATACCTCGCTGCCGGAAATCCAGCGGAACATGTCGATATCATGGCTGAGCGACTCGATCGTAAATCCGCTCAACTGCTCCGGGTTTGTCCGCCAATTGCCTTCCGGCCGCACCATTTCCATGCGCTGGCTCCAGTAATACAAAATTTTGCCCAGCCGGCCCGAATCGACGATCTCCTTCAGCTTGCGGTATCCTTCACGGTAGCGCATGTTAAAGCCCATCATCGCTTTCTTTCCCGTACGCCGGGACGTTTCCACGATGACTTTCGCATCTTCGAGCGTGATCGCAATCGGTTTTTCGATCACGACATGCTTGCCGGATTCCATCGCCTTGACGGCGATTTCTTTATGAAAAGAGGGGGGTGTGAGCACATACACCAGGTCAGCCTTGGCGATCGCCTTTTCCAGGTCGGTTTCCGCTGTCGCGCCACATTCGGCAGCAAACGCCTGCGCCCGCTCCGCCACCACATCGTAAGTGGACACGATTTTGGCTTCCTTGATGTTCAGAAGCGCTTCCATATGCTTGCGGGCAATGCCTCCCGTACCGATCAGCGCGACATTAACCATGTTCCCACTCCTTGCATTCTCCCCCACATTTTTCTCCTCCATATGATTCAATTCCGCAATTCTATTCCGCTTTCTCTTTCCTATTTCACGTTTCGGTCAATGGAGGGCATTATTCTGCTCATCCAGTGATTTTAATGTATATGAAATCCCTTACAATTTGAATGTACAAAAGTAATGAGATGTTGCAGAATTGTAAGATACAAAAGGCACATACAAAAACCGTCCAGGTATGGTATGATGGGGGCGATTCAAGGAGGTGCGGCATGCGATGGACATGCATGTTTTCCCGGTATTGACGGAAAGTGACTATAAACTTCCTTTTTATATTACAAGCGCGGGGCAATGGGTACACCAATCCGCAGTGGACCGGCCGCACGGATTTGCCGATTATCAGTGGATACAGTGCACGGGAGGCGCCGGACGCCTGACCCTGGCCAACGGGGAACAGCATGAGGTCGGACCCGGGCAGGGAATGTGGCTGTTGCCGGGGGAACAACACGCCTACGAGCCGACAGAGAAACCGTGGTCGGTCAAATGGATCAGCTTTAACGGGCCGCAGCTCGAGCCGATCATCCAGACGCTCAAACTTGGACAATCAGCTGTGCGTATCCATTTTCATCCGGAACGGACGCTGACGAAAATGGAAGAAGCGCTCGTCATGCTGCGCACCAATGCTCCGCACCGCAGCGCTGAAGGGTCCGCACTCGTATACAGCATTCTGATGGATCTGTATGAATGGACGTCGCCGGGCGAAATGCGCAACAAAAAACATGCGTACGACCAAATGGCCCCTGTGTTCGCCTTTATCGAGGAACATTATGCTTCACCGATCACACTGGAGCAACTGGCAAAGGTCTTGTCTGTCTCGGAACAGCATACCTGCCTGCTATTTCGGCAAACGACCGGTTTGCGTCCGTTTGAATACATCACCCGTTTTCGCTTGCGCAAAGCCAAAGAACTGCTGTTACAACAACCGACCCTCCCGGTCAAAAGCGTGGCCGAGAGGGTCGGTTATGAGCACGTCAGTTATTTCATCAAACGATTTAAAATGCAGGAAGGGATCACGCCCAGCCGTTTCCGGCAAATATACAGAAAGTCATCACCGGTATAATCTTTCCCCGTCTACCGCTCTTTAACAAAACCGAGCAGCATCTCGCGCACCAGTTTGGAAGCGACGATCGGCGTCTGCTCCGTCGGATCATATACCGGCGCCACTTCGACCAGATCGGCACCGATGATGTGGGCATCCGAATTGGCCAAGGCATGCACAGCAGCCAACAGCTCGCTGGAAGTGATGCCCCCCGCTTCCGCTGTCCCTGTCCCGGGCGCGCAGGAAGGATCGAGCACGTCGATGTCAATCGTGACGTAAACCGGCCGCCCGGCCAGTTCGGGAAGCACTTTCCGCAGCGGTTCCAGCACTTCGAACGGATAAAAGTTCACATGCTGTCTGGCAAAGGCAAATTCTTCGCGCGCTCCGGAGCGAATGCCGAACTGATACACATTTTTGCCGCCGATCAGCTCCACCGCTTTGCGGATCGGCGTCGCATGGGACAGCGTCTCCCCTTCGTACTGTTCGCGCAAATCAGCATGGGCATCGATATGGACGAGCACCAGCTCGGGCCATACCCGATGCGCTTCGCGCACGATCGGCCAGGTGACCAGGTGTTCACCGCCCAGGCCGAGCGGAAATTTGCCGTCGGCAAACAGTTTTCTCACGTAGTCGCCGATAATCTCCAGACTGCGCGCGGCATTCCCGAACGGCAACAGGAGATCCCCGGCGTCGAAGTAACAGATGTCCTCAAGACTTTTGTCCAAATACGGGCTGTATTCCTCCAGCCCGACCGAAGCTTCGCGAATGCGCGCCGGACCGAAGCGGGATCCGGGGCGAAAGCTGACGGTGAAATCCATCGGCATTCCATAGATGACCGCCCGCGCTTCCTCGTAATTTTCACTGCTGGCGATAAAGACATTGCCGGAATAGGCTTGATTCAGTTTCATTCTTGTCCCTCGCCTTTCGCACCCGTCTTTACCCGTTCTCCATGCAACAATTGCTCGACGAACCGGGGCAGCGCAAAGGAAGCTTTATGGATACGCGGGCTGTAATAACGCGTATCCCATTCGGGAATTTGCTGTTCGTCGACGTCAAGCGGATCGTATTTTTTGCTGCCCAGCGTAAACGTCCACATGCCGCTCGGGTAGGTAGGAATATTCGCATGATACACGCGAACGACCGGGAAAATCTCGCAGACGTCGCGATACACTTTGGCCGTCAGTTCGCCTTTGAACCACGGATTGTCGGTCTGGGCGACAAAAATGCCGTTTTCTTTCAACGCATCATAAATCCCCTGGTAAAATCCTCTTTCAAACAGGTGCACCGCCGGGCCGACCGGCTCGGTGGAATCGACGAGCACGACATCGTAGCTGTTCGGATGCTCGTGGATGTGCCGATAGCCGTCACCGACGATCACCTCGACGCGCGGGTCATCCAGTTTGCCAGCGATCGATGGCAAGTATCGCTTGGAATGTTCGATCACCTTGCCGTCGATATCGACCAGCACGGCCCGCTCCACGTTTTCATGCCGCAAAATTTCGCGGATGACCCCGCCATCTCCTCCACCCACGACAAGCACCCGTTTCGGGTCGGGGTGGGTGAACAGTGCAGGATGCACCATCATCTCGTGATAAACAAATTCATCTTTTTCCGTCGTCATGACCATGCCATCCAAAACAAGCATACGGCCAAACTGTTCCGTATCTATGATTGCCAGGTCCTGAAATTCGGTCTTTTCCCGCACCAGTGTCTCTTTGATCTTTGCGGTAATACCGAACGATTCTGTCTGTTTTTCCGTATACCAAAGCTCCATCCATTACAACCTTCCTTCATATCGGACATATCGAATCCTGGTTTCATACCAGGTTTCCATTCGTATTATAGTGAATCCATTTCAAATTGCAATCACTTCATCCCTCGATAAAAAAAATTATTTTTCCAGCGGCGGCTGAATAGGCTTCTCTATTGTTTTCCATAATGATAATAGTTTAAACCGGGAAGGGAGGTCTGCGCCGCGATGGAAGCCAGAACCGGACGTGTTCGAAAAACGATCTCTTTGTTGTTTCATCTCAGCTGGATTTTCGGTTTTTTTGCGATCGTGATCCTGCTTTATTTGCGTGCGCAACCGCTCCCGGATACTTTTGTTCCGCAAACTTCCCAAATTTACGATGTGCACGGGAAATGGATCGATCGTTTTTATGTAGGGGAAAACCGTCAGGTCATCCCGCTCGAAGCGATGTCCCCGTATGTCATACAGGCAACGCTGGCGATCGAAGACCATCGCTTTTACCATCATTTCGGCTTCGACCTGAAAGGAATCGCCCGCGCGATCCTGGTCAATCTGAAACATATGGACAAAGTGCAAGGCGCCAGTACGTTGACACAGCAACTGGCGCGCAATTTGTATCTGAATCACGACCGCACATGGGACCGTAAAATTCGCGAAGCGATCTATACGATCCAGCTGGAAATGCAATACGACAAAGATACGATATTGGAACGCTACTTGAACGAAATTTATTACGGTCACGCCACATACGGGATCGAAGCAGCGGCACAGCTTTTTTTTAACAAAAGTGCGTCCGAACTGACTCTCGCTGAAAGCGCCCTATTGGCCGGTGTACCGAAAGGACCGCGCTACTTTTCTCCTTATTATAATGAGACGAACGCAAAAAAACGGCAGAAGCTGGTTTTGCAGGCGATGGTCGAACAGGGTTACATCACGCAAAAAGAAGCTGACGAAGCGTACAATGAACCGCTGGAATACATGCCGCTGAAGCGCGACACGAAAACAAAAGCTCCCTATTTTCGCGACTATGTCAGAAGGCTTGCGCAAGAAAAACTTGGCGTGAGCGAGGAAGCTTTTATCGAAGGGGGATACCGCATTTATACGACCCTGGATTTGCGCATGCAGCAGATCGCCGAGGAAGTCGTCGAAAAATATTTGAAAGACCACGAGCTGCAGGTCGCGCTGGTTGCGATCGACCCCCGCAACGGGTATATCAAGGCGATGGTCGGCGGACGCAATTATGAAGAAAATCAGTACAATCGCGTCTTTGCGACCACCCGGCAACCGGGATCGGCTTTCAAACCGTTTGTCTACTTGACGGCGCTCGAGCAGGCGGGCTTTTCTCCCGTTACCCGTTTCAAAAGCGAACCGACCCTGTTTACGTATGACGAGGGCCGGCAAACCTACGCGCCGCAAAACTTCGGCAATCAATATGCCAATGACTATATCGATCTGCGCCAGGCAATCGCGCGTTCCGACAACATCTACGCCGTTCATACGATATTGACCGTTGGCGAGGAAGCGGTGATCGATATGGCGCGGCGGCTCGGGATTCATAGTCCGATGGAGGCTTTGCCCTCACTTGCTTTGGGCACCTTTCCGATCAGTCCGTTTGAAATGGCCTCGGCCTATGCCACGATCGCCAATGGCGGAGAATACGTGGAGCCTGTCGCGATCATCCGCATCGAAGACCATCGCGGCAACGTGCTTTACGAAGCCGAATCCGAACGCAAGCAGGTCGTGGATCCGGCTTACACGTACGTGTTGACCCATTTGATGGAAAGCGTATTTGAACCCGGCGGCACCGCTTCCCGCGTCGCCTCGATCTTAAAGAGACCGGTGGCCGGCAAAACCGGCACGACAAACACGGATGCGTGGATGGTCGGTTTCACGCCGGAATTGTCGACAGCGGTTTGGCTCGGATACGACCGCGACCGCCACATCAGCCCCGCCGAATCGTATCTGGCTGCTCCGATTTTCGCTGAATTTACAGAGCGGGCGCTGGAGGCGGTTCCGCCTAAAATCTTTCCGATGCCCGACAATGTCGTCACCGCCTATATCGAACCGGAAAGCGGCTTGCTCGCCACGACCGAATGTCCGAACGCCCGGATGGAAGTATTCGTGGCCGGTACCGAACCTGCTGAATATTGTTCACCTGTGGAATCGGAGGAAGAGCCGATGACACAACCGGACAGCGAGGAACAGAAAAAATCATGGTGGGATCAACTGCTGCGGTGGTGGACAGAGTGACATCAGTGGTCAGCATCACATCACAAGCGTCACATCACAAGAGAACCCGTTTGATGAGCTGGGAATCAGGCAGTTGGAATGGCGGAGAACCTTTCCCATTATCCGCTTTCCAGCTGCTTTTTCAATTCATGCGAACGTTCATACCATTCCGCATTATGCTCCACGAGCACCTTTTTCAACAGCTGCTTTTCCTTGTCGCTCAAACCGTCCAAAATAATGTGCCGTTTCAACGCTTTATCCATGAGGTTGACGTGGTGCGCTAAAATTTTCCAACCTTTGCGAGCCTCTTCATCGATCAGCATCTCACAGGCTGTAACCCCCGCATAATACGTTCCTTCTTCATTGCGATCCACAGCCACCCATACGACCCAGCATTGACGACCGTTGGGCACCTCATCCTTGTTGGTTGTAAACTTGATCCGCTTTTCCACTTTGCTCTTCGCATGGAGTGCCCCGACATCGATATATGCCTCGTCCCCGTCGATAATGATGCTCGACAGATTGCTCAAATCGATCATGCCGGCGCCGAAGCTGCGATGCTTGGATCCGGGATTGTTCGAAATGATGTTGAGGGACAGCTTTTTCTTTTTATCGGAATCCATCAGGCTCTCTCCTTTCTGTCACATAGGCATGACTTGTCTATAGTGAGCATATACATCCTCTAAAAGCTTGTCAACAACGGGAGGGGACGATATGAAACGACTGCGGGGAAAACCTGCCGTCCTGCTCATGCTCATCTTATCGTTTCTGATGCTCGCTGTGCATACTCATTTGCGCGGGGAGAGCGAAAATCATGCCCACGAACACCATGCCCGTACGATGTCGTTTCACATCGATGATCCGCATGGCGAACAGGATGATGAAACGAAAGTGCAGGCAGACGGTTTGGACAGATGGCTGTCCAGCCTGGCCAACGCCTCCTGGCCGGAACCCGCGTTAAGCGAACGCACCGTTCATTATGACATTCACGTTTATCTTGACGAAAAAGAAATGAAACTGATCGGTCGACAACTTGTGGTCTGGACGCATCCCGGTCGCCTTCCCGTACACGAAGTGTATTTTCATGCGTACCCGAATGCGTTTGAATCGAAAAAAACTTCCTTCATGCGCGAATCGGGCGGAAAGCTGCGCCAGGACAAGATGCCCAAAGGCGGTTACGGTCATATGAACATCGGGCGCATCGTCTATTCCCGTTACCCGGCCGGGCAGACAGAAAAAGCGTCGCAAGAAAACTCCAGAACGAGCTGGGAACTGTCAAATTCCAGCCACTATGTACAGCCGGACGATGGAAATCGCCACGATCGAACGCTTTTGCGCGTCGATCTGCCGGAGCCGGTCCAGCCGGGCGAACAAGCCGTGTTTGCCATCGACTTCACCGTCAAGCTGCCGTTTGCTTTCGCCAGAATGGGCGTCGTCGATGACTTTGTCATGGCAGGACAATGGTTCCCGAAACTGAGCGCTTTTGAGACGGAAGGAAGACGCGGCCGTGCGCGTGAAGGCTGGAATGCTCACCAATATCACGGCAACTCCGAATTTTATGCGGACTTCGGCACGTATCGCGTCACGATGGATGTGCCGCACGACTATATCGTCGCCGCGACAGGAATCGCTGTCGGAGAGCCGCGCCAGCACGAAAACCGCTCTCTGCACCGTTTCATCGCTTACGATGTGCATGATTTTGCCTGGGCGGCCTCACCGCATTTTGTCGTTGAAGAGCATACGGTGCGTCAGCAAAACGGTGATCCGGTTCGCCTTCTGCTATACCTGGATCCGGATCATGCCCACTTGCGCGACCGCTATATCAAAGCCGCCTCCACGGCCCTGAAACGCTTCGGGGAATGGATGGGACCCTATCCGTATCCGACGCTTTCCGTCGTCGTACCTCCAAAAGGCGGCAACGGCGCCGGAGGGATGGAATATCCGGCCCTGATCACGGCCTGGGCGGCAGAAAAAAGCGATCCCGGTTACGAGCTGGAGCGCGTCGTTATCCATGAAATCGGTCATCAATATTTTTACGGCATTCTCGCCAACAACGAATTTGAGGAAGCATGGCTGGATGAAGCCTTCACTTCGTATGTGGAAGACCGTGTCATGCGCGAAGAATACAAGGTCTACTCTCCTGCCCCGGTCGAAGCCGGATTTGTCACGACACCGGCACCGCTTGCGCAAAACGCCTGGGAATATCAAGATCATGGCCATTATGCCGACAACGTATACGTGCGCGGCAAGCTGGTATTACGGGAAATTGAAAAACGGATCGGTACGGAATTGATGGATCAGGCGTTAAAGCAATACTACAAGCACTGGAAATTCAAGCATCCTTCGACACAAGATTTTCAGCAGGTGCTCGAATGGATCAGCGGCGAAAGCTGGGACGATTTTTTCCGCACTTTCATCTATGGCGGAGCCATGACAGATTATGCGATTGTATCCGTGCAGTCGCAGATCGTGCAGCAGCATGGAGAGACCGTGTATGAGCATGAACTGTTCATTGAAAAACAGGGGGCCGAATACCCGCGTGTTCCCCTTCAGCTCCGTTTCGAGGACGGTTCTGTGATGAACCGCTTGTTGGACGGTCGTCCTGAGCGGCAAAAAGTGACCGTTCTGCACCGGTCTCCGCTAAAAATGGCTGTGCTCGATCCGCATTATACGATGCTGTTGGAAAACCGGCGCCTGAACAACTACATGAGAGGCAATGTGGATCAGAACGAGAACATCCGCTGGACGCTCGCAATCGTTCATGCTGTGGAAAATATGATGCGTCTATGGGTCTGGTAATCCAAAATAAAAAGGAGTGATCGGCGATGTGGTCCTGTCTGAAAGATGGAATCTTCTTGTTACGCCGCCTGCCGTGGTTGTTCACTGCTATGGTCATTTATCATCTGGCCTGGGCAGTTGGACTTTACACCGCTTTCCGTTCCCTTACCTTGCCGCTCGTCAAGCGCATGCCGGATAGCGGATTTCAATCGCTCGAGTTCCAAGTCCTGTTTGCTGAATGGCAGTTCCGCCTGTACAAAACCGATATGATGGGACCCGCCATCGCCTTTGTGGCAGGACTTCTCCTCTTGCGCATGATGTTTACGCCGTTTATCAATGCCGGGCTTTACTATACTTTTCATCTGGCCGGCGAACCCGGGCACGACTTTCAGCGAAAACCGTTCAGCCCGTTTTCCTTTCGCCAGCTTAAAACCTTCTTGATCGGTCTGGGCAGGGTCGGCAAACCTTTCTGGCTGATCCATCTCTTGCAGTGGGCGCTGGCGCTTTTGCCGCTTTGGCTCGCCATGTACCGTATCGGCGGATTGGAAGCGGTCATTACCGGCGCTGTCCAGTTGAGGACCATCACGCTGTTAGTCCTTACCTATTTGATCTATTTGACGATTTTACGGCTCCTGATCATGTATATCCAATTTGCTGTTGTAACCCAAAGCCGCCATACCGAAATGGTTCGCTTCTTTGTTCGCCGTCTCATCAAAATCATCGGCATCAGCCTGATGCTGTTCGCACTGCATGCGATTCTGTATTCGTCACTCAGTCTGATCTCTATTGTTTTTGCCGGGTTTTACGGGATCGTATTTTATATCGTTTCGTACGGAGCGCGCGTATTTTTCAAAATGTGGGAAATTTCTGCACAGTATCAGTTTTATCGTTTATCGTTCTAATTATTAAAAATCTATTAAATATGAATTAAATATTTTTAACCTTCTGTTCGATGGAGCCGCCAAAAGCCGCTAATACCAAGGGTTAGCGGCTTTTTTGCTGCCCTTTTTCAACGATGGAGAGCGGATTCATCCAAGTCGAAAAAAAGAAGGATTTTCTGATTTTTTGCAGAATAGAAAGGATGGACATTCATGAGACGCGTCGAATGATGTCTACCTACCTGTGAACGATTTCTGATCTCTACCTGTTTTCGCAACACCGAAAGGAGTTCTTTTTTGTGAGAAAAGGTCTGATTGTCGGTTTATCGGTTTTGCTCATGTTGACATTGTGGCCTGTCTCGGCCTGGGCCCAGGAAAACCAAGCGAAAACGTTGCTGCAAGAGACGGTAGAACCTTTGATTGGAACACCTTACCGCTACGGCGGGACGACAACAAGCGGGTTCGATTGTTCCGGATTCACCTCTTACGTATTCGGCCTGATGGGCATCGAACTTCATCGTTCGTCACGAGATCAAGCCACGCAGGGAACAAAAGTGGCGAAAGACGAACTGCGTCCCGGTGATTTGGTCTTTTTCAATACATTCGGGAACTCGATCTCGCACGTTGGTATTTATCTGGGGAATAACAAATTCATCCATTCGTCCACGAACCGCGGTGTTGTCATCAATGATCTGAGTGAAAGTTATTATGCGCGCACTTATGTGACAGCCAGACGGGTTATGAGCGAAGAGGTATATCAGAAATGGGCTGTGTTGCCTGAGCAAAATGCGGTCACTTCCTCCAATGCGGACAAGCCTAATCCGCCAGCGAATGCAGCTGTAAAACAAGAATCGGTGCCGGTAGAGACCCCGGCAAAACCTGCAAACCCGGAAGACACGCTCATCTCACGCATGGCCAGCAGTTTGCTGGAAGATCCGAATCTTGAATAAAAATCTGGAATGATCCTCTTGAAATAAAATCTAAAATCGTAAATAATCATAATTGAAATTGAAAATCCGCCCTGGAATCACAGGGCGGATGGTTTTTCTGGTCCAATGACGTATACGGTATAGCCTTTTTTCATTCCAAACTGGTTTGCCTCTTCTTCACTATCCATATACAAGTCTATTTTTTTCCCTTTCACGGCACTGCCCGTGTCTTCTGCGCGGCGGAATCCGATCCCCTCGATATAAAACCACCAGCCTAATGGAATGACCTCGGGATCTACAGCCGCCGTGCGTCCTTCTTTGACCACACTTCCTGTATGCGTAATCCCGTAAGCGGGATGATCTTTCGTTTTTCCTGTCGAATTGAAGCCAGCGTCGTAAGCCGTGAGCGTCACGTTGTCGATGATTTTTTTAACTTGGAACGTAACGCCATCTCTCGTAATCTGATCGATATTCGGAGACGACGCGGACAAGATTTGTACCGGATTTTGTGTTCCGACAGCAACGATCCGATCCTGTCTTTCCACTTGCACAACATCTTTAACGACCTGTTCCGACACCAGTTTGCCATCTTTCCAGACTTGTTCGATCGTCTTCACACGTTTGCCATCCTTACCTTCCTGGATGACTTTTCGCTCTCCTTTGAGCATACGGTCGTCCTTTTGTTCCAGCGTACGGAACGGAATCGTTTCTTCTTTCGTTGCAAGCGTCCGCTCTACACGGACGATGCGGATCGTCGCATTTTCTTTGATGGGCTCCTGAAGATCAGGATAAACCTCATCTTCTTTTCCGAGAGTAATGTCCAGATCACGCAGTGCTTCTGCTACATTCGAGGCGGCTGTATACTTGAACGATTCCTGTCCGCCATCGACCAATCGAATCGGAAAGGCCCGTTCGATGACGATCACGTCACCGTTGCGCAAACGAGATGATTTCGGTTTGGATAGACGGTCCTGATCTTTTAACTCGATCTCATTTTCTTTCAGCAACGATGATACATGCTTTTGTCTTGTCTTTACTTCGTACGATTCGCCATCGACGACGAGCGTGACCGTTTTTAAATCCATGGCGAACCAGGCAAACATGAGACACAGAGACAGCAGCATCAGCGCTCCGACGATCCAAACCAGTATGATGCGCCCGTCCTGTCGTTTCAGCCAGGCTAAACCCCGCTGAAACGAATCTATCATCATCATTTAAAGACCCTCCTGGCCTGCTGGCGAACGATTCAGACCGATCCTTCGATCCATCTTCAATCTGACTCGTCCGCTGGAAAACGCTACGTCAAACTTTACGCAGCGATTTTCCACAGGCATTTTTATCTTTTTTTCTGCCCGGGCACTTATTGAAGATATTAAGAGGTTTTCAGGAGGCTGTAAAGGGACATCAACTCAAGTAGCCGGATTGGAAAGCGCTAACATATTCCATATTTTATCTTGGCTGAAAATGCAAAAATATTTATCTTTCGAAATCTCTTTTTTTCTTCGATTTTCGCCCTATGTTCACAAAATGTTCAAGAAATGCGGAATAAAGTGCACGCATTGCGGTAAGTAATTTCTGCCAATTCTTCAAATGAAATCCCTTTTATCTGGGCTGCCGCTTCGGCGACGAGGCGGACATATGCCGTCTCATTTCGTTTCCCCCGGTACGGATGAGGAGCCAAATACGGAGCATCCGTTTCGATAAGCAATCGGTCCAGCGGCACTTTGGCCAGCGTCTCCCTTGCGAGATGTCCATTTTTAAAAGTAATCGGACCGCCGAAGGAGATGTAGAAGTTAAGGTCAAGACATTGTTTGGCGATTTCCCAATCCCCGGTAAAACAATGCATCACTCCCCCGACTTCTGCCGCGTTTTCTTCCCGCAAAATATCTACAACGTCATTGTGCGCATCGCGGTTATGGATAATGATCGGCATTTTTTGCTCGCGCGCCAACGCAATCTGCCTGCGAAACACTTCTTGCTGTACGTCCTTTGGTGACGTATCCCAGTAGTAATCCAAGCCCATTTCCCCGATCGCCACCACTTTGTCATGGGAACACAACGACTCCAACCATGCCCAGTCCTCTTCTTTTATCTCGATCGCATCGACCGGGTGCCAGCCGACAGAACAATAAATAAAATCGTACTTTTCAGCTAGTTTCAGAGACTCGGGAATCGTTTCCCGGTTGTATCCGACATTGAGGATGCGGCTCACTCCCGCCTCCAATGCACGCTCGATAACTTCCGCGCGATCTGAATCGAATTTTCGCGAATTCAGGTGGGTGTGTGAATCAAAAAGCATGCCTTCTTCCTCCTTTTTTGCCAAAAAACAGTTCATCTTATGCTGATCATCAGACATGTGCGTAAATCGACATTATTCGACTTTTATCTGCATTCCCGTTATTGCGTTTCACGATTTCCATTTTTGTATCATTTTTCTGTAAACCGTAAATATACATATAAATTAGGGATTTTTGCACTATTGACGTTTCTGGGAATGCCTGGTATGATGAAAAAGGGTTTGTCGAATAATGGCGCAAATCTTGAATAAAATAACATGCATTAAAGTTTCTGGAGGGGAACCATTGATGAAATCAACCGGCATTGTGAGAAAAGTGGACGAGCTTGGACGGGTGGTCATTCCCATAGAACTCCGGCGCACATTGGGCATCGGCGAGAAAGACGCTCTGGAAATTTATGTAGATGGAGAGAAAATCCTGCTCAAAAAATATGAACCAACCTGTATTTTCACCGGCAATGCCGATGATCTCATCTACTTTAAAGGAAAAATGATCAGCAAATCGGTGATTCCCGAGCTGATTGAATTATATCATTCGATGACAAAATCGTCGCAATAGGTTATAATGGGGCTAGGAAATATCACCCTTGTTAATTCTAACCTTTTTCATACTCCTTGATTCCCTGCCGCTCGTTCCTATTTACGGCAGGGATTTTATTTTGGGTGCAACCGGTCAGTCAAGTTCCGAAAATGCTAAGCCGTCTGGGTATACTAAGTGGTATCGGAATCACGATGTATGACGGCATAAATCTCTCTTTTCGGTACCCCTCGATCCTGCGCCGCTTTCTTTATCGCCTGCTTCAGATCGTCCCCCAGTTTCCTGTATCTTTCCACATGTTCTTGCACCGACAGTTCTTTCCACCACAGGTCTTGACCCGCATTCGTCATCGCCAGCCCTTCAACCAGTACGCAATATTCCCCGCGCGGCGGGTGTTCCTTGACCCATTGCAATAGCTCGTCCAGTGTACCACGCATAAACTCTTCATGCCTTTTTGTCAGCTCGCGCGCCAGGACGGCGCGACGGTTGCCCCACGTCTTCTGCATCATGTCCAACGTCTTGCTGAGACGGTGCGGTGCCTCATAAAAGATGAGCGTCCCTTCATGATGGCTCAGCTGTTCCAGTTGCTCGCGCATTTTTTTCGGTGTGCGCGGTAAAAATCCGTAAAAATGAAAAACGGTTGTAGAAAGGCCGGAAGCGATCAGTGCGGTAAGCGCAGCGTTCGCCCCCGGTACAGGAACGACCGGGATTCGGGCACGGATGGCTTCGGCGACGAGTTCGCTCCCCGGATCGGAAATGGCCGGCATGCCGGCATCGCTGACAAGGGCGATGGATCGGCCCGCCAACAGCTTGTCGATCAGTTTCTTGCCCGCGGATGCCTTGTTATGTTCATGATAACTGGTAAGCGGTGTAGCAATTTCGAAGTGCGTCAGCAACTTTTTGGTATGGCGTGTATCTTCCGCTGCAATCTCATCCACTTGTTTCAGCACGTTGACGGCCCGGTACGTCATGTCTTCCAAGTTGCCGATCGGCGTGGAAACGAGATACAGGGTGCCGACGTCACGCTCGTCAAAGCTTTTTTGTACGTGCATAGCTCTCGTCCCTCGCTTTGCGCCCGTAAAAAATCTGTTGCAATTCCGGCGTATACGTCTGCCCCTCTTCAAACACGATCATCGGCGGCAAAAGTCTCAGCTCCACACCCCCGTCCTTGATCGCTTCGATCAGCACGATGTTGGCCTCTTCGTCCAGACGCGGATGTACAAACCGCATCCGTTTCGGTTCCAGCCGGTATTTGCGCATCGTCTCGATAATTTCCGTCAAGCGAGCCGGACGGTGCACCATCGATACTTTGCCGCCGGATTTCACCAGCCGTGCACAAGCGTTAACGAGTTCGTCCAGCGTGCCGTTCAGCTCATGGCGGGCGTTGGCGATATATGGATTGATATTTTTGTCCCTCCCCGTTGCGGGCAAATAGGGCGGATTGATCGTGACATGGTCAAACGCCCCGTGCCCGAACCGTTCATGCACGCGCCGCGCATCGTCACACACGATCGTAATCGATGACTCGAGACCGTTCAGTTGCACGCTCCTGAGCGCCATATCGCACAGGCGCGGCTGAATCTCTACACCGACGATCTGGCCTTCGCAGCGTGTGGACAATAAAATCGGGATCACCCCGTTGCCCGTGCACAGGTCGAGCACTTTCCCCCGTTTGGGCACGTGGCAAAACCGGGCGAGCAAAACCGCATCGAGCGAAAAGCTGAAAACTTCGTCGCTCTGAATGATTTTCAGATTGTTGGTCAGCAAATCGTCGATGCGCTCGTTTTCTTTCAGCAGCATCGTATCCATCAACGTGTCGTGTGCCTCCAATCCCCATACGAACGTTCCGCATCCTTAAAACCGTGGAAAAAAAGAGATTTTCGCGGCCAATTCGCCGCGTAAAATCCCTTTTCCCAGAAAAATCCCGTTATTTGGACAAAAAGGAAAGACAGAACAAACAATCGCCTTCTGTTCTTAAATGACCGTAATAAACGTTGCAGATATGAAAACCTTCCCGATACAAGGAGGCGAGATTGTCGTAGCCTGGACCTGTTCCCGGCTTCGCACCTTCACGTACGCGACTTTCTTGCGCCGGTTTTGACTCCTCTTGCAACATGCTGCGCAGCCGCTCGTTTTCCACATGTAACCGCTGGTTTTCTTCCAGCAAGGACACGACTTTCTGTTTCAACTCGCCCAAATCGGCGTACATGCGTCCCATCTGCTCTTCGATCTCCATAATATGGGTATAAAGTTCCTGTTTGTCCAACGGTTCTCCACCCCTGTACCGTAAATCTCTTTACGGTTGTTCCACTTTGGCGACATCATCCAGCGGGAAATCTTTCACTTTGTTCGTTTCAAACAGCTTGACCTGTACCTTTCCTTTATCCGCTTGAAGGGCGACCACCTTGCCTTCGCCCATGGAAGTGACGACATGAGAGCCGACTTCCGGCATTTCTTGCTTGGCGCTTTCGTACTGATCATGTTCAAACTTGAGACAGCACATCAACCGGCCGCACAAGCCGGAAATTTTGGTCGGATTCAGCGAAAGATTCTGGTCTTTGGCCATCTTGATCGAGACCGGCTCGAAATCGCCAAGCCATGTCGAACAACAAAGCGGTCGTCCGCACGGACCGAGTCCGCCGATCATTTTCGCTTCATCCCGTACACCGATTTGGCGCAGTTCGATGCGCGTGCGAAACACGCTCGCCAAATCTTTGACCAGTTCGCGAAAATCGACACGTCCTTCCGCTGTAAAATAAAAAATAATTTTGTTGCGATCAAACGTATATTCGACATCCACCAACTTCATCTGCAGTTGGTGCTTGCGTATTTTTTCCAGACAGATCCCGAATGCGTTTTTGGCTGCTTTTCGGTTTTCCTCGACGGTTCGCGCATCGTTTTGATCCGCTTTGCGAATCACTTTTTTCAAAGGCAGCACGACATCGTTTTCATCCACCAATCGTTTGCCGATGACGACGGTGCCGTATTCGATGCCGCGTGCGGTTTCCACGATGACGTTATCACTGAGATGCAAATCGTGATCCGAAGGATCAAAATAATATATCTTACCCGCTCTTTTGAAGCGGACACCTACGACCGAATACATCTTCCTCCCCCTTCAGATGTGGAGCATCAACCGCTCCAGCGCCAATTGCGGCTGGACATGCAGGCGGAGTCTGTTCCGAGTTTCGATACAAAGATCCAGGCAACGGATCCAATGCGATAAACTTTTTTTTCGCGCGACGGAGCGGATCCACTCCGTCTGATCGCAAAACACAAGCTCCTCTTCTTTTCCGCAATGAACATATATCATATCTTTGATCATCAATGTCCACATGTCCAAAAACCATTCCAACTGTCCCGCTCGGTCACCTCGAAATAGCTTTTGTTGAGCGGTAACCAACGCGACATGTGGAGAATGAATACATTCTTTCATTAATTGTATCACTACGCTTCGCATTTCTGCAAATCCATCCGTTTCCGCCAATTCTCGCGCCCCTTCCGCCCCCGCACGCAGTTGTGCTGCAAGGCGGGCAAGAGGACGGAAAATTCCAGCGGCAATCAGCGCTTGTTCAGTTTCATCCGGGGGTAAGGGAGCAAATTCGATCCATTGTGAACGTGAGCGGAGCGTCGGCAACAAAGCCTGTCCATTTTCGGTCAATAATATACCGGTAATGCCCGGGCTCGGCTCTTCCAAAAATTTGAGCAGACTGTTGGCGGCTTGCGGCGTCATTTTTTCCGCCTGTTCAATGATATACACATGCTTTTGCGACGGATCGTGGCGATAGGCGAAAGCCCGCTGAAGATCACGGATTTGTTCGATCTTGATCGCCGTTCCCTCCGGTGCGATCCGGTACAGCCGTTCATGATTGCCATGCTCCATTTTTCGACAATCTGCACATTGTCCGCACGCTCCGTCTTTCCGTTCCGAACAAAAAAGAGACTGCGCCAGCGCCAACGCCGTTTTCAATTTGCCCGTTCCTGCCGGGCCGCTGAAAATATAGGCATGGGAAATGCGTTGACGACGCAGTCCGTTGATAAGCATCGTTTTCACTTTTTCGTGGACCGGCAATGATTGAATGGACAATGAGCTTCGCTCCTGCCTTTCTCATTATTGTCAGTTTTAATATTGAAGGTTGATGAGCAGGCCTTTGATTTCTCCGACTTTTTCCAGCAATTCCATGCGGCCTTGCTCACTTTCTAACAGTTCATCCGCCATGTCCAACAAATGCCTGTCGATCTCTTCGATCAAGCGGTAACGGCGACTGCGACCACGACGATCCCAGCCGCGCGTATTTTTGATCGCAATCCCTTTGCGCACCGTTTCCTCCAGGAAACGCTTGACCATCATTTTATATAGGCGCAGTTCGCGAACCGTCATCGATCTTTTTAACCGTTCGGCCTGCTGGTTGATCTCCTCGATCATTTTTTGCAATTGTTCGCGGGAAGCCCGTTCTTCCTGCTGCTGCATCACATCGGAAAACGACTTGGCTCTGACCGGTGTCGACACGTTCGGCTCTGTCTTCAAAATCCCTTTCTGTATCGAACGAAATCCGGGATTGATTTTCAAGACGGCTCTCCTGCCTTCCAAACGATCCGTTCTTTAAAAATGTTCAAACTGCTCCACTTGCAACACGAACACAGCCGCGCCGCCCACTTCGACCTCGACCGGGAACGGAATGTAGGAGTCGGTGGTACCTCCCATCGGCGAAACCGGCGTCACCAGCTGCTCCCGCACCTGGCAATTTTCTTTGATGACTCTCATCACGTCGCGAATGCGGTCGTCTTCAATACCGATCATGAACGTTGTGTTACCTGCCTTCAAAAATCCGCCCGTACTGGCCAATTTGGTCGCCCGGAACCCTTCTTTGACAAGCGCGTTGGAAAGACGGTTGCTGTCTTTATCCTGGACGACCGCGATGACGAGTTTCAAGGGAATCGCCTCCTTCATTTCATAATTAAAAATAAATTTCAAGATGAAAGAATAGACAACGAAGATATCTTTACGCAATCGTCGTTTGTTAGCGTTTTCATTATATATTTTCCCAATGGTTTGGTTTTGCACTTATTATACAATATGTCGCTTTCAGATGATAGGTTCTATTTTTCTTCCTTTTCAACCAAAAACTGATCTAAAACCCGCTTGACCTCCTCAAACACTTGTTCCAAGCTTCTGTTTGCATCAATTTTAACTATGCGTTCAGGAAATCTTTTCATCACTTCCAGATAGCCTTCTCTGACTTTGTGATGAAAGGATAGAGATTCCAGATCGAGACGGTTAATCTCGCGCCCTTGCTGTTCATGTATACGTTTCAATCCGACTTCCGGGTCCACATCGAGATAAAGGGTCAAATCGGGAAATACATTCTCGATCGCAAACCGGTTGATCAAAAGCACCTCTTCGATTCCGAGTCCCCTCGCATACCCTTGGTAGGCCAGGCTGCTGTCGATAAACCGATCGCAAATGACAGTCTTGCCCGCCTGCAAGAGGGGAGAAATTTTTTCGACAAAATGTTGCCTTCGCGCTGCTGCATACAAAAGAGCCTCCGTGCGGCCGTCCATCTTCGTATTGCGTCGATCCAGAATCACTTCACGGATCTGCTCCGCGATGGCGATCCCGCCGGGTTCTCGAGAGGTGACGACTTCAAGCCCTTTAGAAGCGAGATATTGGGAAGCTATTTTCACAATCGTTGACTTTCCCGCTCCTTCATTGCCCTCCGCAGAAAAAAAGTATCCTCTTTTCATACTTGCGAACCTCGTTCTCCCTTTGATGTACCTATTATAATATAGCTGCCAGCACGGTTAAAGTTTGAGCTGTCTCATCTTCTGAACCTTGAAAGCGGGCGCCTGCTTTACGCCATCGTTCAATCTCGCTTACATGCGCCTCGCTGATCGTCTCCCCCGGGTAAATCACCGGTATGCCCGGCGGGTAAGGGGTAACCGTTTCCGCTGCCCGGAACCCGATGCACTCTTTCAGCGGCAGACGCTTTGTCGGAGCGTCCGGATGCAAGAGAAGTTCCACCGGCGCGGAGATCATCGCTTGCGATGCGGCAGAAAACGATGAAGAGGGATGAGGCTCGTCCGAACGGAGAAACGCTGAAGGACCGTTTTCGTTTTCCCGCCCCGACCGCAATGCGGTGAGCGCTTGTACGATGCGTTCGGTGTCATCGGGGGTTGTCATCAAACTGAAGGCGAATAGCACCCGCTCCGGGTCCGCCATTTCTACCAGGCAGCCCAGCCGTTCCAGTTCAGCTTGCAGCTGGAGTCCGCTGCGACCTTCTTGCCGATCACGCAGGGTCAGTTTGAACGGATCCTGGGTGATCCCCTCTTTTTGCCGGAGCGGATTCAATTCCCAGTACCCGCTTTGTACGATCTTGTCTCGCAAACGATAGACCGCCTGCAACGCTCGTTCAATTTTTTGCTTGCCTGACGTGGCCACCACCCGGCGCGCCAGATCCAGCGAGGCCATGATCGGATAGGAGGGGCTTGAGCTTTGCACCATCGCCAGCACTCGCATCAGACGTTCTTCCGGGATCCTTCCCCGCTTCAGATGAATCATCCCCCCCATCGTGAGCGCGGTCAGCATTTTATGTGTCGATTGAATGACGAGATCCGCTCCGCAAGACAGGGCAGACGGCGGCAAATCCGGGTGAAATCCGTAATGAGCGCCGTGCGCTTCGTCCACGATGAGCGGCTTCCCGTAAGTATGTACGGCGTTTGCCACCTCGCGCAAGTTTCCACCGATACCGTAATAGTTCGGACACGTTAAAAAAACGCCTTTGGCTTCCGGGTAACGCTCCAGGGCCTCCACAATATGTTCCGTGCGGACGGGTAATGGCAGTCCGCTCACAGGGTCTGTCAACGCCGGCAAAAAGACCGCTTTTGCCCCTGCTAGCGCAATTCCGTTCAGCACCGATTGGTGGGAATCGCGCTGTACGATCAAAATATCGCCGCGTTGGCACAAAGCGAGCACAGCCGCCAGATTCCCCGCTGTGCTGCCGCCTACAAGAAAGCGGGTCACGTCCGCGCCGAAACAGGCGCTGGCCAACTCCTCGGCCTCCCGGATTACCGATTGCGGATCGTGCAAGTTGTCCAGGCCCGGAACTTCGGTCCAGTCGATCTGCATGACCTGACTCAGCCCGGCCTGCCCCTCCAGACCGTCTCCCCCTCTGCCTTTATGGCCCGGAACGTGGGCGCGCACAAAATTAGCCCGAGTATGCTGAACCAGCTTCTCTAACAGCGGAGCGCGATGCTGATCCAACCTCATTTTCTCCTTTCTAGCAAAACGGCATCACGGTATAAGCATACAGGAACGCGCGGAAGAAGACAAGAACAAATGGCAGGAAAACTACGCATCTTTTCGGTACCAAATCGTCCGCAGTTTATTGATAAAATAAGGATATTTTTCATCATGCACATCCGTACTGACAATCTCTGACTCACAGTCGGAACAGATCAAATGAGAGAATATGCGGATGCCCTCCATGTTTTGCTTTCCGCACACAATACACGTATCTTTTCGGTGCCTGAACATACTCTAATCCACCTCTATTTTTTCTATCAGTATGTCCGCATCTCGATTCTTTTAAACTTTCAAAATATCACGGAAAAAGTGAGAGGGTCATCCTGATTTTTACTTCGGTATACATTTGATTTCATCCTATGTAGGATAGAATAAATTTGTGCTCATCCACGTGACAGATCGAAAAAAAGCGGCTTATGATACAAGCCGCAGTCAGACTTTATATAAATATGTTATCGGTCGTTCGGTTATTTGACATGTTCCGTGTTGTCCAATTGCAATTCCATTAGCTTCCAATGCTCCCTATTCGGATGATCCAAGTAAAACAACCGCCCCGGTATGAACTGCACATGGTAGTACTTGTCGTCTGGATGTCCCCAATTTTCATCTTGACCGGTTTTGCGATTATATTTTCGCAATCGCTCGTCATAATAATATACGAACTGCTCATCCGCATACAACAAAAACTCCGCTTCATCAATCAGTTTACGCGGCACGGGATCACGATAGGTTAACTCATAAATCGCATGATCTTCATCAATCCTATAAACGATTCCATCCGCTGTATATTTTGCCTCCACCGCAGTGTGTGGCAGTGCTGCTAATTCATTCGTTACTTTTGTTTTGAGATCCAGGTAATAGAACGATTTCCCGAACGGCTCCACAAAATAAATGGTATCCTCCATGACAACATAACTGTGCACGATTATGTCTGTCAGCTTCTCCAGTTGGGTACCGTCATGACGCATCCGATGCAATCTTTCATCTTTTAGAAAATAGATCCATTCGGAGTCAACAAAGACGATATTCACCGCGTTTTCCGTTAAAGCCTCAGCATCCATTCCTGTAATCGAAGCCTTATACAGTTTGTTTTCATCAGAGCGGTTCTGGTAAAAAATACGATCGCCCAACACGTTCAAAAAGTTCGCCTCGTGTCGAATCAAAAGCTGTGGTTTATCCTCATCACCATTGATGTGCTTCGCATAAATATAATGCCGATGGTCGGGATTGATATAAAAAATCCATTCCCCCTGATGCGCCACAAAGCCACCATTTAAAA
>CALAME010000007.1 GCA_937925675.1 uncultured Paenibacillaceae bacterium | reverse complement strand
ACTTAGCAAACTGACATTTATTCTGATTGCGAATGAGACGTTCAAGCTCAATCAGCTAGAGCAGGTTCTCAGCACTCCCCGGCAAGTTCAATATTGGCCATGCGATGAATACCATGGAACGTTATGGTTTGGCTGATGATGAATGGGAACAACTGCTGGTCGAATCACACCTGGTTGAAAAATACTGGGTCAGATAAATTTTTGTATTTGGGAAAATGGATCGTCATTTGCGTATATTTTCCCTTCTCCGACTGCACAGACAACCGATGGCCAAGTTTGAGCGCCATCTGGTTGGCCAGATATAGTCCCAAACCGGTCGATTTCCGTTTGGTTCTCCCGGTGGCACCGGTAAACCCTTTTTCAAACACTCTGTCGATGTCTTCCGGGTTGATTCCGATCCCTGAATCGCGAAGGATCAGTCGTTTTTCCTTTGGATCTTCCTCAAAGGTGCATGCGATTGTTCCATGGTCGTCGGTGTACTTTAACGAGTTCGCTATCATTTGATCGATAATATATCCGAGCCATTTGCTGTCGCTGTGCACCCATAACTCTTCTTCCGGCATCGTAAAGCGAATCCGCTTGGATATGAACAACTTGGCGTACTTTTTTACACTTGAACGGACGATTTGATGTACGGGAACTTCGGAGATGAGATAGTCTCTGGAAAATGAATCGATTCTGGAATAGTAAAGCGCCTGTTCCACAAGATGTTCGATTTTGCGGACTTCATCTTCCAGCTTGTCCGCGAGCTCGTCTACCGCTTTCCCCGCACTGTTTTGGATCAGCATATAGCATGCCGTGATCGGAAGCTTGACTTCATGAATCCACGACATGATAAAATCCTGAAAATCTTGATGTTCCTCGTAAAATTTCTCCAATTCCTTCTCTTTCCTGCGCTGAATCTTCCCGATGATTTCCTGGTACAATTGATGCTCTCTTTCATGCGAACGGGGAAGCCGGAGCCATTCATCATCGGTCATGTCCTTGACCAGCTCATTTAATATCCGACAATGGTTACGGCGCTTGAAGTAATCGTAAAGGAGATATAGGGCGGCCAATCCAAAGCAGCCAGCCAAGGTGTAGACCAGGTCGGCAAAATCATATCTTTCGTTTGCACTTGCGATCATCATGATCGCCACAAAAATGAGCATCGACAGATGCATGACGACAAAATAACGTTTTTCTTCCAAATACCGCCATATATTCATTTGATGATATACCCTTCCCCTTTGATCGTGGTAATGAAGTTGTCCTTGCCCAGTTCGTTCAATTTTTTGCGCAAGCGGGTCATATTGACGGCCAGGGTGTTATCATCGATGAAACTTTCGTCTTCCCATAGTTTGCGCATGATTTTCTCCCGGCTGACGATGCTACCTTTTTGCTGCATGAGAAGACTTAAAATTTTAAATTCGTTTTTTGTCAACTCAGCCGATTTCTCCCCACACCGGACCGTTCCTTCGTTCAAATTGAGGATGACGCCGTCATGCTCGATGATGTGGGGGGCGGTATCGATGTAGGAATACGTTCTTCTAAGCAGCGCTTTAATTTTCGCGATGAGGACTTCGTTGAAAAACGGCTTCTGGATATAATCATCGGCCCCTATATTCATCGCCATCACCATGTCCATCGGTGTGTTGCGCGAGGATAGGACGATGATCGGCACTTTGGACACTTCACGGATTTGGTTGCACCAATGATAGCCATCATATACCGGAAGGTTGATATCCATCACGACCAGATGTGGCTTTTCCTCCAGAAAAATGTTCAGCACCCGATGAAAATCATCGCAAAGAACGGCTTCAAATCCCCATTTGTTTACCGTTTCCCCGAGCATCTCCCGTATGGTCGGATCATCCTCGACGATCATAATTTTCACCATGACCCCTCCCGTCCCGATTGTTCCAGAGAAGAACTGCCCCAAAAATGAACATGACAAAAATGTAAGTGTGTCATCGAAAATTGCAAGAATAGATAAAGGCAAGTCTGATATTAAACATGCTACGATAAAAAGCAAAGGAAGTAAAACAAAAGCAAAGACCAGGAAAAACAGATAGAAGTAAAACAAAGCGAAGACGGGGAAAAAGCAAAGCACCTTAAACAAAAAGCGAGGACTGGGAGAAACGCAAATGAAAACGATATTGGAAATGAAAAAAGTAAAAAAGGCCTATGTCGTCAAAGGAAATGTGATCCCGGTACTCCACGGGATCGACTTGAGCGTTCATCATGGCGAGTTTGTAGGCATTATGGGGCCGTCCGGTTCCGGGAAAACGACGTTGCTTAATCTGGTCGCGACCATCGATGAACCGACTTCAGGAGAGATTGTGGTAGACGGACAAAGGTTGATCGGAATGGAAGAGGAGCAATTGGCGGAATTTCGCCGTTCAACACTCGGATTTATTTTTCAGGATTATCATCTGCTGGATACGTTGACCGTCAGGGAAAATATGATGCTGCCCATGGTGTTGTCCAAAGCGAATCCGGACGAGCTGGAGCAAAACGTGCAGGCGATCGCCAAGCGCTTTCACATTGAGCATATCCTGGATCAGTATCCGTACCAAATATCCGGCGGACAAAAACAGCGAACAGCTGCTGCGCGGGCAATGATAACGAATCCGAAACTGATTTTGGCCGATGAACCGACAGGCGCGCTGGATTCCAGATCCGCAGCCGAGTTGCTGGAATCGCTGAAGCAATTGAACGAACAGGAGCAGGCCACGATCTTGATGGTGACGCATGACGCTTTTGCAGCGAGCTATTGCACTCGGGTTTTGTTCATTAAAGACGGTCAAATTTTTACAGAACTCGTCAGAGGAACGACATCGCGCCAAAACTTTTTCAAAAAAATATTGGATGTGCTGACGGTGCTGGGAGGCCATACCGGTGACACTATTTGAACTGGTCAAGAAAAATATAAAAGGCAACTTCCGCAACTATTTGCTTTATTTTGTCTCGATGTTTGTCAGCGTTGTCGTTTTTTATGTTTTTTCCGCCTTGCAATACAGTGCGGACATTGTCGAAGCCATCGAATCTTCCAGCAATATGCGCTCTGTGTTCATGACGGCGACGTTTGTGCTCATCGTTTTCGTCTCCATTTTTATGCTTTTCTCCCATCAGTTTTTTATACGTAAACGAAAAAAAGAAGTCGGATTGTACGCCCTGTTTGGCCTTCCCAAAAAGACGATTGGCAAAATGCTGTTTTATGAAAATATGATCATCGGTGCCGCGGTTCTTGTAACAGGTATTGCCGTCGGCTCGTATTTGTCGAAACTGTTTGCGATGATTTTGGCGCGCCTCCTGGAAATAGAGGCGAGTGTGGGTATGGCCTTTTCCTTTCCGGCTCTGCTAAACACGATCGCGGTTTTCATGACGATCCTTTTGTTCATTTCACTTCGAGCATACCGGCTCATTTATCGATTCGGGTTGATTGAACTGTTTCGGGCGGAAGCGGAAGGCGAGCAAGAACCGCGCGCTTCTCTGCTGACTTCTATAGCTGCCGTCGTATGCCTCGGCATCGGCTACAGCTTCGGGTTTCGGGATTTCTCATCCAATGAAGAGATTTTGCTGAATTTGAGCTTGATTATGTTGGGGATGGTTTTCGGAACGCTGTTTTTATTTTCTTCCCTGATCATTTTTCTCATCCAATCGATTCGGAAAAATAAACGGTTATATTACAAAGGCGTCAATATGATCATCACCGCAAATCTGCTTTACCGCTTGAAGGGCAATGCGCGTACATTCAGCATCATCTCTATCTTGTCTGCCATTACGCTCTGTGCCTTTAGTTTCGGATTCAGCGCTTACTATAGTTATGAAAAAACCGTGCGCATGATTGCGCCTTTCAGCTATATGTATATCGCCCAGGATGAACCGTTCAATCAAAAGGTGGATGAGATCATTCGCGGGGATCATGCGCATCCCGTTACAGAGCAGGTCATCCTGCCCATCGTTCATTCTCAGGGGGATGCATCCAGCAGCATCGTCTTGTCCCGGAGAGAAAAAGAAGCCGCGCCATACCCGATTAAAATCATTTCGGTCAGCGACTACAACCGTGCGGCAAAGGTGTTGAAACACCGCCAATTGTCCATCCAAAGTGACGGACAAGCGATCGCCGTTCGCCCGATGTATACGGATTACCGCGAACAAGATTACATGGGAGAAACGATCACGCTCGCATTGCCTGAAGAGACAATCCCTTTAACGATTTCCGGGATGACAACGGGCAGGATTATCAACTGGAGCTATCCGGATATTATGATTGTCGTTTCCGATGATCGGTTTGATCGAATTTCCAAGCAAATAGCACCAAAGCTTTATGTCGGGTACAGGGTAGAAAACGAGAAGACAGCGAAAGAAACGACAGAAGCATTGGCCCAGGTCAGCGTTCCGGAAGCGCAAATGTCGTCGTATTACACCGAATACCGTCTCGGTATCGAAAATGCGGCATTTAACGTATTTGTGCTGGGCTTTCTGGGTGTCGTGTTTCTGATGGCTACAGGCAGCATCATCTACTTCAAGCAAGTGGCGGAAGCGATCAATGACCAGCCGCGCTACGACACTTTGAGGAAACTCGGTGCAAGTCGAAAAGAAATTCTCGCCATCCTGCTCAAGCAAAATGCGTTGGTTTTTGCGCTGCCCCTGGCGGTGGGGATTGCCCATTATATCGTTTTGTTTCAATGGTTGAAAAGACTGTTCGGAGGAATGGGGTCGGTCCATCTCTCCTTGCCGATCATGATCTGTGTCGGCGTATTTTTGATCATTTATGCGATCTATTACGTGATGACCGTCCAATCAAGCAGCAGGATCATTTTAGGGGAGTCTGTACGCGGGATTCCCAGTGCTCTTATTCCCAATGCTCTTATGATTGTGGCGATCATAACCATCATCGGTTTGGGGGCGCTGGTCGGGTCAGGAACGCCGGAAAAAAGTGATGAGGCTTTAAGTCAAGAGAAAATCCGTCTTGAATTGCCCGCGCCGTCAGGCCCCCATCCGGTCGGCGTAACGGAACTCCATCTTGTCGATAAAAACCGTTCCGATCCGTGGGTTAAGGATCAAGCAAGAGAACTGATGATCAGCATCTGGTATCCGGCTAGTCAGGAAAGTAAGCAGGAGGCTCCTTATCTGTTGCCGAGCGTTGCCGAATATTATGACCGACATGTGGTTCCGACGATAGGGCTGGAAACCGGCCGCGTTGACCTGGCGGGAATCCGGACACACGCCTGGCTGGACGCACCGGTAGCCGACAGCGAAGACGGATGGCCGGTAATTCTTTATTCGCCGGGAGGCTCTGTCCCGAGAAGTTTTGGTACCATTCATGCCATGGAATTGGCCAGCCAGGGCTACATCGTCGTTACGATGGATCACACGTATGAAACGGCGGCGGTCGAATTTCCTGACGGGCGCATCGCCACGGAAATGTTGCCTGAGTATGATACCGAAACGGTTTTGAAGATGCTGGAAGTGCGGGTGGACGATGTCCTTTTTGTGCTGGATCAACTTGCTGAACTGAAGAAGGGACAAAATCCGGTTGTGAACCGGAAGGCCCTGCCAGAAGGCTGGGCAGAAATGCTCAACCTCGAGCGGGTCGGTATGTTTGGACATTCAGCCGGCGGTGCGACAACTGCACAGGCGATGTATGAGGATTTGCGCATCGACGCTGGCATCATCATGGATGCAACATTGGGGCGGTTGCCCGATCACCTTCTTCCGGTGGCAGTGCATGGGCTTGAACGTCCATTTATGTTGATGCATGCCGGCTACAACGATGAAGGGGAGGTCGATTCCCATCTGACAGCCGTTGACAAAAGATCGTTCTGGCATGCTTCGAAGGGCTGGAAGCGGGATATAGCCATTCCCAACGGTGCGCATTTTACGTTTACGGATTACCAGTACTTGCTTCCCGAACTCAGTCGCCAATTGAGCCTGTCCCGGCAAGTCATTCAAGGTAGCATTGGCACGGCCCATCCTGAACATGTACTGGCAGCCCAGCGGGATTATGTGGTCGCTTTTTTCGATTTGCACCTGAAGGGAATCCCGAATTCCCTGTTGGAAACGTCGGTTTCGCCTTATGCCGAAGTAAAGATCGTAAACTGAAGGAATACGGTAACTCAAGGAACATGTTAACTAAAGG
>CALAME010000006.1 GCA_937925675.1 uncultured Paenibacillaceae bacterium | reverse complement strand
AAAACCGTTACATAATCCATGATAAATAGGCTTGCCTTTATACCATTCCACTCCTTTTAATATGTGCGAATGATGGGCGATGATCAGATCAGCCCCTGCATCAAATCGAATATTAGGGTAGGGAAAATTTCAATCCATTTAGAGGTTGGACGGAATCGGTTCATTCCATAGGCGAACAAGACAATGGATGGGCCTGATGATGCGAAGAGAGGCAAATGTCACGGAAATGGGGGATGAAAAGCATGGCGGCCCCGACCAGACTCGAACTGATATCTACCCTTTAGGAGAGGGTTGCTCTATCCATTGAGCTACGGGGCCAAGATCAACATCGTTTTTATCAGCGACAGGCATCTTCACTTTTTACAGTCATCAATATAACAGAAAAAAAATGCGGATTCAAGATCATGACAAGATGATTTTGATCATCCCGCATCACCTGAAGACGTTTCACATTTACATCGAAAATCCGGTCCATTAAAATAAAACATTAGCGGGGTGAAACCGATGAGACGTGGACGTTTTGCACCTACACCTTCCGGCCTGCTTCATATCGGAAATGCCAGAACGGCGTTGTTAGCTTGGTTGCAGATGCGCAAGGTCGGCGGAACGATCGTGATGCGCATTGAAGATATTGATCAACCACGTTGCAAACCCGAGTATGTGGAGCAATTGCTTTTGGACATGCGTTGGCTTGGACTCGATTGGGATGAAGGGCCGGATATCGGCGGTCCGTACGGCCCTTACGAACAAAGCCGGCGCCTGGATCTTTATGAAGAAGCGCTCCGTCAACTCGAGCGGGACGGGAGATTGTATTCTTGCTATTGCAGCCGCGCGCAACTGATGGAAATCGCCAGCGCACCGCATGGGCTGGCCGGGGAAGGGCCCGCCTATCCTGGATGGTGCCGGCATTTAAGCGAATCGGAGCGGAAGGAACGGGAGGCCAAAAAACGCCCATCCCTTCGTTTCATTCTGCCTGACCGTCCCTTCCATTTCGACGACCTCGTCCTCGGGCCGCAATCTTTTCCTGCAGGTGCAGGCGGGGATTTTATCGTACGCCGCGCGGATCATATTTACGCCTATCAACTGGCTGTCGTCGTTGATGACGCGGCGATGAAGATCACGGATGTGTTGAGAGGATACGATTTGCTCGACTCGACGCCCAGACAGCTGGCTCTGTTCGAAGCGCTGGGGCTGGAAGCGCCCCGTTATGCCCATGTACCGCTGATTTACGGACCGGATGGAAAGCGTCTGGCCAAACGGCATGGGGCCGTAAACATTGCAGATCTGCGCAAAGCAGGGGTCTCTCCGCAATGGATCGTCGGTTGTCTCGCCTGGATGAGCGGTTTAATCGAACGGCCAGAGCCCGTGCGCTGTGACGAGCTGATCGACGAATTTGATTTATCCAAAATCCCGAAACAGCCCGTCGTGCTGGATGATCAGTTACTGCGGATGTTGTATGATCACTGATACAGGACCGCTGATGTTTCTTCAGTTGCCGTTCCGAACCATATATATGCCGGGCTCGTACTTGAGCGTGTAGACGATTCCATGATCCGTAAGCTGTACCGATTCGATCCGCTCCTGAACCAGCCGTATGTTGCGGTTGTTTTCTTCGCGCTTGATTTTGTAAAGCCCCATGGCGAGACCATCCGATACATAGTAAATACCGGTGTGATTCACGTAAAACGATTGGACCGGTTCCGCACTGAGTTTCGTTTCTTCTTCTTGTGCAATTTGAAAAGCGTACAACGCCGGTGCTCCATTTTGATCGTCTTCACCAATATAATAAAATTGCCCGTCATAAAGCTCTGCCTCCCTCACCTTTCGCTCCACCAACGTTTGCAAATGGCCGCCATCTACGTCCACTCTTTTTAAATGGCCGCTTTCTGAATCGATGAAATAAAGATATTGATCCAACAGCCAAAATTGTTCGGTTGGCGGCGTCAGTTTCGTCTGCGTTTTCTTCGCCACGTCCACCTTATAGACAGCGCTCTGATCTTCCAGATCGTCTTCCTTATAACCTAACACATAAATGTGTCCATCCCGAACGTAGAGGGAATCATTACCGGAATAGCTGGTGTTATACCCTTCTATGATGCGGGAAATCCCGTATGTGTACCCCGGTTCACCGATGTTTTCCGTCTCTCCTGTTTCTTTATCAATCCGGTACAGATTGTTAGCAAAATAAATGGGATTGAAGTCTGTATAATAAAGGAAGTTTTTAGCCGGCTGAATTTCGATAAAGCCTTTGGCTTGAGTGATCTTTTCTAATCGGGCCTGTTCCCTGTTCACCTTGTATAAAGTGTCGATGCCCATCGTGAGATCACCCCGGTGCAGAATGACGTAGATTTCCCCATCGAAGGAATATACGCTTCCCAGCCAACCGTCATACGGGCTCCAGTCCTCGAGCGCCGCTACTTTCACATTCGTTCCATCCCGCAAATGATACGTATATAAAGCGTATTGTTCTCCTTCCAAGGTTACGTAATAGAGGAGATCATCGATGACTCGGGAGTAAGGCAAAAAAGGCTCACCGCTGAAGGATACCGCTTGAGGCGGTTCACCCTCCCGTTGAACATAGATTTGGCTCCATTGCTGATCGGTAAAATATACCTCATTGTTATACAGGGCAAGGGGAAGCGACCGCTCTTCATACGGGATCGGTTGCCGGGAATCGGTCAACACCGCTTTGAGCGGACGGACCATCTCCAATGTCTGCGGATGTTGCAAGTCCACATAAGCATCCCCGATCAGGATCAGCCCATCCAACCAATCGATTTTCTTTTCTAACGCCTCGGCCGTGCTGCGCAATGGCAACACCACCCGTCCTCCTATCTTTTGCGGAGGAACGTCCAACTCCCGAGTTTGGTCGTTGATCCGCATCGTCGTACTGCCGACGGTGAAAACGATCGTTTTGCCGAGTTGGCTGTGCCTAAGAACCACCTCGTCCGGCTTTTCAGGCTGCCACACCGTTTCCCAGTGACCGGGGTTGGGGTCGATCTCGTTGGCAAGAACACTCATCAATCGAATCGGTACGAGAACTCTCCCCCTTGATTGATACATCTGGTAATCTCCATCGATGTCGGTGATTTGGCCGGAAATGAACGCTTTGTTCTGAAAATCATACGGAACGATGACCAACTCGTGGAACCGTTCGTTCAAGGGCCGTTTGTCGATATTTTCCGCTGCCCAGGCTGTTGTGGCTACACCGGTTAACCCTATAAACATGAGAAAACATACCATAAGGAAACGGACAGATAAGTTTCGCATCTGCATCCCTCCATTATGTTTTATTGGACGAATGAAAGAGGAAAAAGTTGCATAGGCTCAAGTCCAACCGGTTGCTCGATTAACAAGGAGGGATAGTCATCTATTTTGA
>CALAME010000005.1 GCA_937925675.1 uncultured Paenibacillaceae bacterium | reverse complement strand
GTGCTGGCGACCCGCTCCAGCATTTCGTGCCCCGCCACACAAACAAAATCAGAGGCAACGGTCGGATAAGGATTCCCCGCTAACAATTTTCATGCGTTCATCCCCGCTATTGAAAATCTAACCATAGGTAGGTCTTTTTGACCATGGCGTTAACGTCCCCACAATGGTCACTTCCCTTCCGGTTTTCATCGCATCAATCGCACCGGCTGAGATCTCTTTATGGGTTAACCATCTGGAATGATTTCCTTCCAAAGCGAAGCCCAGTTTGATTTGATGATACTTGCAATTTGGCGGTGGATTCACCTTTTTTTCGATTTCTTCCAGATTGCTTGCACTGCCAAGCACGTGAAATAGTTCCCAGTGGCAGGACGGATCAGAGAACAATTCAGTATATAACCGCTTAAAAATCGTCTCCTCACGATCATGGATCCAGGCCAACACACGTGTAAAATATCCACGCTGAACAACCGCCTCTTTTAAAACCGAGACAAAACGCTCCAATTCCTTATAATCCGCCGTAACCGGGTGCAAGGAGGGATGCCGATCCGTCAGCCTTTGTAATTTGTGTTGATTCCGTCCTACTACGGTCACCTCGTGACCTTGTTCAGCCAGCCAGCACACCGCATCAGCCAGCATCCCCGTACCCCCGATCGCAAGCATATGTGAAAGAGTATGTGGCATATTCATCTTCTCCTTTAACTGACCGTCTTGGGCCGCTCCAGATGGGACAGGCCAGGCCAGCGGATCGCTGCCCATTCCGGCTGATAGGAATTGATCCGGGCGACGACTACGGTCATGTCATCGGCGATTTCACCGTGCTGATACCGGACGACGGTTTCCAACAAACAGTCCGCGATCTCTTGCGGATCTTCCGTCTTCAACTCCTGGATGACCCGCTTCATCCACAACTCCTTGTTGACCGCATGACCCGGCGCATCATAGACACCATCGGTCATCATAATGAGCGTATCCCCCGGCTTCAACTGCATGTCCAATAGATCGAACTCAATATCACTCAAAATGCCCACGGGCAGATTATTGGCTTTGACGGTGATCACCTCTTTGCCGCGTTTGATGAAACTCGGCGTCGATCCCACTTTCAAAAACGTCGTTTTTGCGCTGTACAGATCGACGAGCGCCAAATCGATGGTCGCAAAAACTTCATCCGGTGATCGTAACAGCAAAATGGAATTGACCGATTTGATCGCCAGTTTTTCATCCATGCCGGATTGCAAGAGCTGTTGCAAGATCGTCAATGCCGTGCGGCTTTCCTGGCTGGCCCGTTCCCCGTTGCCCATACCGTCGCTTAAGGCGACTGCAAATTTCCCGTTGCTCAATTCCAACGTGCTGTAACTGTCGCCCGACAAAAGCTCTCCCCCTTTGGCCGCACCGGCGACACCGGTCTCCACTTCAAACTCTTTGGCCGAGCCGAATTCAACGGTCGTATATCCATCTGCTCCGGTCGTCTCCCGTTTCACCGCAATATTCTCCCCTAATATATCCGTAAGCAGGGGAGCAATCAACTTGCGGCTTTCATCCATTCCTTTGCCATAGCGGTGAACCATCTCAATCTGTACATTGCCTTCCTCGAGGCTGATAATGTCGATGCCATAAATCGGGAGCCCCAGCGTTTCCAGGGCATGGCGGATCTGTTCTTCCTGCAAGAACATTTCTTGGCCTTCCCGCTTGATCTCCCGCGATAAATCCTGCATCACTCGGGATACGCCTTTCAGTTGGTCGGCGACGAGCAGGCGGCTCTCCTGGATTTGCTGTTTCCAATGCTGATTATGTTTGTACAGCACATATTGCTGCTTCATCGTTTCCAGCACCGCTTCCGTTTTTGCACAGACCTGTTTCCACTCCCTGCGGATGTCCGCTTTCAACATGTTCGGATTTTCTTCGATGGCCGACATCATTTCCGTCATATATTTATAGGTATCGTAAAATCGTGCTTCCCAGCATTTGTCCTTTTTCCAGCACGTCGAACAGGTCTTGCTGGCCACCTCATCCATAAAATGCGCAATATGTTCCTCTTTCTGATCTTTCTGATCTTCCGTTCCGCCCAAAAAAGCAAAACTGCTGGCCAGCTGGCGGAACACTTCGGAAAATTGTTCGATCCGTCCCGAAACGATATCGCGCATGCGGCGCGCATAATCGAGCTGGGAACGCGCATGCTCCTGGGTTCCCGGCACATATTTGGCTACCGTGCCGATAAATCGTTTCGGCAACAACATGAACAAAAGAACAGCCGTCACCGACTCCCATATCGAGGCGATAATTTGTGTGCGGTCGCCCACATATAAAGACAAAAGGATCGATCCGAGCAATAGACCAAGCGCCACACCGGTCTTTTTTCCTTCCTTGAGCAACCCGGCGAGCAAACCCGAAAACGCGAGTACACTGATCTGGTAGATCGCTTCCACATTGGCCAAACTGAGGATCAGCCCCGTGATCACCCCGACGGATGCGCCCATCGCCGCTCCACCGACAAAGGCAAACAGCAAAATGAGAAAACGGGACAACACATTTTCAGCGCTGGCATCGTAATACGTCCATCCGACCATGCCCGTCATGACCGAGGCCAGCAAGATCATCAGGCAGATGATTTCTTCGGTTTTCAATTGATAGTTTTTTCGCGTCAGCGTAAACACCGGAATCGCCTGCATAAAAATCAGTGACAGGACGAACCCGAGTACTCCTTCGACAGCGGTGATCCCTACGGCATACCAGCTCAGATCTCCCGCTACCATGTACGAAAACAAGCGTACCGTAAACACGGTGAAAAAAACGGTCAGCGGAATGTAAGCCAGATCGGTTTTTTCAAATTTCTCCAGTCCTTTCTGGATCCAGTAAAAAACGAGCATCTGTGCAAGGAGCACGGCAGTTCCCCCATGTGCCGCCGTCATGCTGCCGAGGGTGATCGCAAGCGTCGTTCCGTACAGCATATCTTTGCGGAAAAAGTAAATGACGGCAAAAAAGGCTGGCGCAAAAGGCATAAACTGTTCCAAAATCACCGCCCGTCCGAGCAGAAAACCCATCAGCACAATCACGAGCGACCATCTTCTGGCAACAAAACCTTGCACAAGCCGGTTTTCCATCAACCGCTCTCTTACCTTGCCCCAAACCTCGGACGACCACTGCCTGGTACTGCTACGATCGACTCGCCACATACCCCATTTATCCATCATCACACCACCTAACCGTTTTTGGACAAGCTTGTGCAGTCCATTATAACCGGCTTCTTTTATGAAGTTTGTCAAAATGAGGTGCCCCGCCAAAAGAAATTTCCGACAAAAAAACGCAAAAAAACCGCAAGCCGTATCTTACAGCCTGCGGTTCCTGAAAATTCGATCCTATTCCACTAATCCATCTATATTAAAAGCGCCTTGCCCCCCTGCCACCTCTTTTGGATTCCGTGTGTTTTCGGAGGGAAGAAATGCGCTCCTCGCTATCCTTCAAAAAACGTAACATTTTGTCTTCGAAAGATAGATTCGCGGGCGACGAATGCGAGCGACGGCCGCCGCGGCGATAATTGCCGCCATCTCTGTCCCCCTGAAATCGTCTTTCGTTGCGAGCGGGCATATCTTGCTTGGGTTTGTCAATCGCTTTGCGGATCGACAGTCCAATTTTTCCATCTTTGTCCACATTGATCACTTTCACCGTCACGATATCCGACACTTTCAGATGATCGTTGACATCTTTGACATAATCATCGGCGATCTCGGAAATGTGGACAAGTCCGGTGACTCCTTCAGGGAGTTCGACAAATGCTCCGAAATGGGTAATACCCGTCACCCTGCCTTCAAGTTTCGTGCCCACTTCAATTGCCATAAAATCAAAAGTTCCTCCTTAAATATTCGGCTTCCTGGCGAAGCTTTGATCAATTTATTTTATGCAGATTATAACTGAAGGGAACGGCAAAATCAATAAATTCTGACGTATACGAAAACTAACGTGTACGAATAAACAGAGTTTCTCCGTCCCTGCTCATCATATAATCTTTACGGAGACGCTGCTCGATATACTCCGGATCGTGCAATCGTTCAATTTCTTTACGATAGGCCTCATTTTCCGCCTTCAATTCAGCCAGTTGTTCCTCAAGGGTGACCAGCTGTTCCATTTTTTCCTCGACGACAGCGCTCTGATCCCAAATCGTCAGGCCAGCCCACGTCAGAAAACAAATGAAGGCGAAAAACAAAAGGCGAAGACGACGAACGGCGCCTCGATTGGGGCGTTTGGTGATCTTGACCGTCTGGATGTCCTCTGCTGCAAATCTCGTTTGCTGTGGTGAAAAATGCATCCTCGCCAAAAAGCCTCCTTCGCATGAGCGGGTATATTGGGTCGTATCCAATCTATGTTAACCCGCATTATGATTGTCGGCGGCTGAACTTGTTTTTGAGCCACCGGCTGAAACGATTCCAGATACCAGGTAATCCTGAGACGCGAATGGGCCATAAAATGATGCGGCCAATCGGATACGTTAATTGTACCACAAATTTGTACAAGTACATAGCTATAGCGCCAAGAAAACCGAGGAGGACCAGGAAAGATTTGTACAAGATCTGAAACGGCTTGACCACCAACAAAAAGCCAAGGCGCTGCAGGAATCTGACAACGGCGCGAAAGGTTCGGATGATATGCAGCACGGCGCGTACGGTCACTTTGCTGAGGAAAAGATAATAGATCCACACCCCGACGACCAGTCCGATAAACACATACAGCCGCACTTCGCCGAAATTGCTTGCATAAAGCATCCGGAAGATGAGCACGCATGCCAATACCCAATAGATGAGGTCAAGTGCGGCGACCAGCCAACGCGGAAAGCGGAACTGTTCACCGATCACTCGGTAGGCTTCGTACACAACACCGAGGAACAAGCCGCCGCCGAGCATCATGCCCATCGTATACATCTGAATTTGCAGGCTCACTTGAACAGTTTACCTAAAAACCCTTTGGATTTTTCCTGCACGCCGGCGTCAAGGTAAGCGGTCGTATTTACAGTGCCTTCAATCGCTACAAGCCCTTGTTCGAGATTCAAATTTTTAATGTGCAAATTTTGTCCCGTAATGGTCAGAAACCCGCATTCCGTTTCCAGCAAGAATTCTTCGCTGTCAAAACTTTCAACATTCAACACACCGGAGATTTCCAATAGCTTCCGGTTGAGCATTTTGATTTCTTGCCGCTTTGGTTTCCCATGATCGATCATACGCTTGTACCCCTCCTTCACTATTACTAGATTATGGAGGGGATCGCGCATTTAGAACCGGGGCTGATGATGAAATTTGAGCAGGTATTTGACCGGGTAAAAAAAGAGAGGCCAACCACCCGGTTAGTCTCTCTCCGCCAATACGGAATCGTCTGCTTCGGTATGCATCTCTTCCCGAATCAGCGTATACAGCTCCCCGGCTTCTTCTTTGCGCGGAGAGTCTTTCAGCGTCTCCACCCGCACGACTACCGTTTTTTGTCCAAACCGAATCGCGATTTCATCCCCGGGCTTGACAGTGCTGGCCGCTTTGGCCTGCTTCCCGTTAATCCAAGCCCGTCCACCGTCTGTCAGCTCTTTTGCAACCGTACGGCGCTTGATGAGGCGGGACGCTTTTAAAAACTTGTCCAAACGCATTACTTCACAGCTTCTTTAAGTTTGTTACCTGCTTTAAATGCCGGAACAACCGATTCCGGAATCCGGATTTCCTTGCCCGTTTGCGGATTGCGTCCAATGCGTCCTGCGCGTTTGCGCGTCTCGAACGTACCGAAGCCAATCAGTTGAACTTTTTCTCCTTTCGCAAGTGCTTCGGTCACTTCACCGAGGAAACCGTTCAGTACAGCCTCCACGTCTTTTTTGGAAAGACCGCTTTTTTGGGCAATATTGTTAATCAATTGGGTTTTGTTCATCGCAAAGTTACCTCCTACTCAGTGATTTCAAAGGTTTTTCGCATAAAGGTATTCGGTCTTTGTCGTGAAAATCCTGCCAATAGCTAAAAAATTTTTATTTTTGCTCCTTTTGTCCCGGATTAATTTTTAGCTTCCTGCCATAGTTTTTCCATTTCTGTTAAACTAGTATGCTCCAACTTGCTTCCTCTTAAACGCAGCTGCTCTTCGATATAAGTAAATCTTTGCTCAAATTTGCGGTTCGTTAAAGCAAGGGCATGTTCGGGGTCGAGCTTGAGAAAGCGAGCTAGATTGATCACCGCAAATAACAGATCGCCCAATTCTTCTCGTTTGCGTTCTTCCGCTTCGGAACATGCTTCTTTCAATTCCGACAGTTCCTCTTCGATCTTGGCAAATACACCGGAGATATCTTCCCAATCAAAACCGACCTTGGCAGCCTTCTTTTGCAATTCATAGGCGCGCATCATCGCTGGCAAATGCCTCGGGATTCCCGACAGCACCGACTGTTCAGACACGTCGATACCTTTCTTTCTTTTCTCCTCGTCCTTGATCGCTTGCCAGTTGGCCAGCGCCTCGTCAGGATCTCCGGCCTCACGATCTCCAAAAACGTGCGGATGGCGGCGGATCAGTTTTTCGTTCAATTGTTCAATGACATCATACACGTTAAAGGTGCCCTGTTCTTCTTCCATCTGGGCATGCAACATAATTTGCAACAGAAGATCGCCCAGTTCCTCACACATCGCTTCCGCATCGTTATCATCGATCGTGTCCAGCACTTCATACATTTCTTCGATCAAATTTTTGCGGATGCTCTCATGCGTCTGTGCACGATCCCACGGACAGCCCTCCGGACTGCGCAAGATACGCACGATTTCATGCAATCGTTCAAAATCCCGATTGCGAAGAGTTTCATCTTCGGAAGCCGGTACCCATACGAGCGACCAGTTGCCAAAGCGATCTGACCGATCCAGTTCATAAAGTGGCACCTGTTCGATGTGCTCCCCTTCCATACCGAGCTTATGGGCAACGACAACCGGATGATCATCGGGAAACCGTTCCATCAAAGAAAGCTTTACGTCCGAGGCGGTGAACTGATCGTAAACTTGAGTCACAAGGGTATGGACATCCGGACGCAGCCTTGCCGGCTCGATGCGGGCGGCGTCGAAAAGCTGAAACCCTTCGATCGGATCGAAGCCAAGTCGCAAAAAAGCTTGATCGAGAAAACTTTCACCGCCGATCATGTCCAGTTCGAAACCGTGCTGTTTGCACTCTTTGATCAACATGCGCACAGTTGCTTCCGCCACCATCGGATGCCCGGGAACCCCGTAAATGACCTCTCCTTTTTCACGGACGGCTTCTAGCAACTGGTCTACAATCGCCTGATATACAGACGAAAAATCGTCGTGAGCTTCATAGATGTTGTCAAATGCGATGCACTCGATCCCCTGCTGGATGAGCCACTTGACGACCGGATGGGTGGCGGTGCGCACATACAGCGATCGCTTCTGCTCCAAAAGGCGCCACACCCCGAGCGTCAATTGGCTTTCGTCCCCCGAACCGAGTCCGACTATTGTGATTTTTGCTTGCAAACCGAATTAAACCTCCTTCGAGCCTCGAGCCTATCCCACAGGTCGATCCTTACTATTTCCATTTCGGGGCGACAAATTCCTGCCGGGAGTCATTTTCTATCATGATTTTTGCGTGCCAATCGGGAAAACATATGCATTTCCTCCCTGGTGATGCCGCCAAAACGGAGTATGGTCAACATATAAATCAGCCCGCCTCCCGCAACAGAAACAAGTCCAAGCGCCGTATAGACCGCCCGGTTCAGCGTTCCGAACGAATCGGTCAACAGCGCCTCGAGCCCATGCGCAACTAGCAGCAAGTACAGCGACATCGCCCCGAGCGGTACAACGGGCCGAACGATGTAGTCCTTCCACCGGATGTGGATCGACACCGCCTTGGCCAAGGCAATGACGTTCAACACCGCTGCCACCATGAAGGCCACGACCGCAGCCGCCGCCGCACCCCGGATTCCCCACAGCGGCACCCATATAGCGTTGAGCACACATTTGATCGCAGCAGCCAGAAGCAGATGGAACGCAGGCCTGTTCACTTGTCCCAGCCCCTGCAACATGCTGGCCGTCACGACGTTGATGACGCTTCCCACCGCGGTGAAGGCCAACAGGGCCATCGTCGATGTGCCTGCACGGTCCGTATACAGCATGACATTGACGGGAAGAGCGGTAAGGGCCAGTCCGACAGAAGCGGCGAGGCCGATCAGCCAGGTGAAACGAAGGACCCTTTCTGCCCGCGCTTGAAGAATCGATCTTTGTCCGAGCGCTTTCGCTTCGGAAAAGGCCGGTACCAGCGCGACAGCAATCGAACTGAACAGCATCGATACAAGCTGCACAAGCGGAAGGCCGCGGCTGTATATCCCGAATTGCCCCATCGCCGCCGTTTCGGACATCCCCATCTGTTTAAGCAGCCGCGGCACGGTAAACGTATCGACGATATTGAGCACCGGTACCGCGATCGCTCCCAGACAGACGGGGAGGGCAAACAAGACAAGCCGCTTTAACAGCATCGCATTGCTCTCTGTGTCCCGCTTCTTCCTCCGCTCATCCCGTGCTTGTTTATCGTGCCCACGGTTACGCCAATGAAAATAGACCATAATCGCCAAGCCCGCTATCGCTCCGGTCACGGAACCGAACGTTGCGCCAGCGGCGATCCAGTCTTCCGAATACCCATGCTGGGTGAACCAGATTAACAGAATGACCATCGTCATGACGCGCACCATCTGTTCCCCGACCTGCGAAACACCCGTGGGCAACATGTATTGCTGCCCTTGATAATAACCGCGCAATGCCGCCATGACCGGCACGAACAGAAAAGCGAAGGATACGCTTCGGATCGCGAGCCCGATGTGAGCGTTATCCGCCCAGCGGGCAATTTGATCCGCCCCGAAAAACAAAAAAACAAAAGCGATCAGACCAAGCCCGGCCATCAGGCCCATTGCCAGCCGGAGAATACGATCTGCCTCGTCATGCTCTCCCTTCGCGATCCGCTCCGCTACGAAAGTGCTGACCGCTACGGGAAATCCGGCAGTGGCCAGATATAAAACCAGTATGTACAAAGGATATACCGCATTATAAATACCGAAGACTTCGTCCCCGCCGATGTTTTGCAACGGAATTTTCTGCAACGTACCGAGCAGTTTTGAAACGATGGCTGCCGCTCCAAGCGTTGCCGCCCCACTCAAAAGTGAAGACGACCTCGCGAATTCGCCCCACCTTCGCTTCATCGCCGATCACCCTCGCTTCCTCTCGATACGTTCATTATATCGATCTTTCCTTAAAAGAAAAAAAGGTCTTTCCTTAAAAGCAAAAAAGGAAAAAGCTTCCGCCGGTGCAGCCAAGCGCGGGCTACCCGGGCGGAAGCCTGCCCGTATATGAGGAGGGAATCGGACTTTATTGCTCCATCTGCTTGCCCAGAAAACCAGCTGCGGTTTCCGCCATTTTGACTTCAAGCTCGGACATTTGCACTTGAGATTCCTTGCTCATCAAAATGACAGAACCGATCGGATCTCCACCAGCAATGATCGGAGCAATGACGAACGATGTGTAGTTTTCCGGGTAGTCTTTGATTATTTCATGAGCGCCAGGATTGGTCTCCAACACCGTCCTGCGGTTATCCATCGCGGATTCCACCACATTGCCAATCTGCTTGTCCATATATTCTTTCTTGGAAGCTCCGGACAACGCGATCACAGCATCTCTGTCGGTGATAATGGTGATATGCCCTGTACTTTCGTAAAGCGATTCTGCATATTCTTGGGCAAAATCACCCAGCTCGCCGATCGGCGAATATTTTTTCAGGATGACTTCCCCATCCCGGTCCACAAATATTTCAAGAGGGTCTCCTTCACGGATGCGCAGGGTACGGCGTATTTCTTTAGGGATGACAACCCGGCCCAGGTCATCGATGCGTCGAACAATTCCTGTAGCTTTCATGATCTTGTTGCCTCGCTTTCGTTTAGGAAAATGTGATTACGACGTGCTAACTGACCATAGTATTCATCCGTTCCCATATTCTTATACATCCCCGGCCTCATCCGGACCCCGCCGTTTACTCTTCCTGTTCCGGTTCAGGCAGGTAGACGGCCGTGATCAGATCCGGCACTTCTTCCTGCATAAATTGCCACAGTTTTTCCGAAGCCATTCTCATTTCCAGGCTTTCCCGCACATCTTCCAGCGACTGCACCGATCTTTCTTCCACTTGCATCACATGATAACCAAACGGAGTTTCGATCGGTTCGCTAATTTCACCGATCTCCAGTTCCAGCGCCGCATCCCGAAATGCGGGGGTCCAGCTGTTTACGTTCACGTTTTCATAACGCCCACCGTTGTCACTGGAGCCCGGGTCATCGGAATATTCCGCCGCCAGCTCGTCGAATGATTCGCCGGCCAGCAGTTTTTCCCGAACTTCCCGTGCCAGCTTAAGCGCTTCTTCGTCTTCACGTATCGTTTCTCCGCTGAACGGATCTTTCGTGCCAATCAGTATATGCCGTACCGTCGCCAGCACGAGCTCGTTGTTTTTGACCATTTCTTCGTACATTTCCGTCACGTCTTCGTCGGTCACTTGATCCTGATAAACGTACATCGCTTTCGTTTGCATCGTTACAAAGTCAAGCAGTTCCTCTTCGGTCAAGCCATGTTCCTCCAGCTGGTTCAGAAGCATTTCTTCTTGTTCCTGTTCGGCATATAACTGCTTGGTTTCGTTCCAGTCTTCAACCGCTTTCTGGCGCGCCCGTTCGGATTGCGACGCATCCGCACGCTCCGCTGACAGCTTGATCGCAATATACTGATTGAGCAGATTGCGCTCAAAATCAGGAAACATTTCCATTTGCGCATAGAGCGGTCCCTGCGTGAACCGCATCATGTTTTTATACTGTTCAAACTCCTCGGTCTCGACCTTTCCTCCGTCATATTCCGCTACAATACCATCCGGACCGCTTTTGGCCCCATCTTTTCCGCAAGCTGCTGTCACCATCAACACGATTGCAAGCACCGCGAACAGTATTGAACGCGGAGCGAGTTTTTTATTTTGCCACATTTTGTAATTCTCCTTTCGATTCTGTTCCTTTTTCATATTGACGCAAAAATCGCTCCAGCGTTTCCACCGATTGTTCTATGGAAAGCCCTTGTCCCTTGACAATCATCTGGATTTCTTTGCCGGGCACCAACTTGATTCGGCCGTCAAACCGGTTGGCCAACTTGAACAAAAGTTGTCCGTCAAGCGTCTGGTTCTGGCTTTCATCGAATTTGACATAAATGTCATGACCTTTCATGGTGATGGATTCGATTTTGAATTTGCGGCCATACACTTTCAGCCGCGCGACGGCCAACAAGTTTTCCACCGCTTGCGGCAACGGGCCAAAACGGTCTTCCAGCTCTTCTCTCAAATCTTCTACTTCTTCCAAATCGGAGGTCGCTGCAACTTTTTTGTAGATTTCTATTTTTTGTATGCTGTCTTGGATATATTCAGACGGGATGTAAGCATCCAGCTGCAAATTGATCTGCGTTGTCCAATCTTTCTCTTCCGGCTCCGGCTCGCCACCGAGCTCCCTTTTCATTTTTTCGATTTCTTCGCTGAGCATGCGGGTGTACAAGTCGAAACCAACGGAAGCAATAAATCCGGATTGCTCCGCCCCGAGCAAATTTCCCGCCCCACGGATGGCCAAATCCCTCATCGCAATTTTGAACCCGGAGCCGAGCTCGGTAAATTCCTTGATCGCCTGCAAACGTTTTTCCGCCGCTTCGTTTAACACTTTGTCCTTCTGGTAGGTAAAATACGCGTAAGCGATCCGGTTCGAACGGCCGACCCGCCCGCGCAATTGGTACAACTGGGAAAGACCCATTTTGTCTGCATCGTGAACGATCAATGTGTTCACGTTCGGAATGTCGACGCCGGTTTCAATAATGGTGGTGCTGACGAGCACATCGTACTGCCCATCCAAAAAATCGAGGATGGTGCTCTCCAGCTCCTGTTCCGACATCTGTCCGTGACAGACCGCCACGCGTGCATCGGGCACAAGTTGTGAAATTTGCTCCGCAATCTGGTAAATCCCTTGTACCCGGTTGTACAAGTAATAGACTTGCCCGTCGCGCGCCAATTCCCGTTCGATCGCTTCCTTGACGAGCGTATAGCTGTGCTCGACCACATAGGTCTGCACCGGGAAACGGTTTTCCGGCGGCGTTTCAATGACGGACAGATCGCGCACGCCCAGCATGGACATGTGCAACGTGCGCGGAATCGGCGTCGCGGTCAGGGTCAGTACGTCCACATTGGTCTTCATCTGTTTCAGTTTTTCTTTATGAGTTACTCCGAAGCGCTGTTCCTCATCGACAACGAGCAGTCCGAGATCTTTAAATTTAACACTTTTGGACAGAAGACGGTGCGTGCCGATGACGATGTCAACCGTGCCGTTTTTGAGCCCTTTGATCGTTTCATTCTGCTCTTTTCTCGTGCGAAAACGGCTGAGCATGTCGATGCGGACCGGGAAATCGGCAAACCGTTCCCGGAACGTCTCGTAATGTTGTTGGGCCAATATGGTCGTCGGCACGAGCACCGCTACCTGCTTGCCGTCCATCACCGCTTTGAATGCAGCGCGGAGGGCGACTTCCGTCTTGCCGTAACCGACGTCCCCGCACAGCAGCCGGTCCATCGGAACGGGTTTTTCCATGTCCCTTTTTACTTCTTCGATCGCACGCAACTGATCGGGCGTTTCTTCATATGGGAACTGGCTCTCAAACTCTTGCTGGTAAGGGGTATCCTTGCTGAATGCATACCCTTTCGAAGCCTGGCGGGCCGCATAAAGCTTGATGAGATCGCTGGCAATGTCCTTGACGGAATTGCGCGCCTTCTTCTTGGTGCGCGCCCATTCCGTACCGCCCAATTTGTGCAGCTTCGGCTCCTTGTCCTCTGCGCCGACGTATTTTTGCACCATGTCGATCTGGTCGATCGGTACGGACAATCGATCCCCGCCGCTGTATACGATGTGCAAATAATCTTTGTGAATGCCGCCGACTTCGAGCGTTCCGATCCCGACATAACGGCCGATCCCGTGGTTAATATGAACGACATAATCGCCGACTTTCAGTTCGGTATAGCTTTTGATCCTTTCCGCATTTTCCAGCTTTCGGTCCGTTTTGCGGACTTTTCGCTGTTTCTTCGGGAAAAGCTCGCCTTCGGTAATCACGACAAGATGCGCTGCAGGAAACTCAAATCCGGTTTGCAGGCCGCTGTCTAGCATCAGAGGCTCTTTGATTTTATAGTCTTGCAAAATACGGCGGATACGCTCTACGCGGTCCGTACCGTTCGCCAGGATGACGACATTCATGTTCGCTTTTTCCCAGCGTTCCATCTCCGATTTCAAGAGATGCATCTGTCCGTGGAAATTTTGCATCGGCCGGCACACGAAATTGATAATGTTTTCCGGCTGTGAATGGGGGATTTGCCGCAAAAACAACGTCATGTTTAACGTTTGAAATGGTTTGGGATGAAAGAGCGAATCGTAGCTTTTGGACAGCGTAAAGCCAGGCAACATTTTGCCTTCTTGCAGCAGAGAGGTGACCATCTCCACCTCATCTTTTTCAATCTGGCGGGAAATTTCCATCAAACGTAGCGGTTCGTCCAATAATAAAATGGTGTCTTCTTCACAATAATCGAGCAGCGTTTCGTGTTCCGGATACAATAGCGCAACGTATTTGTACAGGTCATTAAAATGCATCTGCTCCCGAAGCTGCTCGATCTCTGCGGAAATGTTCTGTTTCAGTTGTTCCTTCGCTTTGCGGTCATTCATGCGGGACAACTGTTTTTCCAGCAAATCGAAAGCGTGGTCAGCTGCATTTTGAAAACGCTCTCTTCCAGCGATGATCTCACGGCATGGCGGGATGTTCACAGACTTTACTGATTCGATCGATCGCTGCGTAGTCACATCAAACATCCGGATCGATTCGATTTCATCATCAAACCATTCCACCCTGTACGCCATTTCGGAAGTCAGTGGAAAAAAATCGACGATCCCGCCGCGTACGCTCATTTCCCCGCGTCCTTCCACCATTTCCGTCCGTTCATAACCGATGGAAGTCAGCTTCTCAATCAATTGTTCCGGCGGTATCGTTTCCCCTTCCGTTATGGTCAACGTTGCCTCGGCAAATACCGATTTGGCTGGAAGCAGCTTGCGCACACCGGCGTATGGAGTGACGACGATTCCGCGGAATCCTTGGGCCATGCGGGTTAAAACGTCGATGCGCTGCGCCTGTATGTCGCGGCTCGCCGCTATCGCTTCCACGACCATCAGCTCGTTGGCCGGATACAATAGCACCTGTTCCGGGGACAAGCATTCTTGCAGATCTTCTACGATGTTCTGAGCGGAATACATGTTGTTGGTGACGATCAGGACCGGACGTTGCAACTGTTCATACAAGGAAGCAATCATCAATTGCCGGGCCGATCCCGTCAGACCGGAGATCATTTGCTCTTTCATACCGGAACGTATGCCTTCCACAATCGATTGGACATCACGATCCGAGCGGAATGCCGAAAGCAACTGTTCCACAAATCAAGCCCCCTTTCACACTAAAGAGCCTCGGCAAAGATTGCCCAGGCTTTGTCCAAGGAACCGAGCAAACGATAAAAAACCGCTACTGGAGCGGATTCGGTACTAGCCATAATTCGGGGTTCGCTTCAAGCGCTTCCCGGCAATAATCGCAGGAGAGTCTTACGACCACATCCCCGTCATGGTTATAGGTTATTATATCTTTGCGTTCTGCGGGGGTCAAGAAATGAAAACCGAGATCCATTTCACTGATGTCATCCCGTTCGATAACCCCCAGATTCATCCCGCAATGCCTGCATACGTATTTTATAGTCATGCATATGCCTCCCGCCGTTATCCTATACCGGACATTATTCCCGTTTGCGTCCGGTTTTAAGCACGGCGGTTATACTGGGCCATCACTTTGTCAAACGGTTCGGTCAGCATGTGCTCCATCGCATCGGCCACCTGTTCCAGCACCTGTTTCAGTTCGTCACGATCTGCACGCGGAAAATCGGACAGCACATAGTCAGCAATGTCTATGCCCGGTTCGGGGCGGGAAATGCCGATGCGCACTCGTTTGAACTCGGAAGTGCCGAGGTGAGCGATGATCGATTTGATGCCGTTGTGACCGCCGGGACCGCCTTTATAGCGAAGACGGATCGCCCCGAACTCCGTATCGAGATCATCGTACAAAACAACAAGATCCTCAGGATCATAATGGTAATCATCTAGAAAAAAACGCACGGCTTCTCCGGACAAGTTCATGTACGTTGTCGGTTTGATCAATACGACTTTTTCGCCGCTTACGATCCCTTCTGCCCATTCGGCCTTCGTTTTTGCCGCTTTCCATGTGAAACCGTGTCGACTTGCAAACACATCCAGCGCCATGAAACCCACATTATGGCGATTCATGGCATATTTGGGGCCCGGATTGCCCAGCCCGACAAACCATTTCATCTTGCTCGCTTCCTTCCTTTTCTACCACAAAAATCGATCATTTTTGTCTATGATGCAACGAAAATCGTTTTCCCATTGTCATATATCAATAATAATACCATTTCCATATCATTTCGCCAGAAGAAGGTGAACGATATGTATCTGAATGGTGAGTCTCTTTCGGATGACAAACATTTTCGCGATCATATCGAACACGACATTCCGGTGCAGGTGTATGTCGGAGACGAACATCGTGACATCGGATTTGTCTCCGATTATAGCCAGCATTTTGTCCGGATCAATAACGTGCTGTACAGCCGATCCTATTACCGGTTCGTGTCCCGCCCCGGATATTGAACAAGCTCAAAAATATGAAAAAATGGGCGCTCGCAGGGCGCTGGTGTTGAACCTACGCGCCGAGAACGAGCGCCTTGTCCTCTCGGATTTAAACGAAACTTCAGACTCGTTATGGCCCTGACGACGTCAGCCGTCAGCCCGGATTTTCAGCCTTTCACCTCATTTTCAGGCGTCAGCATCATGATCTTCGTTTTTGTTTCCTTCTGCTTCATCTTGTTCTTCTTCCGTTTTCTGCGGCGGCAACACTTGCACCACGACCTGATCCGGTTCCGTGACCGCCTTCACCCCTGCGGGCAAGTCGAGCTCTTTGACCGTAATGGAGTCTCCTATGCCCAGCCGACTTACATCGACAACAATTTGCGACGGGATGTCTTTCGGCAGACACTCGATTTCCAGGTCATGCAATTCCATACTCAAAACGCCGCCTTCCTGAACACCTACGGCTGTTCCTTCCGTTTCCAGGCGTACGGAAGTCGTGACTTCTTCATCCATATTGACTTCTTGAAAATCGATATGGAGTAAGTTGCGATTGACTTTGTCTCTCTGCATCGAACGGACCATTACCGGCTTGGTCCCGATCTGCGGTATTTCCATCTCGATAATCGTGTTCGGGCCATCTTTCAGCAAGCGAAACAGCTCTCTTTCCGATACTGCGATCGGTACATTTCCCACATTTTTGCCGTAGACCACAGCGGGAACCATCCCGGATTCGCGCAACTTTCTGCGATGCGAACGGCGAAGGTCATCCCTTTTCTGCACTCTTAATGCGTTAGACACCCTTGTTCCTCCTTTCGGGTCACTTATTTTCTACTTTTCCCGTTTCGGTATAGGAACAAAACCGTATCTCATTAAGAATGCAAATGAAATGTGAGAAAAGAATGCTGTTTACGGTGAGAAAGATTGCCGTTTCTTATTTTAAAATAACCTCATTTAATTTTCAAATAAAGTGCTGAGTGATAATTGTTCATGAATGCGAACGATCGCTTGTGCGATGAGCGGAGCTACGGACAAGATTCTTAATTTCGACAAACGGTCCGGATCGACCGGAATCGTGTCTGTCACGACGACTTCTTCAATCGGCGCCTTTTCCAGCCGCTCAATCGCCGGACCTGATAGAACAGGGTGCGTACAACAGGCGTACACTTTCTTCGCGCCGCCCTCTTTTAAAGCGGTAGCGGCCAGGCAGATCGTGCCCGCGGTATCGATAATATCATCGATGACGATCGCTGTCTTGCCTTCGATATCCCCTACAATGTTCATCACTTCGCTGACATTCGGTTCCGGTCGGCGCTTGTCAATAATGGCAATCGGTGCCCGCAACAAATCAGCGAGCTTCCGCGCCCGGATCACCCCGCCGTGATCAGGTGAAACGACGACGACATCTTCCAGATTTTTAGATTTGAAGTATTTGGCAATAATAGGGACGCCGAGCAGGTGATCGACAGGAATGTCAAAAAAGCCTTGTAATTGCGTGGCATGCAAGTCCATGGCGATCACCCGGTGGGCGCCTGCGGTCTCGATCAAATTGGCAACGAGCTTGGCCGTAATCGGATCACGGGAACGCGCCTTCCGATCTTGGCGGGCATAACCGTAGTAAGGCATCACCATGTTAATTGTTTTGGCGGACGCCCGCTTCAGGGCGTCGACCATCACCAACACTTCCATCAAATTTTCATTGACAGGGTTGCAGGTAGATTGAATGACAAATACGTCGCATCCGCGAACACTTTCCTCTACATCGATGCGAATTTCGCCATCGCTGAATCGTGAGACTCTCGCGTTTCCTAGCGGAACACCGATCTCATTGGCAATGGCTTCCGCCAATTTCGGATTGGAGTTGCAAGTAAACAGCTTGAGCTTCGGATCACCATACCCCAATGACCTTATCCTCCCGACGTCGAATTTCCTTTGGTTTTGATTCGATTTTTCAATTTACTCGCATAGCCTGGTTTCGTTGTTTGCCTGCTGCGGGCGATCGCCACGCCATCGTCGCCTACATTTTCCGTAATCGTTGAACCCGCGACGATGAACGCCCCTTTGCCCACCGATACCGGTGCGATCAGATTGACGTTGCTGCCGATGAATGCCTCATCGTCAATAACAGTGCGATGTTTGCGAAATCCATCATAATTGGCTGTGATCACTCCGCAACCGATGTTGACCCTCTCACCCACATCGGCGTCTCCGACGTAACTCAAATGAGGAACTTTGCTGTTGGCACCAATGGTACTGTTCTTGATTTCGACAAAATCCCCGATTTTTACGTTCGGTCCGATATCTGAACCAGGGCGGATGTAAGCGAACGGTCCGATTGTCGCTCCATCCTGCACGCCGGACTGATCCAATACCGATTGTCTGATTTGAACATGATTACCGATCGTACAATTGCTGATTTCCGTGTACGGGCCGATGCGACAGCCTTCGCCTATCACGGTGTTTCCTTTTAGAATCGTACCCGGATAGAGGATCGTGTCCGGTCCGATCGATACATCTGCTTCCACATACGTTTGATCCGGATCGATGACGGTTACCCCGTTTTTCATATGCTTTTCGATCAGTTTGCGCCGCATCCGTTTTTCCGCCTCTGCCAGTTCAAGGCGGTCATTCACACCGATTCCTTCATCGGGATCAGCAAGGAGATAAGCCTCCACTCTCCGTCCGGCTTTCCGGGCGATGGCGGCTACATCGGTCAGATAATATTCCTGTTGTGCATTTTCATTCGTTACTTGCTTCAACGCTTCAAACAGGAATCGGTTATCGAAACAGTACAGACCGGTATTGACTTCCCGGATGCGCGCCTGTTCCGGTGTACAGTCTTTGAATTCGACAATGCGGTCGATACTTCCATCCTCGCGGCGGATGATGCGTCCATATGCGCCCGGATCATTCACATTCGCCGTCATGATCGTGGCCGCCGCGTTGCGGGTGCGATGCAATTCAACCATTGCTTTCAACGATTCCGCATTAACAAGCGGTGCATCTCCGTTTACGACCAGCGTAATTCCGTCCTGGTTTCCAAGCAGCGGTTCCGCCTGCAAGACGGCATGTCCGGTACCTAGCTGTTGCTCTTGCAACGCATACTCGGTGCGGTCTCCCAAATATTCACGGACCGCCTCCGCACCATGGCCGACAATGGTTACCAATCGATCGACGCCGGATTGCTTGAGCGCTGTCACCACATAATCGATCATCGGTTTGCCGCAGACCGGATGCAACACTTTGTACAACTTTGACTTCATGCGTTTTCCCTGACCCGCGGCCAAGACGATGCCAAATATTTGCATCGGAAAACCTCCATATGATCCTGGATTAAAAAAACTTCCCTTATGAATATATCTCACTTCTTGACAAAAGAAAAGAGAGCCGCCAGGCTCTCTTTTTTGTAATCGCTTCAATCAAACATGTTACTAGGCGCCCGCTTCCATAACTCCTTCCTCCGCTTCCTCCATCGCTACGGCGCGTTCATATTCTTCCAAAACAGCCGTTTGGATTTTTTCGCGAGTCGCGGAGGAAATCGGATGGGCGATATCACGGAATTCCCCGTCGGGTGTACGCTTGCTGGGCATCGCTACGAACATTCCGTTGTTACCGTCGATAACACGGATGTCATGGACGACAAACTCGTCGTCAATCGTGATCGAAGCGATTGCTTTCATTCTCCCCTCCGAATTGACTCGGCGGAGTCTGACATCAGTAATCTGCACCCTGTTCACCACCTTTTCCAACTTTCAGATCAGACTTGGTTTATACTTCCACATCTAAAGAAAAAATCCTTCTTTTTTTTTTCAAGAAATTAGACTTTTTATGACAGATTTTCTAAACCTTTGCGATCATCTCGATTTCGATCAGCACATCTTTGGGCAAACGGGATACTTCCACGGCTGAGCGGGCTGGTCGGTGATCCCCAAAGTAGCTGGCATAGATTTCGTTGACGACAGCAAAGTCATCCATATTTTTTAAAAATACCGTCGCTTTGATCACATCTTTAAAGCTCGCGCCTCCGGCTTCCAAAACGGCCTGTAAATTGCGAAACACCTGGTGCGTCTGTTCTTCAATGCCGCCTTCGACCAGTTTCCCTTCTGCATTTAGCGGGATTTGGCCCGAGGTAAACAGCAAACCATTGCATTTGATCGCTTGCGAGTACGGACCGATAGCAGCAGGTGCCCGATTTGTTGTAATCGCTTCCATTTTGACATTCCCTCCAAATTTCATTTTAAATCGTCAAAATAATTGCCCGGTTCCACCGATATGCGTTTCGTCTTCGGATCAATAACAGACAAGCGGGCCAAAGATACATAATCATCCACGAGATGCTCGTCCACTTCACCGGATTCCATAAATACCCCGACACCTTTGACATGGGCTTGAAATTCCTGCAACAAATTCATCATGCCGTTTACGGTGCCGCCGGCCTTCATAAAATCGTCGATAATCAGTACATTCGCATTTTCTTTCAGGGCGCGGCGGGCCAATGTCATCGTTTGAATGCGTTTGGTCGACCCTGATACATAGTTGATGCTGACGGCACTGCCTTCGGTGACCCGGTTGTCCCTGCGCACTACCACTACCGGTATATTGAGACAGGATGCAGTCGCATAAGCAAGCGCGATCCCTTTCGTCTCCACGGTCATAACAACATCCAGATCCCGGTCGCCAAAAGCGGTCGCAAACATTTTGCCGATTTCGTTCAGCAGGGACGGCTGCCCAAGAATGTCGGACATATATAAATAGCCGCCAGGCAACAGACGGTCCGGTTGTTCCAGCTGACGGCAAACATCGCGAATTTTTTCCAGCGATTCGTGCTTGTCCATTTTGGGTACATATTTGACGCCACCAGCAGCACCTGCTTGCGTAACCAGTTCACCCGTTCCTTCCGATTCAAGCACTTCCTTGATAATTGCAAGATCCTCACTGATCGACGATTTGGCCGACTGGTAACGTTCGGCAAACAACGTCAATGGAATCAGGCTGTGGGGGCGGTTCAGCAAATAGTGGGTCATATCTACCAATCGAGCGCTTCGTTTCAACTTTCGCACAAGGCAACCCCCTTAAAACCGAATATTACTATAGAATATACCACCATCATACGTCTTTTTGCAACAAATGGATGTTGGCTCACGTCAGCAAACGCACAACGTACACGTTTTTACAAAATCCACGCAAACCGTTGTAGATGCGTCGCGCCCGCGTTTCTCGCGCCACCAATCCGTAAACGGTCGGTCCGCTGCCGGACATGAGCACCCCATCCGCGCCGAGCCGTTGCATGCAAGCCTTCAAATGAGCGGCTTCAGGATAAAGCTGAAAGGTAATCGGCTCGAGCACATTGCCCATCGATTCGCAAATCCCCGCAAAATCTTGTTGGCGAATCGCATCCAACAATCGTTCGGTTTGCGGGCGGGATGACGGATCGATCTGGTTTACATCGAGGCGACGGTAAATTTCCGCCGTCGAGACATTGATCGGTGGTTTGGCCAGCACCACCCAGCATGGCGGCAGTGACGGAAGCGGTGTAAGCTTTTCGCCGCGGCCGGTCGCCAAAGCCGTTCCTCCGGTAATACAAAAGGGAACATCCGAACCTAGCTCTGCTCCGAGCTCTTGTAATTCCTGCTCGGAAATGCCCAACTTCCACAGTCGGTTCAACCCTCTCAATGTAGCCGCAGCATCGCTGCTTCCACCGGCTAATCCTGCCGATACCGGGATATGCTTGTCCAGATGAATGTAAACGCCTTTCTTGACGTCATACCGCTCTTTGATCAGTTTGGCAGCCTGAAAAGCCAAGTTTTTTTCATCGAGCGGAATATAACCCGCTTGACTTGAAATAATGATCGTATCTGTTGCAAGTTCCGACATTTCCAGCCGATCGGCCAAATCCACCATGGTCATGACCATTTCCACTTCGTGATAGCCGTCGTCACGTTTATGTAATACATCCAAAGACAGATTGATTTTGGCTGGGGCTTTCTCATAGATCTTCATGGCCTCACCCTTTTTAAAACGGCGAACAAAAGTCATGTTCCGCGTTGGGTATACTTAATACTATAAGAAAAAGAAAGCCCGATGTCCAATGAAAGGAAAAGAGCGGTCAACTGACCGCTCTCTCGCCGAAGTGTTATCTTCTTTGCGCCGCATTTTGTTCAGCCAGCTCGATGGCACGCTTTACCATATTCCCTGCATCTTTGGTGGTAATGCCACCCCAGCCTTCACGCTGAACTGTGTCGTAGAAACCAAGATCTTTGGCCAATTCGTACTTTAACTTTTCGGACATGACACCTCGTCTGCGACGTCCCATGTGTCCGACCTCCTTCGGCTTCAGCTGAACGCACCGATTGCACCCTTATCGACATACGCGTTTTATTTCACGATCCCGTTAAAAAACGAAGTACATCAGGCGCATACCGGACGTTCAATCTTATTATGCGACCGAAGGCGGGGCAATATTCTGTAAAAAAATAAAGCCTCCAATCCACTTTATGTGAACTGCAGGCCGCTTCATCGACATCCCGTACGTATACTTAGGATTGTGGAGCGTATGTGATGCGAACTTGTCCATCCGGATTGCAGACCGTTACTTCGACTGTTTCGGTAAGGATGTCCGCATAGCTGTAAGAAACTCGTTTGAAAGCGTGTTGATCCTGGTCTAACTTCACAATGAAAACCGACGGATACGTTTCTTCCAGAATTCCGGTTCTTTGAATCGTCTTCCGTCTCCCACCGTTAGCCTTAAGCACAATTTTGGACCCGACATAAGGGTCAAGGCTTCGTTTAATTTCCATCAGCGAATTTTTCATTGACCATTCCCACCTCTTTCTCACATTATTATAGCTTGTTAAAATGGGAATGTCAAGATAAAAATAACATTATAACAACGAAGCCATGATGTTGTCAATGAATTTTTCTCTAAATATTGAAGTTCTGCTCAGCAATCTTCAAATGTTGTTCAGCGCTGTCAAATGGTCGCGCAGGTCGCACATAAAGCGCACATATTGCGGGAAAGCGATTTCCGGTTCCTCAAGCTCAGGATGCCAACGTTTTTCCCACTCGAATGTAAACCAACCTTCGTATCCATTTTGAACTAAAACCTCATATATTTCATGCAGCGGCACATCTCCTTCGCCCATCAGACAATATTCGAAGCCTTTTTCCCGCTTAGGATTCAGCCGGGAATCTTTCCAGTGCGTATACTCGATCCGGTCGCCAAGCACAGCCCACGTTTCTTGCGGTTTTTCACCCAACGTGCGATAGGGATGGTGCACGTCCCATAACACCGCCAACTCTTCCGGGCCGACCGCATCCGTTACGGCCTTGACATCGTTGGCGGCCGTCCAATCGTCGTGGGTTTCTAACAACAATTTCGCCCCATGCCGCTTGGCAATTTGCGCGAGTTTCCGCGCATGCTGAACGACGATATCCACCGCTTGTTTTCGGTCCGTCTGCCCGATTTTCCCGCCAAAAACACGAATGTATGGCGTGCCGAACGTTTCACATAAGCGGGCATATTGCTCGATTTCATGCACATGTTGCTCCCTCTTCTCCGTGGAGAAGAGATAAACCGAACTGGAAAAACAGGATACTTTAAGCCCTGCTTGTTCGATTTTTCGCCGCGTTTCCTGAGCGTGCTCTGCAAACTCGGGCAAACGATAAATTTCCATTTGCTCGCGAATACCGCGAAAATCGATTCCGTCAAAACCATACTCCGCCGCCCGGGAGATGATCTGATCCAGATCCCACTTTGGACAACCGAGTGTGGTAAACGATAATTTCATATCCTTGAGCCTCCTCCGATCATTTCACCTTTATTGTAATGAACAATGGGAATCAAAAAAGCCCGCCTTGTATCATCCAGGCGAGCAAATACATCATTTCGAGCAAATCCATCATTTTCGGAGAAGACGCATCATTTCATTTCGCAACATGTTATGAATCTGGCAATAAAAGAGGAAGGCCAACCCGATAGCTGCCTTTGGATTCGATTCCTCCGATCCCCTTGAGCCCGCTCACCGTATGTTTGATTACATCCTCCATATCTACCGTGTCTCTGATGGAGGTATACGATATGCGAGAAGCGATCTGCACGGGGTCAAGCGCGTGAATCATCACACGTCCCGGTGAACTGGCGAAATTGGCTCCGGCTTGCAGCAGTGCTTCAAAATGGGACTGGCAGGCGCCGGCCACAATCGACAGCGAATCGCGATTGCGTTCATATTGACGCGCCACCCGTACCGCCCGAATAAAATGCAATGAATTTTTGTAGCTGTCGAGACTGTATTTTTGGTGAATCCGGTCTTTTAAAATGGCATCGTGTCCGGTGATGACCACAATATCCGGCTTTAATCTCGGCAGCAATTTGTACAAGGCATCCGCCATCAGCCTTTCTTCCATATGAAAACCGTTCACCGGAATGCGCAACCGTCTGTAGACTTGCATGCTTTTTTGCAAATATTTAACGTCTCCGTCCAGATGCAGCACCTTTCCCGGCACTTCAAAATACCCTTCCTGTCCCGCAATGCGCAAATCCCCCCGGGAATGTTGCCTGACCTGCTCCTGGCGAACTTGCTCGATCCAGCGCATGGTCGTTTCCAATTGCATTCGATAAGCTGATGTATCTTCCTTATAACTTTCGACCAGCTCGAGATCCGATAAAGGCGCATCGGCAATGAGCCGGTATTCGACACCTTCCAATATGGCCATGTCTCCATGGATGGCCTTGATGACAAATACGATATCGCCACCGTACGATATCCGTTTGACGCAATCTCCCTCGCGTATCACCTGGAATCCTCCTCTCGTGCTATACTATGGCCCATAGGTACATTTGGTGCAGCCATTTGATGCAGCGAGATGGAGGTTTCCTGGGTTGTCTATCCATTCGACGATTCGTTTACTAACGGCAACAATTCGTCGCTTAGGCGAGCAAACTCTTCCATGGTCAGCGTCTCTCCCCGGCGGGAAGATTCAATGCCGCACCTCTCCAACAAGGTGATCAGCTTGTCTTTGTCCTCTTTTCTGAAAAAGCGGGACAACAGATTGTTGTAAAGCGTTTTTCGTCTTTGGGCAAAGGCGGCCCGAACGACTTCAAACAGGAACGTTTCATCCTTCGTTTTAACCGGAGGCTGATCCCGTCTCGTCAAACGCACGACTGCAGAATCCACTTGCGGGCGGGGGATAAACACTGTGCGGGGAACCGTCATGACTTTTTCCACTTCACAGTAATACTGGACCACCACAGTCAGACTGCCGTAATCTTTGCCACCCGGTATGGCCGCCAACCGATCGGCCACTTCTTTCTGCATCATCAGTATGTAGCGCGACATCTGGACCTCGGACTTGAAAAGATGCATCAGGATCGGTGTTGTCGCATAATAAGGCAAATTGGCAACGACACAAAGATCGGCAATGTCAGTGAAATGTTCTTCAAACAAGGCAGGCAAATCCGTCTTGAGGATGTCCTGGTGCAACACAACCGTATTTTCATAAGGAGCCAGCACTTCTTTTAGTACCGGGATCAGCTTGCTGTCAATCTCGACCGCTACTACTTTGCCAGCTCGCTCCGCCAATCTTTGTGTCAATGCACCGATACCCGGTCCGATTTCCAGCACACCGACCGAGCGATCCAATGCGGCACTGTCCACGATTTTCTCCAAAATGTTGGAATCGACCAAAAAATTTTGCCCCAGACTCTTTTTCAATGTCAGGCCATAGCGTTGGATCAGCTCCCGCGTTTTCCACAATGAAGCTACACTTTCCCCCCGTCCTGGTTCATGTCTGTTCATGCATCGTCCTCCTCTGCCAGCGTCTGTCGCAAAGCCTGCTGAAACTCTTCGCGTGTAATCTGAAACATGCCGCATCTTTTGTAAAACTGCTTGCCATTGGCGTAACCGATCCCCAGCAACATCCCCATTTTCCATCTGCGGCTTGCTGCTCGGGGATGTCCAACCAGCCCCGCTTCAATCAGCTCCCGCCATTCAATCAGAGGTGGCATGTCGGGATGATCGGTTTTCACACGGTCCAGAGCTTGGCGAATCGCCTCGGGTGAAGCATACTCGATCCCGATTCCCTTACCGTTTTTGGCCACTGCCAATCTTCTATCGATAAAAGCGTGTTTGCAACCCGGTACGGCTTCCGCAATCTGTTTCCTGATTTTTTCCCCAGCGTGGTCTGGATCGGTAAAGATAATGACGCCTCTTCGTTTTTGCGCCAGGCGGATCGCTTCAATCGTTTGCGCATCGATGGCCGAGCCCCCGGTTTCGATCGTATCCGCATCAACCGCCCTGCGAATGGCTACCGTATCATCTTTTCCTTCAACCACGATCACTTCTTTGATCAATTTCGCCGCTCCCTTGTTTTTGACTTCAAGAACAATAGACTCTAGAAAAATAACAAGAGGCAGGCATCGGGATTTTCCCCACACCTGCCCATTTGTTTTAAGTATATCCTAAATATGATTTCATTTTCAATGAGACGGACTGATTACGACGGTCGCTCACGAAATTTTTTCATGACCATCTTTTTGGCACTGCTGGAAACTGTTCCGTATTTGCTCTTTTCAGTGATTTGATCCTCAAAAAAAACGAGCGACCGGGCTTCGTCAAATTTGCGTATTTTTTTGAAATTAACGAGATTGGTCCGATCCAGCCGATCAAAACCATATTTTTTCATATGATGTTCAAAAGTCGAAAGCGTGGGCAACAACGGATAGTATTCGCCATCCAGCGTATGGATGACGACAGTCCGTTCTCCGCTTTCGATGAAAATGATGTCATCTATATCAAGGGTAATCAATTCCCCAATATTTTTCGGATCTTTTGTCACATAAAATTTCATCCGTTTCACTCCGAAACGTACGTACGATCGGGCTGCCGGAACAATCCGACAGCCCGCCGCGCGTTAGTTCTTCAGCAGCTCTTGAGGTGCTTCGGGACGATGTCCAACAAAGGGAGATGCCGTGAATACAAAGTAGTTCGCGATTTTGGTCAGAACTTTCGAGGCGTTTTTAGCAATATTTTGCTTCATGATCTCACCTCCTTTTTGTTCGGAACCAATAGTGAAATGGCCTGGATGAAAAATATTATTGAAAGTA
>CALAME010000004.1 GCA_937925675.1 uncultured Paenibacillaceae bacterium | reverse complement strand
ACTGGAAGAAGGCGAAACTGTCATATTGCAATAAAATGGGTTTTGACTGCGGTTGTCCGGTAGCTGGACCCCGATTGACCGTCATTGGTCGAATGGAGCCGGTCTCGTGACAGGATGAAACGATTAATTTAGAATGGACTTGTAATGTACTATGAGCAGGAGGTATCGACCGTGCAAAGAAGTGACGGGATGAATTACGCTCCGGAAGGAGTCGTAAAACGGCGTGTCGTCGAAGAAGGGGAATTCGTTTTTGCTGCGATTGGTCTGGACCACGGACACATTTATGGCATGTGCAACGGGCTGATCGAAGCCGGAGCGACGCTCAAAGCGGTTTATGATCCGGATCCGGCCAAGGTGGAAGCGTTTGTCAAGCGTTATCCGCAAGCGAAAGTCGCCGCTTCAGAAGAAGAAATCTTGGAAGACAAGGAGATTCAACTGGTAGCGGGAGCGGCCGTTACTTCGGAACGCTGTGCTCTGGGCATGCGGGTGATGGATAGCGGCAAAGATTACTTTACCGACAAAGCCCCGTTTACGACACTTGAACAGCTGGAAATGGCCAGGAAAAAGGTTAAGGAAACGGGCAAGAAGTATATGGTCTATTACAGTGAGCGTCTGCACGTAGAAAGCGCGGTATACGCCGGACAGCTCATTGAACAAGGTGCGATCGGCCGCGTCGTGCAAGTGATCGGTACCGGTCCCCATCGGCTTAACGCACCGAGTAGACCGGATTGGTTTTTCAAAAAGGAAAAGTACGGCGGTATTTTGTGCGACATCGGCAGCCACCAATGCGAGCAGTTTCTGTATTTCACCGGTGCCAAAGATGCGAAAGTGCTGCACAGTAAAGTGGCGAACTACCATAATAAACAGTATCCGGAACTGGAAGACTTCGGTGACGCAACATTGTTGGCCGATAATGGAGCTACGGGTTATTTTCGTGTAGACTGGCTGACCCCGGACGGCTTGCGCACATGGGGAGACGGGCGTATGATCATCCTCGGCACGGAAGGATACATCGAACTGCGTAAATATATTGATATTGCGCGTGATCCGGAGCGGGATCATGTCTATTTGGTCAACGGAGAGGGCGAATTTCATTTCAACGTGGCCGGCAAGGTAGGCTATCCGTTTTTTGGAGAACTGATCCTGGATTGTCTCAACCGCACTGAAAACGCCATGACACAGGAGCATGCCTTCAAAGCGGCCGAGCTTTGCCTGATCGCCCAGAAACAAGCGATTCGCGTTGAATAGTCGCAAACGACGGGCCGGCGGCTGCATTTCCACTGCCGCCGGTTTTTAGTTTTTTTAAAATAAAAGGGGGGATTGAGTCATGGATAACACGGTGGAAACGTATATTGAAAGCTTGTATGAACGGGATCCGGATCTGGAAAGGGTGCTCGTCTGGATCGAGCAACAAGGGATGCCGCAAATCTCCGTTCCTCCCGGCTATGGACGGTTGTTGACATTGCTCGTGCGCATGAGCGGGGCCAAAAAAGTGCTGGAAATCGGTGCGTTGGGCGGATACAGCGGCATTTGTTTGGCCAGGGGTCTTCACGAAGAGGGGAAGCTTTTGTCGCTGGAGATCAATGCGGAGTTCGCCGACACGGCCCGTGCCCATCTGGAGGCTGCCGGCCTTGGACACAAGGTTGAATATCGGATTGGGGACGCCAAGGAAACGTTAAGAGAGCTCGAGCAGGAAGGGGAAACGTTTGATTTCTTCTTTATCGATGCGGATAAAGCGGCCTATCCGTTCTATCTGGAAATGGCTTTGAAATTGGCGGAACCGGGTGCGGTGATCGTCGCAGATAATACGTTGATGCGCGGAAAGACCGTCGATCCTAACCAGACTTCCAAACGGGTCTTGGCCATGCGGGAGTTTAACCGAACAGTGGCTCGCCATCCTCGTCTGGAAAGCACGTTGTTACCCGCCTATGACGGATTGGCGATTGCGAGGGTCAAGTCCGTCTGAACAGTCGGTCAGTCGGTCTGAACCGTCAGTTCGAACGCTCCCGGGATCCCGGTTTGGCTTCGGCTTCTCCAGAGAGCGCGGGTGAAACAAGCGTTTTTTTCACCCAGAGATAATTGATCACCATCATGATCGCGCCGACCCAAAAAATCTCGCGAATCCCGATCAGGCCGGAGATGAGTCCGCCTACGACCGGTCCGATCATGTTGCCGAGAGCAAAGGAGCTCGTGTTGAAACTGAAAGCACGCCCTTCCATCCCGTCCGGAGTATGGTGACGGATAAGCGCATTGACGGAAGGAAGCAATCCTCCGATAAAGCAGCCGAACAGAAAACGGATGACCAAAAGCTGCCATACATTTTGGACCAGGGCTTGCGGAACAAGACATAAAGCGGCACCGATCAGACAGATGGATAACACGCGTTCGGAGCCGTGTTTGTCCCCGATTCGTCCCAGTACGGGAGAAGCGAGCATGTTGGACAGTCCGGTAATGGAACTGACGAGACCGGACAAAAAAGCAATCCATTCCACATTGCCATGTATGTGTTGGATGTAAAGCGGAATTTGTGGCATATGACTCAGCATCGCAAACTGGATCATAAAGGTAACAGCAAACAGGGCAGGCAATTGCGGGACTTTTTTAATTTCGCTTAAACTTTGCAGGATGGTCATATTTGTTTGCTTCGCTGCCTGTTTGCGATCAAACGGTTCTTTGACAAAAAACATCGTCAACAGTGTCGCGATCAATATCAGCAAGCCGGTCACATAAAAAATCGGTCTGAATCCAACCCAGTCTGCGACAAGACCGCCGATAAAAGGGCCCAATATCGTTCCGGCCACACCGCCCGACTGTAGCACTCCCATGGCAAAACCGGCATGCTTTTTGGGCGTAGTGGCAGACAACAACGCTGTCGCGGCCGGGATGAATCCGGATATCGTCCCGTTTAGTATCCGTAAAAAAAGAAGATGCCACACGCTGGTGGCAGACCCCATCAAAATCGTGACGATGGACATCCCGATTCCGGAGCGGATCACCATCACTTTCCTGCCGTAACGGTCCGAAAGTTTACCCCACAGCGGCTGAAACCAGAACGAAGTGACAAACGTGGAAGCGAAGATGATTCCCGCCCAGAGTGCAACGCTCTTCTCATCCTGGATGCCCAATTCCTGTATGTAAAGCGGTAGGAAGGGCATGATCATCGTCATTCCCGACATTACGATAAACTGACCGAACCACAGTACCGTCAAATTCAGTTTCCAACGCTCCAACCCGGGTCCCCTCTTTCTAGCCATCCATATGTAGCGGTTAATTTTATTATAACACACACTCGCTTGCGCGTCCGGTCGGCTTTCAGCGATCCATTCATCTTTATCAGGCGCAAGTTTCGGGCATACTTGTACACGTAACCTGGATACAAGGATGATAGCGCAGGGAAATAAGGGAGACAGAACAGCTCATGTTGGATCTCTTGTCGGGAATCGGGATCATTGCGTTTGCGATCAGTGGAGCGATCGTCGCGAATGAAGAACGATATGATATATTCGGTGTGTATATGCTCGCCTTTGTCACCGCATTCGGTGGCGGTGCGGTGCGCAATTTGTTGATCGGTCTGCCCGTCATACTGCTTTGGTCTCAAGGCATATATTTTGCCATGGCCTTCGTGGCGGTGACGATCTTTGTGCTGATGCCCCGCATCGCTTATGCCTATCCGCGGCTGTGGACGTTTTTTGATGCAGTCGGCCTCGCTTCTTTTTCTTTGCAGGGGGCGTTGTACGCGGTACAGCTATCCCATCCGCTCATTGCATGCATCACGGCAGCGTTGTTGACCGGTACCGGCGGCGGGATTATCCGAGATGTGATCGCCGGGCGCAAACCGCTCGTCTTTCAAAAAGATGTATATGCGCTGTGGTCGGCATATGCCGGTTTTGTCATCGGATTGGGAAAACCGAGCGCTGACTGGGAATTGTTAACCCTGTGGACAGTAATCGTGACCATGCGCATGCTTTCGGTGCGTTATAGCTGGAATTTGCCCCGGATTGGCCCGTTATGATTGGGGGGTGGATTGCGGCGGTTCGCCAAACCATTTCATATAAATCCGTTCAAAAGTTCCGTTTTCTCCGATCGCTCTCAATGCATTGTTAATTTTGCCTGTATAGCGGCTTCCTTTCGGGAAAGCGATCGAATAATGTTCCTTTGTCAGTTCTCCTCCAACCGCTTTCGTTTTTCCTTTGCCTTCATTTTTTGTATAATGGTGAATCCCCGGTGCATCGTAGATCACCGCATCGACTTTCCGCTCCAGAAGCGCCTGAAACGCTTCATCGATGGTGGGAAAGGCCTGGATTTCTTTGATCCCTTTTACTTTGGTCAAATATTCATAGCCGGTCGTGCCGATCTTGGCAGCGACGACTTTGTCTTTCAAATCTTTCACTCCGTTTATGTTCTGTTCGTCGGAGCGTACAAGCAGCGTTTGACCGGTGTACAAATATGGCGTGGAAAAGTCGGCGATCTTTTTGCGACTATCCTTGACGGTGATTCCGGCGATCGCCGCATCGATTTTGCGATCTTTTACCGACTTGATCAAATCTCCTGTAGCCAGCGGTTTCAGCTTGTAACGAATACCGGCTTCTTTGGCGATTTCATGCCAAAGTTCAATCTCAAAACCTTTCACCTTTCCTTCCTCTACATATCCAAACGGTCTGTACCCGCTGTTTACGCCGACCGTCAATGTTTCGGTTTCACCGCATGACGTTAAGATCAATACCATCAGCGAAAACACCATAATGGTTTTTGCGTTCTTCAACGGATAGATGCGTTTCATGACGTCGATGATCGCTCCTTTGTGCCTTAATGTACAGACTTCTTTTAGTCTTGCTGTTCGCAAGTCCGATTATGCATGCATAATTTCCTTTCCTTCCGGGAACCTGTAACTTTGAAAAAGGCCAGGAAAGGGGTGTGTAAGGATGCCATACGGAGCCCATGAGACGATGGAAGCCCATGAAGTATTGAATGAAAAAATCAATATGATCAACCACTTCAGGCTCTATGCCCAGGCGTGCCAGAACCAGGAATTGAAACAGATGATTGACCGCCATCTCCAGACTGCGATCCAATCGTACAACCAGCTCATCGCCTATACGCATGATTATTCGGCAGCGCGGCCTGGACAGATGCCCTATCAGATGCCGCAAATACAACCGCAGCAAATCCAGTACGGATTGCGGCAACCTTCACCGCAAACACCGCAAATGAACGGGCGGCTGAACGATCCGCAAATCGCCAGCGCGATGTTGATCTGCCACAAAAACTCGGCCAAAAATCAGATGGCTGCATCGCTGGAGTGCGCTGATCCGCGCGTGCGCGAAATGTTGGTAAACGGTGCTGTGACCTGTGCCAATCAAGCGTATGAAGTTTTTTTGTGGATGAACAACAACGGGATTTATCAGGTACCCACCATGCAGGATCATACGGCCAAAACTTATTTGCACAGCTACATGCCCACCCAGACTCAGCCGAATACACAGCCTGCAAACTTCAACCAGCAGCAACAACCGATGCCTCAATAACGAGGTGTCACGATACTCCAACGTACAGACAAAAAGTGCATAGGTCGGGAAGAAAAGACGAACGTGTCCCAAGTTCGTCTTTTCTTTTGTCCGCTTAAACCTGATATGACATTTGTCATATACGAATGGTGATATTTATGACTTATCTGTCCATTGTCTTCCGTTTACAATGAAAAGACATCAAGCAAGAAAGACGTCAAGACGTCTGTGTATGAGGAGAGATGATGGATTTGAGAACCGATCTGAAGATGGATATGAAGATGGATCTGAAAAAGAAGGTCAGGAAGATCAAGAAGGATATTGCACCGTTTGAACGAAATGAAACAAGAACCAGTATATTGCAACTGGTAACGACGTTGCTGCCTCTAGTCGGATTGTGGTACCTGGCTTATATGAGTTTATCCGTTTCGTATGGGTTGGCGTTTCCGCTTATTGTCGTCCTGTCCGGGTTTGTCATCCGTACCTTTATCATCTTCCATGACTGTTGCCACGGTTCTTTTTTTAAAAGCAAGCGGGCCAATCATATCGTCGGAAACCTCACAGGGGTATTGACCATGGTTCCCTTCCAGCAATGGCGGCACGAGCACAATGTGCATCATGCCACAAGCAGCAATTTGGATGAACGCGGTACGGGAGATATGTGGATCATGACCGTGGAAGAGTATAAAAACGCACCGCTTTTGAAACGGATCGCATACCGGATTTACCGTCATCCGCTTGTCACGTTCGGGTTGGGGCCTGTTGCCATTTTTCTGGTTAAATACCGCTTTAACCGCAAAGGAGCCCGCCTCAAAGAACGTTTGAACACCCATGCGACAACTTTGGCTATCGCCCTCCTGTATGCCGGTCTGATCGGGCTCGTCGGTTGGAAGTCCTTTCTTTTGATACAGGTCCCGGTGTTTTACCTGTCCGGGATGCTGGGGATTTGGCTCTTTTATGTACAGCATCAGTTTGAAGAAACGTATTTTGAGCATGAAGAAGAATGGAATTATGTACAGGCGGCGGTTGAAGGCAGTTCTTTTTACAAATTGCCGAAGGTTCTGCAATGGATCACCGGCAACATCGGTTTTCATCACGTCCATCATCTCAGTCCGCGGGTACCGAACTATCACCTGGAAAAAGCACATCATGCTTCACCTCCCTTGCAGAAGGTGACGACGATTACGATTCGCACGAGTTTGAAATCGCTCCGGTTTCGCTTATGGGACGAAGAAAAAAGAAAGTTTATCAGCTTCAAGGACTACCGAATGCTTCGGAAACAGGAAAAGTTGGCTCAAGTTTCAACACATGCCGCTGCAAAAGTTGCCGACAAGCCGTTGAACGTATGATACAATAGACATATCTAAACCGAACCCGGGAGGGCGGTCATTTGCCAAAATGGAAACAGTTGTTTTTAAAACATACCGGGCTTAGTCCCTATGTATGGATCGTCTTTTATATATTACCGTTTTATTTTATCTTCCGCTCGCCTTCGACCGAGCAGATTGTCATTGGCATTGCCATGATTGTCGGTTTTTTCATCTGCTATATGCTGTCCTTTCTTTCGAAAGGATGGCTTGTTTATTTATGGACGATCGCACAGATCATCATATCGATGTTGATGGTATACTTTTTCAGCTATATTTACTTTTTTCTGTTTCCCGCCTATTTCATCGGGAATCTTCGCAGCCGCGCTCCCTTCTTCAGTTTATACACGGTCCTGATTATCTCCGCATACGCTACGGTAAACTACGGATTCATTACCCGTGATCCCGTCATGATCAATCAGCTTCCTTTCGTGTTTTTGTGTTTGATTGCAGTGACTCTGATTCCGATCAGCACATATAACAAAAACAAGGAAGAAAAGTTACAAGGGCAGCTTAAGGATGCCAACAAACGCATATCCGAACTGGTCAAACTGGAGGAGAGACAGCGCATCGCCAGGGATCTGCACGATACGCTCGGCCATCAGCTTTCGCTGATCGGTATCAAGAGCGAATTGGCAAGCAAGCTGATCGAAACCGATGCGCGGAAGGCCCAAGCCGAACTTCATGACGTACAGCATACGGCTCGCGTCGCTTTGCAGGAAGTGCGGGAACTCGTGAATGAAATGCGCGGCACCAAACTGGAGGACGAACTTAAGCGCAGCCAAAACATCTTGCAGGCGGCGGGGATTGAAACGGAAATTTGCGGCGAGCAACGATTGCGCATGACTTCATTACTTTCAGAAAATGTCGTATGCATGTGTATGAGAGAAGCCGTTACAAACATTGTCAAACATAGCGGAGCGACCTTTTGCCGTATTTCTGTTCAGGAAGATCCGACAGGCCTGACAGTAACCGTATATGACAACGGTAAAGGTTTGTCTCCCATGGATGATCATCCTCATGGTGGGAATGGAATAAGAGGGATGAAAGAAAGGATCGAATTTGTCAACGGGACGTTGACCCTTCATTCTGGTGGCGGAACGACTGATGGCGGAACGACGGTCGTGATCCAGGTGCCAAGTGTCACGAAGCCTGTGACCAGGGAGGAAACGAAATGATTCGCATTGTAATCGCAGAAGATCAGAAAATGCTTTTGGGTGCTTTGGCTGCCCTGCTTGAACTGGAGGAAGATATGCAGGTCGTCGGCCAGGCGGTTAGTGGCGAAGAGGCCGTGCAACTTGCGCGAACATTGGAGCCGGATGTATGTATCATGGATATTGAGATGCCGCGCATGAGCGGTCTTGAAGCTGCGGAGCAGTTAAAGGGAAGCGGGATCAAGATCATCATTTTGACGACATTTGCCAGACCCGGATATTTTGAACGGGCACTCAAAGCCGGTGTGAACGGCTATTTGCTCAAGGACAGTCCGAGTGAAGAATTGGCCAGAGCCATTCGCAACATCATGCAGGGACAGCGGATTTATGCTCCGGAACTGATCGATCGGGCTTATATGGAAGCCAATCCGCTCACCGAACGCGAGAGCGAAGTGTTGGAACTGATGGCAGAAGGAAAGAATACAAAAGAAATTGCCAGCCAACTGTACTTGACCACCGGGACGGTTCGCAATTATGTTTCCGTCATTCTTGACAAATTGGAGGTCACAAACCGCATCGAAGCGATCAAAAGGTTTCGGGAAAAAGGTTGGTTCAAGTAACCGATAGAAGGCGTTGACGATTTTGAATTTTTCCAATTAAAATGTTTTGCAGTGGGTTGAACGGAACGGACAGGAGAGAATGATCACATGATGGATCATATCCTTTTCGCCTTCGGATTAACATTGATCGCTGGACTGGCTACAGGAATCGGAAGTCTGCTGGCGTTTTTTACGAAGACGACGAATACGAAATTTTTGTCGTTGTCACTCGGTTTTTCCGCAGGCGTGATGATCTATGTTTCGATGATCGATATTTTCGTCAAGGCGAAAGATGCGCTTGTTCATGCAGCCGGGACAGAACTGGGGAACTGGCTGACGGTAGCGGCTTTCTTTGCCGGTATGCTTTTGATCGCGCTGATTGACCACTGGGTCCCCAACCAAGGCAACCCGCACGAACACCATAAAATGGAAAAAGAAAACAAAACGAAATTGCCGGTTAAAGATAACGGTCTTTTAAAAATGGGCTTGTACACCGCGATTGCGATCGCCATTCACAACTTTCCTGAAGGAATTGCGACGTTTACTTCCGCCCTTCAGGATCCGGCATTGGGTGTGGCCATCGCGGCAGCGATCGCGATTCACAATATTCCGGAAGGAATTGCGGTTTCGGTTCCGATTTATTATGCGACCGGGGACCGGAAAAAGGCGTTCAAGCTTTCGTTTCTTTCCGGCTTGTCGGAGCCGATCGGGGCTTTCGTCGCGTTTCTCATTTTAATGCCGTTTTTGAACGATCTCGTATTCGGTCTTATTTTCGCTGCAGTCGCAGGGATTATGGTTTTTATCTCCCTGGACGGATTGCTGCCGGCTGCCAAGAAATATGATCAGGGTCATCTGTCCATCTATGGCTTGATCGGTGGTATGATCGTCATGGCTGTCAGTTTGTTGCTGTTTATATAAGCGAAATGCAAACGATTGACAACGCATGGAAACTAAGGTATTCTGTAGACAGAAAAGATTGTATATTTGCTCTGGCAGAGTAGGAAGAGAGCCCAGATCATTGCATTCGAGCTTTCATGGCCATCACCGATGACCATGGAAAGTGCGAATCGTGAATTGGGCTTTTATTATTGGTTTTGGGGTAGAGATGCAGAGAATCCCAAGGCTATACAGATCGCAGATCGGTCTGTATGGTCTTGGGATTTTTTGCATATAAAGGAGATGGAACAAGCGATGCTGGATGAATTCGAAGGCTTTATCTTTGATCTGGACGGAACGATCTACGTGAGCGATCAGTTGATCGAAGGTGCGGACGAGGTCATTCAATGTTTAAAGAAAAAAAAGAAAAAGATTTTATTTTTGACGAACAAGACGATCGAATCTCGTGAAAAATACGTTGAAAAATTAAACCGGCTGGGCATCAACGTGACCCTCGAGCACATCTTGAGTCCGACCTTGGTTACGATCCGCTATTTGCACGAGCATTATGACCGATCGATCAAATTGTATGTGATCGGAGAGCCGTTGATCAAAAACGAGCTGAAACAGGCGGGATTCCAATTTGCCGACGTTCCTGAAGAAACGGATGTCATCGTTGTTTCATGGGATCGGGAATTCCATTATTCGCATTTGAATTTCGCTTATCAGGCGATCAAGCGGGGCGCAAAAGTGATTGCCACCAACCCGGACCGAACATGTCCCGTTCAGGGGGGAGACGTACCAGACTGTGGAGGAATGATCGGAGCGATCGAGGGGGTAACGGGACGAAAAATCGAAACGATCATCGGCAAACCTTCCATCCATATCGGAGAAGAAGCGTTAAGGCGTTTGGATTTGCCGGCGGAACGATGTTTGATGGTCGGAGATCGCCTGGAGACCGACATCCTGCTCGGCAAAAAGGTCGGGATGAAAGCGGCATTGGTGCTCACGGGAATTTCCAAGAAAGAGCAGATTCCCTATGCTGAATACCAACCGGATTATGTGCTAGATTCCGTCTATGATCTGATTGGAAAAAATAAAATGACCCAAAAATAAAGATGTATATTATAATCAAATTAAAAGTTGAAAAAGTGAGATGAAGCCATGAAAAATACGAGCACGGGCACCAAAACGATCAGCTATGCACTTAAAAACAAACCGGTGATCACTTCGATTGTGTCTGAAGAAGACCTGACCGATGTATTAGGTACTTCATCCAATATCGTCTTCCTGTTAACCGGCAATATTTTCACCTTGAAGTCCATTACAGAGCAAATCCAGGAAGCAGGCAAATTGATGTTTGTTCATTTTGACCTGGTGGAAGGTCTGGGCAGAGATGCAGAAAGTGTCAGGTATTTGGCAGAGGTCATCGGAATCGACGGCCTGGTCACCACTCGTTCAAACATTATCATGACTGCCCAGAAACTGGGTCTGATCACAGTCCAGCGCCTGTTTGTATTTGATTCCGTCTCACTTGAAAATGGAATCCGCATTATCAAAAGTTCAAGTCCGGACGCGATCGAAGTTTTGCCGGGTATCGTCATTTCCCGGGTCATTAAAAAGTTGCGGGAGGAAATGGATCTGCCGGTCATCGCGGGCGGGTTGATGTCTGACATCGAAGATGTTCAAGTGGCGCTGGCAAGTGGGGCAATCGGCATCTCGACTTCCTCGAAAGAACTTTGGGACTGGCAAGATCGTCATATGTAGACAAATTACAAACATATGCATATAATGGAAACAACAAAATATGAATATCGGATCAGACAGCTGCGAAACGGATAGAGACAAGGAGAACCCTAAGGCTGAATGACACGTTTTCGTGTGTTCGCCTTTAGGGTTCTTTTTTCATCACAAGGAGGCAGGGAACGTTGAAAAAAGAGTTTTCAGCGAAAGAGCGGGAAAGCTATCTCAAGCAAATGGCGGAAAAGGAACTGGATCTGTTGGTCATCGGCGGAGGCATCACCGGCGCAGGCATTGCCTGGGATGCCAGTTTACGAGGACTGAAGGTCGGTTTGCTGGAGATGAATGATTTTGCTTTCGGAACCAGCAGCCGTTCCACCAAGCTGGTTCATGGAGGGCTAAGGTATTTGAAGCAAGGGGAAATCAAGCTTGTGCGGGAAGTGGGGCGGGAGCGAGCCTTGTTGCACAAGCGTTTGCCCCATTTGGTGGAGCCGATTCCCATGGTACTTCCGATCTATAAAGGGGGAACTTACGGATATTGGACCAGCTCGATCGGCATCTATATTTACGATTGGCTGGCAGGTGTCAAGCGAGGAGAAAGACGCAAAATGTACAACAGGCAGCAGACGATGGAACTGGAACCCCTTTTCAAGACAGAGGGACTGAAAGGTTCCGGTTATTACTATGAATACCGGACCGATGATGCCCGACTGACGATGGAAATTATGAAAACGGCAAGAACAAATGGCGCGCTGCTGTGCAATTATGCCAAAGTGAAACAATTCTTTTATAAAGACGGCCGTATAGTCGGTCTGGAAGTAGAAGACCGGATCAGCGGTGAGGTGTATACCATCTTCGCCAAAAAGATTGTCAATGCGACGGGACCTTGGGTGGATCATCTGCGCAGGCTCGACAATTCATTAAAAGGCAAGCACCTCCTTCTCACCAAAGGCGTTCATTTGGTCGTCGATTACAACCGCTTGCCAATCAAACAGGCCGCCTACTTTGATGTTCCAGATGGAAGAATGATCTTTGTCATACCGCGGGGAACGAAAACGTACATCGGAACGACGGATACGGTCTACAATGAGGATCCCGCTGAACCCACGATTACGGAAGAAGACCTCAATTATTTGATCGAGGCGGTCAACAACCAATTCCCAACCGTCCATTTGACATGTGAGGATGTTGAATCGGGGTGGGCCGGACTCAGACCGCTAATTCATGAAGAAGGGAAAAGTCCTTCCGAAATTTCACGCAAGGATGAAATTTTTGTTTCCGAATCCGGATTGATCTCTATTGCTGGCGGCAAGCTGACCGGCTTCCGCAAAATGGCGGAAAAGGTCGTCAATCTCGTTACGGCCCAATTGGAGGATGAAACCGGTATTGTCTATCCTCCGTGCTTAACCGATCGCTCAGAGATCAGCGGGGGTGAAGGAATCGATGACCTTTCCTTTTCCAGACTGAAATCTTTGCTCATCAAAGAAGGAGAAACAAGGGGACTGGAAAATTCCCAAATCGAAGATTTGATCTCCCGTTATGGCACCAATACGCGGAAGATCCTTTACTATTATGACGATCTCATGGATGGAACCGGCGGGGATGATGCGGCAAAATCACGGGAAAATGAGCTGTTGTTTGCGGAGTTGCTATATAGCGTCAACTATGAAATGACGGTACGGGCTGTCGATTTTCTGCTGCGGAGAACCGGATGGATCTTTTTTGATCGTTACCGTGCGGAACGAAATGCGGAAAAAGTCATTGCCTTTATGGCGAAACAGCTGGGATGGGATGAAGGCAGGATCGCAGAGGAACGAAAGCTCGTGCAGAAGGAATTTGACCGCTTGGCGTTTACCCCTAAAGTCAGGAAAAACGAGCAAGCGGATCATGTTCAAGTGCAACAAGAAGAAACGTTGACCTGATTTCATGATTACGGGCGGGGGATGGAGATGGAAATCGTTTTGATGGGCACAGCCTGCGCTGAGACCGGAGCGGAACGCGATAATACGTATTTGCTTCTTTATGAAAGCAGAGGAAGCACATTAGTGGATGTTGGGGGAAGCCCGCTGAGCAAATTGAAGAAACTGGGCGTGCCCCTTGACCATATTCAGCGGGTTGTTTTCACGCATTTTCATATCGATCATATTTACGGCTTCCCTTCTTTATTGTGGGGCATGTGGCTTGCCGGAAGAACAGAACCGCTGGATGTGTACTGTTCAAGTTCAGAAAAAAAATGGCTGGAAGACTGGATTCACCTGATCGGTACGAAACATTGGCCTGTTGCATTTGAAATATTTATCCACCCCTTTGATTGGCAAAGCCCAGTTCCGCTTTGGTCCGGTCCCACATCGGCCTTGTCCGTTTTTCCGGGCCTGCACGGAGTCCCGGCGGTTGGGGTCTGTTATGAGAAGGATGGCAAGGTGATGGTCTATTCTTCTGACAGCACCGTCAACCCGCACATACGGACCCTGGACCACATCGATCTGTTGCTCCATGAATGTACGACGGCGGAAGACACCACTGACAACCACAGCAGCTTGCAACAAATCGCAGACGGCTATGATTGGCACAAAATCGACAGGGCTGTCATGGTCCATTTAACGGACGGCGAAAACTACGGTGAAGTGCTGGGCCGATTGCCGGAACCGGTACGCAAAAAAATCACGTTTGGAAAAGACTTGATGAGGATCAAACTATAATTC
>CALAME010000003.1 GCA_937925675.1 uncultured Paenibacillaceae bacterium | reverse complement strand
AAAAGTAAAGTGGACAAATGGCGCGAAAAAATTGAGCAATACCGTGCATCCGTAACTCGCGATAAGTTCATAGCTGATTTAAAGAAGGCTGGTTTTTCGGTTAAGAACGATATAAAAAAGAAAGAGCGTTTCTGATAAATAAAAAAATCAAATAAAATTTACCGTACTTTACCCCGGAATCCCCTCGATTTTTTGTAGTCAAAGAGTAGCCCAAAGGATTAAAGCATTCTAATTTTGCTTAAAATCGTCTAATACGAATTAACACGATCAGCACTCCAAAACCCGCATGAAATAAGGTTTCTTGGCACCTGTGAAAATAACCTAAAACCAGTTAAAAAGTAGGGGACAAGTGTTCGAATCCCCTCGCCTCCACCATGCAAATCCACAACCGCATGAGGTTGTGGATTTTGGCGTTCTTGGAGACACTAGAAAAGCGATGAGCCAAGTCCATTGTTAACTGTTGATTTGGCTTAAAAGAAAAAAGAGGAGAATTACATTACGATCATTCTCCTTGGATGCAAAAATGGTTGATTCTATACAGCTTCGTTGATTATTGTTGCAGTTCAGCTCTGATTTGGACCGCTGCTTGTACGAGATTGCGCAAGCTTGCCCAAGTCTCGAATTCCCCTCGTGTTTTTAAACCGCAATCCGGATTCACCCATAAGTTTTCAGAACCTATTGTACGGACCATCTTCCTTATAGCTTGCTTTAATTCTTCCACATCCGGAATGCGGGGAGAGTGGATATCATAGACACCGGGCCCCACATTTGTCTGAAAACCGCTTTCCCTCAGAGTTTCGACGATCTCCAGATTGGAACGGGAGGCTTCGAATGTGATGACATCCGCATCCATGGCATCGATCTCCCGAATCATGTCGCCGAATTGGCTGTAACACATGTGGGTATGAATCTGCGTTTCCGGTTTGACACCGCTGTGCACGAGCCGGAAGGCCGGGATCGCCCAGCTCAGGTATTGATCATGCCAATCCGACTTGCGGAGAGGCAGCTTCTCCCGGAGTGCCGCTTCATCGATTTGAATAATGTCGATGCCATGGGCTTCCAGGTCCAGCACTTCGTCGCGAATGGCGAGCGCAATCTGGAAAGCAACTTCTTTCGGAGGAATATCCTCCCGAGGAAACGACCAGTTCAGAATCGTCACGGGGCCGGTTAACATGCCCTTGACGGGTTTGTCCGTCAACTGGTTGGCATATACGGCGTATTCGACGGTAATCGGCTGAGAGCGGCGGACATCTCCCCAAATTATGGGTGGCTTGACGCACCGGGTCCCGTATGACTGCACCCAACCGTTTTCGGTAAAAACAAAACCATCCAGACATTCGCCAAAATATTCGACCATATCGTTCCGTTCAAACTCGCCATGCACAAGCACGTCAAGGCCGATTTCTTCCTGGTGCCTGATGCATTGCTCGATCTTTTGGAAGATAAACTGCTTGTACTCCGTTTCAGAAATGGATTTTTTCCTGCAGGCCGCCCGGATGGCCCTCACATCCGGTGTTTGCGGAAAAGATCCGATCGTGGTGGTCGGCAGTAAGGGAAAATTAAATTTGCGCTTCTGAATCATTTTCCGTTCCGGTCGCGTCGGCAAACGGGTAAAGTCGCGATCCGTCAAAGCGGCCGCTCTTGCCCGGACTTCCTTGTCCGGTTCGCAGCGCACGCTCGCAAACCTTTCTTCATTATGTTTATACCACTCCGTCTCCAACGGACTGCCGTCGGACAGCATTTGCTTCAGTTCCGACAACTCCCGGAGTTTCTCTTCGGCAAAAGCGAGATAACGGGTATATTCCTTCGATAACCGGGTCTCGCGCTGGATTGAATAGGGTACATGCAGCAAGGAACAGGACGGTCCGATGACGACATTATGGGCAAATTGCTGAATGTCTTGTATCGTCTGCAGTACATCGGCGTAGCGGCTCGCCCAGATGTTTCGGCCGTTTATGACTCCTGCAAATAACGTCTTGTCCTTGGCAAAACCATACTGCTTAAGAAGTGACAGAGACTGGCTGCCGTCTACGAAATCCAGACCGATTCCGTCGAAAGGGAGCATCTGGAGTATTTCATAGCAGTCACGAACATCGCCAAAATAGGTTTGGACAAGCACTTTCACGTCTTTCTTGGCGGATAGCAGCGGACGGTAAAGTTCTGTAAACAAACGGATATCTTCCAACGTTAAATCGGTAACCAGATACGGCTCATCCAGTTGAATCCACCGGGCCCCCTGTTTCCCGAGCCGATTCAGGAGATCCTGATAAGCTTGGACGATGTCGGTAATGACATGCTCCACCCTCTTGCGTCCGGTAAATCTGGCTAATTTGAGCAAGGTGAAGGCACCGACAAGCACCGGTTTGGTCACCAATTTCTGCTGCTTGGCCTCCTCGAACTCATCGAAGATTTTGCTTCCGGTCACCTGAATCTGTGCGGTATCTTCGATCTCAGGCACCAGGTAATGGTAGTTGGTGTTGAACCATTTTTTCATAGCCAGTGCTTTCACATCTCCCCGTGGTCCCTGATACCCCCGTGCCATTGCGAAATATGTATCTAGGGGGTCCAGTTCCAGCGCACGGTACCGCTCTGGAATAAGATTAAACAAAACGGCCGTATCAAGCACATGATCGTAGAAGGAAAAATCGTTGGACGGAATGAAGTCGATCCCCTGATTTCTTTGCACATTCCAATGCGCTTTTCGGAGGTTGGCGGCAACCCGATTCAACTCATCAGAGCCGATCTCGCCTGTAAAGTATTTCTCAACGGCAAACTTCAATTCCCTTGAAGCTCCGATTCTTGGATAGCCGATGACAGATGTCTGCATAATCATCACTCCCCATATTGCTGTTTACACCAGATTATAACGTGGGGAACGAGGTATTAGGAAATACGCAGTTATTATTGCTGTCCATAGTTTTTTTCTATGGAAAAAAAGCGCGGTCAAAATAAATGGGTAGAACACCACAGGAATCAATATATTGAAGGTAAATTGATAAAGCGACACAATATATTGTGTTTTATTGGATGGTATGCTAGAATGAATTACACAACTTCATAAACGTATTTGGTCAGGTACTGCGAAGGCAGTTTAATAGGGAAGCCAGTGCGAATCTGGCGCTGTCCCCGCAACTGTGACGCGGACGAACGTTCACATCCACTGTGCAATATGCATGGGAAGGGAACGGGAGGATGAAGCGAAGCCAGGAGACCTGCCTGACCAAATTATCGTTTCCTTTCTTCGGGGGGTGAGATAAGGGGCGGCACGCACATGAAGATGATGTCCGTCTTGTTGCATTTTTGGTAGGCGGGTGGGCATCATCTGTACTTTGCACTTGCCGATTGAAGCATCCTCGAAGAGAGGGTGCTTTTTTTATATTGTTTTTATAAATAAAGGAGAGAATCACCATGAAACTGTATACGAAAACCGTATGTCCGAGATGTTTGTTGATCAAATCGGAGGTTCAACGTTCTGGCAAAGGGGTGGAGATCATCAACATTGATCATGACGAAACAGCCAGAGAACGACTGCTCAGCGCCGGCATTATGACCGTGCCGGTATTGGAAACTGACGGCAGGTTCTGGATCAACCCCGAAGACATCTTGGGAAAGTTGGGGGTTGCGAATCGATGATTGCTTATGCCAGCCGCACGGGCAATGTCCGCTACATTTTTACACAGTTAAAGTTGCCGGGAATTGAAATCAGCGAGGATACGATAATCGAGGAACCTTTTTTGCTTCTGACCTATACGGACGGTTTTGGGGATGTACCGCCAATCGTGCAACGGTTCATGGACAAAAACGGAAAATATTGCAGGGGCGTGGCGGTTAGTGGCAACCGGAATTTCGGGTATTACAACTTTTGCAGGGCCGGAGACACTTTGGCGGCGCAATGGAATATTCCGCTGGTTAGAAAGATCGAGCTGCGCGGATTTCTTTCCGACTATGAAGCGATCCGGCGATTTTACCGGGAGCAGATAGAAGAAAGGAGAGCAGGCCAACATGAAATCGTATTTGCGACTTAACAATGAAGTGCTGCACCATTACAATCGCACGGGCAAACTGGATCTGGCTAAAGACAGGGAAGCGGTCCGACGTTATTTCTTGGAATATGTGAACGTCAAATGGCGTCATTTCGCTAACGCAGGGGAAAAAATCTGCTTTCTGGTGGAGGAAGGATATTATGAGAAGGAGTTCCTGGAACAGTACGATATGGCGTTCATCGAGGAGCTTTTCCAACGGGCATACAGCTACAATTACCGTTTTCCGTCCTTCATGAGCGCCAGCAAATTTTACGACAGTTACGCCATGAAAAGCAGAGATGGGAAGGAGATTTTGGAAAAGTACGAGGATCGCATCGTAATCACCGCCCTTTATTTGGCACGAGGCGACAAGGAGCTGGCCGAACGTGCGGTTAATGCGATGATGACCGCTTACCAGCCGGCTACCCCAACGGCGCTGAACAGCGGCAAGCGATCTCGGGGGGAGCTGGTCAGTTGCTTCAAACTGTCGATGGACGATTCGATGAACAGCATCGCGACCAATATCGGCTACTGCCTGGAACTTTCCCGGCTGGGAGGAGGAGTGGGGGTCAATCTGACGGACATCCGCCCGCTCGGCGACCCGATCAAGGGCATTCATAACCGCGCCAGTGGCATTATGCCCGTGGCCAAGCTGCTGGAGGATGCCTTCTCCTATTCGAATCAGCTCGGTCAGCGAAACGGATCGGGTGTCGTATATCTCAACATCTTTCATGGTGACATCGAAAGTCTTATTTCCTCTAAAAAACCGAATGCCGACGAAAAGATTCGGCTGAAAACCCTGTCTACGGGAATTGTTGTTCCCGATATATTTTTCGAATTGATGAAGCGGGATGAAGATATTGTTCTGTTCAGCCCTTACGACATTTACAAGGAATACGGCAAACGCATGTCGGAGATCAGCATGACCGAAATGTATTACGAACTGCTGGACAATCCCAACATTCGCAAGCTGAAAAGGATCAACGCCCGGAGGCTGTATACGGAAATAAAAAAGGCGCAGTTTGAATCCGGATATCCCTTTGAAATCTTCGATGACAATGTCAACGCCCAACACCCCCTGCGTAAATTGGGACGGGTGAAAATGTCCAATCTGTGCACAGAGATCTTTCAGTACCAGGAAACCAGTGTCATTCATGACCACGGCATCGAGAACGAATACGGAATGGATGTATCCTGCAATCTCGGTTCTCTGGACATTCACAGGGCGACGCAAACGGATTTTGAAACCCTCGTGGATACGGCCATGCGTTTGCTTACAAACGTTTCGCTTATGACCGATATTCGTAATGTGCCGTCTGTCAGCAAGGCGAATCGGCTCATGCATTCCGTGGGGCTTGGAGTGATGAACCTGCATGGACATTTAGTTTCGCAGGGACTCGAGTACGGATCGGAGGAGTCGATTCTGTTTGTGGATGCGTTCATGGAGGCACTGAATTATTACTCTCTCCTCACTTCGATGCGAATTGCTCGTGAGCGGAAGGAGACTTTTTACGGTTTCGAAAAAAGCGATTACGCGGACGGCTCCTATTTTGAACGGTATGTGAACAAGGAAGAGAGGAAGCTGCCGGATTCGGTGCTGCGCGCATTGGGGAAGGTGCCGTTGATAACAAGACAGATGTGGATGGATTTGAAGAAGCAGGTCATGGAGCACGGTCTGTTTAACGCCTACCGGTTGGCGGTGGCTCCGACGGGCAGCATTTCCTATATCCGAAACTGCACGGCTTCCATTGCGCCGATCACGGAAAGGGTGGAAATCCGTGATTACGCCGACAGCCGCACCATTTACCCGATGCCTTTTTTGAACGATGAAAATAAGCATTTATATAAAGAAGCATATGAAATCGACCCGTATCGCATGGTGGATCTGTATGCGGCAGCACAAAAGCATGTGGATCAGGGCATTTCCATGACAGTGTACGTAACCGATCAATGGACGACGGAACGTCTGGCTCGCTTATACATTTATGCCTGGATGAAGGGAATCAAATCAGTTTATTATGTGCGACAGCGACTTCAAACGATTGAGGAGTGTGTAGCATGTTCCATATGAGGCGATATGAGGCGGTGAACTGGAACCGAAATGAGCAAGATTTGGTGCAGGTGTTTTGGGACCAGCAATGGAAACAGATCTGGTTTCCCGAAGAAATTGCCGTTAGCAAAGATGTGAAGCAGTGGAGCCAATTTGAGCATCAGGAAACGTACAAACAAGTTTTGGCCGGGCTGACTTTGCTCGATACGATTCAAACGAACATCGGCATGAATGAAATTGCCCGCTATGCGCCCGATTTGCAGGAAAAGGCGTTGTATACGGTGTTTGCTTCTTTTGAGGCGATTCACGCAAAATCATATTCGTATATTTTCACCACATTATGTACGAACAGTGAAATCGATACCATCTTTGAATGGGTCAAGAGTAATCACTATTTGCAATACAAGGCGAACCGGATCAGCGATGTGTATCGTTCCATTCGGGAAAATGACCTTGTTTCCCTGTGGAAAGCGATGTTTGCTTCGGTCATGCTAGAGTCTTTCCTGTTTTATTCCGGTTTCTTTTATCCGCTTTACCTGGGTGGCCAGGGAATGCTGCGAAACAGCGCTGAGGTTATTTCCCTCATCCTGAGGGACGAGTCTATCCACGGGGTGGCCGTCGGATATTTCGCGCAGCAGCGGTTTCAGCAATTTCCGGACTCGCTGAAAGAGGAGCTGAAGGTCTGGGGCTATGAATTTTTGCTTGATTTGTATCACAATGAGCTGGAATATACGAATGATGTGTATGCGGAAACCGGACTCGGTCCTGAAGTGAAAAGCTTTGTCCGCTACAATGCCAACAAGGCACTGATGAATCTCGGATTGGACACCATGTTTCCCGATGAGGAGATCAATCCGATCGTTATGAACGGCATTCGGAATGAAGGTTCGACCTATGATTTCTTTTCACAGAAAGGTTCAACGTATGCGGTGGCCAAAGTAGCTCCCATCACCGATGAAACGTTTCGTTTTTGACGATAAAAAGGTGATGATCACATGACACTGCAACAGCTCAAGTATATTCTCGCTATCGTAGAATGCGGGTCGATCAGCGAGGCGGCCAAGCGACTCTATATTTCGCAACCGAGTTTGTCCAATGCGGTAAAGGAAATTGAGGAGGAGTTCGGCATCGAAATATTTTTACGCTCTTCCAAGGGAATTGCCCTTACCAACGAAGGAATCGAGTTCTTGTCTTATGCACGTCAGGTGGTTGAACAAGCTGAATTGATGGAACAAAGATTATTAAACAAAAAGCCGTCCAAAAAACTTTTCTCTATCTCCACCCAGCATTACGCTTTTGCAGTTCAGGCGTTCGTGGAGCTTCTTAAAGCGTTAAACGAGAATGAATATGAATGTACGCTGCGGGAAACACGGACTCATGAAGTTATCGAAGACGTCCGAAATTTGCGAAGTGAAATTGGCATACTGTATTTAAGTGAGTTTAATCAGAAAGTGATTACCAAGTTACTGCAGGACTATGATCTAAAATTCCATCCTCTTTTCACCGCAAAGCCCCATGTGTTCATTAGCTTTCATCATCCTCTAGCGAACCGGGATATGCTGGAGGTGGACGATCTGGACGATTATCCTTGTCTCGTGTTTGAACAAGGTCAGTATAACTCGTTTTATTTTGCGGAGGAGATTTTGAGCACGCGAAATTATCGAAAGAAGATATTGGTCAGCGATCGTGCGACGCTGTTCAACCTGTTGATCGGCCTGGACGGATATACGATCAGTTCCGGAGTGCTGAACCAGGATGTGTACGGAGGACTGATCAAGCCCGTGCGGCTTCGTACGGACGAGGACATGCTGATCGGTTACATTGTGAATCAAAAAACCGTCTTGAGCAATCTCGCACAACAATATGTGGCTCAACTGAAAGAAGTCATTGTCCGCGCCGGATACTCGCTGATGAGCTGAGGGTGAAAGTTTCACGTATTGGAGACAGGGATGAAAGCAACTGGAAAAAGCTTGCTTGTGGATTGATGAATTGTGGCCGCATGAGGTCGGGTTTTTGCATCTCCAATATTTCAACGTTTGGTATAATATACATGGGATGTTGTTCATCCTTGGCAGTTTCACAGGCGAAACTTCTTCGAGCTGACTGCATCTGGAAATAATATCAACAAGTAAGTATGTCGCTGACCGATATGCGACTAATAAGTGGTCGGTTCGTAAGTATGTTCTGCAGCAGTCTCTCTGAAAAGAGAGACTATTTCATTTTTAGGAGGGATTCTTTGGTAATAAAAGAACATCATTTTTACATCATTAGTGATCAATATTTTCGCGATTTCCCGGATCCAAATCTAAAAGGAAATCATGCAGAAAGTCGGCCTCATTATTTTGCTTTTAAGGAGACAGAACTTGACAGCACCTTCGGGTGCAGTTTTTTATACAAAAAATTGTAACGTGAAAATGGATAAATCAGGGGATTTCCGGGATAGGGATGCTGATATATAATTTTTTATGCAGTCGAAAAGTCGTTTGATGAATCCTAAGATTCGTAGAGGTGAGTGAAATGAGCGAGGAGACGACCATCTTGCCGATTCAGGATGACTACTCACTCGATGATCGAATCGTTAAAGCGACGGTACTGCATAGAGAACCATTGATCATGCGTTTTGAACAGGTGCTTACGGACGATGAATGCCGACAGCTGATTGAGGCAGCTGCTCCCCGGCTTAAAAAATCTAAACTTGTGAACAATGTGGTCAGTGAAATTCGTACAAGCCGCGGGATGTTTTTTGAAGAAGAAGAAAATCCGTTCATTCATCGCATTGAAATGCTGATTTCGCAATTGATGCATGTCCCGATCGAGCATGCGGAAGGGTTACAGGTGCTTCACTACGGACCTGGTCAGGAATACAAAGCTCACCATGACTTTTTTGCCCCAAACACCCCTGCTGCACGGAACAACCGGATCAGCACCTTGATTATCTACTTAAACGATGTGGAGCAAGGAGGAGAAACAGTTTTTCCCTTATTGCAAATTGAGGTGAAACCGAAACGGGGCTCGGCATTGTATTTCGAATATTTTTATCGCAAGCAGGCCCTTAACGACTTGACTTTGCACAGCAGCGTTCCGGTTGTCCGTGGTGAAAAATGGGTCGCTACTCAATGGATGCGCAGGCAGCGTATCCGGGGGCTCAATCTTATGTCAAGTTAATAAAATGGAGGATTGTTTGTTTATGGGGATGGCGGATGAATGAGTGATGACTGAACCGTCATCTTTTTTTTATGATCTATTACATTGACAATGTGTCATTTTCACGGATATAATACTTACATACTTATTAGTATTTTAAAAGTATTCTATAAAGTAGGGGGATTGTATTGAACGTCAAGGACAAGATCATTCAAGCAGCGGAAAAACTTGCTCGAAAGCTGCCTTTTGACCAGATCACCTATGCCGAAATCGCAAAGGAAGCCGGTGTCCACTGGACCACTGTACGTAGGCATCTCGGTAGCAAAGAAGAAATGAAAGTCTGGCTGAAAGACATGCAGGCGGTACACAATGAAAGTTTCATGGATACCCGCACGCGCATCATGGAAGCGGGAGTGAAGATTTTTGCCGAACTAGGCTACCATCAAGCATCTTTAGATAAGGTGGCTGCGGAGGCGGGTTTGACCAAGGGGGCTGTCTACTGGCATTTTTCCAGCAAACAGGATCTTTTTCTCGCCATTTTGGATTATCAGTTAAGCAGACAGCTCCGAGTTTTGCCCAGTGAAATCGAACAGATGCTGAAGGCGGATGACCCCGTACTGGCTCTGTCGGAATGGCTGTCTTCCCAGCTTTGTGCCCTTGAAGGAGAAGAAGGCAAATCGATGCTGTTCCTGGAATTTGTAACGTCAAGCAGAGAACCGGAAGTGCGGGAAAAATTAAAAGCCATACACGGCAAAATATTGGACGGCGTCGCTTTGTTTATGGAGGAAATGCAGAAAAAAGGGTGGGTGCGGGCTGATCTGGATCCTCGGGCTATCAGTGTCATGACCGACGCTTTGCTGAAAGGGTTGGTGGTGGAGTGGCTGGTTGACCCGGATCGCATCAAATTAAAGACCTTGTTTCAAACGATCTCAAAAGTACTTTGGCATGGAATGTTACCGCAAAAGTAATCGCTCTTTTACAAAGACGATATTTTGCGGGCGTTTTTTAAGAGAAACATACTATAAAGTACGTATATATCATACTAAAAGGAATGTATATAGCGGGTTTATACCATGAAAAATCACTTGGGAAGAGGGATGAACATGAGTAAAATCCGAGGATCGTTTGTCACCGTTGAGGGGATAAGGCTTCATTATATGCGTAAAGGAAAAGGGGTTCCGGTCGTTTTTTTGCATGGAGGCATTTTGTGTGCGGACGATTTTAAAGAGGTGATGGAGATAGCGGCCTCGTGTGGATATGAAGCCATCGCCTTTGATCGCCCCGGCTATGGATACAGCGAGA
>CALAME010000002.1 GCA_937925675.1 uncultured Paenibacillaceae bacterium | reverse complement strand
TTACCAGTGAACGGAGGATGTAAAAATGAATCATCGGAATAAGAGAACGCGACCGGTACGTTTGTCGCAAAAAAGGCTGCCGTCAACATCGCCGAATGATCCCGGTCAGCATTTGCTGATCGACAGACGGATTGCGAATGAAATGGTGCGCCTGGCCCGTCTTCGCCCGTCGGATCTGGTGATCGATATTGGAGCGGGAAAGGGGGCGCTCACCTTGCCGTTGGCTCAGCGAGCCGGCCAAGTATGGGCGGTGGAAAACGATACAACGTTTGCAGCGATTTTGCGCGAAAAGACAGAAGCGTTCCCGCATGTGCGTGTGATTTGTAAAAATATATTGGATTGCACGCTACCGAAGCAGCCCTTTTGTGTGGTGGCGAGCATTCCCTATGCGATTACAACCCCTATTCTCGATAAAATGTTGCACCCGCATTCGAATCTAAAGCGCGCCGTATTGCTCATCGAGTGGGGAGCAGCAAAACGTTTTACGGCTGAACCTTCGAACAGGCCCAACATTTTGCGATGGAGATTTCTATATGACATCAAAATGATGCGCGCGGTATCCCGCACTTGTTTTGCGCCGCCTCCGAAAGTGGAATCGGCCATCATCGTGATCCGTCCCAAACCGGGGCGACCTCGTTCGCCGGCCATTTCCGCCCGTTTTGAAGCATTGGTCCGATATGCGTTAAGAGCGCCTGATCTGGCTGTATCGCATGCCTTAAAAGGGATCTTTACTGCAGCGCAACAGAAAAAGCTGTTTCGTGCGGCCGCCATCGATCGCGATGCTCCTGTCGGTATGTTGACCGACGAACAGTGGGCTTTCGTTTTTATGACGATGATTCAGTATGTGGAACGATGGCGCTGGCCTTAATGCCGGATTTTTATTGTGATTAGTTTCACAGCCTCATGCACGGTTTGCTGTTACACTTGGAAGTGAGACGGATGAAGTTTACCCGTGCAGGAGGTGGAGAGATGGCAAAATATACGATTGTGGACAAAGAGACCTGTATCGCTTGTGGTGCTTGCGGCGCTGCAGCACCGGATATTTTCGATTACGATGAAGAAGGACTTGCGGAAAACATTCTTGAGGGGGATGAAAACAGAGGGATTGTCCCTGTGCCGGAAGAGTTGTATGTAGAGCTGGAAGATGCCAAAGATGGTTGCCCGACCGAATCCATCAAGATCGCAGAGCAGCCATTCGATGGTGACCCGCACAAATGGGATTCGTAATCATAAAATGCGCCGCTTCCGAAGCCGGAGCGGCGCAAATAACAGCGAGAGTAAAGACTCCCCGTTAGGGGCGACTTAGAGGCGGCCTAAAGGCGGCAAATTTCAGATGGACAAGTCGGGTAGAGCGGGCACTGGCAAATGGAACGCAAAGCATCCAGATCATGGACGACGATGTGGCCATCGGTAACGGAAATGATCCCTTCTTTTTTCCACGAATTCAGCAAGCGGTTGACATTTTCGCGGGTAGATCCGATCATGTCTGCCAACTCCGTATGATTGACCTGTACATCGAGCAGAATTCCGTCTTTACAAGCAATTCCGAATGTATTGCACATCCGGATCAGTGTGGAAGCGAGTGCTCCCGGCTTGCCGTACAATAACAAATCCCGCAATTTCGTTTGCAGTTTCATTTGATTGATCCCTTGCCAGCGCATGAAACAGATGGACAGATCACCATGCTGCTGAAACAAAATTTCAAGATCACTTTGTTGAACGATACCGACATGAGCGTCCTCAAGCACTTCCGCGCCATACGTACAAAATGAGTCCGGGCCACAGCAAAATTCTCCGATCCAATCCCCTTTTTGCGCAATGCTCAAAATGAGATCCCGGCCCAGGGCAGTCGTTTTTTTTAATTTGATTCGTCCGGAATGAATGTAGTACAGTTGACCCGCTTTATCTCCTTCCCAAAACAGGCGGCAACCTTTTTCCACTTGTTTCGGGTACATGATGCTTTCCAACTTGGCCATTTGTTCGGGGGAAAACGGGGTGGAACCATGGACTTCGGATGCGATCATGGGCGAACCTCCCTATTATGCCTTGTATATTCATGTTAACGTACGAAAGAGGTTTAATCTATCGGGGGATATCCTGATTCTGACGGGCATCGCCCGACTAGAAATCAGGGAGTTCCCTGAATTACTTCCGTGCGGTTACCGTTTACAATATTTACGATGGGAACGATACGAGCAGCTGGAGGGAACCGACTTGCAAACGGAGAAATGCCCGGCTTTTTGGATCGAGGCGGAACTGGAGCGTTTACGTGCAACGTTGTCCAGCGATTTCGCTGCCATCGCCTGGATCGATGACAACAAAGGGCGTCTTCGCTGGCGGTTTGTTTCAGGAGAAAGTAATGAGCGCTATCGCCATATTGAGCAAAGACCGGATCGTGGACTGGTCGGGGAAGTGCTCAGAATCGGAAGGCCGGTGCACGCAGATGCCACGGCAGGACGCCAACACTTTGAGTCCCCAATCATGCTGGCTGAGAGACTGAGCGCCGCGCTCGCCGTTCCGGTGCATGTGTGCAACAAAATCCGGGGAATCTTATTGATTGGGGAACGCAGAAAACGGATGTACGGTGATGGTGAGGTTAAAACGATGATGGATGCCGCTCACCGCCTGGCATCGTGGTGCGAAAATTTGTTAAGATAAAAGTGTAAAAAGGAGGGACGATCGTGAGCATCCGCATCCTGATCGTCGACGACCATGCCGTAGTCCGCAGCGGACTTGCTTCATTGTTGCACGGAAAGCACCAGATCGAAGTGGTGGGTGAAGCGGCGGATGGCGACGAAGCGATCGAACTGGCTCTGAAGTTGAAACCGGATGTTGTCCTGATGGACTTAAGCATGCCGCACGGAAAAGACGGACTGACAGCGACGTCTGAACTGAAGCAAAAATGTCCGGATACCGCTGTTTTGATTTTGACGATGCATGATGATGAACAATACTTGTTTCAGGCGATTCAGGCCGGCGCATCGGGATACATTTTGAAAAGCGCACCGCACGAACAACTGATTACAGCGATCCACACGGTCAATGCCGGGGATGCGTTTTTACAACCGACGGCCACCAAAAAGCTGATCCACGAATATTTGGACGCGGTCAAACAGGGGCAAAACCAAGATGCGTATCATTCGCTAACTGAACGCGAAAAAGAAATATTAACCTGGGTGGCCAAAGGATATTCGAACAAAGAGATCAGCGAACGGCTTCTGATCAGCGTAAAGACCGTCGAGACTCACAAAAGCAATCTCATGGAAAAACTCGGATTGAAGACGCGGCCGGATCTGGTGAAATATGCGTTGAAGAAAGGATTGCTGCGTTTTGAATAACGAAAATGAGACGTACGAGTTGCTCGGGACCGATGTCAATGAATGGATCCAACAGTTGGACGAGCATATTCAAGATGGTCAGTTTCGCGAGCGTTTGAAACGTGCGCTCAAACAACTGAATGATTTCAAGCTGGCGCTCGATACGACCTCGATCGTCGCAGTAACGGACCGGCGCGGCATTATCCAGTACGCGAATGACAAATTTTGCGAAGTGTCCAAATACAGCCGGGAGGAACTGATCGGACAGGATCATCGCATTATCAATTCCGGCTATCATGACAAAGCTTTTATGCGCGACCTGTGGAAAACGATTTCGTCAGGGCGTATCTGGCGCGGGGAGATCAGAAACCGGGCCAAGGACGGCACTTACTATTGGGTGGATACGACGATAGTGCCGCTGATGGATGAATCCGGTCGACCTCAACAATATTTGGCCGTCCGCTATGAAGTGACCCGGTTGAAGCGCGTCGAGGAAGAATTGCAGCGGATGATCGCGAAAGTGATGAGCATCCAGGAGGAGGAACGAAAGCGGATATCCCGGGATCTGCATGACGGGATTGGTCAAAGTTTGTTTTCGTTGTTGATCCGGTTGGATCAAATCAACGAAGAACGGAAAGACCCGGAACTGATGCAATTGAGAACACAGATCACCCGCATTATGGAAGAAGTGCGCGGGCTCGCCTGGGAATTGCGTCCATCTGTGCTGGATGATCTGGGGGTTATTCCGGCGCTTCGCACGTATATCGAAAATTTCTCCAGCCATTATGGCATCCGCGTTCACTTCCATTGCGATCTGACCAGCCGCCTCGACCCTCAGGTTGAAACGACGATCTACCGCGTCATTCAGGAAGCCTTGACCAATGTTGCCAAACATGCCGATGCAGATGAAGCGTCCGTTACCGTACGCGAAACGGATGAATCGGTCGAGGTGATTGTACAAGACAAGGGGAAAGGTTTTGCACGGGAACGCTTAAGCAAGGGCGTCGGTTTGTTCAGCATGGAAGAGCGGGTAAGAGCGATCGGCGGCAAGCTCAATATCGTGACTGAACCGGGAAAAGGAACCAGAATCCAATTCCATATCCCTTTAAGGGACCGTGGCGGAAAAAACGGATAGGCTCCCCTCAAAGTAGACACCTGAAATCGCAAAAATCAGGTCTACAACGAGGGGAGTTTTTTATGGGCTTTGTAACAAAAAGTTCATCGAATCCTGCCTCGGTTTGTGATAAAAATCACAGAATGCCTATTCGATTCAGCTTACAGTGGAATCAGGGGATCGGAAAGTTCTCTAAAAAAGGAGGATGACATTCATGGAAAACTTGACTCCGAATATGAAGCGGACGGATGCATCCATCAAATCGGCTCATTCAACGGAATCCGAACCTTCCTTGAAAGGGACGTTTGCATCGGTCATGATGGTTGGAGCTTTTTTGCTCGTCTCTTGGTTAGGAGTATTTTTGCTGTTCCTGGCCAGAAGTTAAGCGGTTAGTGAATGTAAAGGGAGGTCTCATGGATGAAACTTCACCGTTTAGAAAAAATATGGCTCATTTTCGGCATTACGATGCTCGGCGTATTTCTGCTCATTCTCGGCGTCCAGGCGTTTGCGATGGGGATGCACCCGCCGGGAAGCGAAGGCCATCAATCGATCGACCCGACTAAAGTATCCGAAACGCCACCGTTTGACAACCCTTCACTTAGACAGATCGGGGAAAATGAATACGAGGCCGTCATGGTTGCCTATGCTTTCGGCTACAGTCCCGCTGACATGGAAATACCCGTCGGGGCGACCGTTCATTTTACCGTGACCAGCAGTGACGTTATCCACGGTTTCCAAATCCCGGGTACAAACGTGAACATGATGGTGATGCCGGGAGAGATCAGCCGCATCTCGCATACGTTCGACGAACCGGGTGAGTATTTGTTACTGTGCAACGAATATTGCGGAGCGGCTCATGAGTTTATGAGCACGCGCATTATCGTGAAATAATGCGCTTTTGTCGAAAAATAATGACAACAGGGTCAAATATGAATGAGAAAGTGAGGAACGGCTATGCAGGCACATACAGCACAAGCACAAGCAGCGCATTTTGACCGGAATGATGGGAAACTGGTATTGGCGCATGTATTTGTCGCTTTTACCGCATTGTTTCTCGGCGGAATAGCCGGTCTGCTGCAAGGAATGGTACGCGGCGGAATGTTTACACTGCCAGCGGGGATCGGATACTATCAGCTGCTCACAGCCCACGGCGTGCTGATGGCGCTTATTTTCACGACCTTCTTTATTATCGGCTTTTTATATTCCGGTCTTTCCAAAACGCTCGGCGGCAAATTGCTTCCGTCCGTCCGGAAAATGGGCTGGATCGGATTCTGGCTCATGCTGATCGGAACCGTAATCGGCGTGATCATGATCTTGCTCAATAAAGCAACCGTACTGTACACTTTTTACGCACCGCTAAAAGCGTCTCCCTTGTTTTATATTGCACTGGCGCTTTTGGTCGTCGGCAGCTGGATCAGCGGATTCGGTGTCTTTAAACAATACAGGCATTGGAAAAAAGAGAACAAGGGTCAATTTTCACCGCTGTTTGCTTTCATGACCGTAACGACCATGCTGATGTGGCAAATTGCCACCCTCGGTGTGGCAGCCGCCGTATTGCTTCAATTCATCCCGTGGTCGTTCGGCTGGATCGATACGATCAACGTCATGCTGACCCGGACACTGTTCTGGTATTTCGGGCACCCGCTCGTCTATTTTTGGCTTTTGCCCACATATATATGCTGGTACGTGATCATTCCCAAAGTGATCGGGAGCAAAATTTTCAGCGACGCGCTCGCTCGTTTGACCTTTATCTTGCTGCTCATGTTTTCGCTGCCGGTCGGTTTTCACCATCAGCTGATGGAACCGGCGATCGCGAACTTCTGGAAGTACCTGCAAGTGGTGCTGACGTTCATGGTCGTCGTTCCGTCGCTTATCACGGCCTTCTCCATGTTCGCTACGTTTGAACTGAGCGGACGGGCCAAGGGAGCAAAAGGCTTGTTCGGCTGGGTTAAAACATTGCCGTGGAAAGATGTGCGCTTTTTCGCACCGTTTATGGGAATGCTCCTCTTCATCCCTGCCGGGGCGGGCGGATTGATCAATGCCAGCCACCAGATGAACGCCGTTGTGCACAACACGCTGTGGGTTCCCGGGCACTTCCACCTGTCTGTGGCAACCACCGTTGCGCTCACGTTTTTCGGCGTTGCTTACTGGCTGATTCCAGTTGTCACCGGAAGAACGATGCAACCGAAAATGCATAAGCTCGGGATTATCCAGTCACTTTTATGGTCGGTCGGCATGTTTATCATGTCAGGTGCGATGCATGTGGTCGGCTTGTTCGGATCACCGCGCCGCACTGCATACACGACTTACGGTGACCATCCCGATGCGATTCTATGGATGCCGTATCACGTCGTGATGGCGATCGGGGGCATCATCCTCTTTATCAGTTTGATCGTGCTCGTTTACAACATCATCACCATGTTGCGTGCCCCGAAAGGATACACGGAGTATCCAATTGCTGAAGTGGCGGAAACGGCAGACAAGACACCGAAACTGCTCGAAAGATGGGGCGTATGGGTAACGGTTGCGGTCCTGTTGGTCTTGACTGCTTATGGAATGCCGGTGATGGAAATTCTCAACAATCCGGCTCCTGGTTCACCTGGATATATCATGTGGTAACCAAACACGGGGTATTCGTTTTGCGAATACCCCGTTTTACATTTTCATATATGATTTGGCATGAACATCTGCACACTACTGTTGTCCGTTGCGCATGGCGATCAGTCCATAACAAACGATGTAAGCGGCGAACAAATATCCTGAAAATAAAGCGACAAAAAGGACCGTATCGGCTGTAAAGGTAGCGGACAGTTGCTGGACAAATTGGACAGGGGAGAAAATATCCCAGCTGTTCAAGCGGACGAATCGTCCCAGATATATGCCGTATCCGCTCAGGATCATGATGATGGTGACAGCAAGCCAACTGGCCAGATTTCCTTTTGCACGCCGCAAGTAAACATGAATTTGATGCAGGGATAAACAGCCGAGCATGATACCGGTACCAATAAACAGCGAAAACATGACAAGATCATACCATACGCTGAAGTCAGGATTAAAGATGAGATGGTCCCCATCCCACACGACAAAATCGAGCTGGTTCAGATGAATAAAATCGGTCAACATGTACGGCGCGTTGGGAAAAAACAAGAGCCACAGGCCGAACGTCGTCCACCACAATCCTTTTTTCCAGCCGCTTAAACTCGAATAGGAATAGGAACATAAAAGAATGGATAACACGAAGGGAATCCACGCCAAAAACAAATTCCAGGGAAAAAAGAGAAATTGCCATGTCTTCTCGGCAAAATGACCTCGCTGGTGTAACATCAGCACTGCAGCCAGTGATGTCAAGATCAGTATGATCGACACGGGTCCATATTTTTTGTAAATGGATTGCATCATATTATTTCAACCATTCAACCATTGCTCCGCCCATTTTTGGCATTCTTCCATCATGGGGGCCAGAGCTTTCCCTTTATCTGTCAATTCATATTCAATCCGTACCGGCATTTCATCATATACACGACGGACGATGATTCCTTCCGCCTCCAATTCTTTCAGCCGGTCGGCCAATATTTTGTCGCTCATATTTGGAATAATATGTGAAAGCTCCTTAAAACGCTTCGGTCCTTCCAACAGAACCCGAATGATGAGGCCAGTCCACCTTTTTCCGAGAAGAGCAAAAGCAGCTTCAAATTTAGGACATAAGTGAAAATCCGGGCCTCCCATGGCCATACACCTCTTTTTGTTCAGACTTGACATTTTTAGTATAACATATTAAGATACTAGCATAAAGTTAGCATTTGTTACCGGTTTGAGGTCCACAAAATTTTATAATACTCAATTGAAAAGATTTAAGCAAATGGATTTGAAGTTTGAATCATGCACGCGTTTAAGATGCTTTGACGAGTAAACAGCAAAGAGGTACACCAGAGCTATACGAACGTACGGCCGTGCTTTCGTATAGCTTTTCTGTTTTTTTGGAAGGGGAGAAAACCATTGTATACGTTTCTTCTATTTGATCTGGACAATACGCTGCTCGATTACGGAAAAAGCGAGAAGGAATCGATGAAAGGAGCCATGGATGAATGCGGGCTGTCGGCAAAAGCCGGATTTGACTGGGACACATTTTGGCAAACCTATTTAAAACAAAGTTCTTACTTTTGGGAGCGGCGTGTCGCATTGCGTCTGGGTGGACTTGACGTGCTGAAACATGCCCTTTCAGCCACGTTTAATGAAATATTCACTGACAAGACGATCGATGAAGCCGCCGTTCAACAACTGGTCAACGCGTACTGGGAACGTTTCTGTACGTCTTGTTACTATGAAGAAGGATCGCCGGAACTGATCCAATGGGCAAAGAGTCACTACAAACTGGGCATTGTGTCCAACGGGATCGGTGAGGCGCAGAGAAGACGTTTAAAAAGTGCGGGGATGTACGAAGCCTTTGACAGTCTTATTTTTTCTGACGAAGCAGGGGTATACAAACCGGATCCGCGCATTTTCCAGATGGCGATAAAACAACTGGGGGCCCGGCCAGAACAGGTGCTTTATATCGGCGATTCGTTGCATGACGATTATCAGGGAGCGAAAAATGCCGGTATCGATTTTTGCTGGTACAACCCGAAGGGGTTGGATGCGGGTGATGCCTCTCCCTTGCACATCATACATCGACTTTCGGAACTAAAGGCATGGCTCCGTGCATAAAAATGGATCGGCAAAAATAAACCGTCAAAGGGTTGCCATGAAGGCGATCCCCTTTGACGGTCCAGGCGGCTGTGCATCACTCAAACTTGAAAACGGAGCGTCTGGTTTTTGAGCTGGCGGGCATGATCGCTGAGCTTGTTCGATGACGCTGAAATTTCCTGCATGGCGGAGCTATGTTCTTCGGTGGCCGCGTACACATTTTCGGCAATTTTGCCGATGCGTTCGGCCGATTCACTGACCTGTCCGATCTCACGCAGCGTGTCGCGGGTGTATTCCGCCTGCCCGGTCATCATTTCCGAGATCCGTTCGACATAGCTGGCGACTTTTTCTGTCTGTTCGACGATCTCACGCATCGCAGCGATCGACGCTTCGCCGCGAGCCGATTTTTGTGCTGCCAGTTCGGCTTGCGCATTGATTTGCACGGCCGTTTGCTCGGTCTCATTTTGCATCTGTTCGATCAGGGCATGTATTTTTTCCACCGCTTCCGTGCTCTGATAAGCCAGCTTTTTGACCGCATCGGCTACGACTGCAAATCCTTGTCCCTCTTCGCCGGCGCGGGCTGCTTCAATGGAAGCGTTCAGCGCTAGCAGGTGAGTCTGGTCAGCAATTTCTCCCACCAAGTGTGAAATCTCGCTAATTTCCCGCGCGTGGTTTTCCAGTCTTTCGACCGCTTGGGCGGCCTCCCGGTTGGCTTCAGCCACATCGCGCATGCCTTCCACAAGAAATTCTACCGTGCGGCTGCTTTCACTCACCGAATCGGTCATTTCTTTGGCGACCTGACGTGCTTCCTGGGTGAGGAGTTCGATCTGTCCGATCGCTTCGGTCATGCGTTGGGCTGACTGGTACATGTTGCGAGTGGACTCGGCCTGACGGACAGCGCTTTCCGAAATTTGTTCCGCTGATTTAGCGATCGTTTCCATTTGTGCCACTGCTGTAGAGATGGCATCGCTCAGATCTCGTACGTGAGCATCTGTTGTTTCGGAGGCGTTCGAAATTTTAGCGATCATGTCGCGCAGATTGGAGATCATGGAAGCAAACGCTCCGATCAATGTGCCCAGTTCATCTCGGCTCGTTGTCGTTGGCGTTTCCACACGAAGCTGACCGTTGGAAGCCTGTTCAGCGGCATCAGCCAAACTGACCAGCGGCCGGATCAACCAGCGGGCGGCGAACCATCCGAGCAATCCCGTCCAGAAAATACCCAATGCCAGCGTAATGGATACGAACAGCCAGAACGGCAGGAATGTCACTCGCGGTTGCACAACAAAGATGAAAAAGGCACTGGTACCATACGTGACGGCAGAAACTACAGTGATCCCGGCGACCGTTTTCGTCGTAATGCTTCTTTTTTTGTGCATATGTACGGATCGACCTCCTCAAGTTTAACCTTTACCACAACGATAGCCGACATTATACCCGCTAGCTGTGACTTTCCTCACATTGGCCTTTTCGTTTATGTATAGTACAAACCGCCTGATCCCTTTATAGCATAGGTTTGCTAGAGATGCAATTCTTAAATGATAGAGATCCATTTATGAAATGGATGATCGGCCACACGATCCTTGAGTGCTGTCGAACTACTGTGCTATCATGGATATATTCAGGTTAAGTAGGTACAGAAAAAAGAAAAAACGGACGGGATATGTGAAATCCCGTCCTCCTTTATGAAACATGATGCAACTGGCTTAAAGCAGGCTGATCGCCAGCAAATCAAAGAGAACAAGCGGCAAGATAACGGACTGGTAAGGGGATGGATACGGAGAATAGGGCGGATACCCGGGATAAAAAGGCCCCCCGTACGGGGAATAGAATTGCCGCGAAGACGCCGGTGGCGTCACTTCCAGGTAAAGATGGTAGGGATCCATATTCATGATGCGTCCTTCATACACTTGCCCCTGGATCGTTTCCACTCTGACCGGCCGATAAAAATGTTTGGAACATATATTCTGACATTGCTGGCGCGTTTTTTTCAACATCTCGACAAACTGCGGATTCGCCTTATAAATGACGGATCTTTCTTTTTGCTTTTGCTCCATTGGGACACCTCCGTCGAGTCATTCTGCTTTATACATATGTGACTCGGGAAGGAGATAGAAGAAATCGGATGTCCGCATACGAAAAAAGGCTTCAAGGCCGGTCGACGAACAGCAATATCGCCCCGGAAACGAGAAAGACAATCACCGCTGCCGTCATGGCCAAAGCGATGGCCCTCCGGTTTTTCAGACCGACTGCCGCAAAACTGCCTTTGTACATCGCCACGATCAGTACGCCGAGAGCGATGGCGGACAAAGAGACGAACAAGCCGGGGAAACGCTGCAACAAAATCGTAAAAATGCGAAGACCGAATACGGTTGCCACGATAATGACAACGGTCTTGAGGATCAATTTCAACGTGTCCATGTTTTTTGCACCTCAAAATCTCTTATCTAAATCCTTTATCTTCATTATAATAAAATCAAGCCAGTAAAGATCGGAGAGGTGGATATGAAACAGTATTTGGATCTGTGCCGGTATGTGCTGGAAAACGGGACGGAAAAAGATGATCGTACCGGTACCGGAGTGATCGGGACGTTCGGATACCAGATGCGATTTAACCTTGAAGAAGGTTTCCCGCTGTTGACGACGAAAAAGATTCATTTGCGTTCAGTCATCTATGAACTGCTATGGTTTTTGAGAGGGGATACGAACGTCCGTTATTTGCAGGAAAACAAGGTGCGCATCTGGAATGAATGGGCGGACGAAAACGGAGATCTGGGACCGATCTATGGACGCCAGTGGCGGTCCTGGCCAGCGCCGGACGGCAGCACGATCGATCAAATCGCTCAGGTCGAACAGATGATCAAAAATGACCCGAATTCGCGGCGTATGGTGGTCAGCGCCTGGAATGTCGGTGAGCTTTCCAAGATGGCGCTACCTCCTTGCCATTGTCTGTTTCAATTTTACGTAGCGAACGGACGTCTTTCCTGCCAATTGTATCAGCGCAGCGCCGATCTGTTCCTCGGAGTTCCGTTCAACATCGCTTCCTATTCTTTGTTAACGATGATGATGGCGCAAGTTTGTGGACTGAAGCCAGGGGAATTCATCCATACGTTCGGAGACGTCCATATTTACAAAAACCATATTGAACAAGTGAAGCTGCAGTTGACGCGTGAACCGCGCAAATTGCCCAGAATGGAGTTAAACAAATCGGTAAAATCGATTTTTGATTTCAAATATGAAGATTTTACGTTGCTGGATTACGATCCGCACCCGCATATCAAGGGAGAAGTTTCGGTATGACCCGGACGTTTTCACTGATCGCCGCGATGGACAAAAAGCGGACGATCGGTTTAAATGGGACCATGCCGTGGCATTTGCCGGCCGATCTGGCCTATTTCAAAAAGCGGACGTGGGGAAAACCGGTCGTCATGGGGCGAAAAACGTATGAGTCGATCGGACGAGCCTTGCCTGGCCGTGACAATATTGTCATCACCCGTGATCCGGATTTTAAGGCGGAAGGGTGCACGATCATCAGAAGCCTGGAGGATCTAAAACGGCTGGACGAATTCGGTCTTCACTGCCATTCCGATGAAGTGATGATTATAGGCGGAGCCCAGATTTATCGACAGACGATGCCGATGGCAAGCAAAATGTACATTACCCTGATCGATGCGGAATTTGAAGGAGATACGTATTTCCCCGAGTGGGACGAGCGCGAATGGGAACTGTGCGAACAGATCGACGGCACGGTCGATGAAAAAAACGTGTATCCGCACCAGTTTCTCGTCTATCGGCGTATCCGCTAAGGGTTTGAAAAACGGCACCTGTATGTGAACGCGATCAAATCATATCGCGATCTGACGCCATATACAGGTGCCGTTTCGGGTTCAGGTATCGGGCCAGACTTGGTCAAAAGCATGTGCCGAATAGCGGATGAGCTGTTCGGCCGGTTCCTCAGGCGGGGTGGGTCGCAACACTTCCTGGGCGATGACACCGTCATAGCCGATTTGCTTTAAGGCCGTCAAGAATGCTTTCAGGTCAATTACACCTTCCCCCGGATAAAGGCGGTCGTTGTCCAATACTTCCGCCACCGGCACATCCGGAGCATCGTTGATGTGCACGTGTACGATCACACTTTTATCGAGCGCCAAAAGCTCGTCTACGCTGCTTTCCGTCGTATACCAGTGAAAAGAATCGAGCAGCAGGCCTACGTTGCTGACGCCGATGGCTTCGATCCAGTCGAGCGTGCTGGGCATATCATCGATGAATGGATGTTTCCAGCGCCGGCGCAGATGATGGGGACCGACAAACTCCAGGCCCAGGCGCATTCCATACGAATCGAGCAGCATGGCGCATGTGCGCAGCCGTTTGGTCGCTTGTGCGAGCAGTTGTGCCGGGTTTTCATCCACGGAAGGCAAGATGTACGTACAGCATGCGCCGCAACCTAATTCCGCAGCGGCTTCGATTTCAGCCGCAAACGAGGCCAGCGTGGCCTGGAAGGCGGCGTCGGATTGCCTCCATTCCACGGAAAGACCGATGGAACCGATGCGCACGCCGTGTTCATTCAGAAAGGACACAGCATGATCGCGCCCTTTTTCCTCCAACCATTTTTTTAAGCTGTTCCCGTCATAATCGACGGCGCCAAAACCGTATTTGGCGGCCAAAGTAACGAACGTTTCGATATGGTCGATACGGCCGATTCCAGCCGGTGTCAACCCGCGAATCATCCCCATCACTCCCAGTTCAGAATCACTTCGCGACCCGTGCGGGAAGATTCATAGATCGCTTCCAAGATCAAATTGTTCGTATAGCCGCTCATGACATCGCTGATCGGTTTTTTACCTTCCCGGATACAATCGATAAAGTGCTGGCTCAACCGTACCCGCGCCGCTTTGTCATCCGTATCCACAACCAGCTCGAAGTCTTTGGCTTCGTTATCGATTTCTTTTAAAATTTTGACCTTGTTTCCGCGGATCGAGGCTCCTCCTTCACTTCCCATCAGGTGGATAAACGGCATGCTGTCCGTATCCATATGAACGGCCCAGCTCACATCCAATGTGAGTGAACTGCCATCTTCCATTTTGATAAATGCAGAGGCGATGTCTTCCACGTCAAAGACGCCATCCCAGTTCGGTGTTCCCCAATTGCCTATGCCGCGTTTTTTCGGGCCAAATTCCGCATAGGTCGAACCGGTGACCGATACCGGTTTCGGATTGCCCATCAGGTACAATGCCAAATCGAGCATATGTACACCGATGTCGATGAGCGGACCGCCGCCAGACATTTGTTTTTGTGTAAACCAGCTTCCCCAGCCCGGAATTCCTTTGCGACGGAACCAGCCGGTTTTGGCATGATAAATGTTCCCCAGTTCCCCTTGCTCCACTTTTTCTTTAACAGCCATCGCCGGTCCTTCCCAGCGCATTTGGTGAGAAATCATCAGCACTCTATCGCTTTTTAAAGCGGCATCCCGTATTTTTTTGGCATCGTTTAGATCGATCGCCATCGGTTTTTCCAACAGCACATGTTTGTTCGCTTGGAGTGCTTTTACAGCAAGCGGTGCGTGCCACTTATTGGGCACCCCGATAATCACAGCATCCAAATCAGGATCTTCAATCAATTTTTCCGCGCTGTCATGCACGCGGGCGATGCCGTATTCCTTCGCTGCCTTTTCGGCCGCCTCGCGATTGACATCGGTAACGGCGACGATTTCTGCACCTTCCGTTTTGGCAAACGTCTCCATATGCACCCGTCCGATTCCGCCAGCTCCGATCATGCCCACTTTCAATGTTTTTGCCTGCATATCCATCTCTCCTGTCCATTTACCAATGTTGGTATAGGATGTTAAAAAAAGTTCTTCGTTTTCTCTATCTATGTTAAGATGAATCTGAAGAAAATGAGTGTCAATTTTTCATGATTTGTCTCAAATATTCGCAAAAGGAGTAAGTGCATTGACCGTTTTTCCCCAATATATATCCGAATACCCGAATATGTACAGTGATTTTCCGTTTCATCTCGCAATTCATCATTTAAAACGTGGGGTCGGTTCGCACCGCCACGACTTTGTAGAAATGTCGCTCGTCATCGAAGGTGAAGGGATCGAACGGATCAACGGAGTCGCACACCGCGTCAGACCCGGGACGTTTACCCTTGTGCTTCCGTATCAAATTCATGAAATCTACCCGGATGAAGGCAAAGAATTGCGGCTGTATAACTGCATGTTTGGGATGAGCATTTTGTTTGATACCAATACGGATATGGGGCTGCGTGAAATTTTGCTGGAAGCCGGTACACCGCAATCACCATACATCCATTTTGACGGGGAAAAACGAGCGGTGATGAACGAGATTTTTGCGACCATGTTGAGGGAATACGAGGGGCAAGGGCTGTGGCGCAATGCTTTATTGCGTTCGAAAATTGTGGAAGCGCTCATTTACTTTGACCGTCTGCGCCGTCATAAGCAGCCGGACCGTTCGACGCTCTCACCGCGTCCGCGCAACATTTGGAACGTCGTTCATTATGTGCACCAGCATTATCGCGAGCCGTTAACGTTGCACGACCTGGCGGGGATTTTTCATATGAGCCCGTCCCATCTGAGCGACCAGTTCAAAAAAAGTGTCGGCATTCCGTTTTTGCGGTTCTTGCACGAATTAAGAATACGCCATGCCTGCGGTTTGCTGAGATCGACAGAGATGAGTATCGCGGAGATTGCCATGGAAGTGGGGTACGGTTCCTTCAAAACGTTCTCGCGCGTTTTTCGCGAACATAAAGGGATGACACCGAGTCAGTACCGGGCGGGCCCCGCGCGGGTGCGACAGGAGCGATAAATCGGTATGTCAGGCAGTTAGCGCCATAAATGCTTCCGATCCGCTGGCAGGATGTTTATCGGATATGATACGATAAGGATAAAAAAGGGTTCAAGGGAGGAAGGATCGTTGAAGATTACGTACCATGGACATTCCTGCTTGCAGGTGGAAGGAAACGGAAAAAGCATTATTATCGATCCGTTTTTGTCCGGCAATCCTTTGGCAACCGTGAAGCCGGAGGAGATCAAGGCGGATGTGATCATTTTGACCCATGGTCACAGCGATCATTTTGGTGACACGGTAGAAATCGCCCGCAATAACGACGCGCTCGTCATCGCCGTGTTCGAACTGGCGACGATTTGCGAGCAAAAAGGATTGAAAACCCATGCGATGGGATTGGGCGGTGCACGGGATTTCGGTGACTTCAAAGTGAAGTTTACGCCGGCCTTTCACAGTTCATCCCTGCCGGAGGGGGACGGATTTGTTTATACAGGAATGCCGGCAGGCGTGCTGCTGACGATCGGTGGAAAAACGCTCTACCATGCCGGGGACACCGCCCTTTTTGGCGATATGAAACTGATCGGCGAAATGAATTGCATCGACGTGGCTGCATTGCCGATCGGCGACAACTTCACGATGGGGCCGGAAGATGCATCGATCGCTGCCCATTGGTTGAAAGCCAACGTCGTCATTCCGATCCATTACAACACGTTCCCGCCCATTGAGCAAGATCCGGAAAAGTTTGCCGAGTTGCTCAAAGTGCGTAACATTGAATGCCGGGTGCTCGCTCCCGGACAATCGTTTTCATTGGATGAGGCATAATGAATGAATTCGAGTTGTTGATGGAGCATAAAATCGTCGCGATTTTCAGAGGCTTAGACCCGGATGAGGCGACAGCCGCCGCAGATCGGCTGGTTGAGGCCGGCATACGTCTGATGGAAGTGACGATGAACACGGAAGGAGCGCCTGATATTATTCATTCATGGCGCAGGCGCTACGGTGCGGACGTTTCCATCGGAGCCGGAACCGTGCTGGACCGGGAAATGGCGGAACTAGCTGTCGCTGCCGGGGCGCGCTTCCTCATCTCCCCCCATCTCGATGAGGAACTGATCCGCTTCGGCCTGGAACGTGGCATTGAAGTGTGGCCGGGGGCGATGACACCGACCGAAATCGTGCGCGCCTGGAAAGCGGGGGCATCGGTTATCAAACTGTTCCCGATGAAACATCTGGGTATCGATTATTTGAAAGAGGTGCGAGCGCCGCTTGACCAGATTCCACTGATGGCAACCGGCGGCGTTACCTTGGACAATATAGGGGATTTTATACGTGCCGGTGCGGCTGCCGTCGGATTGGGCAGCCATCTGGTGGACAAACAACTGATTCGAGAAGCCCGTTTTGAAGAATTGCAGCAAAAAGCAGCCCGATTTGTCGAAGCTGTTCGTCAATCTGCATCCTGACGAAAAAGGTATACCGAACCAGGAAAACGTTCGGTATACCTTTTTGTTTCCACACTTTTGTTCAAAATGGAATAAAGTTTTCCCTAATCCCATTTTACAAATAAGTATTTTTTTGTATATTCGCCTGCAATATCAATGTTTTTTGTAAGATTTATAAAAAATAATGATCAATCAACAGGGGGATTTCTACCTTCACTTTATTTCAAAATGATCAAAACTATAGTACAATAGAAGACAAGGGGGAAACCACATGAATAGCAACAGGTCTATAGCTATTGGTCGACAGGAACATCAGCAGCGTAAAATCACACTTATTTTGCAAATCTTTTGGACCTTTTTAAAAATCGGCCCGATTACATTTGGAGGAGGGTACGCCATGATTCCCGCTATTGAGCGGGAAGTGGTGAAGAAACACAAATGGATGAATCATGAGGATATGACGGATATTCTTGCTGTAGCGCAATCGGTCCCGGGAGCGATTGCGATCAATTCAGCGACCTTAATCGGCTATGGGCTGGCCGGGTTTTGGGGAGCGATCGCTGCCATGGCCGGCATCCTTGTTCCGACTTTTGTATTCATGATGATGTTGAGCCTTTTTTTCGTCGCCTTTCGGGACAATGCGAAAGTCCATGCTGCTTTTGAAGCGGTACGTGCCACGATCGTTGCCCTGATCGCCTATGCTGCAATCAAAATCGGCAAAACCGCGTTAATCGATAAAACGACGACCGTCATCATGCTGATAGCCGTTCTCCTTTTACTGACAGGCTTGATTCATCCGTTTCTGATCATCATCGGGGGAGGAGTGCTCGGGATCGTTGCCGTACGTATTAGAAAAGCGCTCGGCTTTTCCACTTTATTGAACCCGCCGCAGTCGCGGAAGTATAAATATGACGATTATTTTATCGGGGACGGAATTTAATAATGGCGATATTGAACCGGACGGGCTCTAAACGGTATCGGCAGCAGGAAAAGGGGGGTGCAACATGCCCGTCATCGAACTGTTTTTCACCTTTTTTATGGTCGGATTCGTATCCTTTGGGGGCGGATATGCGATCATTCCGATGATTGAAAAAGAAGTGGTGCAAAAGCACGGCTGGCTGACCATGGAGCAATTCGCCGAAGCGATTGCGGTCGCCGGTGTATCCCCGGGCCCGATCGCGGCCAACAGCGCGATCTTTGTCGGTTATCAGGTCGGGGGGATTTCAGGAGCGATCAGCTCGCTTATAGGGATTGTGATGCCCTCTTTGCTCATCATATTGCTTGTCGTTCGTATCTTTTACAAATTCCGCCACAGCCGCACCGTGAAATCGGCCTTTTATGGACTGCGGCCCGTCATCACGGCTCTCGTCGTGTATGCGGCTTTGCGCTTTGCCTTCAATCAGGGCGTGATCTCCCTCGATCTTTCATGGCAAACGTTTGCTCTCATTGGCATTTTTCTGTTTTCCTTTCTTGCACTTTGGAAATGGGAATGGCATCCGGCGTTTGTCATCGTGTTTTCCGGCTTGGTCGGAGCCGCTCTGTTCAGCTGAATCCCGCTCAAGCCATTTATTTACTTGGAGCAAATCGTGTATAATGGAAGCAGTTTGAACGTGGGGATGAGTTGGGGAGCCGAGAGGAGGGATACGGCGTTTGCGATTGGAAGAACGAATCCCGAATCCGAAGGCGAAACAGATATTCGCTGCGATTCGCCGTCACGGTACCGTTTCAAAGGCGGAATTGATAAAAGAAAGCGGCATGACCGTCAGTACATTGTCACGCGTGCTGGACGACCTGATTGCAAGAGGTTTGATTGAAGAGGTCGGCTACGGCGCTTCTACCGGGGGAAGGCGTCCCATTTTGTACCGGATCAATCCGGATTATGGACGTATATTTGGACTGGACATTTCAAGAACGGCGGTCAGGCTGCTTTTATGTGATATGCTATTGAATACGGTTTCTTCCCGCACCTGGCCGATGGATGAGGCGATGACCCCGGATAAACTGGTGCGTGAAGTGAGCGCTGCTGTCCTTAAGATGATCCGCATGCATCAGCTTGAAAAAGAACAAGTGCTCGGTATGGGGATCGGTGCGGTCGGGCCTCTCGATCGCGTCCATGGCCGGATTGAAAAACCGCAATATTTTCCTGCCCCGGGTTGGGAAAATGTGAGCATTGGTCAGATGTTTCATGAACGGCTCGACTTGCCGATCTTGCTCGATAACGGGGCGAATTACGCTCTATTGGGAGAATATTGGGCGCACGGTAAGGATGAATATAGCCATCAATTGTACATTCATGTCGGGGTAGGCTTGCGCTCCGCGATGATGAGTGACCGCAAGCTCGTTTACGGTGCTGTGGATATGGAAGGGGCGCTCGGTCAGATGGTCATCGAAGTGGATGGCCGACCGGCTCGGGAGCCCGGAGGAAATTATGGCGCACTGGAGTCTTATGCAACCACTTATGCGTTGGAAAAAGAAGCGAGGATGGCGCTGAAACTGGGACGGGAAAGCGTCATGAACAAGCTGTGCCCGGACCCGGATCAGCTGAAGTTCCATATGATTATCCTTGCTTTGGAACAGGGAGATGCGCTGGCCAAGGAATTGATCATGCAGGCGGCAAGCTATTTTGGTACCGGTCTTGCCAACTTGCTGAACATCTTGCATCCGGAAAGAGTGATTCTGGGCGGACCTTTAATCGTCTCGAACGATCTGTTTTTCGAATGCGCGATCGAAGTGGCGCGCAAAAAAACGTATTATTACCCGAAATACCAGGTGAAATTTACAAAATCCCGCTTGGGGGCAGATGCTGTGTGTATCGGTGCGGCGGTTCAGGTGCTCAACCGGATGGAGAATACATAGACGGAAGGGATGCGGGTATGAGGAAAATGTTCTTTTTTCAGCGGTTGTCGGCTGCGCATGTGGAGCGTATTCGAAAGGAAGCCCCGGACTGGGAGATCGTCCATGGTCAAGAACCCGAGACGTGGACAGATCACCTGGCGGAAGCAGAAATCTGGGGAGGATGGAGAACGGAAGCCGAAGAACTCCTGTTATCCGGCCGAGCGAAACCCCGATGGATTCATCTCTGGACCGCGGGGGCCAACCGTCTGCCATTGGAGAAACTGCGCGCTATGGAGATTACGGTCACCAATTCAAGCGGTGTTCACGCATATCCGATCTCAGAGACCGTCCTGGCGATGATGCTGAGCTGGACGCGCCGCGTTCATATCCATATCCGCAGGCAAAAGGAGGCGCGCTGGATCAAAGATCCGGAACCGTTACCGGAGATGCATGAAAAGACGCTCGGTGTTATCGGCGTTGGAGCGATCGGCAGCGAGATCGCCAGGCTGGCCCAGGCATTTCGTATGACCGTGCTCGGCGTCCGCCGCTCGGGCCGCGATGATCCTCATGTCGATCGGATGTACCGCTACGATGAGCTTGAGCAGATGTTGCCTTTATGCGACTATGTCGTGAACACGTTGCCGCTGACCACTGAAACGGCAGGAATGTTTGGTGAAAAGGAATTCAAGGCGATGAAAAAAAACGCCTTCTTCGTCAATATCGGCAGAGGCGGCACGGTCGATACGGAAGCGCTCGTGCGGGCGTTAGAGCAAGGGTGGATCGGAGGGGCTGGTCTCGATGTCTTCGATCCGGAACCGCTCCCGGACGGCCATCCGTTATGGACGATGGACCAGGTGTTGATCACACCGCATATATCGGGCAGCACCGAACATTATACCGATCGCGTCATCGATATTTTCATACCGAATTTGCGTCGCTACGTACAGGGATTAAAACCGGACCTGAATGTCGTGAACCTTTGGGCCGGTTACTGAAAAATTAATATTTTAAAATCAGAGAAGGAGATGATCGGAATGGGTGAGCTGGAACTCGTTGTCGATGCGAAAGCAGTGCTGGGGGAAGGACCGAGCTGGGATGCCAAGAAGAAGCAATTGTACTGGGTCGATATTATGTCCAAACGGATTCATCGCTATGACCCGCAAACCGGAAAAAACGAAACGATCGAGCTCGACCAACCGGTGGGAGCGGTTGTGCCTACGCGTGAAGGCGACTTGATCGCCGCCATGCAAAATGGGTTTTATCGCATCTCTGAAGACGGCAGCCAGATCACGCCGCTCGGTGATCCGGAGGAAGACAAACCGGATAACCGCTTCAACGATGGAAAATGCGATGTGACCGGGCGCTTTTGGGCGGGAACGATGGCGATGAAAGGGGGCGGACCGGTCGGAGCCCTCTATACGCTGGAGAAGGACGGGACAATCGTAAAGAAGCTCGATGGTGTGACCATCTCCAACGGACTCGCCTGGTCGCCCGACAACAAGACGATGTATTATATTGATTCTCCGACCCGGCGAATCGATGCTTTTGATTTCGATAAAGACAGCGGACAGATTGTAAACCGCCGTACAGTCATCTCCTTTCCTGGGGAAGAAGGGGTCCCGGACGGCATGACGATCGATGCCGAAGGGATGCTCTGGGTGGCGCACTGGGGAGGATGGAAAGTATGGCGCTTCGATCCAAACAGCGGACGTGTGCTCGATGAAATTCCGGTACCGGCCGCTCACGTCACCTCTTGCTGTTTTGGCGGTGAAGATGGAAATGAGCTGTACATTACGACAGCGAGGATCGGGCTCAGCGACGAAGAACTGGAAAAACAGCCGCACGCAGGCGGTTTGTTCCGGATTCGCACGAATGTAAAAGGAGCACCAACCTACGAATACGGTGGCTGATGGGGATGAATTTTGTACGGAAATATACTATGATGATAAATATACGGTGTTGATTTACAATCCCCGTACTGTAAAGTTTGAGAGGGAAACGGATAAAGGGAAGAGAAGGGGGAATACTGGTGGCCAAATGGAGAGAGTTGACGACGATCGAAGAATGGGAAGAAGTCTATAAAAACAGCAACAAGCCGCTGATCGTTTTCAAACATAGCACGGCATGCCCGGTCAGTTCCAATGCGCTCAACGAATTCGAACAATATTTGGCGGGGACACCGCGCGAAGATATTGACTATGTGCTGGTGAAAGTCATTGAATCCCGTCCGGTATCCAACCGGATCGCTGAGGATACCGGAGTCAAACATGAATCCCCGCAAATCATGTATATCGATGAAAAACGTTCTGTCGTATGGAACACCTCGCATTGGGCGATCACGGTTGAACATATGACGGCCGTTCTGCATTGAGCGCTCGTGGTCGGCTCTTGCTTTGGCAATAGCCGACTGTTTTTATTTGCACACACGTTTTGAGATTTGCACAACCGTTTCGATCAAAAAGGAGGAATGGTGAAATGGATATTCAACTTTCGCAGGATTCCCGAACAGACACGATCATCTGTCCGCTGGCTGAGCCCAACCCGGATTTGTCATTGCTTACAGGGATCGACATTCAAGAGCGGATGCTCAAGGCGGGAAGCATCACCTGGTTTTACGGTCGCGGCGGAGAACCGCATATCGTGATCGTCGGGCTCGGAGCGTCCGATCGGCTGAACATGGAAACGGTCCGGCGAGCCGCCGGTGCAGCCGGACGGTCGGTGGAACAGCATGAGTGTGCACGGGTTACCGTTTCATTCGATGGCATCAAACCATGGCTGGGTGGTGATGAGCAGCGGTGGGCCGATGTTGTCGGAGCCTGGACGGAAGGATGGTTGCTCGGTACATATCGGTTTGACAAATATAAAAGCGATAAAAAGAAATCGCACGTACGTGAGCTGATCTTCGATATGGCGGCAACGTCAGCGGCTGAAGAAGCATTAAAACGGGCACGCATCCGCGCGAAAGGGACAACGTTGGCTCGCAATCTCGCCAATGAACCCGGAAACGGGCTCAGGCCTTTGGATCTGGCCGAACGCGCGTCCACTCAGCTTTCCGGTCTCGGCATTGAGGTGGAAGTGTATGAACAGAAGCGGCTCGAGTCTTTAAGGATGAACGGGCTGCTTGCGGTTGGACGCGGCAGTGAAAATCCGCCGGTCATGATTCGCATGACTTATCGCGGAAAAGAGGCGGAACAAAAGCCGATTGCGCTCGTCGGAAAGGGCATCACCTTTGATACGGGGGGCATCAGCCTGAAAAAAAGCCGGGATTTGAGCGATATGCGCCTCGATATGTCCGGGGCGGCTGCTGTGATCGGAGCGATGCAGATCATAGCGGAGTCGGGGCTGAAGGCCAATGTGACCGCACTGGTGGCTGCGGCGGAAAACGTTCCTGACGGCAAGGCCCTGTTGCCGGGAGACGTGATCACATACTCAAATGGTACGACCGTGCAGATCGGAAATACAGATGCGGAAGGCAGGCTTGTGCTTGCCGATGCGCTTATACATGCCCATGCGCTCGGAGCAAGCGAAGCGGTCGATATCGCTACTTTGACCGGAGCCTGCGTCGTATCGCTCGGGACCAAAATCGCCGGTGTTTGGGGAGACGATGATCTGGTGGCGACATTGAAGAGGGCATCAGAGTCTTCCGGAGACAAAATTTGGCATATGCCACTTGAGGAAGAATATGAGGAATTGTTGAAAAGCGCCTATGCAGATACGTCCAATATCGGCAAAGGATCGTATGCCGGAGCCATTACAGCGGCGCTGTTTCTGAAAAAGTTTGTGCATCCGGACATGCGCTGGGCTCATGTGGACATGGCCGGTCCGATGGAAGCGACTTCCGACAGTGGGTACACACCGAAAGGGGCAACCGGGTTCGGCGCAAGACTGCTCGCGGATTATGTGCAGCTTAGGACAAACAGTCACGCTTAATGAAAAAATAAAGGGCTGTCCGCTCAGCCAAGCAGGTGCAAAAGCACGATGCCGCCGATGGACAGCCCCATACCGATCAGTTCGAACGGACGGAATTTTTCTTTCAGATAAAGACGAGCATATAGGAGAATAATGAGAACGTTTGTGACCACCACCGCAGAAACAAGACCGGTTACCCCGATTTTGAAAGCGTTCCAGATCAAAATCATGCCGCCGAGGTTGGTTAAGCCGACGGTCATCCCCCAGAAAAAAGTTCCCGGTATGCTCCATTTGCGCTTTTCTTGTTCCACCGTTTCAGGGGTGAGCGGAAGAACGGTTCTTCGCTTTGCTCGCTCTCTGAGCCATACCGCCAAAAACAGAAGAGAACCGGTCATAAACATGACGGACAAAACGGGAAACACCTCTGCGTCCATTCGGGTGGACTGCTTGGAAAAAATATCGTTAAGTCCGAAACAAAGCGTAGCCAATAACGCCCAATGCATTCCTTTGAGCTGATCGACAGACAGGTCGCTGGAATAGCGGACAAGCAGCGTTCCCGCCATGATCAGGATGAAGGCAATCGCTTGATTCAGATTGAGGGTTTCATTCCAGGCAAAAAAGGCGATAATCACGACCACAACCGGGGGCAGCGAGGTGATGATGGCCACGACCGATGCTTTACCGACACTGAATGCTTTGTACATGGAGCCATTGGCGATAAATGAAAAAAATCCCATCAACATGCCGACCAGGGCTCCGCTGTTCCATTGCTGGTTCAATAGCAAGGCGGCAGCAAGGGAAAAAAAAGCTCCTGTAAAGTAGACCCCCAAAAGCATCAAATTGCGATCCATCGGTTGTTGCGAAGTCCATTGGTACAATGCGCCGCGCAATCCGAAAAAAACGGCTGATCCCAAAGCAAGCAGCAACCACATCCGGCATGTCTCCTTATATCTCTTATATTTCTGATATATCCGTATATGATAAAGGAACCGGCGCCTGTTTGGCAAGCTTATTACGTCTTTGTGAATCTTCTTTTCAAATGGTCGGGGATTGGATATAATATGGAGCGGACGAAAGAGGACAAGCTCCGGGTTGAAGGGATGCCGGTGAGTTCTTTCCGGCGTACATACAGAGGGGGATTTTACGCGCATGGACTGGCTCGATATTTTGTTTAAATTTGTCGGCGGGCTCGGACTTTTTTTGTTCGGGATCAAATCGATGTCCGAAGGGTTGCAAAAAACGGCGGGCGACAGGATGAGGAGTCTGCTCGAAAAATACACTTCCAACCCGGTCAAAGGCGTCATTGTCGGGATTGTGGTCACCGTTTTGGTCCAATCCTCATCCGCCACAACCGTCATGACCGTCGGTCTTGTCAACGCCGGATTGATGACACTTAGGCAATCGATCGGCGTAATCATGGGGGCGAACATCGGTACAACGGCAACCGCCTTTATCATCGGGATCAAGATTGAAGAGTATGCATTGCCGATTATTGCGCTCGGTGTACTGCTTCTTTTTTTTCAAAAGAAAAGGATCTACGCCTATGTCGGCCAATCGATCTTCGGTTTCGGCCTCCTGTTTCTCGGCTTGAAGACGATGGGATCGGGTGTAAAGCCGCTGAAAGATTTACAGATCTTTTCCGACTTTATTATTGAGCTGTCCTCGAATCCGCTGCTAGGCGTGCTTGTCGGAACGGTCTTTACTGCCATCGTCCAGAGTTCAACCGCTACGATCGGGATTTTGCAGACGATTGCTTCCGAAGGGATGATCGAACTCAGGGCTGCATTACCCGTATTGTTCGGTGACAATATCGGCACAACCATCACCGCTGTACTGGCTGCGATCGGCGCATCTGTCGCAGCTCGACGCGCCGCTTTTGTTCACGTCATATTCAACGTGATCGGAACGATCATTTTTGTTTTGCTGCTCGATCTGGTGCATCCGCTCATTGCTTGGCTCGGTCAGAAAACGGGCGCGGACTTGCGCATGCAGATCGCATATGCGCACGGTTTCTTCAATGCCATGAATATGCTCATCCAGCTTCCGTTTGTATCGGTATTGGCACTGATCGTCACCAAGCTTGTCCCCGGGGAAACGAAGCAGCTGGAATTCGGGCCCAAGTATCTGGACGAACGTTTGCTGACGAACCCGTCCGTTGGGCTTGGACAAGCTATGCATGAAATTATCCGCATGGGCGAACTGGCTCGGGAGATGCTTGACGATGCGGCCAAATACTTTTTCGGACGCGATAAGCAGCTGAGGGATCATGCATTTCAGAAAGAGGAATTGATCAATCATCTCGACAAAAAAATTATGGAATATATCGTCAAGTTGCAGCAAAATTCGCTCAACCAGCAGGAATCAGGAAAAGCGATGATTTTGATGCAGACGATCAACGATCTGGAACGGATCGGCGACCATGCAGAAAACATTGTCGAATTGGCGGAAACGTCCATTGAGAAAAAAGTCGATTTTTCGGAAGAAGCCTTGAACGAATTGCGTACGATGATCGAACTGACGGACGAGACGATCGCTCACGCGATCAAAGCGCTGGAAAATCAGGATCATGATCTGGCTCAAAAAGTATTGGAAAACGAAAGCCGGCTTGACTCGATGGAAAGGGAATTTCGCAAAAACCATATCCAGCGTTTGAACAAGCATTTGTGTACAGGTGACTCCGGCGCTATATTTGTCGATATGTTAAGCAATCTGGAGCGGATGGGCGACCATTCAAAAAATATTGCCCAGTACGTGTTGCACGGAGTCTGAGACGGTTCATGAACCCGGGGCATTCGCGACCGTCCAAGATTTTACAGGGGCCGGTAACAAAGCATAATGAGAGCTTCGAATTTTCATTTTTTTCTTAACAAAGGAGCGGGATGGCATGAAATCGGATCGCCTTGTGAAAACAGCCAAATGGCTGTTGCCGCTCGTTTTGGTGATCATCGCCTTTAACGTCAACGTTTGGCTCGGTTTGTTGGTCATCTTTATCGCCGCTGCGGCTGCCTTTTTACTCAACCGTTCGGGTTATTATGCGTATCGTGCCAATCTCGCTTACAGCCGCGGGCAAAAAGAGGAAGCGCTGAAGTGGTTTGAACGGGCGGTAGCCTATGAAAATGCTCCTCCTTTTGCCCGGATTTCTTACGGATATCTGTTGCTGCGCAACGGACAAACCGAGCAGGCGGAACAGCAGTTCAAAAAGGCACTGGCGATGAATTTGCCACGGGAGGCTAAGCGAAGCGCTGAATTGAATATGGCGCTGGTCAAATGGAAAAAGGGTCAGCTCCAAGAAGCGATTCGCGATCTGGAGCAAGTATACGAAGATTACAAGACGACTGCGTTGTATGGGACCCTCGGTTATTTGTATATCGAACAGGGGGACCTGGACCAGGCTTTGCGCTTTAACGAAGAAGCTTACGATTACAACGATTCGGATGCCGTCATTTTGGACAACCTAGGTCAGACTTGCTATCTACGCGGCGAGTATGATCGAGCCATGGAAATTTATGAGCGGCTGGTGGACAAAAATCCGGCTTTCCCTGAACCGTATTTCCATTTCGGTCAAGTATGGATGGCCAAAGGCAACAAAGAAATGGCCCGTCTCTATTTTGAAAAAGCGCTGGATCAGCCTATGCACCATCTGAACACCGTGACGCGCGAGGAGATCAAACAGGCTTTGGCTGAAACCGAACAGGCTGATCAAGCCCAAAATCAAGGTGAAAATCAAGCCTGAATGCTTTACAATAGCCTGATCGTAATGCACGTGTTGTGCATGGATCAGGCTTTTTTCTTTGTGCCCAAGTCTCAAAATTGGATTTTCCCCTTGGCAAATCATCTGTATTGGATTAAGGTATACAGTAGGTCCCTCTTGAAACTGAGGTGAAACGATGTTTCCATTTGAGAAGGCGGACCCGTTGAAAAAACGTTATCTCGTTTTCGGCTGTTTTTATGAATTGGAACTGAACGGAACGATGAAACTGCCCTGCCGCAATGTGCTTGAAATTTATGACCGGAATGCGTATAAGGCGGATGAAATTCCGGGCGCGGCGCCGGACGCAGTGGTGATTATGATGAACCCGGGCAAATCGGCTCCGCTCGACGATACGTTCGTCCCGCCTCGGGTCAAAAGCCGGAATCTCAACCTGATCTATTCCCGCGAGACGCTCGTTGAGGCGAGACCGGATCATGCCCAGTATCAAATCATGCGCTTGATGAGCTTGAAAAACTGGACCTCTGTGCGCATACTCAATCTGTCTGACATCCGTGAACCGGACAGCCAACGTTTTGCCAAAATCATTCAACATCCGTTATTGGCTGAACATTCGGTTCACAGTCTTTTTTCGCCGAAACGGACCAATGAGCTCCGGTTCGCCTTGCAGCGAAAAAAAGGTGCACCGATCATCGCCGCATGGGGAAAGGCCCCTTTTCTGATTCCGTTGGCTGAAATGTGTTTGTCGGCGATTGATCAGGACGTGATCGGGATTGCAAGCGATACCCATCCGATGTTGTTTGACCATGCCTGTCCATCCTTGCAATCCCAAAAGGTGGAATGGTTGAAAGCGATCATGGAGAAATTGCCTTAAACGGTCCAGGAGGTTGGTTCGCAAGTGGCGGTGCTCAAAAACGATTGGGCTGATGTTTTAGGAGATGAGTTCCAGAAAGAGTATTATGTGCGAATGCGTCGTTTTCTCATGCAAGAGTATGAAAAATATACCGTATATCCTGACAAATGGGACGTATTGGCCGCTTTGAGAATGACCCCGTATGCCAATACGAAAGCGGTCATTCTCGGTCAAGACCCGTATCATGGTCCCGGACAGGCACATGGACTCAGCTTTTCCGTCAAGCCTGGGGTTCCACCGCCGCCGTCGCTGCAAAACATTTTCAAGGAATTGCATCAAGACATCGGCTGCCCGATTCCGAATCACGGTTGTTTGGTGCATTGGGCCAGACAGGGGGTATTGCTTCTCAACACCGTATTAACCGTGCGCCGTGGCCAGCCCAATTCTCACAAAGGGATCGGATGGGAAACGTTCACGGATCGGGTGATCGATGTGTTGAATGAACGGGAGACGCCCGTTGTGTTTATTTTGTGGGGCAGCCATGCCCAGCAAAAGAAGGAACGGATCGATACGTCGCGCCACTACATCATCGCATCCCCTCATCCCAGTCCGCTGTCTGCCCATCGCGGATTTTTTGGCAGCCGTCCCTTTTCGCGCACGAATGAAATTTTGCGCCGGCACGGCCTGGAGGAGATCGACTGGAGTATCCCCGACTTGCCGCAAACGCAAACTGGGCCAAATGGGTATGCGCGCATTCTTCATGAAAGCTCGGGTTAATGGGACATGAATATTGGAATTGAATCATTGGAATAAAGAATGATACGAAAGAGGAATTAGAGGAAAAAGATTAGATCGTAAGAAAGGTGAACAGGATGGCTCCATTCGACTTTGACCGGATCGTAAAAAGAGAAGGCACCGATTCGTACAAATGGGATGGCATGGACCGAATTTACGGAAGGAAAGATCTCATTCCGATGTGGGTTGCGGATATGGATTTTCCCGCTCCCGCGTCTGTGCTTGATGCTCTTAAAAAAAGGGTAGAACACGGGATTTATGGCTATTCTGTACGCTCTTCTACATACAACTCAGCGATCCGGAATTGGCTCAAGACGCGCCACGGATGGGAAGTGGATGAGAGCTGGATCGTGCACGCACCGGGCGTCGTCCCCGCGATGGCGCTCGCTGTAAATACTTTCACGGAACCCGGCGACCCTGTCCTGTTGCAGTCACCGGTCTATCCTCCGTTTTTTGATATCGTGCGAAAAAATGGGCGCAATGTTGTCAACTGCCCGTTAGTGTACAGCCATGACGGTTACCGGATCGATTTTGATGAGGTGGAAAGGAAACTTAAAAACGGCGTAAAACTTTTTTTACTATGCAATCCGCACAATCCCGTCGGCCGGGCATGGAAGCGTGCGGAGCTGGAACAGCTGTCTGCGCTTTGCTCCCGTTACGGAACGATCGTCATCTCGGATGAGATACATGGGGACTGGGTATTTGAGCCCAACCGCCATATCCCCTGGGCAACGGTGAGCGAAGAGGCAGCGATGAATTCGGTCGTATGTATGGCTCCGAGCAAAACGTTCAATTTGGCTGGTCTGCACACGGCGTTTCTGGTCATTCCCAACCGGAATTTGAGACTGTCCATGGAGAATGCGATTCACCGTTTCGCACTGCACAGCCAAAACGCGCTTTCCCTCGTCGCTGCTGAAGCCGCTTACGAGTCGGGGGGCGAATGGCTCGATGCTTTGAAACATTATGTGCGCGGAAATATGCACGAGATTTTGAAGGTCTTTCAACAGGACGGAAGGGTTCATGCCACGCTACCGGAAGCAACATATCTGATGTGGCTTGACTTCCGACAAACCGGTCTTGAAGGAGCCCGCTTGAGACGGTGGATGGTGGAAGAAGCTCGCGTCGGCATGAATGAAGGACGGACTTTTGGCGAAGGCGGAGAAGGGTTTCTGCGCCTCAATGCGGCCAGTCCGAGGCCGCTTGTGCATCAGGCGCTGAACCGCATCGAGGCGGCACTTAAACGATTGAAGTCGTAGATTTACCCTGCATAAGAAGTGCCGGCCGGCTGTTTCTGATTGAGCCTGCGGACCAGCGGCAGCAGTGTTTCCAGATCTTCATCCGAAAGTTGTTCCAGTTGGGAGCAGATCTCATCCAACAGTTGATGGCGTCGGTTAACCGGTTCCGCTGTTTTTTTTGATGTTGATTCAGCGGATGAAGGTGCTTGTGATAATGGAGCGGGTGAAGACGATTGTGCAGGAAACACATTTTCGATTTCACTCATGAGGATGTTTTCAACGGTTTTGCTGTCATCGTTGTAAAAAAGAAGTTTTGAAGAGGCACGGTCGAACGAGCAGATGCGACCGTGCACGCATTTTCTTCGATTCCCCTTGGTGATGGTGTGCAGTTCAATCAACGTCCTGTTATTTATCCAGTACTCGATCTGTTCGTATAAGTCCACGTTCCTCGTCCTCTCAAAGCCCATGATGTGTCATCGTTATTTTAGGCGATTGGCTATAAAGTTGGGCAACTCGAAGCAATTCTTTAAAATGTCGGCGTTGACGTAACGGGTTTCTGGCAGTTCTCTCTGCACTTTGAATTCACCATAGCCCGACTTCAATCCCATCGTAAAGCTCCAAAATCCACCCGGGTATGTGGGCACGACGGCTGTGTACAGTTTTGTTTCTGCAAACAAAGAACGGATATTGGAGTAGGACCGATTGAGCACATCCCAGTGAAAGACCGGGGATTCCGTCTGACAGACGAGTATTCCACCCGGCTTCAACGCGTTGTGCAAATTGCGGTAAAAGTCAAGTTCAAAAAGTTGCACGGCCGGACCGATCGGATCTGAAGAATCCACGATGATGACATCATATACAGGTTCCGACTTTGCTGCAAATTTTACCCCATCTTCAAAGATGAAGCGGACGCGCGGATCATCCAGCTTGCCCGAAACTTCCGGCAGATGTTCGCGGCATACGCGCACAACGGTTTCGTCGATCTCCACCATGTCAATCTGTTCGACATGTTCATATTTGCAGATTTCGCGAGCTGCACCGCAATCACCGCCGCCGATAATCAAAACTCGCTTCGGGTCAGGATGATAAGCAAGGGGAACATGTGTGATCATTTCATTATATATATACCCATCATTGGCAGTCGTCTGGACAATGCCGTCAAGCACGAGCATACGGCCAAATGTGGGATTTTTGCATACCATCACATGCTGAAACTCGGACTGTTCGGAATAAATAATTTCTTCAATCCGATAACCCACTTTTACGCTGTCTTCTTCCCTATCGACCAACCAGAGCTGGTCGCCTTCCTGATGAATAAAAGGGGGCAACTTGTTATGGGGCAGTTGATTCATGTTCCATTCCTCCGTATACCATAGTTCGAGCTAAGAAGTCGATACGTATGACATTATAATACATTCAACGCATGAATTCATCCATTGCGTTGAAAAAATTGCCGGGTGCGGTATAATGGAAAGCGTAAAGAGGTGATCATTTATGATCGACGACCGTACGCTCGTACCTGTTTCCAACCGGGAAACGGAGTGGAAGGCTCCGGCAGAATTGCTGGCGGATCTGGCGGAAAAACGGCCGGGCACTTTTTTGATTACGGCGGCCGCGATAGGTCTTGCTGCCTTCGGATTGATCGGCTACAGCATATACAAAGGCCGTTCGATCAAAATGGATTTTAAAGGTTTCGATGTATCTGTGGAGTAAACGATATCTGACCGCTGCCGGTTTGACATGAATGCCGGCAGTTTTTGTTGTGTAAACAAGAAGGGGGATTCGCATTGGTTCGCATTCTTTTTGTATGTCTGGGGAATATTTGTCGCTCACCGATGGCCGAAGCGGTGTTTCGCCATCAGGTGGCCGAAGCGGGATTGGCCGATCAGGTGCATATCGATTCTGCGGGCACCGGCGATTGGCATATCGGCAAAAAACCGCACAAAGGAACAAGGGATATGCTGGATAAGCATGGCATCAGCTATGAGGGACTGACCGCAAGACAAGTAACGAAGAAAGACCTGGATGAGTTCGATTATATCGTCGCGATGGACCAACATAACGTCAACGATCTGATTGCACTTGGCGCCAATCCGGATAAGGTGCACCGCATGCTTGATTTTTATCCGGAGTGCGGATTGAGTGATGTGCCTGATCCTTATTATACGGGAGAATTCGATAAAGTGTATGACCTGATCCATCAAAGCTGTTCTCGATTCCTGGAATATGTAAGGGAGAAGGAAGGGCTTTGAGAGAGCAGTTGGAATCGATCATGCAAGAAGTCGGCGACACGAGCGGGTTTGTTTCATACCGGCCGGTATCCGGTGGGAGCATCGCCCGTTCCTTTCAGGTGACGACCCGTAACGAGCGATATTTTGTGAAATGCGTGAAAGGTCTTCCTTCCGATCTGTTTGAAAAGGAAGCGGACGGATTAAAACGGCTCGGTAAAGCAGGGGCGTTCAGCGTACCGAAAGTTTACGGGCATGCCCGCGAGAGCGCAGCACGTCCCGCCTGGCTTGTGCTCGAATGGATCGAGCCGGGAGTGGAAACCGATGGCGGCGAACGTTTTGGCGTTACTCTGGCGCAGCAACATCGCATAACGGCTGAACGATATGGACTTGACACTGACAATTATATTGGTTCCATGGTACAAAAAAACGGATGGTTCGAAGACTGGGTGCAATTTTACCGCGAACGCCGTCTTCAAGTGCAGGCGGATTGGGCGCAAAAGAACGGGCGGATGACCGGCTTGCGACAAAAACGAATGGAACGGCTTCTCGACCATTTGCATCGCTGGTTGCCTCAGCATCCGCCCAGTTCGCTTTTGCACGGTGATTTATGGAGCGGAAATCGCCTTGTCGCTGCGGATGGAACTCCGTATATCATCGATCCAGCCGTCTGTTATGGGGACCGGGAAATGGAGCTTGCCTTTACGGAACTGTTCGGTGGATTCCCTGCCCGTTTTTATGCCGCTTATCAGGAAGCGTGGCCGCTATCACCCGAATATGAAGAGCGCAAACCGCTGTATCAGCTTTATTATTTACTGGTTCATCTGAACCTATTTGGCGAAAGTTATGGCCGCAGTGTTGACGAAATATTAAAAAAATATGTCGGTGAGTGACAAGTGTAGGGGATTGAGGTGCACGGATCGGTGTTCGAAACGATGTTCGGAATGATGCTGGTGTTGGCGGCAATACTCGCGATCATCTGCACGCTCGTGTGGAAAAAAAACCGGGAATTGCAGACGCAATATGACGAACTGAAGCAGGAACTTGAACTCATTGAAAACAGACGCCAGGCAACTCGCTTCAATGTCGGTGTCACTTGCATGACCCGGATCACCGGTTCCGGTGATCCCTCCTGTGCCCATTTCATCGGCCAACAGCAAACCGGGGAAATTTTGAATATCAGCATTACCGGTGTCAAAGTGGCGTTAGACTTGGATGTACCTGTTCGAAAAATGATGGAAGTGGAACTATCTTTTGAAGTGAGAGGGAATCCTTGCAAATTGCAGGGGGTTATCGTCCGTAAGGAAGAGTATTTGCGGCTGGAACCGAAGCTGGTGTACGGCATCCGGTTTGCCGATATGGATACGGAAGAGAAGGAACGTCTGCAACTGATGATCAACTATTTGCAAACGGATCAGATCAAAAAGCACAAAGGCGCATAAATCCGCCCAAAAGCCGCACCCTATTTAAAAAAAGTTGAGGTGCGTTCTGATGTCACGCCTTTTTACGTTTTTGTCGGGATTCCTGGCTTTTGCAGGCTGTTTTTCTTTTTCCTTCGTTCATGCCATTCCGGTATCGGTACAAACCGATGAGCGGACCACAATTATCGATTTGAAACAGAAATATCCGGATCGTTTTATTTTTTCCGGCCCGAGCGATGAAAAATGGGTGGCGCTTACTTTTGATGATGCGCCGGATCCGCGCTTTACCGATCATATATTGAATATTTTGCTATCCGAAGGGGTAAGGGCCACTTTTTTTGTCGTCGGTGAACGGGCCCAAAACTGGCCGCAGGCCGTGCTGCGTATGCAGAGGGAAGGACATGCAATCGGAAATCACACTTACAATCATCCTCATTTACCTGCACTTTCGGACCAGGCTTTTTATGAACAGGTGGAAAAAACGCAAATGATCCTGGAACGGATTACCCGCGAGAAACCTTTTCTGTTTCGGCCTCCGTATGGCGATATTACCGAAAGCCAGCTGCGTCGTCTGATCGAAGATGGAATGACGATTGTCAACTGGAATGTCGATTCGCTGGACTGGAAAACAGACAGCGCAGCGGAGATCTACCAGAACATTTTCAAGGATGTACGTCCGGGAGCGATCGTGCTGCAACATGCCGGAAGCGGTCAAGGCGGAGATCTGACGGGTACGATCGAGGCTTTACCGCTTGTGATTCGAGAGCTGAAGCGAAAAGGGTACCGGTTCGTAACCGTACCGGAATTGATCGCAGCCAAATTTATCGATCCGGCGTTGGGGATGGTTTGGACGGATGCAAAACGATAAGATGGGGAAAGGGAGGGAGACCGATGAACGGCCATTTTTTACGGATCCATTCGCTGCATGGGGAACTGAAACGTTCGCTCAAAAGAAAAAATCTGGGTGTGACCGTTTCGACGGAACAGCTTGTTTTTCAACAGCCTTATGTGAACTATTACATCATGCTGCGCGATATTGTCAGCATTGTCCCGTATCGCAATGACAAGACGGGAACGTATCGATTTGTCAATCGTAATCATTCCCAATGTGAAATCACAAGCGGCGGTTTTGATTCCAATGACCGATACACCTTTTATGTGAAGCGAGCGGTGATCCACAATGTCAGCGGTCTGAAAGAAATCGGTCCGGTCCGGTTTGTCATGCCTGTTCACCGTGAAATGTTGCAAGATATTGCCCGTTACAGCCAATTGAACGCATTTCCTTAAAGTATTTTACATCCGCCCCTTTTTTGCTTTGACTTGAGAATGTTGTCTAACGCAGAACTTTTATGCTACTATATTTTATTATCACTCATTTTTTCGATCACTTGTTTTCATAGAAACTTAAGGCTTTAAAAGGGGTTAAGATTACGATGGCCGGACATTCGAAATGGAAAAATATTCAACATCGAAAAGGCAGACAAGATGCGTTAAGAGGAAAAATATTTACGAAAATTTCGAGAGAAATTTTTGTTGCCGTCAAACGGGGCGGAGATGACCCGAGCACCAACCCTGCCTTAAGACACGCGTTGCAAAAGGCGCGCCAGAACAATATGCCGCAGAGCAACATTGAAAATACGATCAAGAAAGCGAATGGAGACGTTGAAGGACTCCGCTATGAAGAAGTGCTATACGAAGGTTATGGTCCCGGAGGTGTCGCCATACTTGTCGAAGGGTTAACCGATAACCGCAATCGGACGGCAGCGGAGGTCAGACACATCTTTTCAAAAAACGGCGGAAGTCTCGGCGAAACCGGGTGCGTTTCCTTTTTGTTCGAGCGCAAAGGCATGGTTCGTTTTCACCTTGGCGACAACGGTCTTGATGAAGATACAGCGCTGGCACAAGCTCTTGACGCCGGCGCCGAAGACGTCGAATTTGAAGATGGCTATGCGATCGTCTTCAGCGCTCCGGATGATTTTGATCGGATGCAAAAAGCGTTGGAAGAGAGCGGGCTGAAGCTGGAACAAGCGGAATTGACCCGGGTGCCGGTTACGACGGTATCATTGTCAGAAGAAGATGCTGCGAATGTGGAACGGCTTGTCGAGATGTTAGAAGATAATGATGATGTACAAAATGTGTATGCTAACCTGGCCTGATCATGAAAAACGATCGAACTGATCGTCAGGGGAAAGGGGTGTGCGCATTGTACAGAAAAGCGTTGCGGAACACAGCGTATTTGCTTTTGGCGTATGCGCTGTATGCGGCGCTGTGCGCACTCTTTTTTTATCGATACACTATGGATGTACCCGAACTGATGCAGGGAACTGCTGCCGATCCGCGTACATTTATGGACGGGCAGCTATGGAGCCAGTCTGTGGAGTATTCTCGCATCCGCAACTGGCTCTACTTTTTACTTTTGCCCCTCGACTGGATCATTTTTATGCTGGTTCTAATTTGGGGAAATTTCGCAAAATGGGGGGATCGCATCGCCAAAAAATTTCCTTTTCAACCTTTGGCCATTTCCATCTATGTAGCATTGTTGTTGGCCGTGGTATTTCTCGTCAAACTGCCGTTAAGCTTCTACGCTTACCGACTTGCGGTTCATTATGACATCTCCGTACAGCAACCGCTCGCTTGGTTGAAGGATCGCCTCATTTCGTTTTCACTCGAATGGTTACTGTACACACTTGCCCTGGTACTGATCGTCGTCGTCGTACAACGCACTCGCCACTGGTGGTTCTGGTCTTGGCTTTTTTTCGCCCCTGCGATCCTTTTCTATACTTTTATCCAACCGGTCTGGATAGATCCTCTCTACCATAAATTCAGCCATTTGCAAGATTCAGAACTGGAGACTAAAATTTTAAATCTCGCTGAAGAAGCAGGTATTCACACAGACCGTGTTTACACGGTGAATATGTCAGAAAAAAGCAATGCCTTCAATGCTTATGTGAACGGAATAGGACCCAGTTTGCGCATCGTGTTGTGGGATACGTTGCTAGAGCGGATGGATGACGATGAAATATTGTTTATCATGGCGCATGAGATCGGTCATTACCAGATGAAGCATCTGTATTGGAGCACGCTCGGTTTTGTGCTCGGCGCACTGTTGCTTCTGTTTTTGGGCTCACGTCTGTTCCCTTATTTGCTGCAGCGTAAAGGAAAAGAGTGGGGAATCAAAACATTGGGGCATGTGTCTTGTGTTCCGTTGATCCTGCTTGTTTTCTCCTTGTTCATGTTTTTGGTGCAACCTTTTGCCAATGCCATTTCACGGCAGGCTGAACACCGTGCCGATCATTACGCGCTCCAATTGACACAAAATCCCGAAGCAGCCGTAAGCGCATTTCAAAACATGGCACGTGCGAGCAAAAGTGATGTGCATCCGCCAGCCCTTGTAAAATGGATCCGATACGGGCATCCTACTCTGGCAGAGCGAATTTTTTTCGCCATCCATTACGATTCGCATTCCGATGTTGAACCGTAATCGATGAAGGAGTGGGTACTTTTGCGCTATTCCGTATTTTTGGCTGCCGGTATCGCTACCACACCCGACTTTTTCACTACGTTCGGTCAGAAGTTGGTGGAAAAGTTTAGCCAGGCAGGTGTTCATGCCCGCATTTTTTTCCAATTCCCATACGGAGACTCCGAAAGAAGATTAGCCGCACAGACGTATGAGGTGCAATGGGACATGCGCTTGCCGTTTGCATCCGTACACCAGTCGTTCGGAGGCGAACGCTTGCGGCAAAACATTTTGCGCCGTTATGCGGGAGAACGTTTATTTCTGATCGGCCATAGTGCCGGCGGGGTGGCATCCTGCCACGCCGCATACATGCTGGAAAAGTTGGATGGTATCCCCGTGCAGCGCATCATTCAGATCGGCTCCCCGAAAATCCGCATTTTTCCGGCGTTGCAAAAAAAATGTGCGTATTTGAAAGGCATCGGTTCGTCCGGCTGTGACCGGATTTGTCGCCTCGGTTCATGGGCGGGGTGGGAATTTGAACGTTATATCCCCTACTGGAGAAAAGACAAATATGCGCCGTCATTGACAGCAGAAGTGAGGTTGATCGGGGGGCATGCCGATTATTTTCGTGATCTGGATTCGTTTTGTGACGACGATGGTGTGAGCAATTTGCAAAAAACGTTGAATTTTGTTTGGGATTGGTTGGATGTTTCCAGTCGTAATATTGGAAAGGGGGAGGAAAAAACCGTTTTTTCGTCGAAACATAGGAGCAAAGAACCGATCTTGTCGTGGTGAAATCAAAATAGGTGCGGAAGGTGAAGTTGAGGGAAGGGGAATGATTGTTCATGCTCATTTTGAATGAAGTCTTGCTTGTTTCGCTAACTGCATTCACTTCCGTTTCCTCGGCATATGCTTCGCTCGCACTATTGAAAAAAAACCTGGAGCGAAGCGGTTTACAGCGTTTGATTTTTGTCAGTTTGAGTGCGATTGTGATGGGCATGGGAACGGTACTTACGTATGTGATCAACAAGCGAGATTCAATCAAAGAAATGCTTACCCTTTCCGTATCATTAACCTTGATGTTGATCAGTGCGCTGATTACATCCGTAACCGTCGTTCGCTCCAGGTTTCAAAAATATCCCTCTTTACGTGCAAATGCCACACTCTTGCTGGCGGCAATAGGCGCAGGAGGGGCGATGCTTCTGAGTTACGGGGCAGGTGCTTATGCTGCTCGTGAAGGATCAGACTGGGGGATTATAGCTATCATAGGGATTTCCGGTTGTATGCTGGCGACGGCTTTTCTGGAATGGACCCGATTTGGAATGAATGATAAAGAAAAAACGGTCGAAGCCGGCAAACAAACCACTTCGCTCCATGCGCCCGATCATCCATCATCTTCACCTCTTTCGACGGATCCGCAAATGCTAACCACTACCTCCCATTCATTTGCCCGTCATCCTTGCTTCAAAACGGCCGCAGATCCGTTGTTGCTTATGGAAGAACAAAACGGAAGACTGTCGATTGTCAATGCGAATCGGCGTTTTCTGGATTTGCTTCACTATTCGCAAATTCCGCCATCTGGATGGGAACCGGAACGTTTGTTTGTCCCTGAACTACTGCAAAAATTTCACGATTTTATCCGGACACCGGAGCAGTCCAGTTTCCATGCGGAAACCTTCCTCATATCACGTGAAGGCTTTCTTGTACCTGTGGAAATGAGCCTCAGCAAATCGTACTGGGAAGAGCGGCAGCTCATCTTTATGATTGTCCGCAACATAACGCAGCGTAAAGAAGCCGAACGCAAAATGAACGCTTCACTTCGTGAACTGCGGGAAATGATCGAATATCAGCCTGGATTGACTTTGAAGTACAAGGAAAAAGAGGGGAAATTTGTTATCACCTTTTGTGATGGCCAAATGTTGTACAGCGTCGGACTGAATCCGGGAGAAGCGCTGGGCAAAGAGCTGGAGCATGTTTTCGAAAACAGAAACAGAAACGAGCTTCAGCCCCTGTATGAGAAGGCGTGGGCAGGAGAAACCGTTCATTTTGAGGGGGAATGGCGAGGACGATATTACTGGGCCCAGCTTTCACCGCTCATACAAAATGGACAGGTTGTCGAAGTCATCGGTACGTATGTGGATATGACAGAACGCAAGCGAAAGGAAAAACAATCTATTGAAGCGGCCAAACAACTGGAATCGTTTATCAACAACAACTCTGATGCCATCTACATGATTGATACGGATGGAAATGTGATGAAAGTAAACCGGTCATTTGAAGCTGTATACGGATGGAAATCGGAAGAGGTCATTGGCAAAAAGCTGCCGATCATTACGGAGGAAGGTTGGTCAGAACTCGAACAATTGTTTAAAGAGCTGGATACGGGGAAAGTCATTTCCGGTTATACGAGCATACGCCGCCAAAAAAACGGCTCCGCTATCCATGTTTCGTTGACGTTGTCACCCATCCGTGATATACACGGTCACATTACCGCTTATGTAGAAATATCCAGGGACATCACCCATTTAAAAGTGGCCGAGATGGTGCTGAAAGAAAGCGAAATGCGCTATCGCAGTTTGGTCGAAAATGCTCCGGATGCGATCATCGTTCACAGTAAGCAGCATATTTTGTATATGAATCCGGCAGGAATGAAAATGCTCGGATTGAATAGCAACGATGTGAACGGCACGATCATGGATTTTGTGCATCCGCACGACAGTGATATGATGCGGGAAAAAATGCTTCGCATCATCGATGGCAAGCAGGACAACGATAAATTTGAACTGCGGCTTCTGACCTATCATGAATACCGCACGATCGAGGCGGAAGCGGTCATCATTCCGTTTGTGGTCAATGGCATGCGCGCTGTGCAGCTGATTATGCGGGACATTACCGAACAGAAAATAATGGAAAGAAGACTCAGACAACATAAGGAAAGCCTGGCCCATGCCCAGCGCATCGCCCAGATCGGCAACTGGGAAATGCCAGAAGGTAGCAGCAAAGTATATTTGTCAGAAGAAATTTATCGCATATTTGGAATTGACAAAGAGACCTTTACCCATTCGCTCGATGAGCTGATGAGTTATGTTCACCCGGACGATTATGAACTCGTTTTTCGCTCCATCATCGAGGCGGAAAATGGCCGCAATAACAGTCTGGAGCACCGTATTTTACGCAACGGTACGGTACGAAACGTCTACCACCAGATTGAACGGTTGGACGTAGATGGGTATCAGGCGAAACTGATCGGCACGATCCAGGATATTACCGAGCGCAAGATGACCGAGGAAATGCTGACGCGACAGGAAAAGATGTCGATCGTCGGTCAATTGGCGGCCGGCGTGGCGCACGAAATCCGCAATCCGCTGACATCGATCAAAGGATTTGTGCAAATGACAAAAAAAGGTTTGGGCAAACATTATCATTACGACCTGATCCTGTCCGAGATCGATCGCATGGAATCGATCATCAGCGAACTGTTGCTGCTGGCCAAACCGGAAGCGCAACAACCGAGCATGGTCGATATATGCGAACTATTGCGGAAGGTCATCACGCTTGTCAATACCCAGGCCATTTTAAACAACATTATGATCGAAGATCAATTGCCGCCCCAGTTGCCCCGGCTGGAGTGCGTCGAAAATCGCATCAAGCAGCTTTTTATCAACCTGTTTAAAAATGCGATCGAAGCGATGCCAGATGGGGGGAGGATTCGCATTACCGCATCCGTCGCAGAAGAGTCCGACCAACTGTATGTCAAGATTATGGACGAAGGTTGCGGTATTCCGGCTGATCGTTTGAAAAGGCTGGGAGAACCGTTTTACAGTACGAAAGAAAAGGGGATGGGGATGGGGCTGATGCTCAGCTACAAAATTGTAGAAGAGCATCAAGGCCACATCTGTTTTGAAAGCGAAGTAAATGTGGGAACGACAGTGTCCGTCATGCTTCCCCTTCGCCAGAACGGAAAACGTGTGAATTTGCAAGATGTGGGAAGAGGTTGAACACCTCTTCCCTGAAAAGGGACCTCGTGCGTGGGCGATCCCGGATTATTGACTGTTATCCGCATTGCTGTTCGGTTGGAACGATCGCATCAAAGCGCCGTTTTTTCCTTTGGCCATCATGGCGGTAGCACCGATGCCGAGCGCGGCCAGAACAGACATCCAGATCCCCCAGCGTTTTCCTTTTTTCTGTTTGCGCATAAACATGGACATGAGCTGATTCATCATGGCAGTAGGAGTCCCCCCAATCTTGCAAAATTCGACATTATTTTGTGATAAAATTGATGAAAATATGTCTGTCATCCTGTACCAATATGTGTTAAACTAGTGTTACAGTAGCAGTAGAGTTTCGGAATCAAAACGCTATCGTATCCGCATGTTTGCTGATATAATATGTTTTAACTTTCTGTTATTGGACCTACAAGCTACGAAAGGGGTAATGACATGGTCACTTTGCCGAAGTTGAACGACCTGGGTTTTTTTGAAATCCGGCTTGAGTCCATCGGCGGTCTCGGCGCAAACCTTGCCGGGAAAATGTTGGCGGAAGCCGGCGTTGTAGGTGTCGGATTGAACGGGGTCAGCTTTTCTTCCTATGGTTCGGAAAAAAAGGGATCACCGGTAAAAGCGCATATCCGGTTCTGTTATCCGGATACGAAAATCCGCGATACCACACCTGTTGAACGACCGCATGTTGTCGGTATTTTTCATGAATCTCTCTACAAAACCGTAAACGTTATCAGCGGCATCTATGAAGACAGCATCGTCCTGGTCAATTCTCGAAAATCGCCGGAACAGTTGAAAGAAATGATGAATCTGGTCGGCGGTACCATCGCCGTCATCGACGCCACAGGAATCGCACTGGAAGAGAAAAACCGGGTCAATATGGCAATGCTGGGCGGTTTGTTCAGACTTTGTGACTTCCTGGACCCGGAAACGATGAGAACGGTCATTCGCAAGTCGCTGGAGAAGAAATATCCGCATGCTGTCCAACCGGCTCTGAATACGTTTGACCGCGGATACAATGAGGTCGTTTTCCAGACGTTTAAAGTGCCGGAAGGAAAGAAAATGCCGGAATACGTGCGCAGTGACACTCCGATTCTGGGCTATGAGACACAGCCGATCGGTGGCACGATTACCAACCCCGGCAACAGCATCCTGAAAGACTTGAGCATTTCGCGAGCAGGAATGATGCCGCATTTCCATGAAGACAAATGTATTCATTGTGCGGCATGCGACAACGTTTGCCCTGATTTTTGCTTCGTCTGGGAAGAGAAGGAAGACAAAAGAGGCCGGCTGCAAATGTTTTTGCAGGGAATCGACTACCAGTACTGCAAGGGCTGTTTAAAATGTGTTGCCGCCTGTCCGACCGAAGCGTTGACCGCAGCACGGGAAGAAGATGGTTATGCAGAAAAACACAGAGTTCCGCACCGTTTTCAGCTAGCGGCAAACCAATAAGGGGAAAGGTGGTATTTTCATGGCCATAGAAATTAAAAGAGAGCTTTCTCAAGGGAAAGTAGAGCAAAGGGTCGTTTTTGAATCAGGTAACGAGATGGCTGCTTATGCCGCTCATCAGATTAACTACCATATTATGGGGTATTTCCCGATTTCACCTTCAACGGAAGTGGCCCAGTTTCTCGATCTGATGAAGGCGAACGGGCAGCACGACATCGTGTTGATCCCGGCCGATGGTGAACACGGTTCTGCAGGGATCTGTTATGGAGCTTCCACAGCAGGAGGACGGGTATTCAACGCCACGAGTGCGAACGGCTACATGTATATGCTTGAGCAGATGCCGGTGCAATCCGGTACCCGTTTTCCGATGGTGATGAATCTGGTCTGCCGCTCTGTATCGGGTCCCCTGGATATTCATGGCGACCATTCTGACCTTTATTTCGCTCTGAATACCGGTTGGCCGATCTTGTTGTGCCGCGATCCGCAAGCGGTGTATGACATGAACATCATGGCGCTGAAACTGGCGGAACATCCGGAAGTGCGCTTGCCTGTACTCGTCGCTTATGATGGCTATTTTACTTCGCACCAAAAGCGAAAAGTGATGACGTTTGCGCATCGGGAAGATGTGCTCAAATTCATCGGTGAAAAACCGCCGACTGGATTTCCGATCAGCATCGACCGCAACAATCCGGTTACGATCGGACCTTATATGAACGAGCCGGACTATATCAACAACTGTTACCAACAGTCGATGGCGATGTATCGGGCCGGTGAAATCTATGAAGAAATCCGCAAGGAGTACGCGGAACTGACGGGCCGTGACTATCCGAAGCTCGATCTGTATCGGATGGAAGATGCGGAAGTTGCCGTGTTTCTTTTGAACTCCGCTTCTGAAATTGTGAAAGACGTTGTAGACCAGTTGCGTGCCAAAGGAATCAAGGCAGGTTCCATCTCGCCGAACATCATCCGTCCGTTTCCGGCCAAAGAGATCGCTGAAGCGCTCAAAAACGTGAAGGCTGTGACCGTCGGTGACCGCGCAGATTCGTACGGTGGTCACGGAGGCAACATGACCAATGAGGTCAAAGCAGCCCTGTTTACACACGGCAATCGCGATACGTTGGTCATCAGCCGCGTCTACGGTCTGGGTGGAAAAGATTTCTACGCAGAAGATGGACATCATTTCTTTGAATTGGCGATCCGCGCTGCTGAAACAGGCAAAGTGGATGTACCTTTTGACTATCATGGTCATACGCCTGGCGATCCGGACAAAGCGCCGAAGCGGGTGCTGGAGCCGCTGAAATACGAAGATGTGAAAACAGGACTCATTACCGTAGAAAAAGATGAGGAAACGGATGAGCTGAAAGTTCGCGTTCCTCCGCTCAGACAACTGACGAAAAAGCCGAAAAGAATTGCTCCTGGGCATGGAGCTTGTCCGGGATGCGGAATCTTTTCCGGTCTCGAACTGTTTTTCAAAGGAATCGAAGGCGATATTGTCGTTCTGTATCAGACCGGCTGCGCCATGGTTGTCACAACGGGCTATCCGTATTCGGCGCATAAAGTCACTTATATCCACAACCTGTTCCAGAACGGGGCAGCCACCTTGTCCGGTGTCGTCGAGATGTTCCACGAAAGAAAACGTCGCGGCGAACTGGATGAACTCGGCCTGAAAGACGATTTCACCTTCATTATGGTTACCGGCGATGGCGGTATGGATATCGGTATGGGACCGGCGATCGGAGCCGCACTGCGCAACCATAAAATGATCATTCTCGAGTACGACAACGAAGGTTATATGAACACGGGCGCTCAATTGTCCTATTCCACACCGCTCGGACACCGTACGTCGACTTCCAATGTCGGCAAATTCCAGGGTGGAAAACTGTTCCATCATAAGGACACGCCGCAAATCATGGCAGCGACCAATATTCCGTATGTCTTTACCGGTACGGAAGCATTTCCGCAAGATTTGGTCAGAAAAGCGGCGAAAGCGCAATGGTATGCGCAGAATGAAGGCTTGGTTTACGGCAAGATTTTGATCACTTGTCCGCTGAACTGGCTGTCGGAGGATCAACTTGGTACCAAAATCGTCGAGGCAGCGGTGAACTCTTGCTTCTTCCCGCTGTATGAAGTCGAGCGCGGTAAAACCCGGTTGACCTACAATCCGGAAGAAAGAAACAAGAAAATTGCGGTTGCCGATTGGCTGAAGATGATGGGCAAAACCAAACACTTGTCGAAGCCCGAATACGAAGAAACGTTGAAAGCTTTTGAAGAAGAAGTGAACCGTCGTTGGGAAAGACTGAAAGCCAAACACGAAAATCCGTATCTGTAAACAGCAAGCGGGGCAACGATTTTGTCGCCCCGCCATTTTTCATTTTGTGAGGGATGAGGAGTGATTTCAACGTGCCTTACGTGCTCAGGCAACGTCAAACGATGCGCGTCCTGACCGGATGGCTCATCAATCATTATGATTTGCCTTATGTAGGAACGATCCATTGGGAAACGAAGGAAGAAGCAGAAAAACATAAAGTCGTCATGTTGGAACAGGCCGGGGAAGCGGAGCCCGAGCTTTGGGAAGTGTATCACCTGGACGAAAATCAGCTCAAAATGTGCAATGTCAAACTTAAAAACGATCCGTCCTTGCATCTTTATATCGAAGACGGAGGGCATATGCGTGTGGAACGTGCAGCCGCCCAAGGAGACGGCGCGTGATCACGTTCCGAATTCCATGATGACATTTTGCACTTTCTGCATTCTTATGTACTCGTTTCGCTTCAAATCGCTGCGAAAATAACCGAACAAATAAGCGGCTTCAGCGAAGGTGAGTCCGGGGTAGCAAACGATTTGTTGATGGGTGTAGGGGTTGTCCATCAAAATTTGCCACTCTCCCTCCCGTTCAGACAAGGGGATCGTTTTCAGCACTTTGATCTTGTGTTCTGTAATTGAGCGGAACTGTGGCCATAAATCTTGCCAAGACGGACTGATCGCGCCGGGATCCGGTAAAAATTTTTCCCCTTTTGCAATCAGTTGCTGAATCCGTTCCATGTCTTCGTCGCCAAATGTTTTGATCTGCTCACGAAACTGCTCTACAAAGCGATATACGGACGAGTAACCGCCATTAATCAGTTCCTGTTGCAGCTGGTTTAACTGATCAGGATCCTCTGACTCTACAAACTGTTGAAAAATGTGATCGGACAAGCGGTTTCATCTCCTAACACGAAATGTTACCAGGACCACTAATAAATGTAGCACAATTCTTACAAATTGAAAAGTTTGCTGGCATCTATTACAATTAGTTATTAATATGTATTCGTCCATAGGAACTATAGCTGTCGGGGAGGGTTCATGATGCAACGTCGCATTGTGATTGAAGCCGTCATGATCGCCATACACGGCCAAATGCTTGTGCCCAAGCGACCGGTTGAATACCTCATTCCCTATTCCACCGTGCACGAGTTGTACGAGATGAAGGATAGTGATGATCCGATCCTTCCCGATGCCGATGAAGACAAGCATGTTCGCAAAATTATAGGCGATCTGATCCAATTTTTTGAAGATCCGTTCAATCGCAAAAAAATAGAACGCTCGTTGCAATCACCTTGGAAATTCAGTCCGCCGATGCCGGTTAACGAACGGGTGTCACTTACCGTCGTCAACGCGATGGAAAATATGCAGTTTGGTGAAATGTTCGATCCCGTTGAAACCGAACTGATCCTGTTGGCCCAGCGGGAAGCCGCTCCGATCGTCACTGATCAGTTGGAGTTTGTAGATAAAGTGGTTGAAGCCGGAATTGAAGTCGAAGTGTACGACATCGAGGATTTCGAATTCGCGGTGGAAGGCGGCATCACCGTTGAAGATGTTGACCGACTGTAACGGGCATAGAACGAACTTTGGCGTTAACGAGGAACGTCTGCTACAAAAAAGAGCGCTGTTTTAGCGCTCTTTTCATTGCTTCTCATTTCTTTTTATTTTATTCATTCTTGCATGTTTTGTAAAACGTCTTCATGCGGAAGTGCACCGCGATCTAATTCGCGCCTTGATTTTTCCAGGAGCCGTTCATAGAAAGCGAGGCCAGTTTTCACCCAATCGTTTCGTTCCTGCTCACTGCCCGGTTGCTCCAACAGTTCGAATAAGATGTCTTCTGCTTCCGCGTAATTTCCCCGTTTCTCGTGAAAATTAAGCATCAGTAACAACGTCTGTGGAGGCAATCGGTACGAATCGAGTGTAGAAACGAGCTCATCCATCAGATCTTCCGTCTCCTGCCGGTATGATTCCGGAACTTGTTCGCTCAACGGCGGGGTCATGCACTCCAGGTAGATGTTGAGACTTTTGACCCGGTTCTCATAAGCTCCCCGTTCATCTCCTCGCCATTCGTCCAATTCTCCCCGTTCCTTGAACAACCGTGCCAGTAACAGGCAACGCTTCGGATCGGGTTCTCCGCCCCGACTGATGATTTGCATCAGATCCCGGTGTGAAAACCAACCCAAGCTTTTGGGATTCATGCCCAGCACTTCCCTTAACGTTTCTTGAAGATGTGTCATCGCTTTCATAGGCTGGCCCAAACGTTTGTAGCGGGAGATGCGGGTGATCGCTTGAGCCATTTTGCTTAAGATTAGGCTCACGTCATCATCGGATACCATATGCGGGTATGCCCTCCCACAGATGTTGTATTGTATTTTTAATTGTATTGTATACCAAGGTGGCTGCGCTGTCTATGCCATTCCGTTGCGTCAGCTCATCTTGCTCCGAACATATACGATCGACTATAATGGAAGGACAGACAAGGAGGGACTTATGCCTACGAAGGATGAAACGATCGATATTTATGACCATCGTATGATACATATGGGCACGATGTCCAGGGAAAAAGCACATCGGCTTGGTCATTGGCATAAAACATTTCAATGCTGGATCATCGGCCGCCCGCGCCAGATTTATTCCGTCTTGTTGCAACTTAGGCACAAAAATAAAGCCGTATTTCCTGACAAACTGGACAAGTCGGCGGCAGGGCATCTGACTGCGGGGGAAAAGGTGGCGGATGGATTGCGTGAACTGGAAGAAGAGCTGGGCATCAAAGTTCATTTCGATGATCTGATCGAATGCGGAATCATTCCGTTGGAAACCCCTATGGAATCCGGTGGGATCGACAGGGAGTTTTGTCACGTATTCCTCTACCGATGCGATCGGACACTCCATGAATTTCAGATAGCAGAAGGTGAAGTCAGCGGATTGTTCTGGGTGGCGCTGACCGACTTTTACGACCTGGTCTACGGTCATGCCAGCCAAGTGAGGGCAGAAGGATTCGTCATCAGGGATGACGGAACGAGGATCGAAGAATCACGAAAGATTCAGGCAGACGACCTGACTCCGCAAAGTGAACTGTATTATGAACGGTTATTTTCTGCGATCAAACGACAAGGATGGCTTTAATCAAACTCGGGAGAAAGGATGAGGAGAGATGAAATACTTTGCAGCATTATTGGAAATGATCGATCCGGTTAAAAATCAGGAGTTGCGTCCGCAACATCTGGAGTATTTGGAACAGAAAAAGAAAGAAGGAAAACTGTTTGCTCGCGGTCCGTTTGCTGACGGAAGCGGCGGTCTCGTCATCTACAAGGCGGAAACGTATGAAGAAGCGAAGAAATTGGCGGAAGAAGACCCGTATGTCAAACAGGGGGTAAGAAAACTGATTTTGCGAGAATGGAACATGAGCCAGTGAACGCCGTTTGTCCGGATGTATAAAAAGAGGGCAGGGAGGGCGCTATTGAGGCCGATCCCTGCCCTCTCTTACGTATTCCCGTTCTCCTGTTTCGGGATTGTAATATACGCGATAGAGCATTCCATCTTTCGGATCGCGAAACATTTCGTTGGTTTTGACAAAATGACCACTCAGCAGTTTCGAATGATCTGCTTCGCCCTTGTACCTCCGGTCAAAATAGCGAACGCCCAGCCAGATGATGATGATCACAGCAACGAGAGGGAGTGCGAAATAAAGCAGGGCAAGCAGGCTGACGAACCAAATATTCATGACAACTTACGCACCTTCACTGCTGTCCCATAGGCGATAATTTCACTCATGTTCTGGCCGATATCACCGCTGTCAAAACGCATCATGATGATCGCATCAGCGCCCATGGCATGCGCGTTGTCCACCATTCTGTCCATCGCTTGACGGCGGGCATCTTCCAACATTTGGGTATATTGTTTGATCTCGCCACCGACCAGACCTTTCAGTGAGGCCAGTATATCGCCCCCCAGTCCTCTTGCACGGACGACGACACCAAAAGTCAAGCCCAGCACTTCTGTGACTTCATAACCAGGTATGTTTTCTGTCGTTGATATGAGCATGACGCTCACCTCCTAGCCATTCATGTTCCACTTCACTTCTGTTTATGGTGCCAAGTCAATCGTGGCATCTAACCAGTATATACGTTAAAATCGGGATGAGGATTCAACCATTTTGTTGAGGGAGGTTTGTATGGTGCACGTTCGCGACATTTTACTGATCAAACATGCGGTCGGGGGACGTGTGATTGTCGATACCCGCATCACTTCGGTGCCGTGGAAATTTGAGGCTGATCCTGATGGAGGCGGGCAATTTACCGTCACGATCCGCGATAAAGAAACCGGCCATGAAGCCGTCCGGCTGGCCTACGAGCTGAATGTATTTATCTTTAGGCAAGCGGATGATCAGATCGTCTCAAAAATTTGGCATTATGTGGACGGCAAAACGGTTCACTATGATGAAAACAGCGGTGAATTGCGCTTTGCAGTGCGGAAATCGATTCAATACACGGATGAGAAAATATCAAAAAACGGTACATGAAAAGGATTTCATGGGAAGTCTTCCATCAATTTGCCCTTTCATCTTGCCATACACATCCTTTATGCTAAAAAAGAGTCAAGCGTTTACGAATTCGTAATCGCTGAAAAATCAAGAAGGAGGAGCATGGATTGTGTTTGGTTTAAAGAAAAGGGTGTTGGTGACGCTAACATCCCTGTGTCTGGCCTTGTCGCTCGTTTTGATGCCGTCGACAAGCGAAGCGAAATCTGATTCTTACAAGGTGCAACCGGGAGATACGCTGTGGAAAATCGCGGCTCAATATGGCTTGTCACTGAAAGAAATTTTGTCAGCCAATCCGTTTTTGTCTGACGCAAACCGCATTTATCCTTATCAACTCATCATCATTCCGAAAAAAATAAACATCGATGTACCGTCCGGAACTCAGACTCCAGCAGCACCGAAAGCACCGACGTCACAAACACCTCAAACACCAGAACCGCAAGCTCCGGCCCAAGAAACGAATCTGTCGCAGTGGGAACAAGAAGTGGTCAATCTGGTGAACCAGGAGCGAGCCAAAGCAGGTTTGAAACCACTCACCGTTGATGCCAAACTGACGGAAGCGGCACGTGCCAAATCGGCAGACATGCGGGATCGGAATTATTTTTCCCATTACTCGCCGACTTATGGCTCTCCGTTTGAAATGATGGATTCGTTCAATATCTCCTATCGAACAGCGGGTGAAAATATCGCGGCGGGCCAAAGAAGTCCGCAAGAGGTCATGAACGCCTGGATGAATTCGGAAGGTCACCGACAAAACATTTTGAATCCGAATTATACCCGGATTGGTGTCGGTCTTGTCCAAGGCGGTTCTTACGGTTATTACTGGACACAACTGTTTGCGGGTTAATATCCAAAAGCCAAACGATAATACGGACCGGACGGACTATGGAAGTTTCGTCCGGTTCTTTCATCCGTTCGAAAGCTAATTTCAACAGGCTTATGGCATTTTCCGGCTCCATATGCTAGTATGAAGCTGTTCATTCTGTTCATCGTGGTGATACATAGACAGGGAGCTGGGTTCAACTTGGAACGTATCGAGTTATGGCCTGACGGTGTACCGTGGGCACGGGGCAGCAGTGAAGAAGATCGTCCTCATTTGATCCGCTATGCACCGAAAATACATACATCCCGGGCGGCTATGATCGTCTGTCCGGGCGGAGGCTATGTGCGCCGCGCTGCGCATGAAGGTGAGCCGGTTGCCCGCTGGTTAGCGAGTTTGGGGATTAACGCTTTCGTACTCCATTATCGGGTCAGTCCGTACCGCTATCCGGTGCCGCTCGCCGACGCGCGCCAGGCGGTCCGTCTTGTGCGTGATCGAGCCGAACAATGGGGGTACGATCGCAACAAGATCGGTATGCTCGGCTTCTCAGCGGGTGGACATCTCGCGGCGATGACAGGCATATTGGATGATGGAAAGATCAAAAATACGGTAGATGCGGACTTTCCGCTGGGGGAGGATACCCATCCCGATTTGCTTGTTTTGTGTTATCCCGTCATATCGATGATTGAAGATACGCACATCGGATCGCGAACGGCTCTGGCCGGTGAAAACGCATCTGAATCACTGCTTGAGTTGCTTTCCCTGGATCGGCAGGTCGGACCCCATACGCCGCCGGTTTTTATCTGGCATACAAGTGACGATCAGGGCGTGCCTGTAGAAAACAGTCTCCGTCTCGCATTGGCGCTGAAACGCCAGTCTGTTCCGTTTGAGTTGCACATTTTTGAAAGCGGAAAACATGGCCTCGGTCTGGCACAAGAGCATTCGCAAGCGAAGGCTTGGACTAAATTGTGTGAACGTTGGTTGAACGGACAAGGTTTATGATGAACTCGGAGCCCGGCCGGTCCATTCCAGCACCTTCCGCTTCAATTCCGCCTCCATCTCGGCCATTTCCCGCTCCGCATCCTGGCGCTGTTTGCGACCTTGTTCCAGGGCCTGACGGGTGTCTTCCAGTGTGGACATCAGCTGTTCATGCACGGTGCGGAGCGTCTCCATCGAGACGAGCCCCGTTTCGCTTTCACGGCTGATCTGAGCTGATACTTCCCGCATCTGTTCCGCATTGCGGCGAATGCTTTCCTCGATCGTCTCCCGCACCTCTTTTTGGATTTGCAGCGCGCGAGATGCGCGTGATTGAGCCAGACTCGTAACCAGTTCCATTTTCCACAACGGAATGAGATTATATGTAATCGACTGTATTTTTTCCGCAATGACCTGGTTGCCTTGTTGCAACAATTTGATGCGCGGTGCGAGCGATAGGGAAAGGAAACGGGTGCGCTGGAAATCATCGAGCTTTTTTTCCAGGCGGCCGGCGAAGTCAACCAGCTCATTCAGCTTCTGGGCATAAAGCGGATTTTGTGTCGTTTCCGCTTTTTGTTTCATATCCGGAATTTCATGCTGGTTCAATTCATCCAGACGCATCTCTACTGCTGCAATATGAATCTCAAGACTTTTGAAATAGCTATGGTTTTTTTGCAGCAACAGATCGAGCATTTCCGTATCTTTATGTAATTCAACATAGGCTTCGTTCAGGCGGGATTGGATAAAGTCGATTTGAGACTCCAGTTTTTCATACTGGCTTTTTAATTTTTTTACCTGATCGAACCAGCGGCCGATCCATGGAACTTTGGCCATACCTGTAGCCGGTTCGCTCAGCTTTTTCACATCAACGCCCTTGATTTTGAGCATCAGTTCCGTGACGGATGCGCTGATGCTGTCGGCGTCGCGACTCCTTACCCGTTCCAGCAAATGTCCCGCAAATTCAGAGATCTCTTGCTGAATGTCGCTGCCGAATTCGGTCACCGACGTGTAATCATCAGGACGGATTCGTGCGGACAATTCCTGTGCCTTCTTGAGTTCTGCCGGGGCGAGTTCAATCGACTTCAGCGAACCGGTTTTGTCTAGCGAGATCTCTTCCGTATGTTCCCCGTTATGTTTCATGGCGCTCTCCTTTCGCTGGCGGAAGTTCATTGTTGGATTCCGCCATCAATTTTTCCAACGTTTTTCTCTCGATCTCCAGTTCCCAAACCTCACTTTTTAACAGGTTTAACATCTGACGGTTCAAATGCCGGTTTAAACGTCGCAACGCCTGTTCCGCCTCCTGGATTTGCCTGTCCATCTCCCGATCAAAAACCGGGCTTTTCGTCAACGTTTCGCAGCGATTCAAAATCGATAGGGTGGTTTGCAAGTAATAATCAAAATAACGGTGCAGCAGGCGATGACGTTCCGGATGCTTGTCCGCCTTGCGTAAAATGGATGCAGCGGTTTTGGCGATGTCGCGTGCACAGAGGGCGATATTCGGCTCCCGGATGGTCCGGCTTTTGGAAGCGATGGCCCGTACCTGGTCCCATCGCTGTTTGCGTCGCAGGTCAAGCGGCGAAAGCTTGCGTCTATTTTTTCTTGATCGTCCGTAACTGAACGCCGCCGTAAGCGTCAGAAAAACCGCTCCTGTCAGGATAAAGCTGCGAACGAAGTCGAGACCTGCTCTCATCAAAAGGAACAGCAAAACGGCGTTAGCGACAAAGATCAAAAGGCTGTCAGCGACATCCCGGGTTTTCTTTCGCCAGCTTTTCAAGTTATTCCTCCCAATGTAACGGTTTACAACCCTATTATAGCAGACTGGTACAAACCTGGAAGAGGTTTCCCGGGATGATGAAAGGAAATCGTAAAAGAGATATGATATAATAATAAAGGCCAATCCAATAGAAACAGACAGGGGAGCCGGGCGGGACCTGGCTGAGAGGGTGCTTGGGGCAGCACCGACCCTAGAACCTGATCTGGGTAATGCCAGCGTAGGGAGTAAGAATTTGAATGGGTCTACGACTGCCTGCGGGCGGTCTTTTTTATATTTTTTGTTAATCTTTCATGTGCATCGATCAAAAGGGGGGATCAAGATGGGAGAAAAGAAAAGCCGTCCGATCGTCAATGTCGGTTTTCAGGTGCTGCCCAAGACGTCAGATGGGGTAGACAGCTATGCGGTCGTCGATGAAGCGATCGCAGTCGTGAGCCGTTCGGGTGTGAAATACGAAGTCGGCGCGATGGAAACCGTCATGGAAGGAGAGCTGGACCAGCTGTTGGACATCGTCAAAGAAGCTCAGCAAGCCTGCATCCGGGCGGGAGCGAAAGAAGTGATGACCTTTGTGAAGATTCACTACCGACCCGAAGGAGTCACGATGGATGAAAAATTGGAAAAATACCGATAAATGGAAGGCGTGGTTACCACCAACCTTAGCGATTGCAGGCGCCATTATCCTTTGGGATCTGTACGTGATCATCTCCGGTATCGATCGTTGGCTCCTGCCTCGTCCGCATGAAATCGCGATCGAGTTATTCGCATCGCGCGCTTTGATTGCCGAGCGGATGACGGAGACACTGACGGCCACCGCTATCGGACTTTTGGCTGCCATTATCGCATCCCTCATTCTCGCAACGTGGATGGACTTGTCAAGACGGGTGCGCCAGACGGTGTATCCTTTATTGGTCGTATCGCAGTCGATCCCGTACTTTGTTATTGCTCCTTTGCTCATCATATGGTTCGGGTTTGGCCTGACACCGAAAGTGCTTGTGGTGATGCTCGTCTGTCTGTTTCCGATGACGGTCAACCTGGCAGACGGGTATATGCAGGTCGATCGCGACATATTGCGCGTGCTGCAATCCATGGGAGCAACGCGATGGCAAATTTACAAAATGGTCAAACTGCCGGGGGCGCTACCCTCGTTTTTTTCCGGGTTGAAAATTGCCGGCACCTACAGCGTGCTCGGTACCGTCGTCAGTGAAATGCTAGGCGGGAATCAGGGACTGGGCATTTTGCTCATCCGTTCCATGAAATCGTTTGAGGTGGCAAGGATGTTTGCAACGATTGTCGTCATCGTTGCACTCAGTTTGGCTGTTTACGGAATGATACAAGGGTTGGCAAATCTGATCATGCCGTGGAACAAACAAAAACAAACGAGATAGGGGAGAGAAACAAACATGGGTAAAAAAGTGTCGCTTATAAGTTTTTTTATGGTTTTCATACTTTTGTTCGCCGCTTGCAGCGGTACAAAGGATCAAGCGCAAGAAGAAGGATCGATGTCATTGGAGCCGGTTACCGTTGTGCTGGACTGGTTCCCGAATACGAATCATACCGGCCTTTATGTCGCTTTGGAGAAGGGCTTTTTTGCAGATGAAGGCCTGGATGTTGAAATCATCCAGCCGGGAGAAGGCAACACGTCCGAACAGTTGGTCGCTTCGGGACAAGTTCAATTCGGGGTCAGCTACCAGGAAGCGGTCACCCAGGCGCGTGCCCAGGACGTTCCGGTCGTATCGATCGCAGCGGTCATCCAACATAATACATCGGCGTTTGCTTCGTTGAAAGAAGACGGCATCGAGACGGTGAAAGATTTTGAAGGGAAACGGTATGGCGGTTGGGGATCGCCGGTAGAAGAAGCCGTGTTGCGTGCGGTGATGGAAAAAGCCGGTGCGGATTACGCCCTCGTCGAAAATGTGACGCTCGGAACCGCAGACTTCTTCCAGTCGGTCGGGCGGACCGTCGATTTCGCCTGGATCTATTACGGCTGGGACGGGGTTGAAGCGGAAAGAAGAGGCATGGAACTGAATCTGATCATGCTCAAGGACCTGGACCCGGCGTTGGACTATTACACACCTGTACTCATCACAAGCGAACAGATGATCGAGGAACAGGAAGAGATCGTGCGACGGTTTGTGAGTGCGGTTGCCCAAGGTTACGAATTCGCGATTGACAAGCCGGATGAAGCAGCGGAGATTCTGATTGCACACGCACCGGAGCTCAATGAGGAACTGGTGCTGGAAAGCCAGCGCTGGTTGAGCGATCAGTACCAAGCGGATGCGCCGCAATGGGGCGTGCAAAAAGGTGAAGTTTGGGAACGCTACGCACAATGGATGCTTGAACGGGACCTCATTCCAAAGATGATCGATACCGAACAGGCGTACACGAATGCCTTTTTGCCGGAACGTTAAAAGTAACGGCCAGGCAATCGAGAAGGAGGCGCATTGACGGCGTTGTCGGACAAACTCGTGTTAAAGGAAATCAGCAAATCGTTTGGCGGCATGACGGTGCTTGACCGCGTTTCGCTCACCGTCCGGTCAGGGGAGTTTGTGAGCATCATCGGTCCGAGCGGCTCGGGAAAGAGCACCTTGCTTGATATTATTGCCGGTCTGACCGGGCCGGATCACGGACAGGTATGGATCGACGGGAAGGAGACGACTTCCCGTCGCGGACATGCCGCCTATATGCCGCAAAAGGATGTACTTTTGCCGTGGCGCACCATAGTGGACAATGTGGCTATTCCTTTGGAGCTGAATGGAATGAGCAAAAAAGAAGCCCGGCAGGAGGCGGAAAGATGGCTGCCCCAGTTCGGATTGGGCGGCTTTGCTAAACATTACCCGCATCAGCTTTCCGGCGGCATGAGACAGCGAGCTGCGTTTTTGCGCACATGCCTGTGCAAAAAGGAACTGATGCTGTTGGATGAACCGTTCGGAAGTCTCGATGCGCTCACGCGGCTGGACATGCAGCGCTGGTTGATGGAAGTATGGCAGGCATTTCACACATCGGTGCTGTTGATTACCCATGATATTGAAGAAGCGATCTTTCTGTCTGACCGGATCTATGTTTTTTCACCCCGGCCCGGAAAAGTGGCGGGGGAAGTATCGGTGGAACTGGAACGGCCGCGCCGGGTAGAAATGACAGCCTCAGAAGTATTCGTACGAACGAAAGCAAAGCTGATGCACATTTTGCAAACCTCTTACCCGATGGTATCCACTCATGCGCAAAAACAGGAATGGAGGGGTTAACAGTGCGTGTGTTTATATTCAGCGGCGGACGTCTCGGCGACTGGGCACTCGATGATCTGGCCGCGACCACGAACATCCGTGACGGATCGGATATCGTGATCGGCGCTGACCGTGGCGCCCTGTTTGTGCTGGAACACGGTTTGCCCCTCCATGTGGCTGTCGGTGATTTCGATTCCGTCACCGCTGAGGAACGATCCCGCATCAAAGCGAAAGCGCAAACATTTGTCGAATGCGATGCGATCGACAAGGACCATACGGATACGGAAATCGCTTTTCGGCATGCGCTGAATCGCAAACCGGATGAACTGATTATGTACGGCGCGCTCGGAACCCGGCTGGATCATTCGCTCGCCAACGTCCATTTGCTTTCTGAAGCGCTGGATTGCGGCATCCGGTGCCGCATCCGGGATGAATATAACGAAGTGTTTTTGACCGATCGTGAACTTCTCTTGCACAAAAACCATTTTCCTCGCATATCGCTGCTTCCACTCACACCGGAAGTGAAAGGCATCAACCTGACCGGTTTCCGTTATCCGCTTCATGATGCGACCCTGCGCATCGGTGAATCGCTCGGGATCAGTAACGTGCTGGAAGCAGAAAAGGGGATCATCCGCGTCGCTCGTGGGCGTTTGCTCGTCATCAGAAGCCTGGATTAGCTTGCTTCTGTCGTCACTTTTCTATAAATCGGGGAGGGGTTCCGTATGAAATATCGTGCAGTAGGCAAAACCGGCATTCGAGTGTCCGAACTCTGTTTCGGGACGATGTCGTTCGGTGGAATTGCGGATGACGAGACATCACAGTGAAGAATTGAAGAAAAGTAAGGCATAAAACAAGACGGAAGCGGAAAAACGGCTTCCGTCTTTTTGTTTGCTTTACAGCGCTGCTGCCTTGCCGCCATCGATGTTGACAGATGTTCCGGTCACGTAGGAAGCTGCATCGGAAACGAGGAAGGTAATGACGCGGGCGGCTTCGTCCGTCTCTCCGATGCGGCCGAGCGGAATGTCGTGCCGCGGATCGCGCGAGAATTCCTCCCATGTCAAGTCTGGAGCATTATTGCGCCACATTTTTTCAATCTGGTCGCTGCGGATCAGCCCGATGCAAACCGTGTTGACGCGAATGTTGTCAGCGGCGAGATCTCGGCTCATCGCTTTCGTCAGAGCCATGCCGGCTGCGCGGCTCACAGAGGTGGGCAACGACGATGCGGAAGGCGTCTTGGCTGCAGATGCGGTAACGTTTACGATCGCACCGCCGCCTGCCTTGCGCATATGGGGAACGGCGAAACGAGAAAAGCGGATCGCCGCATGCAATTTCAGATCCAGATCATACTGCCACAGTTCTTCGTCGACCTGTTCAAACGGTTTTGCATTGGCTGTGCCTGCGTTGTTGACGAGGATGTCCAGCCGTCCGAATTTCTCAGGAGGGTTAGCTCGGTCAATTTCCTGTCATGAGACAGGATTACCCGAGAAGCCCCCACTTCAAGCAACCCGCAAGGATGGTAAGTGGAGGGTAAGATGCGCTCAGCGGCTTTTTGCAAATGTTCTTCATTGCGCGCGACGATCGCGACTTTGGCTCCTTCCTTCGCCAGACATATGGCGGTATGTAGTCCGATGCCTTTGCTGCCCCCGGTTATGAGTGCTACCTTATCCTTTAAGCCCAGATCCATTCGTGACGTCTCCTTTCGTCGCTTAAACTTCACGCTAAACTTCAACGTTAAATTTCAAAGAACATTGTACCATAACTCGAATGGAAGGGGACAGCTTTACACCTTCGGACGGTCATTTACTTAAGCGTTTCCTGGATGCGCTGCATGGCCCATTCCAGATCTTGCTCCTCAATGATGAGCGGCGGGGCAAACCGGATCGTGTGTTCATGGGTTTCCTTGCACAAGATGCCATTTTGCATCAATTTTTCACAAAAGGGTCGTGCCGGTACGGTCAGATCAACAGCGAGCAAAAGGCCTCGTCCCCGGACAGCTTTCACAACCGGACTTTGCAATTGTTTTAAAAACTCTAAAAATCGTTTTCCTTTTCGCTCGGCCTGTTTGTCCAGCTGTTCTTCTTCAAGGACATCCAGCGCTGTCGACGCCACCGCGCAGGCCAGCGGATTCCCTCCGAATGTCGAGCCGTGGGACCCCGGATCAAACAAATCCATCACTTCTTCATCTCCGGCGACTGCAGAGATCGGGATAACGCCGCCTCCGAGCGCCTTGCCGATAATATACAGATCCGGTTCAACTTGTTCCCAATCGCAGGCGAACCGTCTGCCGGTGCGGCACAATCCCGTCTGGATCTCATCGGCGATAAACAGCACCTGATGTTTGCGACAAATTTCCCGCGCCTGTTTGATATAACCGTCCGGAGGGATGATCACGCCCGCTTCCCCCTGGATCGGTTCGACCAGAAACGCAGCCGTACGGTCGTGGATCGCTTCTTCCAACGCGTTCAGATCGCCATAGGGAACGACGCGGAAACCGGGGGTGAAGGGACCGAAGTGGGCACGGCTCACCGGGTTGGTGGAAAAAGAAGTGATGGTGATGGTGCGGCCGTGGAAATTTTGGGCGCAGACGATGATTTCCGCCTGATCGTCGGGGATTCCTTTCACCCGATATCCCCATCTTCTGGCTGCTTTGATGGCGGTTTCCACCGCTTCAGCCCCTGTATTCATCGGCAAAATCTTGTTTTTGTTTGTCCAACGGGATACCCGTTCATAAAATCCGAGCATGACGTCATGATGAAAAGCGCGCGAAGTCAGGGTCAGTTTGTCCGCCTGCCGCTTGAGCGTCTCGATAATGCGGGGATGCCGATGACCGTGGTTGAGCGCTGAGTAGGCACTTAGCATATCGAGATACGATTTGCCTTCAATATCCTTGACCCAGGCTCCTGACGCTGAGGCGATCACAACCGGTATGGGATCGTAGTTGCGCGCGCCCAACCGATCGATTTGCGCGATGGTATTTATCGTGGGTGAATGTACAATGGACACGTCAGCCAATTGAATTCCCTCCTATGTGCATCTATTATGTGCATCCGCTTGGACTCTCATCCGGAAAATGAATCGTTTCCCAGCGTTCCGCAAACAATAAGCGGCAAGCGGCGGTCATCGACATCGCAGCAAAGGGGGACGGAGAGCGTCCATGAACAGTCTTTATCGCCAAATCGTATTGACAGTAGCCGGAAATCGGTTGATGGAAAAACTGGCGCTCAAATACGGATTTCAACTCGGTGCGAGCCGGTTTGTCGCTGGCTTGACAGCTGAAGATGCCATTCGTGAAATGAATCGGTTGCGTAGTGAAGGGATTTTGTCAACCGTCGATCATCTCGGGGAAGCCGTGCGCTCTTTTTCAGAAGCGATCGAGTTTGAAAGCGAATATTTGAAACTGGTCGACGAGCTGCGTGAAGCAAGACCGGATGCATACATTTCACTGAAACCGACCCAGTTTGGTCTTAAGATCCATAAAGAAAACAGCTACCGGCTGATCCGGGAAATTGTCAAGAAAGCCGACGGACACGGGTTGTTTGTGCGGCTCGACATGGAAGACAGCCCGTTTACGGAGGACACGATCCGTATCGCCACCCGATTGCGTGAGGAAGGATACGAACAGGTCGGTACGGTCATCCAGGCCTATTTGTATCGAAGCGAAGAGGATGTCCGCCGGTTGACCGAAGCAGGGATGAATTTGCGCCTTGTAAAAGGGGCATACAAGGAACCGGCTTCGATCGCATGGACATCCATGGAAAAAATCCGTGAAAATTTTCGCCACTTGATCGCGCTGCGTCTGGACAGTGGCGTATACACAGCAGTAGCCACACACGATGACGAGATCATCGAGTGGACGAAAGAATATGCGCGGCAAAAGGGAATATCCCCGGACAAATATGAGTTTCAGTTTTTGTACGGGATGCGAACAGAACTACAGCGACAGCTGGCGCAGGAAGGATATACGGTGCGCAGTTATGTGCCTTACGGACAGATGTGGTATCCCTATTTTTTGCGCCGGTTGGCCGAGCGCCCCGAAAATTTATGGTTTGTCTTGAAAAACTGGACGAGACGCTGATCGGGAAGGAGTCTGTCAACAATGGATAAAACCGTATCATTTATCCGGGTGGCCAGCGACTGGGGGGCTGGCAGAAAAGGTGCAGCACTGGGACCGGAATCGATCGTCCAAGCCGGGTTGCTGCGCCATCTGACTTCACTCGGCATCGATTGTGAAGACGCGGGCGAGATCAAAAGCGCTTTGAAAGAACCCCCTGTCAGCACGGAACCCGTCAGCGGCACGACAGCCGTCCTGGAACGTACCGGGAAAAAACTGAAACATTTGCCCCAAATTATCGATGTCAATATGAAGCTGTCCGAACGCGTCTCCTATACGGTCGCGACAGGCAAGATGCCGTTTGTGCTGGGAGGAGATCACAGCATATCGATCGGGACGTTGTCCGGTCTTGCGGATCATTATGACGACCTCGGTGTCATTTGGCTGGACGCCCATGCAGACCTGAATACGGAACAGACGTCCCCAACCGGGAATGTACATGGCATGCCGCTGGCTGCGGCACTCGGTAAAGGCCATGAAAAACTGGTATCCATACGCAAAAAAGGCGCCAAAATCCGGGCGGATCGGCTGGCGATTGTCGCAGTGCGCCAGCTCGACGAAGGCGAAAAGAAATGGATAAACGAGGCGGGCATTCCATGTTTTACGATGTATGACATCGATCGGGAAGGTATCGCCGCCATCATGGAGAAGGCGTATGCCATCGCCGGTCGGGCCAGGGACGGGATTCATGTCAGCTTTGATATTGACTGTGTGGACCCCAGGGAAGCACCGGGGACGGGAACTCCGGTAAAAGGCGGTCTCAACTATAGAGAAGCGCATTTTGCGATGGAATTTTTGTATGAAACGAAGAAAGTCATTTCCGCTGAAATGGTTGAAGTGAATCCACTGCTCGATGAGGGAAACCGCACGGTCACGTTGGCGATGGAACTGATAGCCTCTTTGCTCGGGAAAAGAATTTTGTAAATGAAGTCAAGGATAGGAGGATGTTGATGTTACCGGTATTTAAAAATGAGCCGCTTACCGATTTTGAGCAGCCGGAAAACCGCAAGGCGTTTGAACAAGCGTTACAAACGGTGCACTCCCGGTTCGGGAAGCTGTATCCGCTTGAAATCGGGGGCGAAAGTTTGCAGACGGAGCAAACGATAAAATCGATCAATCCGGCGAATATCGATGAAGTGATCGGTGTGATCTGCCAGGCGGATGAAGCTTTGGCTGACCGAGCCGTGCGCACGGCAGCCCATCATTTCGAAGCGTGGAAGGCTGTTTCACCGGAAGCCAGGGCGCGCATACTGTTCAAAGCAGCGGCGATCCTGCGCAGGCGCCGTCATGAATTTTCGGCATGGATCGTCTATGAGGCCGGAAAGACATGGGGTGAGGCCGATGCAGACACGGCGGAAGCGATCGACTTTCTGGAGTTTTACGGCAGGGAAATGATCCGGCTCGCCGGCCGCCAACCGCTCATCCGGATCCCTGACGAAGATAACGAACTGTACTACATCCCGCTCGGTGTGGGTGTCGTTATCCCGCCCTGGAATTTCCCGCTTGCGATCACGGTCGGGATGACGGCGGCTTCGCTCGTTGCGGGCAATACGGTGGTGTTGAAGCCGGCGAGCACGACGTGCGTCATCGCTTACAAATTTGTTGAGATTTTGAAAGAAGCCGGGCTGCCCGACGGTGTGCTGCAATTTGTGCCGGGGTCTGGCTCTGCGATCGGAGACGCTCTCGTCGATCATCCGCTCACCCGCTTTATCAGTTTTACCGGTTCGCGTGAGGTCGGACTCCGCATTAACGAGCGGGCCGCCAAAGTACACCCCGGCCAGAAATGGATCAAGCGCGTCATTGCGGAAATGGGGGGAAAAGACTCCATCCTGGTGGACAACGATTGCGATATCGATTTGGCTGTGGAAGCGATCGTCTCTTCGGCATTCGGATTTTCCGGTCAAAAATGTTCTGCATGCTCGCGTGCCATCGTGCATCGGGACGTCTATGACGAAGTGCTTTCCAAAACGGTAAGGCTCGCATCGGAGTGGAAAGTCGGGGATCCGGCAGACCCGGACAACCACATGGGGCCGGTGATCAACGAAGCCGCCTATGAAAAAATCTGGTCTTACATCGAAACGGGCAAGAAGGAATGGCGGCTTGTGCTCGGCGGTGAAAAAATGGACGGGAATGGTTATTTTATCCCGCCCACCATATTTGCCGATGTCGATTCAAAGGCGACGATCGCCCAGGAAGAAATATTCGGTCCCGTATTGGCCTTCATCAAGGCGGACAGTTTTGAACATGGGCTCCAACTCGCCAATGATACGGAATACGGGCTGACCGGATCCGTTTTTTCCCGCCATCGAGAACGGCTGGAGCGGGCACGCCGTGATTTTCATGTCGGCAATCTGTATTTCAACCGGAAATGTACAGGTGCACTCGTTGGAGTGCACCCGTTTGGCGGATTCAACATGTCGGGAACCGACTCAAAAGCGGGAGGACGCGACTATTTGCTCCTGTATACACAAGGGAAACTCGTATCGGAACGATTGTAAACAGGAAAAAACAAACAGTCAACAAGCAGACAACACGAGCAGGTAATTAACCGTTCTGTAGCGAAGAAGTATCATAGAAGCGGATGCATACTGCTTCCGGAACGTCGTATACAAGACCGGTCTGTTCAGGTATGCCGTTTTGCGGGTCGATCCGGAATACGACGACATTGTCCGAATCCTGGTTGCCACAAACGAGGAAACGGCCGTCCGGAGACAGGTTGAAATTGCGCGGGGTGCGGCCGCCACAATCGACACTTCCAACCCGTTCAATCGTTCCTTGCTCCGGGTCGACCTGAAATACGGTGATGTTGTCGGCACCACGGTTGGACATGTACAGGTAATGCCCGTCCGGTGAAATCCGGATTTCCGCAGCGGTGTTTTCACCTTTGAAATCGTCGGGCAAGCTCGGCTCGTGCTGCAGCGCGGTCAGTTTGCCTTCGTCCGCTTGATAACGGAATACGGAAACGGTGGCATCCAGTTCGTTGACGACGTAGGCGAAGCTGCCGTTCGGGTGAAAGACGATATGACGCGGCCCGGAACCGGCCGGAGCAGACACGGAATCATGAGGAATCAGCTTCTGGTTGACAAGGTCAAGCTTGTAAACGACGACCTGATCGATGCCGAGGTCAGGCACAAACACGTATCGGTTATGGGCATCCTGCATGATGCAATGCGGATGGGGGCCATCTTGGCGTTCACGGTTCGGTCCGGAACCGGAATGATGATGAAGATCGCTCATCGGCAGCAGTTTTTGCTGGTCGTCGAGCGGATAAAGGTTGACGTTACCGCTGCCGTAATTGGCGGCAAGAACGAAACGGCCGCTACCATCCAGCCTTACATACGTGGGACGCCCTCCGGCTGCGGGTTGGCGGTTGACAAACGTCAGGGAACCGTCCGACGGATCGATTCGGTAGGCTGCGACTGCACCCTGACCGGATTTTTCCGGCATTTCTGCGGTACAATAAAGATAGCCTGTTTTTTCATTGATGTCCAAAAAGGAAGCGTTTTTTTCAGCGACTTCGTGGAGCAGATTCATTTCACCTGTTTCCGTGTGAAAGGTAAAGACACGCAATCCGTATTCATTTCGCTTGGTATAGCTGCCCGTAAAGAGGAAGATTTGTTTTTCGTTGCTTACCATGTTCTTTTCTCTCCTTTAGCAACACCATTCATTCTATTAACAACCCATTATAGCATATCTTACACGCCGTTTATGTGTTATGGCGGACATCGTGAGAAAGGAGCGTTTTAAAATGATGCATCATCGAAATCGTTTGGATCGAAAGCGTTTTTATCGAAAGTGTTTGGAATTAAAGCGCGTGAAAACTGGAATGCGTGCGCTTGTCGTATTTCTTATTTTGGCTCTTTTTCTGACACCGGTGGTTGGGGCTGCCAACGATGTGCTGGCCACGCTCTTTTCAGCCAAACTCCGTTTTAATGGAGAAAACAAATCCCCGGGGCAAGGACAGCACGTTCTCAATTACAACAACCGTGTGTATGTGCCGCTGCGCTTTATCGCTGAAAGCATGGGCGCCGATGTTTTTTATGATGAGAAGAGCCGCACCGTTTCGGTCAAGCACGTTACTCCGCATCCGACGAAGTCACAGGTAGTCGCTGTGGATAGCGACCGACCTTTTACATTGGCCCTCCGTTCGGCAAAACGCCATTATTTTCAGGAGGAATCGCTGCGCGTTTGGGCATCGTTTACGTATTCAGGCGATAAGGAAATGACAATCTCCCATACAACACCGCTGATCGGATTTGAAATCCGGGACGAAAACGGCCGCACGGTGCGCTCGGAACGATTTAATGAAGGGCGATCGACGTTCAACAAGCATGATGAATACCGCTACGAATTTCCGGTGCAACTCATCCGCTCGTTCCACACGGAACACGATATATCATCAAGCGAAACCCCGATGCTGCACGATTTGCCGCAAGGCAAATATATCCTTGCAGCGGAAGCCCGATATTCGCTTCCCGACCGACCGCAGGAGGAGAAGGTGCTTCGTGCGGAAATCGAAATTCAGATTCACTGAGCGGATCATTTTGAACGGACGGTTCATTTCGATTCGGCGATTTGACGAATTTCTGCCACTGTTTCTTCGTCCAATTCGATGTCCGCTGCTTTCAGGATACCGCTGATATGTTCCGGCTTGCGCACACCGACGATCGCAGCGGTGACTGCGGGATGGGCAAGTACCCAGGCGACAGCGAGCTGCGGCAAGGTCACTCCGAGCCGCTCTGCGATCGTTTTCAGCTTGTCCACAACCTGCAAGTTTCTGCGCAGGCCTTCTCCTTTAAATTCGCGGCTGCGGCTGCGCCAATCGCCCTTGTCAAACTTTTTGTCGACCGTGTAGTTGCCGGACAAAAGACCGGATGCAAGCGGACTGTAGGCGACAACCCCGATGCCGTTTTGTTCGCAAAACGGCAAAATTTGTTTTTCCGCCTCGCGGCGCAAGATCGAGTAGGGCGGTTGCAAAGAGTCAACGTGGCGCACCTTCAGCGCGGCTTCCAAAAGCGGCACATCGAAGTTGCTGACGCCGACATATCTCACTTTTCCATCCTGCACGAGTTTTTCCATCGCCCGCATCGTTTCTTCCACAGGTGCCTTTGTATCGGTATCCGGCCAGTGCATCTGGTACAGGTCGATATAATCGGTACCGAGTCTTCGCAATGAGTTTTCCGCTTCGCGAATGATCGATTCGTAAGACCCGTTGCGACGGATTCTTCCTTTTTCATCCCAAACGAGACCGCATTTTGTAGCCAGAACGACTTCATGCCGGTGGCTTTTCAACGCTTTGCCGATGATTTCCTCGGCGTGCCCCAGTCCATATACGGCCGCGGTGTCAAAAAAGGTAATTCCGGCATCGAGGGCGCGATGGACGCTCTTGATGGACAGTTCATCATCCTGCTCCCCCCAGCTGGAGATCCAGCCCGCTCCTCCAATTGCCCAAGAACCGAAGCCGATGACCGATATTTCGGGTCCGTTTTTGCCAAGTTTGCGATATTTCATACGTCTTCTTCCTCCAATGGTTTGATCATCATTTATAGTATTATATATGATAGAGGAAAAGAAAAGAGAGGATGTTTACCGCATGCTCAAATGGGACGGACATACGCACACACCATTTTGTTGTCATGGCAGCGACGCCGCACAGGAACAATACATTCAACGTGCGGTTGAACTCGGATTCGAACGTTATACCGTGAGCGAACATCCCCCCCTGCCAGAGAATTGGGTGCGGGATCCGAAACTGATGGAAGAATTGGCGATGACGATGGACCGCCTGCCGCTTTATTTTGCGGAGATGAAAAAGATCAAGGAACAATTCGCCGGTCAGATCGAAGTGACGATCGGACTCGAAATCGATTATTTGTACAAAAGCGAATCCTTTTCAGAACAGATGCTTGATACATGGCTTCAAGATTTGGAGGATGTGATCGTCTCCGTTCACTATTTGCCTGGAAAGGAAGGCATCCGTTGCATCGATTTTACCCCTGACGATTTTCGCGATGCCTTTTTGGATTATTACGGTTCGATGGATCGCATCATCGATGAATATTTCAACCATGTGGAAATGGCAATCGAGTGGGGAAAACAGATTCCGGTCCGAAAGCGGATCGGACATATCAACCTGATCGAAAAATTTCGTCAGGCGTTACCTCCGTTTGATGACGCACTCATGGAGCGGCGATTAAGGTCATTGCTTCCGAAATTGAAAGATGCCGGCTTTGGCCTCGATGTCAACACCGCCGGTATGCGGGTGACAACATGTGGAAGCATTTATGTGCCGGAATGGTTGGCTCGGGAATGTCGACAGTATGGCATCCCGCTCGTTTACGGTTCCGATGCGCACCATCCCGATCATGTCGGCTTTGGCTGGGACCAGTTTGTAAAGTGGGGCATGGAATAACCGGTGGTAAAAATAAACAAAATTTCATTGTCAAGGCACGCTCGGACATGTATAATGAGTCGAAAAGAAGGGAAATAGCTCGCCTCTTGTATACAGAAAGAGACGAGGGTGAATTTCATTGAAAAGATTGATGAACCTCTTTTCTCCGGCCATCTTTTTTATGGACCGTCTGAAATACGGTCAAAAATTTGTTCTGATCGGCTTTATGATTTTGCTCCTGTTCGGAATCACTCTATATGTGGTACTGGCACATACGGAGCAGGTCGGGGAACTCATTTCGTTTATCGAGTACATAAAAGATGAATCTGGCCTTAAGCTGGAAGCCAACGGGGAAGACGTCTTGCAACTGCGCCAGCAACAGGCGATCATCGCAGTTGCGTCCTTGTTGATCTTGCTCCTTATCTTTTATCTTTTCGTCGCTTTCTACATATCGGTCCTCCGCGCCGTATATGAATTGAAAAGAGCAGCGCTCAGAGTGATGCGCGGCCGGCTCGATACCCGAGCGGAAGTGCGAACCCAGGATGAGCTGGCCCAGGTCGGCGTCGCCTTCAACAAGATGATCGATTCGTTTCGCAAGATGTTGAAAGAGCGGGAGAAGGACAAACGTCAGATTGAGCATCTGGCATACCATGACGCGCTGACCGGGTTGCCGAACCGCTCTCTCGGGTACGATCGCCTGCAAACGGTACTGAACGAGGCACGAACGAAAAAAACTTCGTTTACCGTCATGTTTGTCGATGTGGACTCGGTCAAGGAAGTGAACGATACGTACGGCCACGACACGGGAGATCGCTTGCTGAAAGCCGTGGCCAGGCGGATCCAGGGCAGCGTAGACGAAGGGGATACGGTTGCCCGCATGGGGGGAGACGAGTTTTTGATCGTGCTGCCCCATATAAACGGCGAAGCATTAGCGAGGCAAAAAGCGGAACAGATCCTCGACGAATTGTATCAGCCTCTCGTAATCGATGGCCGGGAATTGTTCATTTCGGTCAGCATCGGTATCAGTCTATATCCGCATGATGGCCACGACCTGCAAACATTGGTGAGCCGCGCGGGTATGGCGATGCAGTACGCCAAAATAAGCGGCCGCAGCGAATATCGGCTTTACGAACCGGGGATGGACCAAGAATGGAACGAACGAATGCGGATGGAAGCCAGCTTGCTTCAAGCTCTTGAGCGCAATGAATTTTTTCTGGAATACCAACCGCGGCTCGATCTGCTACAAGGGAAGATGACCGGGGTGGAGGCTCTCATTCGCTGGCGGCATCCTGAGCGGGGCCTCATTCCTCCTTATGAATTTATACCGCTGGCCGAAGAAAATGGAGCGATCAACGCGATCGGGCGCTGGGTGTTACATTCCGTTGCGAAACAGATCCGATCATGGCAGGAAGAAGGTTTGCCGCCGTTTGTCATCTCCGTCAACATTTCCGCCATCCAGTTTCATGCGGAAGACTTCGTTGACCAAGTGCGGGAGACGATTCAGCATTACGGGATTGACCCGGGCCAGATTGAACTGGAACTGACCGAAAGTATCGTCATGAACCAAGCAGAAAGTGCGATCGAAAAGCTGAAACGTTTGAAAGATCTCGGAGTCCGCATTTCGATCGATGATTTCGGCACCGGCTTTTCATCGCTCAGCTATTTGAAATATTTTCCCATTGATACGTTGAAAATTGACCGTTCCTTTATCAAGGATATCCCGGTCGGGGAAAAAGATCTGGCCATTACGAAAACGATCATTGCGCTCGGGCGGCGTCTCAAATTGAAAGTGGTGGCCGAAGGGGTGGAGACGAAAGCACAGTACGATTTTCTGTTGTCCAGAAGATGTAACGAAGTGCAAGGATTTTTGATCAGCCGCCCCTTGCAGGCGGAAAAAATTGGTGATTTTGTGTTCCGCTCAGGGGTCGTTTGACTGCACAAAGCGTTTGTTTCCGGCCACCCAAACCTGCTTTAGGTTCAGATCGCGATCGAGCCAAATGAGGTCCGCTTTCTTTCCCGGCTTGATGCTGCCGGTGCTACCGTCGATACCGATCACCTTTGCCGGATTGAGGCTGGCCATGCGACTTGCATCTTCAATCGGAATGCCTGCGACACGTACAGCAAATTGAAACGCGGCCAGCATCGTCAGCGTACTGCCGGCAAGCGCCCCGTTTTCTTTCAGGCGCGCGGTCCCCTCCTTGACGATGACGTCGAGGTCGCCGAGCTTGTACGTGCCGTCTCCGAGACCGCTCGCCGCTATCGCGTCGGTGACAAGGATCAATTGTTCTTTTTTCAGGCGGTACAGCATCTGGATACAGGCAGGATGGACATGCAGACCATCGGCGATCACTTCAGCGGTGATGCGGTCATCGGTGAGCACGGCACCGACGGTTCCCGGCTCGCGATGGTGCAGTTCCCGCATTGCGTTGAAAGTATGAACCGCATGTGTGAGTCCGCAGGGTACTGCGTTGATCACTTCTTCATATGTGGCTTCCGTATGCCCGCATGCCGAAACGACACCCGCAACTTTGAGCATGCGGATCATGTCCGTGGCCCCGGGGAGCTCGGGGGCGAGTGTCACGAGCCGGAGCGTTTCAGGATAGTCATGCAGCCAGCGCTTCAAAATAGCGGTGTCCGGTGCCAGAAAGTGCAGGGGATTTTGCGCACCGGGCCTTTTTTTGTTTAAAAACGGTCCTTCCAGGTGTACACCGGCGATCTGTGCGAACGGTTGCGGCTTTATCCGGTATTGATGCACGCAGTCAAGAACCCTCTCCAGTTGGTCCAGGGGAGCGGCGACGGTGGTGGCCAGCATCGCCGTCGTTCCATATTTGCTGTGAAAGCGGGCGATCGTGTGCAAGGCTTGCGGAGTGGCGTCCATAAACTGGCTCCCGGCCCCTCCATGGACGTGAATATCAATAAAACCGGGCAACAGCCATCCCCCTCCGCCGTCAATCACTTCCTGAAACGTTTCTTTTTCTTCATTCCGGCTTAAACTCGAGTCTTTTACCGCTACAATCGTATCGTGATGAACGTACAGTTCCCCGTCTTCGATCACGCCGTCTTCACTTACAATCCGCACATTTGTGATTTTCCAGGCTCTATCGTTTTGTTTTTCGTGTTTTTCGATCATGTTAATCGCCACTTTCCTATGCCGTTCCTCTTTAATGGATTCTATTGTAAGCGATGGGAGACTGAAAAGGCAACGGGGTTGTCATTTCAAGAAACGCTCGTGTATACTACTGTCAATGTCAGCGTTTTTGCTGCTGCTCTGAGACATAACAACGATTTGGTCCTTGATGGGGTGATCGATTGAGACTGGCCGTCATCGCTGATGATTTGACAGGGGCAAACGATACCGGTGTACAGCTGGTGAAAAGAGGCTTTTCCACTACGGTATGTATCGATCCGGATCAAGCGCCCAACGGCATGTATGAAGCGGTTGTGTATGATACGGACAGCCGCGCCCTTCCGGCAGCGAAAGCCTACGCGCAGGTCAAGCGGATCGCGGAACGAATCCGATCGGAATGGGATGAGCAACCTGAAATCGTATACAAAAAGATCGATTCCACCATGCGGGGGCGCGTCGGCGCTGAACTGGACGCGGTCTATGATGTGTTTGGTCCGGATTTTATCGTCATCACTCCGGCATTTCCGGAAAACGGACGTATTGTCAGAGAGGGAACACTGTTTGTAAACGGTGTTCCTGTTCATGAGACCGAAGCAGGAAGGGATACACAGGCACCGGTAAAAGAATCGGACGTGCTGAAGTTGCTGCGGCGGGAAACGGCTCGCCACGTCGCCTTAATTACGCTGGAAGATCTTCATCTTCATCAGGAAGCTTGGCAGGCGAAATTGAAGCAGTTCAAAGACGAGGGCATCGTTTATCTCGTGGTGGACGCGACCCAGGATGAACATTTATATCAGGCGGTCGAGCTGTTTCTTTCTACCGACTACCGCATCGTCTGGAGCGGATCTGCCGGGCTCGCCAAAGCTTTGACTGCATTTGTCCAGCCGGTAAAGTCACGGGATCATACCCGTTTTTCGCCAATAGTGGCGAACCGGATTTTGTTTGTCGTCGGCAGCACGCATTCCCGTTCCCGGCGCCAGCTTGACGAGCTGTTGGCGCATCCTGACGTTTCGGGAATCGAATTCAACATTCAAAACAGGTTAAACGAAAACAGATCATTTGTGGACGAAGCCGTTGGTGCTTTTCAGATAGGCCATCATGTTGTCCTTTACAGTTCAAGTGAAACTGTGAATGGTGATCTGTTGTTAAAATCGGGGCAGGATCGCGGTGCCGTAAGCCGTGCCATTTCTGCGCAATTGGGAACAATGGCTGCCCGCATCGTTGAGGAAGGCAACGTGGATGCGCTGGTGATGACCGGCGGTGACACGGCCAAACAAGTGTGCAAGATGCTGGGATGTGCCGAAATGGAACTGGATGACGAACTGGAGACCGGTGTTCCCATTGGCCGTCTGCAATCCGACCGGCTCGGGGGCAGAACGTTGTACGCTGTAACGAAAGCCGGAGGTTTCGGAACTGATTCCATCTGGATCCAAGTGCTTCAATATTTCGGAGGAGGAAATCGTGCATGAACAGACCCGTAATCGCAATTACGATGGGAGATGCAGCCGGTATCGGACCGGAAATTATAGTCAAGGCGTTGCAACACGAACGAATCTATTCATTTTGCCGGCCGCTTGTCATCGGTGATGCTGTCATTTTGGAACGGGCGGTATCGGTTACAAATAGCGGTTTAACGGTAAGATCCGTAGATACGCCTCAAGCGGCCCGGTACGTTCACGGCGCGATAGATTGTATCGATTTGAAATTGCTTTCGCCAGACTTACCGTTCGGGGAAATTTCTGCAGCGGCAGGAAATGCGGCGTATCGCTACATCGAAAGAGCGGTGGATCTTGCCAAACGGAAGGAAATTGATGCGATTGCTACCGCTCCATTAAACAAGGAAGCGCTGCATCTTGGCGGTCACCATTATCCGGGGCATACGGAAATATTGGCGACCTTGACCGATACGGAAGACTATTCGATGATGCTTTCGTCTCCGAAGCTGAAAGTGATTCACCTGACTACCCATGTCGGCCTTTTGAAAGCGATCGAAAAGATTACGCCTGAACGTACGTACAAAGTGATCCGGCTGGCGCATGAGACGTTAAAACGGGCCGGAATTGAGACACCGCGCATCGCCGTGTGCGGGATCAATCCCCACGCCGGAGAAAATGGACTGTTCGGAAACGGAGAAGAGGAGGAAAAGCTCATACCCGGAATTGAACGGGCGAAAAAAGAAAATATATGCGTTTCCGGACCGCACCCGGCAGATACTTTGTTTTATCGGGCTGTACGCGGAGATTTTGATATTGTGGTCGCTTGTTATCACGACCAGGGGCATATCCCTGTCAAAGTGTTGGGGATCGAAGAAGGGGTTAACATTACCGTCGGTTTGAAAGGCGGCATTATCCGGACTTCTGTCGATCATGGAACCGCATTTGACATCGCAGGAAAAAACAAGGCGGATGAACGCAGCATGGTAGCGGCGATCGAAGCGGCAGCAGAACTGGCGGGTGCAACGGTCTTGCGCGAATCGTCAATTGAATCTTAAAAGGGAAACCGGTGAAAATCCGGTCCGGTCCCTGCCTCGACATCAATCCCTATGGCAACTAGGGTCCAGCCTGCAACTCGGAGTGCGGCTGTGACCCGGATCGGGGCTTGCCCGCCAATGAACGAAAATAGGCTTCCCGGTAAGCAGCCGGAGATTGTCCATATTTTTTACGGAAAATACGGTAAAAGTACGAATAGCTGCCAAATCCGCACGATTCAGCGATCTGTTCCAGGGAGAGGGTGCTGTACTTGATCCGTTCCTCAGCGATGGACAGACGCACTTCATGTACATATTCGATAATCGTTTTGCCAAAGTATGTTTTGAACAGATGGGAGGTACGCGATTCGCTCAACCGCACATGTTCGGCCAAATCTTTGATGCGGATGCGGGTTGCGGCCCTTTCTTCTATGTACGATTTGATCCGGTTGGCCACAAAAGGCGGTCCCTGCGGCGAAAAACGTTCATCGATCATATGGTCGATCGTCAGGCACAGGGAGCGCAGCAGGTAGTCGCATATTTCCTCATTCGCTTTTTCCATCCTTCTTTTTTCCGAAATCAGCATGCGCCACAATGACAACAGTCGATCTTCGATACCAATGCGGACCAGGGTGGGACGTTTGCGCCGGTTCCACCACTGTTTAACCCAACTCCCTTGGCAAGATAAAAAGTAGTCGCTGCTTGCGATCGGTTGATTCTCACGGGTGCTTTTGTCTTTGCCGATCATGAGCCGGTATGGGTCCCCGGGCTGATACAAAAGGAGATCTCCCGCTTCCACGATTTGCATCTTACCGTCGACCAGCGCTCGGGCCTGTCCTTCGGTCTGCCAACGGAACAGATAGGCGTTCAGACCGTTTTCCGCTTCGGTGAAAAACGGTTCCGTATGATGAGAAAAGCCGCACATCAGCAATCGGGTACTCATCTTTTCACAATCCTCCCCGAATTTCCAGGCCATATTTGAATCCATCCATCACAATAATAGCAGAATCGTACATGTAATAATGATATCCTACATGGTGGAAAAGGTGCAATTTTTTTATAATGGGCTTGATGACTGTTTACATCAATCGCCGAAATATGACAACTATGTGCACCTGCAGCGAAGGGAAATTCGGCGGCGGTCTAGCATCGAAAGATGAACGATGTAGAAAATCGGAGAGGTGAAACTGTATGTCCAAACTCAGGGTGGCCGTGATCGGGTGTGGAGCCATTGCACAGCGTCGACACATTCCTGAATACGCTGAAAACGAACATGTGGAACTGGTAGCGTTCAGCGATCCGAATTTGGAAAGAGCTGAAGAGATGGCCAAGCGATACGGCGGCAAGGCATTTAAAGATCATGATGAACTGCTGAAGGAAATCAAACCGGATGCTGTAAGCGTTTGTACCCCCAACGTAACGCATGCGCCGATTTCGATCGCAGCTGCAAAAGCGGGTGCGCACGTGCTGGTGGAAAAGCCGATGGCAACCAGCGATGAAGAGGCTGAACAGATGATCCAGGCGGCCAAAGAAGCCGGCGTCATTCTGATGGTCGGCCATAACCAGCGCTTTATGCCACCGCATGTAAAGGCAAAGGAAATATTGCAATCCGGAAAGCTCGGTAAAGTGATTTCTTTCCGCACTTCGTTCGGACATCCGGGACCGGAAGGGTGGAGTCTGGATGGCAGAGACAGCTGGTTTTTCCGCAAGGAAGAGGCCGCAATGGGCGCGATGGGGGATCTGGGCGTCCACAAAGCGGATCTGATCCGCTGGTTGCTCGATGATGAAGTGGAGCAAGTTGCTGGTTTTATCGGGACGTTGGACAAAAAGGACACCGATGTGGATGACAATGCCATCTGTATCCTGCGCATGAAAAGCGGAGCGATCGGTTCGCTTGTGGCCAGCTGGACCTACTATAGGGGAGAGGACAACAGCACCGTATTCTGGTGTGAAAACGGTGTGATGAAAATCGGAACGGACTTGAGAGATCAGGTGATCGTGGAACTGCGTGACGGATCCGTAGAACGTTACCAGGTCGGGGAAATCGCCACGAACGAAAAACAGACGAAAAGCGGCGTGATCGATGCTTTCGTCGACAGTATCCTGAATGGAACAGCATCTCCTGTCCCGGGTGAAGAAGGCCGGAAATCGCTCAGAGTGGTACTGGCCATGTTCGAATCGCAACAATCAGGTAAAATCGTTACGGTTTAAAACGGGGCAACGTTTTATCATGGGCTTACGTGTATCTGTGTCCGACATTGGCCGGATGCAGATAACCTTTTTATTTTTATTACAATGGCCGCCTTCGGTTAGCTCGGCCGATAGGCGGCATAATGTTTCCTTAGATTCGTTCCATGAATTTCAAGCGATTACCGAACGGGTCCTTGGCGTAACATCTCACTACACCTTCTTCTTTGCGATCCGTGTCCGGTGTCCATTTTACGCCATGAAACTCTAGCTGTTCTTGCAGTTTTTTAGGTTGTTAAACCCCATCGGACCATCAATTCTGCCGGTGGCCGATCAATTTTTTTTCTAGCACGGCCACTGCTTGATACATCAAGGTAGCGGCGATGGCAATAATAAACAGGCTGCCGATCACCAGCGTAAAGTTGAACACCTGAAATCCGTAGATGATCAAATAGCCAAGCCCTTGCTTGGAGACGAGAAATTCACCAACTACCACACCGATCCAGGCAAGGCCAACGTTAACTTTCAATGTGGAGACGATGGTTGGAAATGAGGCCGGCAAGATCACTTTGCGAAACACATCCGCACGCGTTGCTCCGAATATGCGCACCACTTTGATATAACTTTCGTCCACTTCGCGAAAGCTGGAATGAACTACAAGCGTCGTAATGATGACCGTGACGGCCAGGGCGGTCGCGATGACCGAGACGACGTTCGGACCGATGGCGACGATAATGAGCGGGCCTAGCGCCACTTTGGGCATGCTGTTGAGAACGACCAGAAACGGATCGAGCACTTTGGAAAGGAAGCGAAACCACCAGATCGCGGCTGCCAATGCCGTTCCACAGACGGTTCCAAGCAAGAAGCCGACCGATGTTTCCGCCAACGTGACACCGACGTGGTTCAACAGTGTTCCTTCCAACAACCGGTCATACAAAAGCCGCAAAATTTTGCTCGGGTAACTGAACAGAAGCGTGTCGATTTTGTTCATCCTGCCGGCGAATTCCCAGGCTGCGATCAAGCCGATTACGATGATGAATTGTGTCAGCATGACCGCAATGCGCTCTTTCCTTTTTTGCCGCAGATAACCTTGATACAATTCATATTCCGGGCTGTTCATGGACGTGCTCCCTCACTTGTGCTCTCTTCAAGGTACTTCCAGATTTGATGAAACAATTCATGAAATCCGCTTTTCTCCCGCGCATGAAAGGGCGTCGTTTCACGGATCGCTTCCGGTATGTCGACCTGATGGCGGATTCGGCCCGGATTGCGACCCATGACGATCACCCGGTCGCTCATCGCGATTGCCTCCGCGATGTCGTGGGTGACGAGCAGCACGGTTTTGTTGCGATCCCTTAACGTTTGCCAAACGAGATCCTCCAGTTGCATCTTGGTCTGGTAATCCAGCGCAGAAAACGGCTCATCCAGAAGCAGCAAATTCGGTTCTGTTGCCAGTGTCCGGACGAGAGCCACCCGCTGGCGCATGCCGCCAGACAACTGATGGGGCAAGGCGTGAATGTGGTTGCCCAGCCCCATCTCGAGCAGGAGTCTGAGAACATATTTCTCCCTTTCCGGTGAACGTTTCCCCGTCAATTCCAATCCGATTGTGGCGTTTTCCATGATCGTTCTCCACGGAAACAAATAATCTTGTTGCAACATATAACCGACTTCACCGGAGGGTTGGGATACGGGTTTGCCGTCAATTTTGACCTCGCCGGCAACCGGTTTAAGCAATCCGGCGATGATCGACAGCACTGTCGTTTTACCGCAACCGCTCGGCCCGACGAGGCTGACAAACTCACCGGATTGCATCGTCAGGCTGAATTGATCAACAGCCAATGCTGCTCCTTTATCGTTGACGTACACGTGGGACACATTTTTCATTTCCAGCAAAGGTTCAGCCATGTGACGTCACTCCTTTGACGGGATGGTGGGGATGGCTGTCATGATGATCAGCGGTCGCTTACGATCTGGATCGCTTTTTCGGCAAAGGTATTATCGACAAGGGTTTCAAACGGTACTCTCTGTTCGATTTCACCTGCCTGCTCGATGATGTCGAGCAAATGGTTCCATTCTTCTTCATCGATAATCGGATCGAGGGCGTACGATTGCTGGTTTTTGTAGCGCTCCACAACAGCGACGACGACATCGGGGTCCGTATCCTCAAAAAAGGGCAGAAGGGCTTGCGCAATCTGTTCGGGAGAATTTTCTTCAATCCATTTTTGCGCACGATGGATGGCATTTGTAAATTTTTGCACGACTTCTTCATTTTCATGAATGTAACTCTGTTTGGCCATAAACACCGTATAGGGCAGTTTGCCGCTTTCCACACCGAACGAGGCGACGATATACCCGCGCCCTTCCAGTTCGAACATGGTTGCAGTCGGTTCGAACAGCTGTACGAATTCCCCGGTTCCCGAAGCATAAGCGGATGCGATGTTGGCAAAGTCGACATTCTGGATCAAGTTGAGATCGTGGTGGGGATCAATTCCGTGTTTTCTCAGTACGAATTCTCCGGCCATTTGGGGCATACCGCCTTTTCGTTGCCCGAGAAAGGTACTGCCTTTGAGAACTTCCCAATCGAACGGATCATGCTGCTTGCGCGCCATCAAAAACGTGCCGTCGGTTTGGGTCAATTGCGCAAAATTGATCACAGGGTCCTGTGCGCCTTGTTGGTATACATAAACGGACGTTTCCGAACCGACCAATGCGATATCGATCGCGCCGGACAGCAGGTTGGTCATCGTCACATCGCCGCCGGGCGTCGTTCTCAATTCCACTTTCAATCCTTCATCGGCGAAATAACCATTAGTTAGAGCCACATATTGCGGAGCGTAAAAGATCGAACGGGTGACTTCTCCGACTCGAACTTCAATCGCCGTTTCGTTGTCCGTCCCGCAGGCGGCAAGGCCGAGTGCGAAAAGTACAAAAGCGAGCATAAAGAGCAGCAACCGCCATCGTTTTGCCATGTTGACTCCCTCCTTACATTGCGTCATGAGCGCAATTCGCTCCGGGAGTTGCGCGTATATTATCATATGCACATGCCCGGTAGGCGTTCCGGCCATGAAAAAAAGAAATGGGTCGTGAAAAAAGCGGAATAGATGGTCGCAAGAGAAGCGTGTTCATGAGAAAGTGTCGGTTGAGTTTCCGCTTGAAAAAATGTCGGGGGAGAAAGGGGTTGACGGCATGATGGGCGGTTTAGAAAATCAGCCGGGGGAACGGGGCATGGCCCGAAAACCCGAGAAGTAGCTAGGAAGTCGGGGAAGTCACCGGTTCGTGGGCCATGCGAATAAATTCCCGCACTGCAAACGGTACGTGGTCGTTTTTTTTCCAGATCATGCCCAGTTCCAGAAAAACGGACGGGCGTTCGAACGGAATCGAAACGATCAAGGAGCTGTGCAATCTTTCGCAAATTTTGCTGGGCAGAAGGGCGATGCCCATTTTGGCTTCAACCATCTCCACCATGAAATCTTTTTGCGAGCTTTCACAAACAACGTTCGGATAAAAGCGATGTTTGGCGCATTCTTCAATAATACGATCGTGCAAGGAAAAATCATTTCGATATAAAATGAACGGCTCTTCACGCAGATCATCGAATCGAACATGCGACCTTGTCGCCAACGGATGCTCCCGGTGTACAATCAACATCAGCGGATCTTTGGATAGTTCGATCGATTCGATCTCCTCTTTGTGCATGGGGACATGACAGACGAGCCCGATATCCAGCGATCCATCTTCGACCCGCCGCTGAATAATTTTCGTTCCCACCTCAGTCAGCGTGATGTTGACCAGCGGGTACGCCTCTTTGAAACGGCTGATCGATCTGGAGAAAAAGACTGCTCCCATCATCGGCGGAATGCCGATCCGAATCTCTCCTTTTTTCAATTCCATAATGTCAGTCAGTTCAGAAGTTAAATTGCGGAAAGCGTCCAACACTTTTTTGGCGTTGACAAGGACTGCTCGCCCCGCGTCGGTCAGTTCCAGCTGGCGCGAAGAACGGTAAAACAGAGGGACCCCGAGCTGTTCTTCGATCGATTTGATCGCCTTGCTGAGCGACGGTTGCGAGACGTGCAAGGCGGCGGCAGCCTTTGTAAAGCTGCGATGTCTCGCCACTTCAGAAAAATAATGCAGATGCCGAATATCCACTGACATCGACCTCCATCGGTATGTGGTCGTCTTTTCTATAACTTTAATGCATGTTGTGTATTCGAAATATGTATTTAATTTATCGGTGACACCTATTATATAATAGTTTTGGGAGATTACAACCCCGGTTCTTACAGGAACAATCGCCAAAAAACGGGGGAAGGATGGGATATGGGGCTATGAGTGGAACGAACGCAAAGGTCAACTCATATGTAGCGGCTGGTCAACTGCAAGTGGCCAAAGTGTTGTATGATTTTATCCAGCAGGAAGCGTTACCGAACAGCGGTGTTGATGAACAGCATTTCTGGGAAGGGTTTAGCCAAATTGTGCGTGATTTTGCTCCGCGCAACCGCGAATTGCTGAAACAGCGGGAACGGTTGCAAGAACAGATCAATGAATGGCATAGGCAAAATCGGGATTCATTTGATTTTGAACGTTACAAGGCTTTTTTGCGTGAGATCGGTTATCTGGAACCGGACGTCGAAGACTTTTCGATCACGACGGAAAACGTGGACGATGAAGTTGCTGTCCAATGCGGTCCCCAGCTTGTCGTCCCTGTCAGCAATGCGCGCTATGCGTTGAATGCGGCCAATGCCCGTTGGGGAAGCCTGTATGACGCCCTGTATGGTACGGATGCGATCGATGAGGACGGAGGGGCGGAACGGGGCACATCCTATAACCCGGTGCGCGGAGAAAAAGTCATTCAATTTGCCAAACAATTTTTAGATAAAGCATTTCCATTGGTCGGCCAGTCTCACCAAAATGCGACCGGTTATCATGTCAGGGACGGACGCCTGGTCGTAAGCACCCCGGACGGAGAAACCGAATTAGCGGACGGCTCCAAATTTGTCGGGTACCGAGGCAAGGCGGAAGAGCCTGAAGCGATCCTGTTGAAAAATAACGGTCTGCACGTCGAACTGTGCATTGACCGTGAGCATCCGGTCGGAAAAACAGACAAGGCCGGTGTGAAAGATATCATCATGGAAGCCGCGGTCACGACAATCATGGACTGCGAGGATTCGGTCGCCGCTGTCGATGCGGATGACAAAACGCTCGTTTACCGTTCTTGGCTCGGGCTGATCAAGGGCGATCTGGAAGCGACTTTCGAAAAGAATGGAAAAATGATGACGCGCCGGTTAAACGGTGACCGTTCGTATACCGCACCCGATGGCCGCACCTTTACCTTGCCCGGACGTTCGCTGATGTTCGTGCGTAATGTCGGCCACCTGATGACAACCGATGCGGTGCTGGATGCTGATGGACAAGAAATTCCGGAAGGCATTCTCGATGCGGTTGTAACCAGTTTGATCGCCAAGCATGATCTGCTCGGCAATGGCAAATACAAAAACTCGCAAAAAGGATCCGTTTATATCGTCAAACCGAAAATGCACGGGTCCGCGGAAGTAGCCTTTGCCAATGAGCTGTTTGATCGGGTCGAAGATCTGCTTGGTCTGAAACGCCATACGTTGAAAATCGGGGTTATGGACGAAGAAAGACGCACGAGCCTGAACTTGAAAGCGTGCATCCGCGAAGTGAAGGATCGGGTGATTTTCATCAATACCGGTTTTCTCGATCGTACCGGCGATGAGATCCATACTTCGATGGAAGCTGGCCCGATGATCCGCAAAAATGACATGAAAAATTCGACCTGGCTGTCCGCCTATGAGCGGTCCAACGTACTCAGCGGTTTGTCGACCGGATTCAAAGGACGCGCCCAGATCGGAAAAGGCATGTGGGCAATGCCGGACCGGATGAAGGATATGCTCGAACAGAAAATCGGCCAGCTTCAAGCCGGGGCCAATACAGCCTGGGTACCATCGCCAACAGCTGCGGTCTTGCACGCACTGCACTATCATGAGGTCAATGTACCGACGGTGCAACAAGCGTTGCTGGAAAAAATGGACAGTCTCGAGCAATTGCGCGACGAAATTTTGCAAATTCCAGTGGCCGAAAATCCGAACTGGAGCGAAGAGGAAATCCGCCAGGAACTGGAAAACAATGCCCAGGGCATTTTAGGATACGTCGTGCGCTGGATCGATCAGGGAATCGGCTGTTCCAAAGTTCCGGATATTAACAATATCGGATTGATGGAAGACCGGGCCACACTCCGTATTTCCAGCCAGCACATCGCCAACTGGCTCCATCACGGAATCGTCACCAAAGAGCAGGTGCTCGATACGTTGAAGCGTATGGCGAAAGTGGTGGATGAACAGAACGCTGGTGATCCGAATTATCGGCCGATGGCGCCGAATTACGAACAATCGGTGGCTTTCCAGGCCGCTTGCGATCTTGTCTTTGAAGGATACCATCAACCGAACGGATATACCGAACCGATCCTGCATCGAAGACGGAAAGAAGCGAAGGCCCGGTACGGACAGTAACTGCTTTTTCTACTAACAGATTGGAAAAGACCGGCGGGGGGCGCATTGCGCGCCTTACGCGCCGGCCTTTTTGCATTTTTCGTTTACGAAATCGTTGGACTGAAAGGGGAGGCAAAGTTGATCCGGCCACCTGCAATCGGCACCCAAACGATGGTGACCAGCCCGCATTATTTGGCTACCATGGCTGGGGCGCGCATTTTGGATCAGGGCGGAAATGCGTTTGACGCTGCCGTCGCCGTCAGTGCCTGTCTGGCGGTCGTCTATCCGCACATGACCGGCATTGGCGGGGATGCGTTCTGGCTGATGTATACGGCGCACGATGGGGCGGTGCGCGCCTACAATGCGAGCGGCCGTTCCGGATACCGCACAGAACCTGGCGTCTATGCGGGGAGAGAAGACATTCCGGTGCGCGGACCGCTCAGTGCGATCACGGTCCCCGGTATGGTGGACGGCTGGGATGCGGTTCTACGGGAATATGGAAAGCTGACGCTAAAAGAAGTGCTGGAACCGGCGATCCAATATGCAAAAGAAGGGTTTCCATGTTCTCGGAGCCAGCATCAATTTTCCAGCCAGTTTGCCCCGACGTTGCAAGCATACCCGCATACTGCCCGCATCTACTTGCCCGGAGGTCGTCCCCCGTCCTTTGGAGAAAAATTCGTACAGCGGGAATTGGCGGACACGTTAAGTCTGATCGCTAAAGAAGGAAGAACCGCCTTTTACGAAGGGGAGATCGCCGCGTCCATCACCGCTGAGCTCAAGCAGCAGGGCGGTATATTGACACGCGAAGATTTTGCTGACCATACCGGGAATTGGGTAGAACCGATCTCAACGGATTACCGGGGATATACCGTTTACCAGATGCCGCCCAACTCGCAGGGATTTGCGGCTTTAATGGCGTTGAACATTTTGAAAAACTTTGATTTGCAAGCGGCAGGACACGGCACATTTGCCTACTATCATTTGCTGATCGAAGCGCTGAAACTGTCTTTTGTAGACCGCAATCGCCATTTGACCGATCCGGACTTCTATGATGTGCCGCTATCGCAACTATTGTCCGCGGCGTATGCGAACAAGTTGGCGCAAACGATCCGGATGGATCGTGCCCAAGACATTCTGGGGACTGAGATGGGGAGCGACACTGCCTATGCCGCCGTCGTCGATGAGGAAGGGAATGCCGTTTCTTTTATTCAAAGTTTGTATTTTGAGTTCGGTTCCGCCTGGACTGCAGGGGAAACCGGTGTTTTATTGCAAAACCGCGGTTCCTTCTTTTCGCTTGATCCCCATCATATCAACCGGCTGGAGCCGCGCAAACGTACCTTTCATACGCTGATGCCGGCGCTGGCGATGCTTGATGATAAACCGGCCATCTTGTACGGGACGCAAGGTGGGGAAGGGCAGCCGCAAACGCAAACCGCGATCATTACACGCATGATCGACTTTGGCATGGATCCGCAACAGGCGGTCAGCCTGCCGCGATGGTTATGGGGACGAACCTGGGGTGAAAAAGTAAACGACGAGTTGAAACTGGAAAAATCCATTGGGGAATCGGTCGGCGAGCAGTTAGCCCAAGTCGGCCACCGCGTCCGGATGGTTGAAGATCATCACCGGTTGATGGGACATGCCTGTGCGATCCGCATTGATGAATACGGTTATCGCCAAGGTGGAGCCGATCCGCGCAGCGACGGTCTGGCAATCGGCTGGTAAAGATTGAGGCGCACCTTTCGGGTGCGCCTTGATGATAGTGCGCCTTCATGATCTTAAAAAGCCCAGTTTCCTTGTCTGAACACCGGTTCGGTGGATCCGTCGGCACGGATGCCGTCGATGTCCATCTGCTCCGAACCGATCATGAAATCGACGTGAACCAGACTGTCATTGAGCCCGTGGCGTTCTTGTTCCTCCTTGCTCATCGATTTGCCGCCTTCTAGACAAAATGCATAGGCTTTTCCGATGGCCAGATGGTTCGAAGCATTTTCATCAAACAAGGTGTTGAAAAAGACGAGATTCGTCTCCGAGATCGGGGAACGGTGAGGAACGAGAGCAACTTCACCGAGATAGCGGGCACCTTCATCCGTTTCAATGAGTCCTTTGAGCGTGTCATATCCTTTGTCAGCAGCGAAGCGGACGATCTTGCCCTCTTTGAATTCAAGAAAAATATTTTCGATCAGATTGCCCCCATAGCTGAGCGGTTTGGTGCTCCGCACGGTTCCGTTTACGCCATTTTTGAGCGGTGCGGTAAACACTTCTTCCGTCGGCATATTGGCGATAAACAGCGTCCCTTTTTCATTATAGCTGCCGGCGCTCACCCAACGATGAGCCGGCGGCAATTCAACCACGAGATCCGTGCCGGGCGCTTTATAGTGCAACGCCTTGTATTTGCGTTCATTCAGATACGCTGCTCTCCGATCCAGATCCGCAGTATGGGCTCGCCAAGCCGCAACCGGATCTCCCTGATCGATGCGTGTCGCTTTGAATATGGCTTCCCACAGCGCCTTGACGCGATTTTCAGGTGCCAGATCAGGGAACACTTTATCCGCCCATTCCTGGGACGGTACGGCGATTACGGACCAGCTTACCTTGTCAGCCATGGCATATTGACGGAAAGGTTGCATGGCGATTCCTGCAGCGCGGTTTGCTTTCTGGATGCGCGTCGGATCGATGCCCTTGAGCAGATCGGGGTCGCTGCCGGTGATGGACAAAAAGGCAGCGTTATTTTTCGCCATCTCTTCCCAGCCCCGGGCACGCCACATGATCGGATACTCATCGAACGAGTCGTCCGGCGCGCATTCAAAACGGGTACGGGTGACGATGTCATCCGTCCAGTCGACATGCACATAGCGTGCCCCAACTTCGTAGGCGCGTTTTACGACCTTGCGCACGAACGGAGCGGCATAGACGGGAGCGCTGACGACAAGCAGCTGATTCGGCTGTACGTTGACACCAACTTCTACCGCCAGTGTTGCATACTTCTCCAACTGTTTCTCAAATGATTCCAAGTCCAATTCCTCCTTTGTATCCGATTATAGCATGTTTTTCCACAATCTATTCGTTTCGATGAAGATTCATAAGTATCGCCATCGCCGGGGACAAAAACGGATGCAGGCAAGCCCGCGATATGGCCAGGAATCGGTTCCGGACATTCCGCTTGCAAAATAGTGGAATATCCCATATACTTTTTAACAACAACTTTATTTATTAAATAAAGAAAGTGTGCTTAACGGAAATGGATCGTGAACATGCGAACTATCGGACGGCAAACAAACAGCTGATCAAAGAGATCAATATGACGCTTGTACTGCAAATGGTGCGTGAGTTGGGTCCGATTTCCCGCGCGGATATTTCCAAGCGAACCGGATTGAATCCGGCGACCGTGTCGAGTCATTTGCAATTGTTGCTGGAGCATGGGGTTGTGCGTGAGACAGGAAGCGGAGAGTCAAGCGGCGGCCGCAAACCGACGTTGCTGGCGCTTGTACCCGATGCTTATTACGCGGTAGCGGTCGACATGGGGACGACGAAAGTGCAGGCCGCCCTGGTCAACTTGGCTGGCCACGTAAAGCGTAAATTGGAAATTCCGTTCGGCGAAAGCCGGACGCCGCAAACGGTGCTTGCGGTGATGGAAGATGCGGTGAGGCAGTTGTTGAATGGCCAAAGTAACAAGAGCGATGAAGAGGAAGGTCAGGAACAAAATGACGAAAACCTAAGCGATGACAATGGCGAATGCAATGACGAGCCCCATGACAAAGGCATGGACACAGACCAACATGATAACACCAACGAAAAGGAGCGGATTTTGGGGATTGGAATCGGGTTTCACGGCCTGGTCGATCCTGAGCGGGGGGTGTCGCTGTTTGCCCCGGCTTTCCAGTGGACGGACGTTGCGGTTGCTGAACGGTTTGAGCAATCGTTCTCCTTACCGGTCATTGTCGACAATGACGCCCGGGCGATGGCTTTTGCCGAAAAATGGTTCGGGGCAGCGAAAGAGATCGATGATTTTATCTTTCTGAATATCGGCACGGGGGTTGGTTCCGGCATTTATGCGCACGGACGTCTCATCACCGGATCCGGATTTGGTGCGGGTGAGATCGGACACATTCCGCTAGTGAACAACGGAATTCGCTGCTATTGCGGTCAAATCGGGTGCCTGCATACCGTGGCAACCGGACCGGCGATCGAACGGCGTGCCAGAGCGCATATGGATCATCAAGAGGCATCGATGATGCGCAAGCTGGCTGATGGCGATCCGTATCAGGTGGACGGAGCTCTCGTAAGCCATGCGGCGCGTGCAGGTGATCAGATTGCCAGACAAATTTTGCGTGAAGCCGGCATGTATATCGGGCGGGCGCTTGCCATGGCGGTCAATCTGCTCAATCCGAGCTGTATTTTTATCGGCGGAGGCGTCTCGCGGGCGCGAGAACTGATTCTGGACAGCATTGTGCAGGAAATAAAGAAGCGATCGATGCGACAGCATGTTGAGAACATCCGGGTGGAACTGGCCACTTTTGGCGACCATGCCGGGGTTGTGGGTGCAGCGACCCTTGTATTGGCCGATTTTTTTCAAAATCCGCTTCGCTACTTCAAGCAGGTCGCAAAATCATATCATGCATGACGTGAAATTCAAAAATGAAATGGGAAAAAGAGAGGGGATGAACTTTGATGCAAAGACCGGGCAAAGAAGAGCAGTACTCGGTGGGGCGGCAGCAAACGATCAACCGCTTGCTGGCACGTTTTGAGGAAAGATACGGCAAGAGCGAACAGGACATTCGGGTGTTTTGGGCTCCCGGGCGAGTCAATCTCATCGGTGAGCATACCGACTATAATGGAGGATATGTGTTTCCGGCGGCGTTAACATTTGGAACAACAATGCTTGTCCGCAAAAGGGGCGACAAAAAGATTCGGCTCGCTTCAGAAAATTTTTCGCTGTCCGGTGAAGTAGATCCGGATCGGCTTGTTTACGATGCAGATGACGGCTGGATGAATTATCCGAAAGCGATGATCGATCAACTCCAAAAAAAAGGGTACCGCTTTTCCGGCTACGATATTTTGTATGGAGGGGAGATTCCGCACAGTTCAGGGCTTTCCTCTTCTGCTTCGATTCTCGTCGTGACGGGATACGGTTTGATGCGCATGGAAGGGGCGCAAATGAATCTTGTCGATCTGGCACTGACTGCACAGCAGGCGGAAAATCGCTTTCTCGGCGTCAATTGCGGCATCATGGACCCGTTTGTGATCGCTATGGGCAAAAGGGAGCACGCGATCCGTCTTTTGTGCAGCACTCTTGACTATGAATACATTCCGTTGCGTCTAAATGAATACCGGATTGTCATCGGCAATACGAACAAAAAACGGGGGCTTGTCGATTCCGAATACAACGCGCGGCGCGCGCAATGCCAGAAGGCACTGCTTCAATTGCGACAAGCGTTCCCCGATCTCGAAGCGCTTGCCGAGCTGAACATGGAGCAACTCAAGGAACATTCTGACCGGTTTCAGGATGATACGGTGAGGAAACGCGCATGGCATGTGGTGGCGGAACATGAGCGGGTCATCCGTTCGGTGGAAGCGCTCAAAAGAGGGGATTTGAACGCTTTCGGCCAACTGATGGTGGCCTCGCATGAATCGTTGCGCGATCTGTATGAAGTTTCATGCATGGAACTCGACGTGATGGTGGAAGCGATTCTCCAATGTGATGGTGTGCTCGGAGCACGGATGACCGGCGCTGGTTTCGGGGGTTGCACCGTTTCCATCGTGCATCGGGATCACGTGCCCTCGATGATTGAGCAAGTCACCTCGCGTTACCGGGAACAAACCGGTCTAAAGCCGGAATTTTACATCGCGGAAATCGGTAGCGGTGTGCATGATTGGGAATGAGCGTGAGAAAGAAACGGGAGGAAAGAGGATGGCGATTTTAGTGACCGGGGGCGCCGGTTATATCGGCTCCCATACGGTGTTTGAACTGTTAAAGCAAAATGAGCAGGTCGTCGTAGTGGATCATCTCGGCCAAGGGCACCCAGAGGCTGTGCAAGGATGTCGCCTGTACGAGCTCGATATTCGGGACAGCGACGGGATGGAACGCGTATTCCGGGAAAACGAGATTGAGGCGGTCATCCACTTTGCCGCCTATTCGCTGGTCGGGGAAAGTATGCAAAATCCGGGCAAATACTACGACAACAACGTGTACGGGACGCTCTGTCTGCTTGAAAAAATGAAAGCGCACGGCGTGAACATGATCGTCTTTTCTTCGACGGCAGCCGTATATGGGGAACCGGAAAAAATACCGATTCAGGAAGATGACCGTACGTCGCCGACCAATGTGTACGGAGAAACGAAACTGGCGATGGAAAAGATGATGAACTGGTTCGAGCAGGCACATGGCATCCGTTCGGTTTCTCTGCGCTATTTCAACGCGGCAGGTGCCCACGAAAGCGGAACGATCGGGGAAGATCACAGACCGGAAACGCACCTGATCCCGATCGTGCTCCAGACGGCGCTCGGGCAGCGAGAAGCGGTTTACGTCTATGGGGATGACTATCCGACCGAAGACGGCACCTGCATCCGCGACTATATCCATGTGAGCGACCTGGCTGAGGCCCATGTTCTGGCCTTGCACCATTTGCGAAAAGGCGGGGCCAGCGCCGTCTACAATCTCGGGAACGGTAACGGATTTTCGGTCAAACAGGTGATCGAAACGGCCAGGGCGGTGACGGGATGCCCCATTCCGGTACAAATGGCGCCTAGACGTGCCGGAGACCCGGCTGTGCTCGTGGCCTCCTCGGACAAAGCGCGGCGCGAGCTCGGCTGGAATCCGACCCGTTTCCGGCTGGAGCAAATGATCGCTGACGCCTGGAGATGGCATCAAAACCATCCCCATGGATACGGCCATTAAAAACAGTGACCACAATAGGTATGCATGAAGGGAGTTAACGGAACTTGTCCAAACTGGAACGCGACATCGAGCAGTTGCTCAAGTTTGGATGGCAAGCTGGATGGATCGGGCCACTCGATATCATATACACCCGCAATCAGCTCTACGATCTGTTCCAAATCGAAGAGCCGGATTTAAAGGGCGTGCATCTCACCGAAGCTTTCCAAACCGAAGCTTCCCAAGCCGAGGTTTCCCATGCCGAAGCTTCACACGCCGAAGTTTCACTAACAGGGAGAATGAGAGGTGTACTGCCCTCGCCAGCGCCCATATTGGCACGGCTGCTCGATGCTGCCTATGAACGCGGGTTGATGCGGACGAACACGATCACAGAACGCGATCTTATGGATGCGCGCATTATGGGGTTGCTTTTGCCGCGTCCATCTGAAGTGTCCCGCCGTTTTTGGGAACTGGCGGAAAGCAAAGGTGTGCAACAAGCGACGGATTGGTTTTACCGCCTATCCCAAATGTCGAACTATATCCGCATGGATCGCATTGCGAAGAACGAATACTGGACGGTGGAGACCGAATATGGGAAATTGGAGTTGACGATCAACCTGTCAAAACCGGAACTGGATCCGAAAGAAATCGCAGCTCTCAAGGAGGCTCCCAAACGATCGTATCCGTCCTGCTTGCTCTGTCTGGAAAACGTCGGATATGCCGGACGCCTTGACCATCCGGCCCGGCAAAATCATCGTGTCGTTCCGGTCAAACTGGATGGCGAGACATGGTATTTGCAATATTCACCTTATGTCTACTATAACGAACATTGCATACTGCTGAGCGAAGAGCACCGTCCGATGCGCATCGATCGCAGCACGTTCGAGCGCCTGTTGTCTTTTATCGAGCAATTCCCGCACTATTTTATCGGCTCCAATGCCGATTTGCCGATCGTGGGCGGCTCGATTCTGAGCCACGATCATTACCAGGGCGGGCGACACCGGTTTGCGATGGAAGTCGCACCGGACGAAAAGACGTATATTCATCCGGATTTCCCCGGGGTGAGCGTCGCTTACATCAAATGGCCGCTGACGGTACTGCGCATCCGAACTTCGGACAAACGGAAAGCGGTAAATATGGCGGAACATATTCGGCGTTGCTGGCAAAAGTACAGCGATTTACAGGCGGATCTTCAACATGAATCAAACGCAAATGGCCAGATCATCCCCCATAATACCGTCACCCCCATCGCCCGCTTTAACGCTCAAGGCGAATATGAGCTGGACATCGTTTTGCGGAACAACCGGACGAGTGAAAAACATCCCGAAGGCATTTTTCACCCGCACCGGGAATTGCATCACATCAAAAAGGAAAACATCGGTCTGATCGAGGTCATGGGGCTTGCTGTATTGCCCGGGCGACTCCAACAGGAACTGGAGCAAATAGCAAATTGGTTGTTGAAAAAACGTACCGATATTCACCATCCTTTGCCAGAACCCAACGATCCCTTGTACCCGCATGCGGAATGGATGAAGGAACTGGCGGAAACGTATATCGGAAAAAAGGGCGCAAAGGATGTGACAACCCGGGCGGAAGTGATGAAGCTGCTGCGCCAGGAAGTCGGTTTTAAATTCACGAATGTTCTGGAGCATTGTGGCGTTTTTAAGCGAACGTCCGAAGGTATGGACGCATTGGAACGCTTTATGGCCGTTTTGGGCATGAAGAAAATTCGGGATCATCAAAAATAGAATCGTTGCGAAGATGAAACTGTAGCGATCGCAGGATTGAACAGCGAAAACGGTGGATTTGTCCCTGTTTTCGCTTTTTTTCTTTCGGAATTGATGTATAATCAAATCATAAACCCCGACGGAAAGAAAGTTGGGGTTATTCCTTTCTTTATATGAAGTTTTGTTAGATTTTGTCATTCTGTTTTCTTTCGGACAATTTTTGCATGGATCGTTCACA
>CALAME010000001.1 GCA_937925675.1 uncultured Paenibacillaceae bacterium | reverse complement strand
TCATGTTCATAGATTTAAAGGTTGCGTGTTTTCTCTCGGACCAGACCAACACAAACGGTTGCGGAACCCTAGAAAACATGTAATATACGATAGCTCTATCCGATATGGTTCGTTGCTCTATACATGTATGACATATCGGACTGGAATTGTCAAGTCAGAATTCGGACTGAATCAGTCCAAAATACCGTGCAGGCTCGCCCCTTTCACAAAAAAACGTTCGATCTTTTTTTCCACTTCCGGATCAGGAATAAGCGGCGGAGCGTGATGCGGTTTCGTACGCGCATCGATGATCACATTGTCGCAGCCCCAGTGCTTGAATTCATAGCGGCTGTTAACCCCGTAAATGTCATGGGACGGATTGCTGCGCGTAAAGGTCACCCACAGGAAGTTGTTCAGCGTGCGAGTGACAAATTCGCTGTCATCGCAGAGCACAATAAGTGGACACGAAGGCATGGAGCCTTGTTGTTGCACGGCTTGGCTCAACTCGTCCAGATCCCTTTGCGCGCTTTCATAATCGGTAAAAGTCGGCCCTTCGATCGCCACTATTCCCGGCATGACCAGACGCGGTCGTTCAAAACGGCGCAAATGCTTCAGCGGTTCGGGCACTTCCCGACACAATTTTCGTTTCACATCACCGCAAGCGGCAAACACTACCTTGCTGCCGCTGTTGAGCCCTTCTCCGGAATAATCGAGCGTATCGATCGTCGTTTTCGTATAGAAATGGATGTCGCGCCCCAGGTCGATGCGTTCCAATACATATTGGAAAAAACCTTCGATGTCACGCGTATCGAGCTTTTGCCCTTCTTCGGCCGCGATAAACAAGTATTTGGCAAGGCTGAGCTGGTTTGTCCCCAGAATGCGGTTGGCGATCGTTAACAGCTCGGCGGGTCTTTTTACAGGTAAATATGGAGTGTAGCGTTCGCTGCCTACGGCCAGCAGCAAGGGATGCACACCGGCAGCATCGACGGCATGCACTTCCTTGACGCCCGGAATTTCCTGAGGAATCGCCTTCCCGGTCAGCTCATGGATCAGAGCTCCGAAGGCCGTATCTTCCTGCGGAGGCCGGCCTACGACCGTAAACGGCCAAATTGCATTTGGTTTGGCATACACTTTGCGGACACGCATCAACGGAAACGGATGGGTCAGGCTGTAATAGCCGAGATGGTCTCCAAACGGCCCTTCCGGTTTTGTCTCCCCCGGATACACTTCGCCGATGATGACAAAATCGGCATCATCGCTGATGCAAAACCCATCTTCATACCGGTACCGAAAGCGGCGGCCAGCCAGCATTCCGGCGAAAGTCAGCTCACTCAATCCTTCCGGCAGCGGCATGACGGCGGCTAACGTATGTGCGGGCGGTCCCCCGACAAAAATGCTCACTTTTAACGGTTCGCCGCGCCGGTTTGCCTTTTCCTGGTGGATGCCGATCCCGCGGTGCAACTGGTAGTGAAGGCCAACTTCTTTGTCCACAATGTAGTCATTTCCGGTCATTTGGATGCGGTACATGCCGAGATTGGCCCCCATCACCCCAGGCTTGTCCACATCTTCCGTGTACACTTGCGGCAAAGTGATAAACGCCCCACCGTCATCCGGCCAATGGTGAATCAGCGGCAGGTCGGAGATGCGGATTTCCTCAAAACGTGATCTTCTTTCGGATGTTTTTTTCGGCAATGCCTTGAAAGCGGTCCAGGCACTTTCCACATGACGCCAGGGTTGTTTGAGCGCCTGGATCGGATCGTTGCGCAGCGCGATCACATTTTGTACGGAATGCCACGTTTTGCGAAAAATAAAGCGGCTCCGTTCCAGCGTTCCGAACAGATTGGAAACGGCACGGTATTTTGTCCCTTTCACACGTTCGAACAAAAGCGCTGGTCCCCCGGCCGCATGAACTTTCAGATGAATCGCGGCCATTTCCAGATAAGGATCGACCGGTTCACGCACACGGACCAGGTGTCCATGGGCTTCCAGATCTAAGAGGCACTGTTCCAACGTTTTGTACATGACCCATCTCAGCTCCCTTATTCCATCCCGATCGGGGTACCCGGTTCAATAAAAAGATAAGTGCAAATCGCAAGCACAAAACAATAAAGAGCGAAATAAATCAGCTTGCTGCGGTTCAAAAAGGCGATCAGCCATTTGATGCCGATCAGCGAAAAGATAAAGGTGGCGACAAAGGAAACGATGATCGCCGGCATACCGATTTGTTTCCAGAGTGCCGCATCGATATCCGTGATGGCCAGTACCGTTGAGCCGAGCACGACCGGAATGACGAGCAGAAACGAAAACCGTACTGCTACTTCCCGCTGAAGACCAAGCCACAGTGCAGCGATCAGCGTGGAGCCGGAACGTGAAATTCCGGGAAGTACCGAAGCGGTCTGGCACAAGCCGATCACGGCGGCATCAAACAGTTTCATTTCTTCAGCTTTGCGGGAACCGTATTTTTTCAACCGTTCCGTCAAAATGATCATAATGCCGGTCACAGCAAGCGCCGCTGCAATAAATCCGGGCGTTTTCATCGAGTCGGAAATAAAATCTTGCAATATGATCCCCAGTACGCCGGTGATGGCGGTGGCGATCAGCAGATACGTCGCAAACCAAAACGGAGCGCGATGTTCTGGAGCGCGAGTTTGGATATAGCGAAAAAAACCGCCGATCAAATGGATCAGATCTTTTCGGTAATACACAATCACTGCAAGAACAGAAGCGAGATGCAGAAAGATTTCAAATCCCAAACCGGGAAAATGATAACCGAGCAACATTTCCGTAAGGACAATATGTGCGGTGCTGGAAATCGGCAAATATTCCGACAGTCCTTGTACGATTCCAAATACGATGGCTTCCCATAAACTCATTGAACAATTCCTTTCTTTTTTTCTGAAATTTTTGCCGCCATTTCCGATTATATCACAACTCACACACATATTTTCCACTGTTTGCGGGTAAACCAAACTCGACGTGGATCTTCATTTCATGAATCGGTCGCAGCAAAATTTAATTTATCCAATGAGGTGATCGTTCGTGTCCCGTGTTGACGAGCGCGCCTATACGGCGGAGTTCGAAAAAACCATCCAATATTTCCGCCAAGAGCTTCGTATCGACAAAAATTTTGACATCATCCACCATGAACTGGAGCATGCGGGCCGCAAAATGGGGCTGTTTTTCGTCGATGGTTTTACCAAAGACGAAGTGATGGTGCATATTTTGAAACAGCTGGATTCGCTGGACCCGGAAGAACTGAGCGACGCTGGTGATGAAGCCGCTGTTGAACTTGTACAATCGGTCATCCCCTATCTGGAAATGGATATGACCGATGATAAAGACGAAGCGATTGACAAAATTTTGTCTGGACAAGCCGCTCTCGTCATCGAGCGATGCAAGTCCATCGTTTTGATTGATGTGCGTGAATATCCGGTGCGTTCACCGGAGGAGCCGGATATCGAGCGCGTTGTGCGCGGTCCGCGCGACGGTTTTGTAGAAACGATTATTTTCAATTGCGCCCTCATCCGGCGCCGCGTCAGAGACCGTTCGCTTGTGATGGAATATTTGCAGGTTGGGCAGCGTTCCAAAACCGATATTGCCCTTGTCTATATCGATACGATTGCCGATCCGAACTTGCCGAAACGGATCAAAAGAGAAATCCGCAAAATTTCGGTCGACGGTCTGGCGATGGGAGAAAAAACGTTGGAAGAATTTATTTTTGGCCGTCATCTCAATCCATACCCGATGGTGCGTTATACGGAACGTGCGGACACCTGTGCAGTCCATCTGATGGAAGGACATGTTCTTGTCGTTGTTGACGGGACGCCCAGTGTCATGATCTGTCCGACGACGTTTTGGCATCATATGCAACATGCTGAAGAATACCGGCAAAAACCGCTGGTAGGGGCGGCACTGCGCTGGGTCCGTTTCGTCGCTGTAATGACGTCGCTCTTCTTGCTGCCGCTATGGTATATTTTCGCGACAAATACGGACCTTTTGCCGGAGCGATTGCGATTTATCGGTCCGGAGCAAATCGGACATTTCTCACTGTTCTGGCAGTTTTTCATCGCCGAATTCGGGATCGAGATGTTGCGTATGGCCGCGATCCATACACCGAGCGCACTCGCGACAGCACTCGGCCTTGTAGCCGCGATACTGATCGGCGATATCGCGGTTCAGGTCGGACTGTTTTCAAATGAAGTGGTCCTTTATTTGGCAATCGCGGTCATCGGCACGTTTGCGACACCAAGTTATGAACTCAGCTTGGCCAATCGTTTGTCACGTGTGTTTTTTCTGATCGTTTCCGCCCTGTTTGGACCGAAGGGATTCGTCATTGCCGTCTTGTTGTGGGTCGTATTGCTCGTTTGTACAAAAACGCTCAATTTGCCCTACTTGTGGCCGTTTATTCCGTTTGATGGCAAAGCGTTTATCGACCTTTTATTCCGCTCGCCAATTCCGCTCAAAAACAAGCGGTTCCCGGTGTTAAACCAGAAAGACATCATCCGGCAGCGCCCGCCGAAGTAACTTTAAATTTTGAAATCGAATTGAATCAGTTTTGCTTCCTTGGCAGCGCCATAGGCGATCAACAAGAGCGGACCGAGGAAAAATCCGGCCACGCCGATCAATTTGACACCGATAAACATGGAGATCAACGTGGCCAGCGGTGACAGCCCGATATATTCTCCCATCACCTTCGGCTCCAACGTTCGCCGGATGATAAGCAGGATTGCAGCCAGCACGAGCACGGCCACGCAGGCATATGTATTCCCCTGGATCAATTCAACAAAGGCCCAAGGTGCGGTGATGACGATTGAACCGATGATCGGCACAAAATCGATAAACCAGATGATCAGCGACATGATAATCGCGAATTTCGCCGGAAAGAAAAACAAAAGCCAAATCAAACTGACGGCAAACACAATCAGTGAAATCAGAAACTGCGCTTTGAAGAACCCCCAAAAAACCGATGAAAAGCGTTCGGACATAAAGCGAAATTTTTCAGCAGTATCCTGTTTGAGATGGCTGTAAAAACTTTCGATCAGCTTGGGCATCTCCAGCATAAACAAAAAGAATGCAATCAAATACACGAGCACGCTGACCAAAAAGACGGGCAGCGAAGTTCCGATCGTTGTTGCCAATTTCAAATAATCGAACGTGCGCAGCGGTTCCGTAATGGAAAAGAGAAAGCCGTCCAGCTGGCTGTTTAACTCCTCCACCATCGGCGCTGGCAATTCTTCGGCCATCGAGATGATCGACTCCGTGAATTGCTCCCAATGACGAATAAAGGACCAGGTGTAATGCGGGATTCTTTCCGCAAAGTGAATCAGTTGGGCAATGCCCCTGGAAACGAACCAGTATGTCATCCCGAGCAAGACGATCATAAACGTAGTGAAGGTCAGAATGACCATCCATTTTCGTTTCAACTTCAGTCTCCGGATCCCCCAGCGCAGCAAGGGTTCAAAGATGAGAGCGGTCACATAAGCCAGAATAAGAGGTACGGAAACCGGGAGAACAAAATAGGCGATCAATCCGATCCCGATCAGAACGAGGGCGATTTTGATCCAGCGTTTCATGTTCTTATCCAACGTTCATTCCTCCGGTGAATGTCTAACTTGTTCCATAAAACAAGAAGAAAACCGGTACCGCACGTGATCCGCTTCAACCAGCGTCGGAACGTTCCGTGCGGTATCCGGTCCTCCCTTCACATTCCAGTTCCTTATAGCGAGAATATCATAAAATGCCCATCGTTGTCGAGATCATTTCGCAAAAACGTGGTTGCCGATGACAGTGGTAACCGGTCTGCTGCGTACCCACTTGTTGTTCGTTTTGGCCGGATTGTAAAAGACAATCGCACCTTTGGACGGATCCCATCCCTGCAGGGCATCATGAACGGCTTGGATCGATTCCTGGCTTGGAGTGACTTTATAAATCCGCTTGTCCAGCACAGGCGAATATTGATAATAGGAAACGCCGTTATACGTCGTTACCTGAAAGATAGTATCTTTGATCGTATTCGGCCACTCATCGCTCTTAACGCGATTGAGGATGCTGGCAGCGACCGCCACTTTTCCGGTATAGCTTTCTCCGCCAGCTTCCGCCTCCACGATCCGGTAGAACCAGTAGAGGTCCTCTTCCGTTACAGGGACATGGAGAGCTGGATACCAGTAGACCCCTGCCTGGCTGCTTTGCTGTTTCAACGTGGCTTTAGGAGCAGCATTGGCATTCGCAACACGAATGTGTGTCGTTTTTGAGTCCTTGTCGTAGTACACCTCCATGCCCAGCATCCGCGCTGCAAAGGCCAGCGGGATATATGTAGCATCGGGCATATCGATCGTCGTCGTGTTCAAATAACTGCGTTGCCATTTACTATTGCGATCCAGCTGATAATCGGAATAATTGCGATGGGACGGGAAGCCAATAATCCGGCCGTTTAATGCAAGAACAGCAGCATGATATTTTTCGTTCCAGTCGACAACCGCACCCACATGTCGGAAAAAGAGTGCAGGTACCAAATAATGATTGTTTTGAATCAATGCAGGTGTCGTTACGGGCTGGTCATCAATGTACACCACCGTCTCAATTCGTGGATCTGCATGCACCTCACTTTTGATAAAAAGTTGAGCAAAAAGTCCAACAAGCATTAGGATTAGTGGTAATTTTTTGTTGAACATACTAACCCTCCTTGTTCATACAAATTCTATAATAGAATAATCGATTGCTAGATTTCCATGGTAACTTGTGGGAACGAAAAAAACCAAAGCGCCACAAGCGCTTTGGCCTCATTTGAAACAGGTATGGATGCACTTTTCATTCATAGAATGATTCTTTTTTCATAGAATGAATTCAGCTCGTCATAGAACGGATTTCACGGTCGTGTATCGGACTCGATTTGGACGAAACGAGGTACGGATACGTCAACCATAATCCGCCGACATACAGGATAAAGGCAATATATGCGGGCAGCAGGTGGATAAAGTTTGTATAACCGATCGCAAAATGAACCCCAAAAGCGGCGATAAAACCAGGGGCCGCTGCCACTAAGATCATCCACCATAGCCACTTTTCCCCTTCACGCACTCCCCATAGCGCGGCAGCGAGATAAGCGGCGGACAGAGAAAACAGCGCACCCCCAAATCCGGCCCGGTCATGCGCAATCAACGGAATGAGACGTTCGTTGAACTCATTCATCTGATCCGGGCTCAGACACAAGTATGCGAGGTCCTGCGGCACAAAGACATTTGTAATGCCTATGAGCGCAATAACAATTCCGCCGACCGCGAGCGCGATGCCCAATGTGACAAGCAAAAGCTGTCCCCATTGTGCCAACTGCCAGGCGCGATCGTTCAGCAGATTGGGGGGACGGTGCAACACGGCATCCCCCTTTCCTCTAAGTCCCAGAATAAACAGGGGCAACAGTGCCGCTGCAGCGATAGCATGCAACGGATCAAAGTAGCCGTAACCGAGATAAAGAAAAAAACTGCTGAAGCCGATCACACCGGATACGACAATGGCCGTTTTCGCCCAATGCAGGCGATAACGCATGGCAAACCCGGCCAGCATCATATACAAAATGCCGATGGAGATCATGGTACCGGCCAGCGTTACCCGGTCATGCATCATAAAGGCGACCAGTTGCGGAAAATTGCGTTCAAGCTGCTTCATCGTCAATCCCAAAAATTGTTCATCGTACGGCAGCAATACGGTGGTGGTGGCGATGATCCAGGCTAAAATCCCGCCCAGCACCATACCGATTCCGAGCCCGAACATCAGCCCCCATCCGCTCCAGAACGATTGCGGTTGCTCTGGCTTTTGCTTCGATATCTCCTCATAGAGCAAAGCCTCGTTGATCCGTTTGGGCAGTCCGGGACCGGAATAAACGAGACCGCTATGGAGTTGTACACAATTGGCGCCCGCCCTGACCAGGTCGAGCGCATCCTGCGGTTCATGAATTCCCGCGTTCGCGATGATGACGGCATCGTCTCCAGCGAGCTTTCTTAACAAGGTAACGAGTTTCAAGCACGTTTTTTTACACGCTGCACTGATTTCATAACCATTTTCGCTTTCGATCCCGTCACCGGTCACAAATCCGGTCCATCCGCGCATGGAGCAGCGGCGGAATACATCCTTTAACAAGGTCTCGTCGATGTTGAGCGGAACGTAAAGCAAAATGGGCTGTTTCAATGCCAGTTGGGAGATGCGCGAGGATAAGTGCTCGATATATTCCGCTTGTTCCTCTTGACCCCATCGCTCATCAAAAACGTCCAGGTAAAAACCGCCGGCTTTGTCAGAAAAACGTTTCAGCAACCGTTCCATTTCAAGAAGGGCCTCTTGCGGTGTACAATCTGGCATATGGCGCAGACGGATCATGCACGGAAGCCCGTTTTTGGGCCAAACATACTTGTTCCATTGCCGCTCGAGTGCTTCAGCCCCTTTATTTACGAACCGATTGCGATAAAGGATCGCCTCTCGCTTTTCATCACGCCGGACATGATTTTCACCGGCAATGGCTTGTTCCGTAACCGGCCCCAGTTCAATGAAACCGAATCCGATCTGAGACAACGATCGGTGGGCAAAGGAATGGACGTCCAAGCCGGCTCCCAGACCGACCGGATATTTTACGGTCATATTCCCGATATGGCGGATGAGCAAATCCGTCTGTTCCATATGTCCCAATGTTTTTATAAGCAACGATCCCCCCGGAATGCGCCCCAACGTGCCGAATGCCTTTAGGGTCATGTCGCGAGCCGTCTCGGCAGGCAAACGAAACAACACGGGCCTGAACAAAGTTTGATAAGACCAGTCCGGCATGCCCGACTCCCCTTTCTCGCTCAATTCCATTCCATCCTATCATGAATCTTATTTTTTATATAGAGAAAATTAGATTTTGCATCCAAATGGTTGACCTTTCAGAAGTCCTTTTCTAAAATGACTAACATGATGAAGGACAGGAGTGATCAGCTGTGAAAAGTCTCGTATGGACAGCACCGGAAAAGATGGAATTTAAAGAGACGGACATCCCTGAACCGGGTGCGGATGAAGTGCTGATTGAAGTGAAAGCCGTCGGCATATGCGGATCGGAGATCGAAGGATATCGGGGGCATAACAGTTTGCGCGTCCCTCCGCTCGTCATGGGACACGAGTTTTCCGGTATTATACGTCGCTTGGGGAGTCAGGTTGAAACGGAAGGAAAAAAGGAGGAAACGCTCCGTCCAGGTCAAAGAGTAACTGTAAATCCGCTTACTTTTTGCGGAAAATGTATGCGCTGTCAAAAAGGATTGGTGAATTTGTGTGACCACCGTTCGATCATCGGCATTCACCGTCCTGGCGCGTTTGCTGAATATGTGGTGGTGCCTGCCCAAAACGTACACGTTGTTCCTGACGAGACCGATTTTCAACGCGCGGCTTTGACGGAACCCCTCGCCTGTTCGCTCAGGGCAGCGCGCCGGGCTCTGGACATCCATCCGTTGGCCAATGTTGTTGTCATCGGAGCTGGTGCGATCGGACTTTTGTCAGCGATGACCTGTCGGCTGCTCGGAGCAGCACACGTCACGATTCTGGATACGAACGATGCCCGTCTTGAAACCGCATTAAACATCGGGGTAAACGCGGCGTTCAATCCGAACAAAGGGGATGTAAAGGCTTATATCGCTCGCACGTGCGGTGAAGATGCGGTAGATGTCGTGATCGACGCGGCTGGATTTCAGCCGACGCGCGCCATGGCCATCGACTTGCTGCATCCTGGAGGCACTTTCATGAACATCGGGCTCGGGATCGACGATACAGTGCTTCCGATCAATCGGGCGATCCGCAGTGAAATAAGAATGCTCGGATCCTTTTGTTATGATCAGGTTGATTTTCATGAAGCCAAAAAATTGCTCCTGTCCGGCAAAATAAACCATGAAGGCTGGACTGAAGCGCGACCGCTGTCTGAAGGCCCGCAAGCATTCAAGCAATTGGTGGAAGGGTCTGTATCCAGCGGAAAAATTATACTCACTCTTTAATTCATGAAGGTTCTGTCAGCTCTTCAGTTCATCGAGCAGCTGTCGTAAGCGGATGTGAGCCATACTTTCGATTTTGCGATCGTACGCTCCAAAGTCGAGATGGCGGGTGACGGGATTCGGTACGACAACCGTACGCAATCCGGCCCGCCTTGCCGCCTCGAGCCCGTTGACGGAATCTTCAAACGCCAGCGCCCGTTCCGGCGAAACGCCGAGACGGGAACAGGCCAGGATATATAACGCCGGATCGGGTTTGATCACCTCAACATCATCCGCTGTGCAGATCGTATCAAAATAGGCATCAATCTGGTAACGTTGCAAATACGTCATGACCCATTTTCTCGGCGAGCTGGAAGCCAGTCCAATTTTCAGTCCAAGCTCCGACGCTTCCTGCAAATAAGACTCCACACCTGGCCTTAGCTGGGCTTGTTCCATTTTCATTTCATGGCGGTGCATCAGTTCCTGTTCCAGTTCCTCGCGCCTGAACGTTTTGCCTGTGCATAACTCCAGGTACTTGTACGGATCAAAATAGCGAAAATCCGTTCCTACGCACTGCACATATTTTTCGATCGGAAGCTCGGCGCCGTACTGGCGATAAATATCACAGAAGGCTTCATACCATGCCGTTTCCGTATCTACGATCAGTCCATCGCAGTCAAAGATGACCGCTTCGATCATTCCTTGCTCTCTCCCTCCCCTGTTGTCAAAAAACATCCATCATCTGTCAATCGCTGCAATTGGAAGGAGGAGCATCGCTGTCATGATCGAGCTGAATTTTTTCGGATAGCGTGTCCCGGATCACCGAAACGACAAGTTGCAACAAATAGTTGATATCGCTTTGTGTTTGCTGGAACTGTTGGACGAGCGGAATAGAATCAAGCTCATCCTGAAGCGCTTTTTGTTCCGCCTCGATTTTTTTGACCATTTCCTCATTCTGGAACTTTTCGAAAGCGACGATCTCTTTTTGTTTTTTCTTGATCTGGCGGATCAGGTTTTGAATTTTTTCGTTGTTCTTAATCTGTTGTTCCGCTTTGCGATACATGATCACTTCGTCGGAAGTTGAAAGCAGTTCTGCCAACTCCCGTGCCTTCGCCAAAATGTCTTCCCGCACGATCAATTCGGTGGTGTCGTAGTGCCTCATGCCAAATTTGTTGTATTTCGGTTCTGCAGCCATAATTTCGTTCCTCCTGTCATTAGACGACTTCAGCCATATGGAGCTCGCCCTTCAGCGACCAGGTTTGCACTGTCGTTACCTTCACATTGACGAATTTGCCTACTAGATCCTGTGAACCTGGGAAGTGAACAAGCTTGTTGGTGCGCGTACGTCCGCTCAGCATGTGCGGATTGGTTTTGCTCGGTCCTTCGACGAGAACTTCAACCACCTGGCCTTCCAGTTTGCGATTGCTTTCCAGGCTCAATTCGGCGACCAGTTCATTCAAGCGCTGAAGACGTTCTTTTTTCACTTCAGCCGAAATATCGTCTTTCATCTGGGCAGCGGGAGTCCCTTCCCGCGGAGAATAGATAAAGGTGTAAGCAGAATCAAAGCGGACTTCGCGTACAAGAGACATCGTTTCTTCAAACTGCTCATCCGTTTCTCCCGGGAATCCGACGATGATATCAGTCGACAACACCACATCGGGGATCGCTTCACGGATTTTTCTGACCAGGTCCAAATATTGTTCCCTCGTATATTTGCGCCCCATCTTTTTCAAGATTTCATTGCTGCCCGATTGCACAGGCAGGTGAATATGCTCCACCAGATTGCCGCGCTTGGCCAGCACTTCGATCAGCTTGTCGTCAAAATCACGCGGATGCGAAGTGGTGAAGCGTACGCGCGGAATATCGATCTTGTGGATGTCATTCATCAAATCGGCAAACGTGTAATCGAGATCTTCAAAGTCTTTGCCGTAGGCGTTCACGTTCTGACCGAGCAAGGTGATCTCTTTGAATCCTTGCCGTGCCAGATCGCGCACTTCAGCGATCACGTCCTGCGGAAGACGGCTGCGTTCCTTACCACGGGTGTACGGAACGATACAGTACGTGCAAAATTTGTCGCAACCGTACATAATGTTGACCCATGCCTTCATGCCCTGCCGCTTCTTCGGCAAGTTTTCAATGATGTCGCCCTCTTTGGACCACACTTCCACGACCATTTCTTTGGCAAAATGGGCTTCCTTCAGCAGCTGGGGCAAGCGATGAATATTGTGTGTGCCGAAAATAAGATCGACGTAAGCATGTTTTTGCAAAATCCGGTTTACCACCGCTTCTTCCTGGGACATGCATCCGCATACCCCAAGCACGAGATTCGGATTTTCCGTCTTTAACGGTTTCAGACGCCCCAGTTCACCAAATACTTTATCTTCCGCATTTTCACGAACTGCACAAGTATTCAACAAAATGACGTCTGCTTCGCTTTCGCATTCAGTGGGCTCATATCCCATCTCTTCAAGGATCCCTTGCATCGTTTCGGTGTCGTGCTCGTTCATCTGGCAGCCGTACGTACGAATCAAATACTTTTTGCCGACTCCCATGGAACGAAGCTCGTCGTCAATCTGAAAATGATAGTGCACCTTCACTTCCTCTTTACCGCGCTTTTTGGCGGCAGATAGTGAAGGCGGTTGAAAGTATATGGAAAAGTCCTTTTCAGAACGTTGTTTCTCCATTTGTGATCCCTTCCTTTCATTCATCCTATTATAGCATTAGCCAAAGGAGGATTTCAAAGCGATTGTTTGCCAGTCCCCATAAAAAAAGGACCCCATTTCGAGGGGCCCTGATTTCATTCGTTTGGATCATCGGAACTCATTGACGAGTTCTTCAAACTGTTCCTCCGTCAGCTCCAGGTCTTGTTCTGCGAGCGGCTCTTCCCTGAAGCCAGGAACATGGTGTTCGTAGCTTTTGCGCGTTTTGTCCTGATAGATCAGGCCGCAGAGCATGCCTCCGGTTTCGATGACTTTCGCCATAGCCATTGCCCGGTTCGACGGATCGTATCCTTCGATCTCTTCCACGTCCACAATGTTTTCCTTGAACCAGTCGTACGTATTGATTTTGTTGAACGTAACGCAAGGACTGAACACATTAATAAAGGCAAATCCGTCGTGTTTGAGTCCTTCTTCAATGACATGGGTCAATTGTTTCAGGTTGCTGGAGAAGGACTGAGCCACAAACGTTGCACCGGAAGCCAGAGCAAGTTCGATCGGTGACAAAGCCACCTCTTTGGAGCCTTCGGGCGTACTTTTCGTCTTGAAACCGAACGCACTGCGCGGCGACGTCTGTCCTTTGGTCAGACCGTAAATCTGGTTATCCATCACGATATAAGTGATGTTCATATTGCGACGGATCGCGTGCACCGTATGTCCCATTCCGATCGCAAAACCGTCTCCGTCTCCACCAGCGGCGATGACATGCAAACGGCGATTGGCCATTTTCAACCCTTGGGCGATCGGAAGTGCCCGCCCATGGATGCCGTGAAAACCGTAGGCATGAATATATCCGGAAATGCGTCCGGAGCAGCCGATACCGGATACGATCGCCAGATCTTCAGGTTCTAGCCCAACGTTGGCAGCAGCGCGCTGAATCGAGGCCTGTACGGAAAAGTCGCCGCAACCCGGGCACCAGTTCGGTTTGACATTATTTCTAAAATCCTTGAAAGTCGCCATTTAGACCAGCTCCTTGCACGAATTGTAAATTTCCGAAGGCAAGAACGGAGTTCCGTCATATTTGAGCACGCGGTTAATTTTGCTTCCATCTCCAAGGTGAAGCTTGATCTGATCCGCGAGTTGTCCCGTTGCGTTGTTTTCGACGACAGCCACCTTGGGAGCCTTCTCATAGTACGGCTGAAGCAAGTCAGCAGGGAACGGATGAATTTGCCGGACGGTAATATGATTCGTCTTGATCCCTTCTTTAGCCAGCCGTTCGCGTGCTTCGTCGATCGTGCCGCCGGTCGAACCCATGCCCACAATCAAGAGATCGGGTTCTGCATGAGGAGCGTCTACCTTGATGGCGTCCGGGATCCGCAAGTTTTTCAATTTGCGCAGACGCTTTTCCATCATTTTTTTGCGATTCAGCGGGCTTTCATTCGGACGTCCTTCCTCATCGTGTTCAACACCGGTGACATGGTGAATACCGTTTTTCGTACCGGGCAAAACACGCGGGGAAATGCCATCTTCCGTAAATTCATATCGCTTAAACAGACGTCCGCTTTCCAGCGCTTCCGGTTCTCTGACGATACGACCGCGGTCGATTTTGACACGGCTGAAATCCAGGTTTTCTGCCGTCTGCTTGCCCAGCGACAGCTGCAAGTCCGTAAGCAGAATGACCGGGCATTGATATTTTTCTGCCAGGTTGAAAGCTTCTACCGTATCATAGAAACATTCTTCAATCGTGCTCGGAGCGATGACGATTTTCGGAATTTCCCCGTGAGTTCCATAAATGGCTGCGTTGAGGTCACTCTGTTCCTGCTTGGTCGGCAACCCGGTGCTGGGACCGCCGCGTTGGGTATCCACGATGACGACAGGCGTTTCCGTCATGCCGGCAAGACCAATTCCTTCCGTCATCAGCGACAGACCCGGGCCTGCGGAAGCGGTCATCGCCCTTACGCCGCCGTAATTGGCACCAATCGCCATCGTTACAGCCGCGATTTCGTCTTCCGTCTGGATGACGGTTCCGCCAAATTTCGGCAAATATTTGATCAAATATTCCATAATTTCCGACGCGGGCGTGATCGGATACGCGGGCATGAAACGACAACCGGCTGCTATCGCACCCAGCCCGATCGCTTCGTTTCCGATCATAAACAACCGTTTTTCGCCATCTGCTTTTTCGAGTTGGAAGTCTGGCAGCGAATCACCGCCATTTTCACGAATAAACTGAGCTCCCCTGGAAACGGCTTCAATATTTTTCTCTACAACAGTTTTCCCTTTGCGACCGAATTCTTCTTCGACAACTTTTGCAATTTCTTCGATCGGGATATTGAGCAATGCGGCTGAAGCTCCGGTAGCTACCATGTTTTTCATGAGGGATGTACCGAGCTCCTGCGCAATGGCTGTAAACGGAACAGCAAACAGCCTTGCATCCACACCCTCCGGAACGACCGGATCAAACTTGGCATCTGCAATAATGACTCCGCCGGGTCTGAGTTCATGAGCGTTCAGATCGATCGTTTCCTGGTCGAAAGCAACCAGAATGTCCAGATCATCCGAAATCGCACGGATCGGTTTTGTGCTGATGCGAATTTTGTTGTTGGTGTGTCCCCCTTTGATTCGTGACGAAAAATGTCGATAACCGTAAAGATAATACCCAAGCCGATTTAGTGCCGTTGAAAAAATCCGGTCTGTACTTTCAAGACCTTCCCCCTGTTGACCGCCGATTTTCCAAGACAACTGACTGATCAAAATGTCCACTCCTCTTTTATATCGATAGAAGACCGCGACAAAATAAATTCTAGTATGATTGTTGACTTCTTACCTCCATGTTATGACTTCCTGGGACAAAAAGCAATATGCTTATATGAGATTAAATATAGTATTTTTAGATTGAAATGATACTTTTTTTAGATGGATTTTAATGGAAGATTTTCCGCTAGAAATCGCACCCCGTTTTTCCATAAAAACCCTTCCACTTCCTCCTGTTTATAGAAATTTAACAAATAATCAGCAAATTCTTCGTACTTGCCGGGATGCTCCAGCCCGAGCGTCCATTTTTCGACTCCGTCGAAATCAGAACCGAATCCGATATGGCGGACTCCGCCCAGCGCACATACATGTTCGATATGGCGGACGACATCGTCGCGGGTCGCTTCGTTAAGTTCATTGAGAAAATCAGGTACGAATGTGAGACCGATCATTCCGTTGCTGGCGATGATTTGGCGTATTTGTCCATCTTTCAGATTGCGGGGATGCGGGCAAATCGCGAATGCGTTTGAATGAGTGGCGATGAGTGGAGATTGGGTCAGTGCGCACAGTTCCCAGAATGCAGGTTCACACAGGTGAGATACATCGAGAAGAAGGCCGTAATCCTCACATTCACGCACAAACTTGCGACCATTGAGCGTAAAAGTGCCCTGGCGTGGCTCGAGGACACCGTCAGCAGCCCAATTGGCATAATTCCAGGTAATCCCTATTATGCGGACCCCAAGTTGGTACAAATGACGAATGTAAAACAGGTTTCCTTGCAGCGCATCGACCCCTTCCAGGGTCAGTATCGCCCCGATTTTTCCGGAACGGGTGATCTGCTCCAGATCCTCTCGATCCCGCACCCATTCGAAGTGCGGATTGGAGAGTACATGTTCATGAAACAGGGAAATCTGTTTCATCAGTCGGGTGAAAGAGGGCTGTTCCTGTGACCCGGAAACAAACAAAGCAAAACATTGCAGTCTGACACCACCGTTTAACAATCGCTCCGGTGTGACATCCAGTTCACTGGTTTCATTGAATCCCATTCCTGATTCCGTTTCCAATTTGTACAATACATCGCAATGCCAATCCAGTTTCTGCACGGCTTTTGCACTCCTTCCTTTCGGGAGACCCCGATCCTTATGGAGTTTGCACAAAAAAACCTGTCTACGGAGTAAACAGGTAAGTAAACAGGTTTCATCTATTATCTAACTGTTTATCTCGGCTCTACGATCAATTTAATCGCTGTCCGATCTTCACCATCAATGGTAATATCCGTGAATGCCGGTATACATATGAGATCGACGCCACTCGGAGCGACGAATCCGCGCGCGATGGCAACGGCTTTGATCGCCTGGTTCAGCGCGCCTGCGCCGATTGCCTGAAGTTCTGCTGTTCCTCTTTCGCGCAAAACGCCGGCTAATGCTCCTGCAACAGAATTTGGATTGGATTTTGCAGAAACTTTTAATACTTCCATGGCAAGTACCTCCTCAGGAATGATGGATTCTGCTAGAGTCGTATCGTATCTTAGTAATAATTATTCGCGAAACCATGGAAAATTCCTTCTTTTTAAAACGCAAAGTCTCGAAAATTTTAAACTTTCCGTCAATTCTAACTTCTCGTTAAGCAAACATAATTTGATCTTCGTCAAGACGAATGAGCTGGATATGGTGCGCCCGCCCGCTCGCTTCGTCGATTTCAATCAAGACGGCATGAAAATGCCATTTTCCTCCCGCCACATTGAAACGGGTCGGAAGTTGGGTCATGAACTTGCGAAGTACCGCCTCTTTTTCCATCCCGAGCACGCCTTCCCGTGAGCCGACCATCCCGACATCGGTCACATAAGCGGTTCCCTGGGGCATGATCACATTGTCATTCGTCTGCACATGGGTGTGCGTGCCGATGATGGCGGAAACTTTACCGTCTAGATGCCAGGCCATTGCGATTTTTTCCGAAGTCGCCTCTGCATGAAAATCGACAATGATGCATTTTGTTTTTTGCGCATACGTTGCGATCAGTTCATCCGCTTTTCTAAAAGGGCACTCGAGCGGGGGCAAAAAGGTGCGGCCCATCAAGTTGATCAAAACCAGCTCCTTGTTTTGATTCCGGATGACCGTCGCTCCCCTGCCGGGGGTTCCTTCCGGATAATTGGCCGGTCGCACAAGGCGCTCTTCATGATCGATAAAGTTGAAAATATCTTTGTTGTCCCATGTATGGTTCCCCATTGTGATGCCATGTACTCCCCATTGAAACAAATCTTCAGCAATTTCCTGGGTGATGCCTCGTCCACCTGCTGCATTTTCCCCATTGGCAATCACAAAATCAGGGTTATGTTTTTCCTTCAGAAGCGGAAGTACTTTTTGCACCGCTTTTCTGCCTGTTGAACCGACGATGTCTCCAATAAATAAAACTTTAATTTTAGATCCTCCTTACTTCAACTTCTACATGGATTGAATGCGTTTTATTTATTTAGGATGGAACATAAAATGGAGTCCTATGAAGGGATAGATATGAGAAAAGTGGCACTTGAAGGCCACTTTTCTTTTTCTTTATTTTGCATATTCCACTGCTCTTGTTTCACGAACAACGGTAACTTTGATATGACCCGGATATTCCAGTTCATTCTCAATCCGTTTGGTGATCTCCCGAGCCAGACGATACGATTCAGCGTCGTCAATCTGGTCCGGGTGAACCATCACGCGAATTTCACGTCCAGCCTGAATCGCATACGATTTTTCTACGCCGGCAAAAGATTCCGAAATTTCTTCCAGTTTCTCCAGACGTCGGATATACGTTTCCAGCGTTTCCCTGCGTGCTCCCGGGCGAGCAGCGGATAACGCGTCCGCCGCACCGACCAGCATCGCAATCACCGATGTGGCCTCACAGTCACCGTGATGAGATGCGATGCTGTTGATCACAACAGGGTGTTCTTTGTACTTTTTGCCGATTTCAACGCCGATTTCCACGTGTGAGCCTTCGACTTCATGATCGAGTGCTTTACCAATGTCGTGCAGCAATCCGGCTCGTTTGGCCAAAGTGACGTCTTCTCCAAGTTCGGCGGCCATCAGTCCCGCCAAATGCGCCACTTCAATGGAATGTTGCAGCACATTTTGTCCATAGCTGGTGCGGAATTTCAGTCTTCCTAAAATTTTGATCAAATCCGGGTGCAAGCCGTGAACGCCGACTTCAAATGTGGCCTGTTCACCGTATTCCCGTATCCGTTCATCCACTTCACGTCTTGCTTTTTCTACCATCTCTTCGATGCGCGCAGGATGGATGCGACCATCAGCTACCAGTCTTTCCAGGGATGTGCGGGCAATTTCCCGGCGGATCGGGTCAAAACCGGACAAAATAACCGCTTCCGGCGTATCATCGATGATCAGATCGATGCCGGTAAGCGTCTCAAGTGCACGAATGTTACGTCCTTCACGACCGATAATACGGCCTTTCATCTCTTCGTTCGGCAGCGTGACCACGGAGACGGTTGTTTCGGCAACGTGATCGGCTGCGCAACGCTGGATCGCCAGGGTAATGATCTCCCGCGCCCGCTTGTCCGCTTCTTCTCTGGCGCGCTGCTCGATATCTTTCATCAATTGCGTTGCTTCGTGCCGCACCTCTTGTTCCACTTTGGACAAAATGAGCTCTTTGGCCTCTTCCATGGTCAAATTGGATAACCTTTCCAGCTCGGCGATTTGTGTCTGATACAATTGATCTATTTCTTTCTGAGTTTGTTCAATCTGTTTCTCCTTGTTGGATAGACGTTCTTCCTTTCGTTCTAATGATTCCATTTTTTTATCCAGCGTTTCCTCTTTTTGCAACAAACGTCTTTCCAGACGTTGGATTTCTTGCCGTCGTTCGCGAATGTCTTTTTCCGCTTCGGTACGAATCTTGTGAGCATCGTCCTTTGCTTCCAAAATCGTTTCTTTTTTCAGTGCCTCCGCTTCTTTTTTGGCATTTTCCAAAATTTGCTGAGCGGCTTGTTCAGCACTGGAAATTTTCGCTTCAGCAAGGGATTTGCGGATAAAATAACCGATTGCAAAGCACGCTATACCAACAACGAGAACGATCGAGACCCAGATGACGGTTTTCAACCTTATCACCTCCTCGATGTGTCCTCTGGCTTGAAACCGGAAGCAGCCGACGCAAGCGTGCTACAAATCATTTGTCAAAGGTTCGGTTTTTCGTTTATGCAAGTTCATGCATGGACGTGTATCGGCAAAAAAAAGCAAAAATTTTCATGTTGGTGAAATGAAAAAAAGATGCACAACAATATTTTATCTTTATCGCTTTCATGTTGTCAAGTTACACAAAAGCGACCGAATTACATCTCATTCTCCAGTTTTTCCAATATTTTGATGACCAGTTCGCTCTCAAAACCACGCCTTAACAAATACATGCCGGTGCGCCGTTTCTGTTCCTCACGATTTTTATAACGGCTCGCCCATTTTTTGCGCGCGACTGCCATTGCCCGTTCCCATTCCTCTTCTTCATCGTTTTCTTCAAATCGTCGGAGCGCTTCTTCAATCCATTCCGAGTTAACCCCTCTTTGTCTCAATTCGCTGATGACACGCAAACGACCCATTTTCTGTCGGCCCATGCGATGTTCGATGACGGCGATCGCCAATTTGAGATCATCGATGTACCCTTGCTCATGGCACCGGTCGATCGTTTCCCGGATCGTGTCCTCATCCCATCCTTTGTGAGCCAAATACCGTTCAAGCTCTTTTGCCGTGCGGGGACGCGCGGCAAGCCAAGCGATAGCAGCATGATAGGCAAGACTTTTTTTGCATTCTTCTTCCCATTGACGGCATTGATCTACGTGCACAATCGTTCCCGGCAATATGCGGTGGCGAACGATCATTTCCTCTGTCACGACCACTCCTGGTTGATCATCGATATATACTTCGTAGACAGCCGGTTTGCCTTTTTGTTTTCGGACGGAAGTGATGCGTCCGCTTCTTTTTTTCTCGCTTGCGTTATTTTCATGATTCCGATCGTATTCACCATTCAAATCGTACACACCTCCGGAAAAAGCAAACAGCTGTCCGGTGATCCGGACAGCTGCCGTGCTTGCAGCTTACACATTATTCCAAAAATGCCGCTTCTTCTTCCACTTCCGTGTCATCAGCAGCGGACGCCAGCGGCGGGTTGAGGCTGGCCGCTTCACGGATTTTCGCTTCAATTTCTTCACAAAGTTGCGGATTGTCTTTCAAAAATTGTTTGGCATTTTCACGGCCTTGTCCGAGTCGCTCGCCTTCATACGAATACCAGGCACCGCTTTTGTTGATGATGTCCATCTCGGTGCCGATGTCGATGATGCTGCCTTCGCGTGAAATTCCTTCTCCGTACATGATATCGATTTCCGCCTGCTTGAACGGAGGAGCCACCTTGTTTTTGACCACTTTTATGCGTGTGCGGTTTCCGACGAGATCGTTGCCCTGCTTGATGGACTCGATACGGCGCACATCGAGGCGGATCGAGGAATAAAATTTAAGCGCTCTTCCCCCTGGTGTCGTTTCCGGATTCCCGAACATCACACCGACTTTTTCCCGCAATTGGTTAATAAAGATGGCGATCGTTCTCGATTTGCTGATGGCACCGGACAGTTTTCTCAACGCCTGGGACATCAGACGCGCCTGAAGGCCAACGTGCGAATCGCCCATTTCCCCTTCGATTTCGGCTTTTGGAACGAGGGCAGCGACGGAATCGATGACGATGATGTCAATCGCACCGCTGCGCACGAGCGCTTCGGCGATTTCCAACGCCTGTTCTCCCGTATCCGGCTGTGACAATAGCAGCTCGTCAATATTGACGCCGAGGTTGCGGGCGTATATCGGATCGAGCGCGTGTTCAGCATCGATGAAGGCCGCTTGTCCACCGATTTTCTGTGCTTCGGCGATCGCATGCAGGGCGACAGTCGTTTTTCCGGATGATTCCGGTCCGTATACTTCGATGATACGACCGCGCGGATATCCGCCGATGCCCAGTGCGATATCGAGGGCGAGGGCGCCGCTGGAAATGGTTTCCACTTTCATCTGGGCGGATTCTCCCAGTTTCATAATCGAACCTTTGCCAAATTGTTTTTCGATTTGCCGTAAGGCCGTATCGAGAGCAGCACGACGATCTGTCAAAAAACTCACTTCCTTTATATCATAATTTCGAACATACATTCGTTATGAAGTTGAAATAAAAACCGCAACAAGAGAAAATCTCCGTTACGGTGCTTCCGTTCATGTCCATTATATAGGAAAATGTTGACCTTCACAAGCCGTTTAACAAGAAAATTTCATTTGTCCATCATTGATCCGTCAGCGAGCACCAAAGTTGATGCAATGCATATTTCGCTGAGCGGATGCGCACGATCTCACGGTTGCCGGCCATGTAGTATTCTTTGGCTTGGGCTGAACATGCTTCTGTTTTGTCTTTATTGTCCCTCTTTGCCAATGCGACATAAACGAGTCCGACCGGTTTGTCTTCTACAGGATCGGGCCCAGCCACTCCTGTAACAGCTAGCGCATAATCTGCACCGCTGGCTTTCAGAGCGTTTATAGCCATCTGCTCCGCTGTCTTCGCGCTGACAGCCCCCTCTTGATCCAGCAAAGTTTTCGGTATGTTCAGCACGTTCTGTTTAAGTTCATTCGTATAAACGATAAAGCCTCCTTTAAACACAGCGGAACTGCCGGGTATGCTGGTAAACAGAGAGGACAGGACGCCGCCGGTGCAACTTTCGGCCACAGCTACAGTTTTGCCTGCAGCTTTCATCCGTTCAACGATCACCCGTTCAAGCGGAATATCCGACTCGGCAAACAGATGACGGCCGATTCTCTCCTTGATTTTCTCTTCTGTCTGTTTGAATTTGAGAAACGCCTGGTCCTCATCTTCCGCCTTCGTCGAGAGTCTTAATGCGACTTCTCCCTCCTGGGCGTAGGGCGCAATCGTCACTTCATGCTGATTGCGGATCAGATCTTCCAGTTCCTGTTCCAGTGCCGACTCACCGATACCGGCAAATTTCAGGATTTTCGAAAAGAGCGGAGTTTCCTCTCCCATTTGCTTGCGGATCCATGCTTTGGCATACCGTTCAAACATCGGTTTCAGCTCGCGCGGTGGTCCGGGAAGCACGATGAACAGATGATCACCATGAACGAGGGCCACCCCTACAGCGAGACCGGTATCGTTGGGGAGAGGGTCGCTGTCGCTGAGGATGTGCGCCTGTTTGCGGTTGTTGTCTGTAACCGGCACATTCCGCTTTTGAAACAAATCCTCGATTTTTTGAAGAGCAGGAGTGTGATATATGAGATTCCGCCCGGTAAACTTAGCCAGCGCTTCCTTCGTCAGATCATCCTGCGTCGGTCCGAGCCCGCCCGTCAGGATGATGAGTTCAGCTCTTTGGGTAGCGATGCGAATCGCTTCGGTCAAGCGGTTCATATTGTCGCCGACGACCGTTTGAAAATAAAGGTCGATGCCAAGGGCAGCCAATTCTTGTGACAAATACTGCGCGTTGGTGTTGACGATTTGCCCGAGCAACAGTTCCGTACCGACCGCAATAATTTCCGCTTTCATTCCATCATCCCCGTGTTATTTTATCTTGTCCATTCTGTTTGCTGTCCTGGGTAAACTGAAAAATGTGCCAGTTTTTTACAAAATAATCGATGCCGGAATATACGGTGACGGCCGTCGCAATCCAGATCGCGATCAGATCGAAGCGAAATTCAAGAAACGTAAAGGGAAAGTTGTTGATTAACAAGGCGATGATGGCGGTAATTTGCAAACCGGTTTTCCATTTCCCCCACTTGCTCGCGGCAACCACCTTGCCTTCCAGGAGCGCTACTTGCCTGAGTCCGGTAACCGCAAATTCGCGTCCGATGATGGCGATCGCGATCCAGGCTTCAAGTTTCCCCATATCGACGAGCGAGATGAGCACCGCAGCAATCAGCAATTTGTCTGCCAGCGGGTCCAGCAGTTTACCCAGATTGGTCACGATCTTTTTTTTGCGTGCAATATACCCATCCAGTCCGTCTGTGCTGGCGGCGATAATAAATAGAAGAGCAGCGATAATCTGATTATAGGAAATCGAATAATCACCGATATGTAACGAAGGAAGGTCCAGTTTGGCCAAAAGAAAAAAAACCATGACGGGGACGAGAAAGATTCTCGCCACCGTAATGCGATTGGCCAGGTTCATAATAGACCCTCCCCGGACAAATCATACTCGTAGGCGTGGGTGACGCGCACTTTATACAATTCACCGATATTCAATGGCCCGTTGGGGCTGGTTACGTATACTTCCCCATCGACTTCCGGGGCATCGTACTGGGAGCGGCCGATATAGACGTCATTTCTGCCGTCGTACTGTTCCACCAGCACATCGATGACAGAGCCGATGCGGCGGCTGTTTTGTTCGTTGGCGATCTTGCGTTGGATTTCCATCAATACATTGGCTCGGTATTCCTTTGTTTCCTCATCGATCTGATCGGGCAGCCGCGACGCCGGCGTATTCTCCTCCTTGGAGTACGTAAAGACTCCAAGACGGTCGAAACGAATCTCCTCAACAAACCGGCACAAATTGGCAAAGTCCTCCTCGGTTTCCCCCGGAAATCCGACGATGATGGAAGTGCGCAGCGCCACATCCGGAATCGCCTTGCGAATCTTCTCTATCAATTCACGCGCATCACGCTGTCTGCCGGGGCGTCTCATCTTGCGCAAAATGTGATCTTCACTGTGTTGCAAAGGCATATCGATATATTTACAAATTTTATCATTGGATGCAATCGTTTCGATCAGTTCATCAGTAAAAAATCCGGGATAGGCATAGTGAAGCCTTACCCAGGCGATTCCATCCACCTCGCTGACCCGGTTCAGCAATTCCGGCAACATAAAACGATCGTACAAATCTGTGCCGTAATTGGTAGAATCCTGGGCAATGAGGCTGATTTCTTTCACGCCCTGCTCCGCCAGCCTTTCTGCTTCATTGACGATCGATTCAATCGAGCGGCTGCGGAATTTTCCGCGCATGATCGGGATGCTGCAAAACGTACAGTTGTTGTCGCACCCTTCCGCAATTTTAATGAATGCGGAATACTGAGGCGTCGACAGTCTGCGCGGAAGAACCTGTTCATAATTGAAGACAGGGTTGCCTACCCTGATCGGTTTTTTTCCTTTTAAAGCTTCATCTATAATCTCGTTGATCTTGTGAAAGTCTCCCGTGCCGACAATACCGTCAATCTCAGGCATTTCCTGCATGAGCTGTTCTTTGTAACGTTGGGTCAGGCATCCGGATACGATCAACGCTTTCAGCGATCCTGTTTTCTTAAGTTCAGCCATTTCCAGAATCGTTTGAATCGATTCCTCTTTGGCAGCGTCGATGAAACCGCATGTATTGACGACGATGACTGTTGCTTCTTCTTCGTTATCTGTAAGAGTGTATCCGCGTTCATCGATTAACCCCGACATAATCTCGGAATCGACGCGGTTTTTATCGCAGCCTAGCGTGACCATCATGACCTTTTCGTTCATGCCTTATCCCCCAATAGATTCAAATGCCAGATTGTTCTTCACAAGTATAATACAAGCTGGAGGGGAGTGTCAAAAGTCAATTTATCTGAAATTGACGAACTGCAATTCAAGAGGAAAATCTGCCTCTTTCACCATGTGAATCACTTTTTGCAAGTCGTCCTTGCTTTTGCCGGATACGCGAATCTGGTCACCTTGAATTTGGCTTTTCACTTTCAGTTTGCTCTCCCGGATCAGCTTGGTGATCTGTTTGGCCACATCCTGGTCGATCCCCTGCTTGATCGACAGTGTCTGCCGCACGGTACCGCCCGCAGCAGGTTCTACTTTTCCGAACTCTGCGTTTTTCATCGAAACCCCGCGTCTGGCCATTTTGGAGTGCAAAATATCGATGACACTTTTCAATTTGTAATCGTCATCCGCAACGATGACCACTTCTTGTTTTTCCAGGCGAATCTCGCTTTTTGAACCTTTGAAATCAAAACGGGTTTCGATTTCCCTCATCGCTTGCCGGACCGCGTTATCCAGCTCCTGCATGTCCACTTTTGACACAATATCAAAGGAATGTTCGGAAGCCACAAGCTCTCATCCTTTCAAGACATACTCATCAAATTATACCCACAAAATGAAAGGAGGCGCAACAATGGCGCCTCCTTTAACGATACGACAATATGATGATTTAACGTTGGTTTGCTGGTTCACGAAACATGTCCAACAGTCCGAGCACGATATGAGCTAGCCCAAAACCGAGAATGCCCCAACCCCATTCATCCGGGGTTAAAAACCAGCCGAGCAAGCTAACGATCACGCCCAGACCGGTAACAATCCAACTTACAGTCATATTTTGAGCCTCACTTTTGGATAAACTGATGATCTACGAATTATCGTTTCCAAAGCGAGGCCAATTATTCGTCCAAATTTCCTTCAGATTCGTTCCAATTGTCTTCCGATGCAGCCAGATTGAGCTGTAAATCCCTGACGTTCGGATGTTCAAACGGTTCGAGCGGAACGCCGTTTACCGTAACCGCTGCCGAGCTGGCCTGACCGAGGCGAATCCAGAGCGCTCCTTCATATTCCCAGCTCATCTTGTCACCATGTTTCAATGTGTCCATGAAGAGAAGCTCGCCATCGCGGTTGTCCTTGTTCACGGATACCCAGCATTCCGGTCCGACAATCTCCAGTTCGACCTGAACCTTATCTGCATTGGAAATCGTGTAAATGTCAAGCGATCCACTGCTATTGACAAATGTGACTTCCGGCTCTGGCTCAGGTTCGGGTTCCGGTTCCTGGACGACAGGCTGTTGACTGGATGCAGTATCTGGTTCGGGATCCTGATTGGAATCGGTCTGCTCGATGCGGTCGGTAATGGGGGTTTCATCCATGACCGTATCCTTGTTGGAGTCCGCTTGGTAAACATAAAAATAAATCAACACGACGATCAACAGAAAAAAACTGACCATCAGCAAAGCTGAAGCCCATTTGCTCCACCGTTCAATATTAAAATGGCTGCTGCGGGCCGGCGGTCGAGTCACTTCGATGTGGGGAGTCGATTCCGTTGAAGGAATGACGTTTTTGTACATTTGCATAATTTGTTCCGGATCGAGTCCGACCGCTTCCGCATAATTTTTTATAAAGGCGCGAGCATAAAAGTTGCCCGGAAGCACTTCAAAGTTTTGCGATTCAATCGCTTGCAAATAGCGCTTGCGAATTTTTGTAAGTTCTTCAAGTTCCTCCAGGGTCATTCCCCGTTCCAAGCGCGCCTTGCGTAATGTTTCACCTAAATCTGTCACATTTTCACCCCCTGGAGATATTTTTTCGTATCCGAATGCAGAACGGTTTATGTCAACAAATCATTGCATATTCCCATTTCATTTTAGCAAAACCATATCTATCCATGAAATACCGATACTCGAACACTGACTGTATTCTACAATTTTCGGCATTTTCCTTCCACTTCAGAAAAAAACCCTCCCGATGAGTTCAGATGAGGGAGGGTTGATTGTAAAATAGAGAGGTTACTTCACTTTGTCGACGAGCTTCATCATCAGACGTGCGATGGTTTTTCGCTCCTGCTCGTCACCAACATCCCAGAGTTCTTTCAGCAATCGTTCTTCTTCGTTTTTCGGATCGACATGCTCATCCAGAAACTCACCGATCTGATAAGCCAGGTTCGCAATCGTCTCATCACTCATCCCGGCTTTTCTTGCCTTTTCGACCCGATCATGCAAAAATGATTTCCATTTCTCAAATTGATCCAATACAGTTTCGGTTACCATGTGACTTATCCTCCCTTCCTGCAAATAGCGGATACACCCATACTATCTGCAGAGCGCAAGGGAAATATTCATTTGTAAAAGAGCTTTACGTCAGCCATCCGCCGTTCGGACTGATGATTTGACCGTTGATGTAACCGGATTCCGGCAATGCCAGAAAATAGACGAGCGATGCGATCTCCTCCGGCGTCGCGATGCGACCGGCGGGAATTTCATTTTCCAGCGCCTCAATTTCAGCGCGGTCAAATTCGCTGAGCATATCGGTATCTACAGCGCCCGGTGCGACCGCATTGACGGTAATACCGGATGGGGCCAGTTCTTTTGCCAGCGCCTTCGTAAAGGCATTCATGCCCCCTTTGGCAGTAGAATAGACCACTTCACAAGAGGCGCCGCTGATTCCCCAAATCGATGACACATTGATGATCCGTCCGTACTTTTGGGCGATCATATGCGGCACGAAGGCTTGCGTGCATAAAAAAGGACCTTTCAAATTCACATTGATAACATGATCCCAGTCCTCTTCGGTGACATCGGTAAACAGTTCATAATGGGCGACACCAGCGTTATTCACCAGAACGTCCGGCATCATCTGGTGCCGTTTCAGTTTTTCATACATGCGCGTGATCTCATTTTTTCGTGTCAAGTCCGCCGCTACCGTGAGGACATTCACACCGTATTCGAGACATTTTCGCGCCGTTTCGTTGGCCAATTCATGCGAGCTGCGATAGTGGATCACCACGTTCATTCCCATGGAAGCGAACTTGATCGCTGTCGCTGCGCCGATCCCGCGGCTCGCACCGGTGATGAGGACATTGGTTTCCGATAGCGGTTTATCCATCGTTTGTCACGATGGACGCCGCCATCTGTGACCACCGGCAATGCTGTTCAAAACGCTCGTGAATGTTCTCGAGCGTCATGTTTTGATAAACTTCCGGTATATCAAACAAATCCTGATCCCGGAAATGATGGCGCGTAAATTCATTGGCGATCGCTTCCAATGAATTGAGCATGCGCATGTATGAACCGATTTTCTTTTTGCGAATTCGTTCAAAATCCCGTTCCTGGATGCCCTGTTTGCGCCACATTTCCAACTCTTTCTGGACCGTATCGAGAAGCCGTTCCGGGTCGGGTGTATCCCCTCCGATCACGGAAAAAGCATATCCGGTATGTGATGAGTATTCATGGGAAAAGCTGTCGTTAATCAGCTTCTGATCGTATAGTTTCTGATACAATTCCGAGCTCGGACCGAACAAAAGTTCCAGCAGCAGTTTGGTTTCGCATTCACGCTCTAGCAATTGTCGTCCGGTTAACCCTACCTCGGTCTCCTTGAAACCGAACAGGCATTTGGGCATCGCTACAGGCAAACGGGTCACTTTTTTCTCCAGTTTGATATGCGGCGGTTCCGGATCGAAGAAACGCTCGATTTTTCCTTGCTTGGGAAACTTCTTTTTCGCCTGGTTATCGTAGACGAGCAACATCGTTTTTTGCGGATCGACCGCTCCGACGATAAACAGCAACATGTTCGCCGGATGGTAAAACGTGTTATAGCATTCATACAAATGTTCTTTCGTGATTTGGTTGATCGACTCGATCGTGCCGGCGATGTCAATATGAACCGGATGAACATGATAGAAAGCATCGATCAGCCCGAAATAGGCTTGCCAGTCGGGATGATCTTTGTACATGTTGATCTCCTGAGCAATGATCCCTTTTTCTTTCTCCACATTTTCATCCGTAAAATAAGGTTTCTGCACGAAATTAAGCAGCGATTCAATGTTGTTATCGATCTGCTCAGTAGCAGAAAAAAGGTAGACAGTCCGTTCAAAGCTCGTATAGGCATTCACGGAAGCCCCTTGTGATGCAAACTGGGAAAAAACGTCACCCTGGGGTTCCTCAAACATTTTATGCTCCAGAAAATGAGCTATTCCATCCGGCACTTTGATCTTTTCGCCGCCATCCACACGAAAATGATTGTCGATGGAACCGTAGCGAGTGGCAAAGGTAGCGTATGTTTTCTGGAACCCGGGTTTGGGCAATACATAGACGTCGAGACCGTTAGGCATGCGTTCATAATAGAGCGTCTCTCCTACTTGTTCATGGCGTATTTCTTTCAACGTCATGCCCTCCTTCGCCATCTCGTAAAAAATAGATTGTATCGAGTTGAACCGTCTGGGCGATCCGTTGCACATCGTCTTTCTCCACTTCCTGGATCGCTTCGATCAGCGACGCGACGGTCCGGTCTGTGCCGGCAAGCACATTATTAAAGTCAAATGCAGTCATTTCATATGCGGAATCAAGAATTTCCCGCAATTGGCTGCACATCATTTTCTTCGTTTTTTCCAATTCCTGATCGCTGATCTGACCATCTTTGATCGCTTCGAGCTGTTGCCGGATGATTTCGTTCGCTTTTTCAAAATTGGCGATTTCTATTCCTGACTGGATCGCCAGAATTCCTTTGTGTCCATGCAATCTTGAAGAAACATAATAAGCCATGCTCGCCCGTTCACGCACGTGGGTAAACAGTTTCGAGTGGGGGTATGCGCCCAATATGCCGTTGTAGACCAGGGCAGCCGGATAGTCCGGATCGGCATAAGTAACAGGCAGACGCAAGCCAAGGTTGAGTTTGCCCTGGGTGATGTCTAGGCGTTCAATAACGGTTTTTGGCTCTTTACGTGCATGCTGAACAGGTTCAACCTGTTCGTATGCGCGCGGTTCGTTATTCTCGTATTGAAAAGCTTCCGCGACAAGGGACTTCACTTCGGACATGGACACAGAGCCGACTACATAAATGTCGATCGCCGCTTCTTTCAGCCAGCGACGATAGTCTTCGTATAGGGAAGCCGGTGTGATCCGCCCGATTTCTTCGATGCGGCCGAGCGGATGCAAACGGTACGGCTCTCCAGCGCACATTTCTTCTATGCAACGTTCAGCCGCATAGCGTATTTTGTCATTGATCAGCGACTGAATCCTTTTTTCCAGCGTATTTTTCTCCGCTTCAACATAAAGTTTTCGGAAAATGCCGTCTTCAAGCAAGGGACGGGTGATCGTATCTCCTAGAAAGCGAAGCGTCTCCTCGAGCAGGGAATGCGGGTGATCGACGTATTTTTCATGAATCATATCCATGCGGAACTGCACAACCTGGTAGTCCCCGCGTTTGGTAACATCAAAGCCAAATCCCGCCCCGTACAAAAGTTCCAGATGTTCCCGGAACGTTTTCGTTTCCGGAAAGCGAGAGTTTCCTCGGCGCAGAACAAACGGGATGAGCGCCGTCGGAGTAACGTGATCCTCAGACAGCCGTCGTCCGATATGAACGGTTACAGCATAGGTTTTAAAGCGGTCTGTGGGCAGAACATGCAGACGGATGTTGCCCACATTTGACCGCTCGATTGCGGCACTATTCAAATCTCAAGACGCTCCTTTATCTGGAATTCTGGATTCACTGGTATCCATTCTAAACCATGTGAGCTGTCCAACGCAAATCGGATTTGGGTCACATACAAAAGATATGTTTTCCGATTTTTTTGACTTGTGGCCGCGTCCAGATCCACGCAGAAGTTGCGGTATCCGGATTGAAATAATACAGGCAACCTCCGGTCGGATCCATGCCGTTGATCGCGTCCAACACCGCCTGTCTGGCTGTTTCATTCGGCGTCAGCCAAATTTGTCCGTCCTGGACTGCCGTGAATGCGCGCGGTTCAAAAATGACCCCGGAGACCGTATTCGGGAACAAATCTGAATTCAGCCGATTGATGATGACGGCGGCCACAGCAACTTGTCCGATATAAGGTTCTCCGCGCGCCTCACCATAGACCGCATTGGCCATCAGGTTAATATCATTTTCAGACAGACCGAGCCGATTGCTTGCGGGCGCCGGTTGTTTTTTTTCTGCCCGGTTCCGGCTCTGATCCTGTGTATCCGTCTGTTGTCCGTTCCAGGCGCGCGTGGCCTTCCACAATTTATTTTTCGTCATCGGACCGACGATCCCGTCCGCCTTCAAACCAAATTGTTGCTGGAAACGGATGACTGCCTCTTTCGTTTTCGGTCCGAAATGCCCATCGATTTGTCCGTTATAAAATCCGAGAAATTTGAGACGTCCCTGCAGTTCCCATACACCGCCGCCGATGCTGCCTTGCTTCAATATCGCCTGTCCATGCGCTTCGTCAATAAAAATTGGCAACCACGATTGCATTGTGAACAAAGCGCCAATCAAAACAGCTATAACAAGCCCTATTCTCCACTTGTTCCGTTGCATCAAAATCACCTTTTCTCGGTTCATGTTCTCGATTTTAAGATGGAGTCTGAAAATCTTTCTTATTATGAGAAACCGAGCCGGCTTATATGCAACGGATAAACGGTCAGAGATCACGCTTCTTATCACACTTCGGCGCCTAGGAACCGACTTTTCTTTGCGCATATTGTTCGGCTGTAATCAACACTTCGCGAGGTTTGCTGCCTTCGTATGGACCGACGACACCGTTGGCTTCCATGGCATCGATCAGTCTGGCTGCACGATTGTACCCGATGCGCATCCTTCTTTGCAATAACGACACCGAGGCTTGTCTGGCTTCCACTACGATTTGCACTGCCTGGTCGTACAATTCATCCTCTTCCTCTTCGCGCTTCTCCTCGGTTTCATCCACTTCCGGTACGAGCTCTTCCCGATATTCCGCTTTCGCTTGCCCTTTGGCAAACTGGACGACTGCTTCCACTTCCTGATCGGACAAGAAAGCCCCCTGGATCCGCACCGGCTTGGTCGCGCCGACCGGTAAAAACAACATGTCGCCGCGACCGAGCAATTTTTCAGCGCCGGCGGAATCCAATATCGTACGTGAATCCACTTGCGATGAGACGCCAAAGGCGATGCGCGATGGGATGTTCGCCTTGATCACACCGGTGATCACATTGACCGAAGGCCGCTGTGTCGCCAGAATCAGATGGATGCCCGCAGCGCGCGCCATCTGCGCCAGGCGTGCGATCGAATCTTCAACATCATTGGCCGAAACCATCATGAGGTCAGCCAGTTCGTCGACGATGACGATGATAAACGGCAGTTTTTCTCCACCGTGCTTTTCCACATATTCATTGTACCCTTCGATATTGCGCGTACCCGTTTTTGAAAACAGGTCGTAGCGCTGCTCCATTTCACCGACCACTTTTCTCAAAGCCAGCGATGCCCGGCGCGGATCGGTCACGACCGGTGCCAAAAGATGCGGTATGCCGTTATAAGCATTCAATTCTACTTTTTTCGGGTCGATCATCAGGAATTTGACTTCATCGGGTTTCGCTTTGTACAAAATGCTGATGATGATCCCGTTGATACAAACCGATTTGCCGGAGCCGGTTGCGCCTGCGACGAGCAAATGCGGCATCTTGGCCAAATCCGCTACGATCGGTTGTCCGGAAATATCCCTTCCCAGCGCGATGGAAATCTTCGATGTCGCTTCAAGAAATGCTGAACTTTCCATCACTTCTCTCAGCGTGACCGTGGAAACCGTCGGATTGGGCACTTCGATGCCTATCGCTGCCTTGCCAGGGATCGGCGCTTCCATGCGAATGTCCTTGGCGGCCAGCGCCAGGGCGATATCATCGGTCAAACTGACGATTCGGCTCACTTTGACACCGATATCCGGCTGTACTTCATACCGGGTTACGGTCGGACCGCGTACGACTTCCACGATCCGCGCCCTGACGCCGAAACTTTCCAAAGTTTCTTCCAGCTTTTTGGCGTTGGCCATATAATCCGTCGAATGGTTCCCTTTCGCAGCCGGTTTCGGTTTGGCCAGCAAGTGAAACGGTGGAAGCTGATAAGGTTTTTTGTGGGTGTTTGCATCCTTACGATAGGACAAACCGGTCGGTGTCTCAACGAGCTGTCCGCTTGGTGTAGCCTCGTCCTGTTCGGTTTCGGAATGATCATCGGAATGATCCGGTTCAATTTGTAATTCAACTTTATCTTCAATTTTATCTTCAATGGCACGATGTTCCTCGAAATCGCGAATGAGTGGCGTTTCATGGACAGGATGGACGGGTTCCGGCCGCTCGGAAATCGCTGGCGCAAGATCGGATACGTCCTCCGCATCATCCCGCTCATCGGACGACGGTTGCGCCTGAGGTGAGCGTTTATTTTTTGCCGGTGTTCTTCGTCCCACCAGAGCGATCAGTTCCTTAAGCTTGAACCCGAACTGTCTTCCGATCCGCCCCGCGAATTGCTTTACCTTACGCCCCATTTCCACATAAGACCAGCCGGTCAACAGGATCAGTCCGATCGCATAGAGAGCGACGACAAACAATTTGCTGCCGAGATTGTCAAACAACACGTACAGCAAAGCGTACATGAGCGCCCCGATCATCCCGCCGCCAAGCGCACGTTGGAACGCTTCGGCGCTGATCTCCTGCGAGATCATGCCGCGAATATTTTCCACCGGCTGGGTGATGATGTCCCTGGCGCTGTATTGTGCATCGGGGTCGAGTTGCTGGAACAGGGAAATATGATATGTCGTCAGCAAAGCCAGCAATATGAGAAATATGCCCGTTTTTCGGAGCGACCAGCCGATCGGCCATTGCCGTTTGATCATGACGTGTAGTCCGACATAGATACAGATGAGCGGAATGATATAATAGTGAGCTCCTGTCAAAAACAAAAATATGTAGCTGAAGGAGCGGCCTACACTTCCGATTCCCGGAATGACATCTCCTCTTCCCGCGAGCGACATGATGGAAAAAACGATGATCAGTATGCCATAAACTTCAAATTTGATGATGTTTTTCAGTTTTTTTCCGCCACTCTTCCTGGAACGGGCCAATGTGGACACCTCCGCTCATTCATTATACCACAGCTTTCCAGGGACAGACTATAATCGAAAAAACCTACGTTTTACATCAAAAAAAGCCCTGCATCGCTAAGTGATGCAAGACTTTTTTAGAGTAAAGATTAGATCTGATGTTCGTCCAAAGACGGGCGGTAATGGATAAGGTTTCCGGGAGCATATCTCGGATTCAAATAATCTTGCGGATTGGGGCTGAGCAGACGGACGATCCGTGCCCGCTGTCCATCGATCGGTTGTACCTGCATGAGGATGCCTTCGACCTGAATTTCTTCCGGTGCTGTCACTCCATCTTCAATTCCCTCGATGATTTGTTCCAAGGGTACGGGGGAATAGATGATCATAAGATCGGTCCCCCATTGGGCTTGGCGGGTTGCAATGTAGATGGAACTTGATGGGATTGGGGTTGAAGTTCGGGTCGGTTGTTGCGGTACTGCTCGATCCGTTTGTTCAATTCGTTCAGCGCTTCAGAAATGCCTCCCGTCTGGTCTATGAGACCATACTTGACCGCATCTTCCCCGATCACAGTCGTGCCGATGTCCCGCGTCAATTCCCCGGTTTTAAACATCAGTTCCTTTAATTTATCTTCCGTAATTCTGGAATGGGAAGTAATAAAGCGGATGACTCTTTCTTGCATTTTGTCGAGATACTCAAAGGTCTGAGGCACACCGATCACCAGTCCGGTCAAACGGATCGGATGAATGGTCATCGTTGCCGTCGGTGCGATAATCGAATAATCGGCTGCGACCGCGATCGGCACGCCGATGCTATGACCTCCCCCCAGCACGACTGTCACCGAAGGTTTGGATAAAGAAGCAATCATTTCAGCGATGGCCAGCCCTGCTTCAACATCTCCGCCCACCGTGTTGAGAATGATCAAGATCCCTTCAATTTTCGGATTCTGTTCTGCGGCGACAAGCTGCGGAATGATATGTTCATATTTGGTCGTCTTGTTCTGCGGTGGTAACACGACGTGACCTTCCACTTGTCCGATGATCGTCAAACAAAAAATGTTGGAGTCGACTGCTGGTGTCGTGGTTTGTCCGAGTTGCTGAATATTTTCCGCGACTGAGCTCTTGTTTTCTGATGCCGGTCTAGCGGGCGGCGGCGGAGCCGGTGCAGTCGGAGATGCCGGTGCCGTCATGTTCGGTTGATTTCGATCATTCATTCCAAGGTCCTCCTGATTGGGTTCATTGTAAGGAAGCTTTGGCATCCACGCCATATATCGAATATTATGAGGTCCAGGGCACGGATTTATGTAAATCCGCTCATGAAAAAAGCATCCCCGGCAGATGAATAACCCAATCCGCCAGGGATGCTTTCTGATTGCGGTTTGTTTAAGTGACTGATACTGAGGATTACACTTCCATGATAATGGGCAGTATCATAGGTCTTCTCTTGGTTTGTTCATATAGAAATCGTCCGAGTGCTTCTTTAACGTGAGTTTTAAGCGAAGCCCATTCGTTTACATTGTCACTCATCAGTTTGCTCAATGTATTGGAAACGATTCGATTGGCTTCCTCAAGCAATCCTTCCGACTCTCGCACGTACACAAAGCCTCGGGAAATGATGTCGGGTCCTGACAGAACCTTGCCTTCCTGCTTGCTGAGCGTCACCACAATGACGAGGATGCCGTCTTGGGAAAGCAATTTCCGGTCTCTCAGCACAATATTGCCGACATCGCCGACACCAAGTCCATCGATGAGCACTTTGCCCGCTGGCACTTTTGCTCCTCGACGCGCTTCCCCGTTCTGAATCTCGACCGTGTCCCCGTTGTCCACAATAAAAATGTTGTCCGGATCGATTCCAACCGATTCCGCCAACATGGCATGCCGGCGAAGCATACGATATTCTCCGTGAACCGGTATGAAATATTTCGGGCGCATCAGATTGAGCATCAGTTTCAGGTCTTCCTGGTTGCCGTGACCAGATACGTGTGCATCAAAGCCGGAACCGGTACCATAAATGACATTGGCTCCGAGCCTGAACAGCTCATCGATCGTGCGACCTACATAGCGCTCGTTGCCCGGAATAGGCGTGGCTGCAATGATAACCGTATCGCCAGGCATAATATCCACCTTGCGATGCGTTGAGCGAGCCATTCGTGTCAAGGCGGACATCGGTTCGCCCTGGCTGCCGGTTGACAGCACGACAACCCGGTTTGCCGCATATTTGCCAATGTCGTCCGGATCGATCAGCATGCCATCCGGTACTTGCAAGTACCCGAGTTCCGAAGAAATGGTAACGACGTTGACCATGCTCCTGCCGATCACCGCTACTTTGCGGTTGGTGGCAGCGGCCGCATCGATCACCTGCTGGATACGATGGATATTGGAAGCAAATGTCGCTACGACGACGCGCTGTTTCGCTTTTCTGAAAATCTCTTTCAATTCGCGGCCAACGTCCGTCTCCGAACCTGTATGTCCGGGCCGTTCAGCGTTGGTTGAATCCGACATGAGCACCAAAACACCGCGTCGACCGATTTCGGCCATTCTGTGCAAGTCGGCAAACTGACCGTTAACCGGCGTATGATCAAACTTAAAATCTCCAGTGTGGACTACGGTACCTTCGGGTGTATGAACGCAAATTCCCACCGAATCGGGAATGCTGTGATTCGTCCTGAAAAAGGTGGCTTTCAACTTGCCAAGTTTGACTTCCGAATCCGCGGTGATCAAGATCCGCTTCGTATCGCGGAGCATATTTGCTTCCTTCAGCTTGCTTTCCACCAAGCCGAGGGTAAGCCTCGTTCCGTAGACCGGAACATCGAGATGCTTCAGAACGTAGGGTAATCCGCCGATATGGTCCTCGTGACCGTGTGTCAGCAAAATTCCTCTTACCTTATCTGCATTTTCCATCAGATAAGTGATGTCAGGAATAACGACATCAATTCCGAGCATTTCCTCTTCAGGGAATTTCAAACCGCAATCAATGACGACAATGTCTTGATCATATTGTACAACATACATGTTTTTACCAATCTCGCCCACGCCGCCCAGGGCGAAAATGGTTAATTTTCCTTTTTTCTGCTTTGACAAAGATTCTTACCTCCTGCAATATAAATTGACGACGATTTTTATATGAAACTCAAACCAGATGAGAAACCCGTACCAAGTCACTTGAACACATTATACATGATCAGCAATCCAAAACACAAGTTCATAAAAAGAATGATTTGGACATAAAAAAAAACGGTGTTTGCCTTAAGCGGCTCAAACACCGTTTCTCGTTTGCCAGGTCAACCGAGCAAATCCTTGATGAACCGCTCTTCGTCTTCGTTGGCTTTTACGAGCGGCAAGCGGACTCCGCCGACATCAATTCCCCGCAAGTTGAGCGCACATTTAATCATCACCGGGTTGGGGCTGATAAACAAACCTTTGAAGATCGGATTCAGTTTACCGTGCCATTCGCTTGCTTTTTGAACATCACCGTTAAAAAAGGCATCGATCATCTGCTTGATCTCTTTGCCGAAGAGGTGTCCGGCGACGCTGACGACGCCGTATCCTCCAACGCTCAGCATCGGCAACGTAATGTCGTCATCTCCGCTATAGACGAGAAAATCGTCACGGGTTTGGCTTACGATTTTTGTAATTTGCGCGAAATCGGAATTTGCCTCTTTCAGCGAGGTAATGTTTTTAATTTTGGACAGACGGATGACCGTATCGGCTTCCAGATTGATGCCTGTCCGTTTGGGAACGTTGTACAGCATGACCGGCAAGGCGGTGTTTTCAGCGATGGTAGCGAAATGCTGATACAGCCCTTCTTGAGACGGGCGGTTGTAATACGGAGTGACAAGCAGGATCCCGTCAACGCCGATCGCTTCTGCCTTTTTGGTCAATTCTATCGAGTGAGCCGTATTGTTGTCACCGGTACCGGCAATGATTTTACAACGTCCGTTTGCCCGTTTAACGGCAAGTTCAAACAGGTTTAATTTTTCCTCATCGGTCAGTGTCGGCGCTTCTCCGGTCGTTCCGCAGACGACGATGCTGTCATTTTGTTGTTCTTCAATCAGATAATCGATCAAATATTCCGCCTTGTTGTAGTCCACTTGCAAGCGATCATCAAATGGCGTGACCATGGCTGTAATCAATCTGCCAAAATTCACTGCTTAAGCTCCTCCTTCTTGAGTGTTACCGAATGCCGGCTCCCCGGTTGGGTTAAAGAGATTTTCAAAATGCAGGGAAAATTTGCGGTGCAGCGCTCGCACGGCGTTTACGGCTTGTTCTTCTTTGACCAGCACCCAAATCGTCGTATTCGAGTCGGCCGATTGAAGAATGCGGATGTCTTCTTCCGTCAAGGCTTCGACGATTTTCGCCATGATGCCGGGGACACCGTTCATCCCTCCTCCAATCACCGCCACTTTAGCGCAATGGGGAGTAAGGGTCGGTTCGTACCCGAACTGTCTGAGCAAAGCGGATGCCTTCTCCGCATCTTTTTCCAAAACCGTATAGACGACCCCGGACGGGCTGACGTTGATAAAATCGACACTGATGTGATGTTGAGCCATCGTCTTGAAAACTTCCAGGTGAAGGTCATAGCGGCCCGGCGGAGCTGTAATTTGAATTTGCGTAATTTGAGAAACGTGCGTAATTCCGGTAACATGACGGTCGACGATGCGACTGTTTGCTTGTTTGATCCGTTCCGGGCTCGTAACGAGCGTCCCGAATCCGTCGGAAAATGTGGAACGGACACGAATCGGCACTCCTGCCTGCATGGCGATCTCCACCGCGCGCGGGTGGATCACCTTGGCCCCGTGATGAGCCATGTTACAAATTTCCGCGTAGCTGATAACATCCAGTCTTTGCGCCTCATCGACGATGCGGGGATCCGCTGTCAGCACCCCGTCCACATCTGTAAAGATGTCGACCCGTTCGGCCTGCAATGCTGCAGCGAGCGCAGTAGCGGTTGTGTCGCTGCCGCCACGGCCGAGAGTCGTCACATTGCCGTTTACATCCGTTCCTTGAAATCCGGCTACGACGACGACAAATCCTTCGAGCAACCGGCTACGAATCGGTGCAGGATCGATGGAAACGATCTGAGCGTTCCCGTATTCGCTGTTCGTACGGATGCCTGCCTGGGCACCGGTTAAAGCGATGGCTTTTATGCCTTCTTCACACAACAATCCGCACATCGCCGCTGCCGACATGACTTCTCCGCATGAGATGAAAAGATCCAGCTCCCTCGAAGGCATCCTTCCACCATGATCAGCGATCCAATTCAGCATCGTATCGGTTGCATACGGATCACCAGCGCGTCCCATGGCGGATACGACGACGACAGGAGCATAGCCGGACTTCAAGGCTTTAAGCACATGTTTGACGGCGCATTTGCGCGCTGCTGGCGTTTGGAGTGAAGTTCCGCCGAATTTTTGCACCAGAATTTTCAAGCAGGTGTCCCTCCCAAACCGATCGTCTTCAACGCGATTGTTGGGTCGAAACATCCAGATCAGCTGGAATCCGCCAAGTTAAAGCAGGTCAGTGAGATGTTCAGCGATTTGCACGGTATTCCATGCGGCTCCCTTCAGCAGGTTATCGGTGACGACCCACATGTTCAGTCCGCGCGGGTTGGCCAGGTCCCGTCTCAAACGGCCGATAAATACTTCGGTTTTACCAGCGCAGTCTACAGCCATCGGATACACTTGAGAGCTCGGATCGTCTTTGACCACAATGCCGGGAGCGTTCTCCAATACGGTGCGAACCTCATCCATGTCAAAATCCTGCTCCAGCTCAACATAGACCGATTCCGAATGCCCCTGGATCACCGGAATGCGTACGCAGGTGACCGTGATTTGCAAGGAATCGTCCCCCATGATCTTGCGGGTTTCGTTGATCATTTTCATTTCTTCAAACGTAAACCCGTTGTCGACAAATTTGTCGATTTGCGGAATCGCGTTGAAGGCGATTTGATGCTTGACAGGCAAGCTGCTGACGGGAAGCACCTGCGGATCGGCCGGTTTTCCTTCCAAAACGGCTTTGGTTTGTTCCAGTGTTTCTCTGACAGCCGACAAGCCGGCTCCGGAAACGGCCTGGTACGTTGAAACGATGATCCGCTTCATGCCAAACCGATCATACAGCGGTTTGAGCGCCACCACCAACTGGATCGTGGAGCAGTTCGGGTTGGCGATCACCCCTTTGTGCTTCCGGATTTGATCGAGGTTTACTTCAGGGACGACCAGCGGCGTATCCGGGTCCATGCGAAAGGCACTCGTATTGTCTACACATACGGCACCGTGCTGGATCGCAGCGGGAACAAGCTCCTTGCTGACGCTACCGCCTGCGCTGAACAGGGCGATATCCACATCTTTGAAGCTGTCAGCCGTCGCTTCTTCCACCGTAATCTCTTCTTCCTTAAAGCGAACCTTTTTTCCTGCCGAGCGGGCTGAAGACAACAGCTTCAAATTTTTTATCGGAAAGTCTCGTTCTGCGAGCAGTTTGACAATTTGTTCTCCAACTGCGCCGGTTGCTCCTACTACGGCGACGTTGAACAATTTCCGGTTCGTCAATTGCTTCTACTCCCCTTTAACAAAAACATTCGTATGCTTCATTATATACATGAATATCTGAATCTTTCAATGACCATCGGCTGAAGCTGTTTTCCTTGAAGCGCCTGTTCGCACGTTTCCATAATCAGATCCATGCGTGCGACAAGCGAATTTGGCTTTGTTTCGGGTGCGTCCTGACCATAAGGAACAAAATAAATATTTTTGCTGTTGTACAGTTTTGCAATGTTTTGCGCATTCATGCTGAGCCCGTCATTGGTTGAAATGGCAAGCACAAGCGGACGTTGATTGCGCAGCTGTGCCTTGGCCGCCATGATTACCGGACTGTCCGTCATCGCGTTAGCCAGCTTGGCAATCGTGTTGCCGGTGCAAGGAGCTATGACAAGAATATCCAGTTTCCTGGACGGACCGATCGGCTCTGCATCCACAATGCTCGAAATGATCTCATTGTTTGTGATCTCTCTCAATTTTCGTTGCCAGTCTTCGGACGTACCAAAACGCGTATCCGTCGTTTTCACCGAGTAGGAGATAATCGGTGTCACGATCGCGCCAGCATCGACAAATTTTTGAATTTCCGGCATCACTTCGTCAAAAGTGCAATGCGATCCCGTCAGGGCAAATCCGACCTGGATCCCTTTCCAGTTCATTCCTGATCCCTCCGTTTCTTCGCGGTCTCTGACAAGAGTTGAGCCAAACATTTGGCCAATATTTGTCCGGCGGTCTTCGGGGCAACGATACCAGGAAGCCCGGGAGCCAGCAGTGCCTTGATTCCTCTTTTTTCCGCAAAGCGAAAGTCGGTTCCTCCCGGGCTAGATGCCAGATCGATAATAACGGCATGATGCGGCATGTTGGCGATGACGCGTGCGGTCACTACAGGAGCCGGGACCGTATTGAAAAGCAGGTCGCAATCCGAAACGTGTTCAGCCAGATCTTTCATATAGAAAGGACCCAGCCCCATTTCTTCCGCTCGGGCAAAATGTTCGCTTCTGCGGACACCGACTTTTACAAACGCTCCCATTCCTTTCAGCGTCCGTGCCAACGTCATACCGGTCCGACCGAGTCCAAGGACAATCGCGCGGGAGGAGTGAATCGTAATATCGGTATTTTCAATCGCCATCATGATTGCGCCTTCTGCGGTGGGGATCGAATTGTAAATGGCGACATCATCCCGTTCAAACAGTTCGACAAGCTTTACGTGATGTTTTTGGCACCATTGTTTTAGAAAAGGCTTGGCTAAGCCGGTATATACGACGGCGTGTTCCGGAAGGTTGGACAAAATTTCGTCGGTGAGAACCATTTCCCGACTTGAAAACAATGATTCGATCTTTCCGGTTTCATCCGTGACGACCGTAGGCAAAATCAGGGCATCGGCATGGGCGAAAAGCGGGGGATGTGGCTCTGCCATAGTGACGCCGGGAAAGGGCTGGCGCAAATTATCAAAACCGATCAGCGTCACGTTTGCGTCCAGCTCACAAAATTTGCGGATCATCTCCAGTTGTCGGGCATCTCCCCCCCAAAAGAAAACGTTCAGACCGGTTAGCATCGTTCGCACTCCTTTCGCTCCACCTTCCATAACCCATCATATGCCCGCATACAATAAGCGGTGACAGGGTGTACAACAAATAAAAAAGGAACGGAATGTTTACCGTACAAAACGTGTAAACATTCCGCTCCCCTTATTCCGCCCGTCTCTAAACACCCGTATGTCCGAATCCGCCCTGGCCACGGACCGTTTCCGGCAGTGTGTCGCTTTCCTCGAGTTTAACAGCAGGCACTTCCTGGAAAACCATTTGCGCGATACGGTCATTTCTTTGAATGACAAAGGGCTCCTCCCCAAGATTGATCAAAATGACCTTGATCTCCCCGCGGTAATCGGCATCGATCGTTCCTGGTGAATTGAGCACCGTAATCCCATGCTTGAGAGCGAGCCCGCTGCGCGGTCGGATCTGCGCTTCCAAATTTTCGGGCATCGCGATCGCCAGACCGGTCGGGATCAGTTTTCGTTCACCGGGTTGGATCGTAACCGGCTCGGTTACAGCGGCGTGCAGATCGTAACCGCTTGCCTGCGGCGAACATTTCCGTGGCAGATGAATATCTTCGTTCCCTTCAAGTTTTTTGATGAGGACTGGATATGGCAAGTTGATCCCTCCTGTACGATTGTATGGCGCTGTCCGTTTCTCCGACAGCTGCTAACGCAAACGGATGCTGAAACATTTCGCGCGCCAGGTTATTCACATCTTCAGCCTGCACGTTCTCTATTTTCTTTAACGTTTCTTCTACCGAATCATGCCGGCCGCGCATCAACTCGTTTTTGCCCAGGCGATTCATGCGGCTGCTTGTACTTTCCAGACTCATCAGAAATCCGCCGCGCAACTGCTCTTTTCCGAGCATGAGCTCTTCCTCCTGGATCCCTGTGGCCAGCCATTCCCCGATCGTTTCGTTCAAAACCGAAAGCAATTCCGAAGTATGTTTGGGTGCCGCTCCGACATAGATCGTAAACTGCCCGGAATCTTCATGTGCAGCATGGTAGGAAAAGATCGAATAAGCCAGTCCACGTTTTTCGCGTATTTCCTGAAACAAGCGTGAACTCATTCCGCCGCCGATTACGTTGTTGAGCACCGCCATCGTATACAAGCGTTCATCCTGTAACGAAACGCCGGGCAGCGCCAAACAAATATGATTTTGTTCGGTATCTTTCTTGCGGAAAACGTATCCGGAGCGAAATTGGGGAAATGTAAGCTCAGCCTGCTTTCCCCTGTTTCCCTCTTTTCCGAAATAGTGATCAACCCGCTCCAGAATCCGATCATCGACATTGCCGGCGATGCTGATGACCGTGTTGTCGCCATGATAAAATTGGTTCATGTATTGGCGCAGATCAGCCGATGTTAACGCTTTTAAATTCTGCTCTGTTCCGAGGATCGGATATGCGAGTGAATGATCGCCGTAAGCAGCAATCGAGATCAAATCGTGCACAAGATCATCCGGCGTATCTTCATACATCGCGATTTCTTCATAGATCACATTTTTTTCCTTGCTCAATTCATGTTCATCGAGCCGGGAACGATAGTACATGTCGGACAGCACAGCGAGGGCGGTGTCGGCATGTTCGGCCAGTACTTTGGCGTAATAGCAAGTATATTCCTTGGTTGTAAATGCATTGACGTTGCCGCCGATGCGGTCGAACAAGCTGGCAATCGTCCTAGCATCATACGTTTCTGTCCCTTTGAACAGCATATGTTCAATCAGGTGGGAAATGCCGTTGTTCTGTTCGGATTCAAAACGGGAACCGCTCTTGACCCAGATGCCGATCGACAACGAGCGGTAGTGCGGCATCGGTTCTGCGACCACTTTTATTCCGTTATCGAGGACGATTTTTTTCACCCGCATCACCTATCGTCTCCATGTCATGCTTATACAAGTCTACAGGCTATGTTTATACACGTCTATTCATTATACACCACATACATCGCAATTGGTTTGATTCTACCAAAAAAGCGGATCGCGCTCAATATCACCGATTCGTTTGGAGGACAACAGCTCACTGACTGTTCCGATTTTGTATCCTCTTTCCTTAATTTCACGAATCAGTGTCGGTAATGCCTGTGCTGTCGGCTCTGTCGGGTGCATCAAAATGATCGCCCCCGCTTCCAGCCGTGGCACGATACGCTGGATGATCGTGCTCGGTGCTGGTTTTTTCCAGTCTACGGTGTCGAGCGTCCACAATACCGTTCTGAGCTGAAGTTCATGGGCAATCTTTACGGTTTCTTCATTGTAATCGCCCGACGGCGGTGCAAACAGCTTGTTATCGACACCGAGTTCGCTTTCCAGAAGCCGTTCGGTTTTCACAATTTCTTCGACAGCATCGGAACGGGAAAGCTCGCTCATATTTTTATGCGAATAGCCGTGATTGGATATTTCATGCCCTGCATCCTTCATTTGATGGGCCAGATCGAGATTTTTACTCAACCAGGTACCGTCGAGGAAAAAGGTAGCGCTGACGTTTTCACGACGCAAAGTTTCCAGCATGGATGGCACATATTGTTCGCCCCATGCTACATTGATCGCAAAAGAGACCATTTTTTTATGAGGATTCCCTTTGTACACCGGTTGTGCCCCGAGATCATCCAGCTGGATGCGCGGCGGCACTTCCCTGTACACCCACGGAATCGGCCCATCCTTTTTCTTGGCCAGCTGGTAGGTCGTTTCGACATCGATCTCCAGCCCGTTATAACCCGGTATCGCTTTCCACACCGGATCGAGCCGGGCATCAACCGGCGGGATGTTCAGGCGCTGGGCTTCCATTTCAATATACTCTTTCAGCCACAGTTCGGTTTCCAAAGTGGCAAATACGGGTTTGCTTTCTTCTTTGCTTTCAAACGGCGATTGAAATATCGGCAATTCCAAAATCGACCAGATCAGTACGGCAAACAGAAACAGGGTTACCGCTTTGTGGCCGGCAGTCAAACGATTTTTCATCTACGGTCCGCTCCTTTAAAAACTGGACACAAATGATTCGCTTGTCCGATATGTATGCGGTACACCCTGTGAATATTCAAATTTTCGCAAACGAAAACAAACACAAACGGTATTAAAAAACATAAAAAAAGAGGCAGACACAAATCTGTCTCTTTCCTCTTGTGTTTGTCGTTGTCAGCTTCTACCCAGTCGTTTTAGCTTCTTCCCAAAGGTTTGGGCGATTTCTTCTTCTCAGCGGCCAAAACCGCTTTGCGTGACAAATTGACACGTCCTTGCGGATCGATATCGGTCACTTTGACGGTGATAGAATCGCCGAGACGAACGACGTCCTCCACTCGACCTACCCGTTTATGATCCAGTTGGGAAATGTGTACAAGACCTTCTTTACCCGGCAAAATTTCCACGAAAGCTCCGAATTTTTCAATCCGTTTTACGGTACCGAGATACGTTTCGCCAACTTCAACCTCTTTGACGAGGTTTTCAATCGTTTGTTTCGCTTTCTGGTTCATTTCCTCGTTGCTAGAAGCGATGTAGATCGTACCGTCCTGTTCAATATCGATTTTGACGCCCGTTTCCTCAATGATTTTATTAATCATTTTGCCACCAGCGCCGATAACATCGCGAATTTTTTCAGGCTTGATGCGCAAGGAAATAATCTTCGGTGCGTATGGCGACAATTGTTTTCTCGGTTCCGGTATGGCTTCAAGCATTTTTTTCAGGATGAACAGGCGTCCTTCCCTAGCCTGCGCCAACGCTTTTTCCAGAATGGAACGGTCAATTCCGTGAATTTTAATATCCATCTGGATCGCGGTGATGCCTTTTTCTGTACCGGCCACTTTGAAATCCATATCGCCCAGAAAATCTTCCAGGCCTTGAATGTCCGACAAGATGCAAACTTGGTCCCCTTCCTTGATCAGACCCATGGCAATACCTGCGACCGGTGCTTTGATCGGAACTCCGGCATCCATCAAGGCCATCGTGCTCGCACAGATGCTCGCCTGGGAGGTGGAACCGTTCGATTCCAGCACTTCAGACACGAGGCGAATCGTGTAAGGAAATTCCGATTCATCCGGGATCACCTGTTCTAATGCACGTTCGCCCAGAGCGCCGTGACCGATCTCGCGGCGACCAGGTGCTCTCAACGGTCTCGCTTCCCCGACACTGAATGGCGGGAAGTTGTAGTGATGCATGAAACGTTTCGATTCTTCCAGATCGATACCGTCAAGAATTTGCACATCTCCGAGGGCACCAAGTGTACATACGCTCAGCGCCTGTGTCTGGCCGCGTGTAAACAGGCCGGAACCATGCGCGCGTGGCAACAGCGCCACATCACATTCAATCGGCCGGATCTCATCGAGTCTTCTGCCGTCAGGCCGGATTTTTTCTTCGGTGATGAGTCGACGCACTTCCTCTTTGACGATCCTTTGCAGCACTTCTTGCACGTCTCTCAACTTTTCCGGCTCTTCCTCATATTTTTCCGTAAATACTTCGATCGTTTCTTCATTGACCTTGTCGATCGCTTCTTGCCGAGCCTGTTTTTCAGCCACCATGATCGCTTCAAGCAGGCGGCCTTGTGCATATTCGCGAACTTCTCTCTCTATTTCTGGATCGACTTCGTACAGCTCGACTTCCATCTTCTCCTTGCCGGCTTTCGCGATCAGTTCTTCCTGGATCTCAATGATTTTCTTGATTTCTTCATGGCCGAACATGATGGCCTCAAGGATCACTTCCTCCGGTACTTGCTTCGCCTCGGCCTCCACCATCATGATGGCCTCTTTCGTACCGGCAACGACGAGATAAATGTCGCTTTTTTCCAGTTCTGCTCGCGGAGGATTGATGACAAACTTTCCGTCGACTCGTCCGACGATAACGCCCCCGATCGGTCCGTCAAACGGAATGTCTGAAACGCCCAGGGCAGCGGATGTGCCGATCATCGCAGCAATTTCCGGAGAGCAATCTTGATCTACGCTCATAACGATATTGACGATTTGGACTTCATTGCGAAATCCTTCCGGAAACAAGGGGCGAATCGCCCGGTCGGTCAATCGGCCGGCCAGTATCGCTTTTTCGCTCGGGCGACCTTCCCGTTTAATGAATCCGCCCGGAATTTTACCAACCGCATACAGTCTTTCTTCGTAATTGACTGTTAACGGGAAAAAATCAAGCTCTTTGGCATCATGGGATGCGGTTGCCGTACACAGAACGACGGTATCGCCGTATGATACTTGCACAGCACCATTCGCCTGTTTTGCTAAACGGCCGGTTTCCAGCTTGAGCTTTTTCCCGTTCAGCATCATTTCGACGTGATGTCTCATACGTTCCCTCCTTCATCGTCAGCCTTGCAAAAAAGGCACAATATTTCTATTCTGCATCAGATCTATTATTTCCTTCACTACATGCATGAATTCCTTGCATACAAAAAAGCAATCCGGCAAGAGCCGGTATTGCTTTATTTTTCCAGTATTAGCGGCGCAAGCCAAGTTTTTCGATCAACGCACTGTATCTGTTGAGGTCTTTTTTCTTCAAGTAGTCCAGCAATTTCCGGCGTTGACCGACCATTTTCAACAATCCGCGCCGGGAATGATGGTCTTTTTTATGTTGCTTCAAATGCTCCGTCAGGTTCTGGATGCTTTCGGTCAAGATGGCCACCTGCACTTCCGGAGAGCCGGTGTCCGTTTCGTGCGTACGGAATTCCTGAATGATCTGTTGCTTTCTTTCCTGGGTAATCGCCATTCCCGCTCACCTCCTTTTTTTCCATCCCCGTTGGCCCAGATGCCGCCGGTGAGAGCGTACATCCACGCCAAGGTTATCTCTATAACGTAGTAAAGTATACCATAGTCAAGGGTGAAAAGTAAATGACTAGCAACGTATTTTTCGCGCTTCTTCAATATCTTTCTCAATTTGGCTGACCAGCGCCTCTTTGTCGGGAAATTTCCGTTCGGGCCGTATAAATTCCAAAAATTCGATGCGCACGTTTTCTCCATACAGGTCCCCTGCAAAATCGAGCAGGTGAACTTCCAAGGTCGGCTCGGTTAAGTCATCGTAAAAGGTCGGTCTGACACCGATGTTCATGACACCGAATTCGCGCCGATCCTTAAACAGGCATCGTACGGCATACACACCATTCATCGGCAGCACAAAAGGCTCGTCCAGGCGGATGTTGGCCGTCGGAAAACCGATCGTCCGTCCCCTGCCGTCGCCTTGGACCACCGTACCGGTGACAAAATAATCACGCCCGGTATACTGCTTGACTTTCGCCAAATTGCCGCGGTGCAGATGTTCACGGATCCGTGTGCTGCTTACTTTTTCTCCATCGACCACATAGGGTTCAACGACGTGCACATCGATTAAACCGGCACACAGTTGTTTCAGGGTATCCACCGTCCCCTGTGCCTTGTGGCCGAACGTAAAGTCGAAACCGACGACGACCGCGCTCACATGAAGCGGTCTTAACATTTCATCTACAAATTGTCGGGCGGATAGCCGCGAGAACGATTCATCAAACTGGACAACAAACGTATATTCGACGCCCAGCTCTTTAAAGAGATCCAATTTTTTGTTGAGCGGTGCCAAATAGCGTGAATAACGGGCGTTCCCAAGCACTTCCCGCGGGTGAGGATTGAACGTCATCACTGCGGTGATCAGTGACTGATTTTCTGCGATTTGTTTAGCCTTGCGAATGACGTCCTGGTGGCCGAGATGTACACCATCAAAATCGCCGATAGCTACGGCAAAATGGCGTCCTGTCAACAACGAGGACGGTGCGGGAGGATATTCAATATGAAGCACTTCCATGTTTTCCATCACCTGTCCCATCTTATCATCCGTCTGTGGCGCCGGTATTACACCCGCAGCATCCCGTTCAATCCCTGAATACTTTCACCGGCGAGAGCATCTGTCGTTCAGGGATCCACTTGAAAATGCCCAGGAATTTGTTATTGCGCGAATATACCCTGACTTCCGGCGAAGTGAGAGGTGCGGAAGAAAAAAGGGAGGGATCCACGCGGATTGCCTGTCCATGGCTTGCCAGCTTTTCCGAGACTTCATCCACCTTGATTTCGGGCATGTGCGTAAGTAATCGGTCAGCGGGTATGATGAGATCCTGAAGCTGACCGGAACGTGCTTTTTTGTCAATGTCTTCAATCGCGTGGCACATCTCGAGCGTAATGTCTCCGGAGCGGGTACGCACCAAATTTTCCATTGCGGCCGGCACGCCGAGTTTGCGACCGATGTCAAAACAGAGTGTGCGTATATAAGTTCCTTTGGAACAAAGAACGCGAAATTTCGCGTATGGGTGAGGCAGATCGGTGTTAATTTCGATGATCTCCAATTCGTATATGGTGATCGGACGCGGTTTGCGCTCGATTTCAATCCCTTCTCTGGCCAGCTCGTACAGTTTTTTTCCACCGATCTTGACTGCGGAGAACATCGGCGGGACTTGTTCCATCTGACCGACAAACGAAAGCACAACCCGTTCCACTTCCTGCGGATCGAGTCGCACCTGTTCCCATTCTTCCTGGACTTGTCCGGTCACATCTTGCGTATCTGTGGCAATACCGAAACGAACCTGCGCGATATATTCCTTCGGCCTGTCCTGCAAATATTCGGCGAGCCGCGTAGCCCGGCCCAGGCAAAGCGGCAACACGCCCGTAGCTAACGGGTCCAACGTTCCGGTATGACCGATGCGCCGGATTCTGGACCATTTGCGCATTTTGGCTACGACGTCGTGTGATGTCCAGCCCGCCGGTTTGTTGACAGCGATGACTCCTTCCATCATCCCTTCAACACCTGCTTGACTTGATCGACGACGCTCGCGATCGTTTCCTCCAGCGGTTTTTTCACCGTGGCTCCCGCTGCCCGCACATGTCCACCGCCGTTAAAACATTTTGCGATGTGCGCGACATCGACTTTGCCGGCAGAACGGAGACTGATCTTGACTTCATTTTCATCCACTTCCCGAAACAGAATGCCCACTTCCACGCCCTCGATGTTGCGCGGATAATTGACCAGTCCTTCCACGTCTTCATTGGAGCCACCGGCGCTTTTTAGATCTTCTAACGACAAGACCATCCAGCTGATTTTGCGGTCGGGTGAAAACGAAAGCGTCGCAAGCGCCTTTTGCAACAATTTGATATGACTGAGAGTACGTTTTTCCAGCAACATTTCCGCCATTTCATGGGCATTGACGCCGTAACTTAACAGTTCCGAGGCGATCTCCATCACTCTGGGCGATGTGTTGGCATAACGGAATCCGCCGGTATCCGTCAAAATGCCGGTATAAACGCATTGAGCCAGATCGAGGCCCCATTTCAGCTCGAACCGTTTCAACAGATCGTACAACACTTCAGCCGTCGCTGCTGCTTCAGGCCGGATCAGATGACAATGTCCATAATGATCGTTGGTCGGATGATGATCGATGTTCAAGATTTGCGCCCGTTCTGAAAACCGTTCCGCCGCTGAGCCGATGCGTGAATAATCGGCACAGTCGACGGCGATGATGTAATCAAACGGTTCTTTGCTTACCAAATCTTGCGGACGTTGGATAGAGTCACTGCCCCACAAAAATGAAAATTTGCCGGGAATGGGATCGGCGTTCACCAACGTGTACGTTTTGCCCAGCTGATGCAACAGATAGCCGACGGTTAAGGTCGAGCTGATGGCATCACCATCCGGATGGACATGGGATACGACAAGAAAGCGGTCGTATTGTTCGATAAAGGTTTTGGCTTCGTCCAGTTGCCGCTCGTAAGCTTCCGTTTGCAAAGTCATTGTTCGCCATTCCCATCATTCAGTTGCTTGAGCAGCTCTTCGATCCGGCTGCCGTACTCGATAGACTGATCCAGTTTGAACAAAAGTTCCGGGGTATGGCGCAAGCGGATGCGGCGACCGATCTCGGTGCGCAAAAATCCGCTCGCTCTCGACAATGCCTGCAACGTTTCTTCTTTTTTACTGTCGTCTCCCAGTACGCTCAAGTAAACCCTGGCCTGTGACATATCGTTGGTCAGATCCACACCGGTGACCGTGACAAATCCGATCCCGGGGTCTTTTAACTCCGTCTGCATGATCTGGCTCAATTCTTTTTTAATCTGTTCGGCGACGCGTTCCACACGTATTTTTGCCATCGCTCATCACCTCTCAACGGTTTCCATCACATACGCTTCAATGACGTCTCCCTCTTTGATGTCATTGTAATTTTCCAGACTGATGCCGCACTCGTATCCTTGAAGGACTTCTTTCGCATCGTCCTTGAACCGCTTCAGCGATTCGATTCGGCCTTCATGGATCACAACACCTTCACGAAGGAGCCGTACATTGGCGTCACGCACAATTTTTCCGTCTGTCACCATACATCCGGCGATGGTGCCGACGCGACTGATCTTGAAAATGTTGCGCACTTCCGCATGGCCGGTGACCACTTCGCGATACTCCGGATCGAGCATACCTTTCATCGCCGATTCGATTTCTTCGATGGCGTCGTAAATGATCCGGTGCAGGCGAATGTCCACTTTCTCCTGCTCGGCCGTTTGAGCTGCTGCCGGTTCCGGGCGCACGTTGAAGCCGATCACGATCGCATTGGAAGCCGATGCGAGAATAACATCCGATTCCGTAATGGCGCCGACTCCGGTATGAATGATTTTGACCCGGACGCCCTCGATATCGATCTTTTCCAGGGATCCTTTCAGCGCTTCGACGCTGCCTTGTGCGTCCGCCTTGATGATCACATTGAGTTCCTTGATATCGCCTTCGCTGATCTGTTTGTAAAGATCGTCGAGCGTGACGCGCGTTTTGACGTTCAGCTCGGATTGACGCAATGTATTGGCCCGTTTTTCAGCGATTGAACGCGCTTTGCGTTCATCTTCAAACACCATAAACGGATCGCCCGCTTGCGGAACTTCAGACAGACCGGTAATTTCCACCGGCGTTGACGGTCCGGCTTCCTTGATGCGTTTGCCCATGTCATTGACCATCGCACGCACGCGTCCGAAACATACCCCTGCGACGAAGGCGTGACCGATTTTAAGGGTACCGTTTTGCACCAATACACGCGCCACCGGTCCCCGTCCTTTGTCAAGTTCGGCATCGATCACGGTTCCACGCGCACGTTTGTTCGGGTTGGCTTTCAGTTCTTCCACTTCGGCCACCAGCAAGATCATCTCCAGAAGTTCATTCAGACCGGTGCGGTTCAAAGCAGACACGTTGACAAAGATCGTGTCTCCTCCCCACTCCTCGGGAACGAGTCCGTATTCCGTCAGATCCTGTTTGATCCGATCCGGATTCGCCTCCGGCTTGTCGATCTTGTTGATCGCGACGATAATCGGTACATCCGCCGCTTTGGCATGGTTGATTGCTTCCACCGTCTGCGGCATGACACCATCGTCGGCAGCGACAACAAGCACCGTAATATCGGTAATTTTCGATCCGCGGGCGCGCATCGTAGTAAAGGCTTCGTGTCCCGGTGTGTCCAGGAACGTAATTTTCTTCCCTTTGACTTCAACCTGATACGCTCCGATATGCTGGGTAATGCCTCCTGCCTCTCCGGCGGTGACCTTCGATTCGCGAATCGCATCAAGCAGCGTCGTTTTTCCGTGGTCGACGTGCCCCATGATCGTGACGACCGGCGGTCGTTCCACAAGTTCTTCTTCCGGATCGTTCTCTTCAATCAGCTCGAACCGCTCTTCGTCAACCGGAATTTTGATCTCTACTTCAACGTTATAGTCTTCAGCGATCAGCTGGATCGCATCGAGATCGATCTCCTGGTTGATCGTCGCCATGACGCCGAGGAACATCAGTTTTTTAATGACTTCAGAAGCATCTTTGTGCAGGAGTTTGGCCAGCTCGCCGACCGTCATCGGTCCTTTTACAGTGATTTTACGCGGCGTATTGTCCGGTTTTGCCGGTTTCGCGGCTTCTTTTTGAGCTTTTCCGCGCCCTTTACCGGACGTCTTTTTACTGCTTTTTACGGAACTGGCTTTGCTGTCGTCAAACCGTTTGGGACTGGACTTGGTCTTTTTCGTCGTTTTCCCTTTCCGTTCGCTTCGATCGAGATCGATCACCAAATCGTCATCGGTGTCTACGATATCCTCATTTACCGATGGTTCAACCGGCATTACTTCCTCTTTTTGCTGCGGTTTGTGAGCCGGTTTTTGCGCTTGTTTTTGTTCTGCTTTTGCTGAAGATCTTCCGTTTTTCGGAACATCTTTCATACGCGTCTGACGATTTTCCCCCTGCCTTTCTTTCGTCCGTTTGTCCTGGTTTACAGAACGCTGTTGACGCTGTGGTTTGTGTGCATCCTGCCGCTCGGCTGCACTTGGCGTTTCCTTGGCGGGTTCCGCACTTCCTTTTTCGGAAGCGGGACGGGATTCGGCTTTGCCTGCCCTTTTTGCTGCTGCGCTTTCTTTAATATCTTTAAAGAACTGTTCGACCATACCGATCATTTCGGGCGTCATGATGCTCATATGATTGTTGACCGGGACATCTAATCTTTTTAAAATCGTAATGATTTCTTTACTGCTCATATTCAGCGACTTCGCATATTCGTACACCCTCAATTTATCTTTTCTGTTGTTACTCAATACCTTTCACCTCTTTATTGACGATTTTTCCAGGCCGTTCAGGACAAGCCGGGCAAATCCGTCATCATTGATGGAGACGACGACGCGCTCCTGTTTTCCAAGTGCATGGCCGAGCTGTGTGCGCGTACCGAATTCAATCAGCTGGACCCCGAAACTTAAACATTTGTCAGTCAATTTTTTGCGGGTATTTTTGGCCGCATCCGAAGCGAGAATGACAAGGCGCGCTTCACCCGAGCGGACCGCTGCAAGCACCCGTTCTTCGCCGGTGATAATCTTGCCGGCTCTTTGCGCAAGTCCGAGCAAGGACAGGATCCTGTCCTCCATCAGCTATTTTCCTTTCGGCTGAACACATATTCGCGGCCGAGCTGTTCGTAAATTTCAGGCGGTACTTTTGTCTTCAACGCCCGCTCGAGAGCATGATTTTTGCTTGCGGTTTGCAAACATTCCACGTAACCGCACAAATAAGCGCCCCGACCTGACTTTTTACCGGTGACATCGATGATAATCGTATCTTCCGGTGTTTTCACGATCCGAATCATTTCGCGCTTCGGACGCATTTCCTGGCAAGCTACGCATTTTCGCATCGGTACTTTTTTTTGGCGCATCTGCTCATTCCCCCCGTATCCCTTAAACACCCTTCGCTACATCCGCATCCGCATTCGCGTCCGCATCATCGTCGGGCTCCATCTCTGCCGCTGCCGTTTCCCCCTCATCCACATCCGTTTCCATCGCCACTTCCGCCTCCACCTGTTCCCGATCTTCCTCTCCTTCCTCCTCGGATTCACCTTGATCCGGGAACAGCTGTTCCTCCGCCCACTCCCGATATTGGCTTTCGCTCTTGATGTCGATTTTCCATCCTGTCAATTTGGCAGCGAGTCTGGCGTTTTGTCCCTTGATACCGATCGCAAGCGACAGCTGGTAATCCGGCACAATGACGCGGCACATTTTTTCTTCCTCATATACTTTCACATCGACGACTTTCGACGGACTGAGCGCGTTCGCCACAAACTCTTCGATCTGATCAGACCAGCGCACGATATCGATCTTTTCACCGTTCAATTCAGCCACAATGGTCTGTACCCGGGCCCCTTTCGGACCGACGCAGGCACCGACGGGATCAATATCGGGGTCACTGGAATAAACCGCAATTTTCGAGCGATGTCCGGCTTCACGGGCGACCGACTTGATTTCAACCAGACCTTCATAAATCTCCGGAACTTCCAGCTCAAAAAGCCGTTTCAACAGCCCTGGATGTGTGCGGGAAAGGAAAATTTGCGGCCCTTTCGTCGTATTCTCCACCCGCGTAATGTATGCTTTGATCCGATCTCCTTGCTTGAATTGATCGGTCGGCATCAGCTCGTTGAGCGGCAGTACGGCTTCGACCTTGCCGAGATCTACATACATGTTGCGGGCATCTGTACGCTGTACAAGTCCGGTAACGATATCCTCTTCCTTATCGATGAATGCATCATAAATAAGCCCGCGCTCGGCTTCGCGGATCCGTTGGGTAACGACCTGCTTGGCGGTTTGTGCAGCGATGCGGCCAAAATCCCGCGGCGTTACCTCGATCTCAACAATATCGTCATACTGGAAATTCGGATTGATTGCCCGTGCCGCTTCCAGCGAAATTTCCAGACGCGGATCGAGAACCTCATCGACGACCGTTTTGCGGGCATAAACTTTGATCGTTCCGTTTTCGCGGTTAATATCGACGCGCACGTTTTGCGCAGTATTGAAATTGCGCTTGTAGCTGGATATGAGCGCAGCCTCGATCGCCTCGATCAGCACATCTTTGCTAATTCCTTTTTCACGTTCAATCTCCGATAATGCTTCCATAAAATCGATATTCATCGTGGAACAGGTTCCTCCTTTCAGATCGCATGCTCGAAACTAAAAAAGGATCGCCAACCGGGCAGAAGCCACTTTGGACACAGGTATTTCGTACTGTTTTCCACCCGATTCGATGGTCAAAATCGACTCGTCGTAGTGGAGCAGCTTGCCCTCAAATTCTTTCATGCCTTCCACCGGTTCGTAAGTTTTTACATACACGTTGCGGTTGATCGCCCAATAAAAATCCTTCGGTTTTTTAAGAGGCCGTTCTGCTCCGGGCGAAGATACTTCGAGAAAATAGGCTTCCGGAATCGGGTCTTCCTCGTCTAGCTTGGCGCTTAAATATTCGCTGACGCGGCTGCAATCTTCAATATCAATTCCGCCTTCTTTGTCGACATAGACACGGAGAAAGCGGCTGCGACCCTCTTTCACATATTCAACATCAACCAGCTCTATGTTTTCCTGTTCGAGATAAGGCTGTAACAGCTGTTCTACGAGCGATGGAATGTTCGTTTTCACAGTGCTCCTCCTTTATCCACACAGACACCATGACCGACATCATGCGTATCATTATTTTATGGCAAATGTAAAGAGTGGGTTTCCCCACTCTTCTATACAGGCGTATCGACAGTTTTACAAAGGCATTATACCATAGTCATCCTGAACTTACAAGCAAATCCTCCCTCTGACCTAGAGGCTGCCTAGAACAGGGACAACTGGTTGCTTTCCGGTAAATCGCGGAAACAGCCCATTTCGCTCAGTACCTCAATGACCGTTTTGGTCGCCTTGGCCCGTATGCGAAAGTCTTCCACCGACAGAAACGGCTGTTCATTGCGGGCATTGACGATGTTGTAGGCTGCGTTTATACCGATTCCGTTTACGGCGGAGAAAGGCGGAATGAGTGAATCCCCGTCGATGAGAAACTGTTTGGCCTCCGACCGATACAAATCGATCGGCTTGAAGGAGAAGCCGCGCGCTGTCATTTCCAGCGCCATCTCCAAAATGGGCAGCAGGTTCTTTTCCTTCGGTGTGGCCTGGAACCCTTTTGCCTCGATCTCCTCGATTTTTTCACGAATCGCGTCATACCCGCGGCAACAGAGATCGACGTCGAAATCTTCAGCCCGCACCGAAAAATAAGCGGCGTAAAAGGCGATCGGATGATAAACTTTGTAGTACGCGGTGCGTACCGCAGAGATGACATAAGCAGCCGCGTGCGCTTTCGGGAACATGTATTCGATCTTCTGGCACGATTCAATGTACCAGTCCGGAATGCCGTGCTCTTTCATCAGCTGGATCCACTCGTCCGTTAATCCTTTCCCCTTGCGCACACTCTCGGTGATCTTAAAGGCGAGCGAAGCATCCATACCGCCTTCATAGATCAGATACAGCATAATGTCGTCACGACAACCGATCACGGTCTTGATCGTGCATATGCCGTTTTTGATCAGTTCTTGCGCATTGCCGAGCCAAACACCGCTGCCGTGGGAAAGGCCGGAAATTTGGAGCAAATCGGCAAATGTCGACGGTTTTGTTTCCTCCAGCATCTGTCTTACAAATTTTGTACCCATTTCCGGTACGCCATACGTACCGACCGGCGAACGAATCTGTTCCGGTGTCACTCCGAGCGCTTCGGTCGAATTGAACACGCTCATGACTTTCGGATCATTCATCGGGATCGTGGTCGGATCCACTCCGGTCAGATCATGCAGCATGCGCATCATCGTCGGATCATCGTGACCGAGAATGTCCAACTTGAGCAAGTTTTCGTCAAAGGCGTGGTAATCAAAATGGGTCGTTTTCCATTCCGATGACGTATCATCAGCCGGGTACTGTACCGGCGTAATATCTTCCACTTCGATATAGTCGGGAACGACAATGATGCCGCCCGGATGCTGGCCGGTACTTCTTTTTACCCCGGTACATTCGGAGCTGAGCCTAAGCACTTCTGCAGTCCGCCAATTTTTTTGGTGTTCCTCATCGTATTTTTTCACGAAACCGAAGGCGGTTTTTTCCGCCACGGTACTGATCGTTCCGGCGCGAAATACATTTTTTTCCCCAAACAGGACTTTGGTGTAATTGTGAGCAATCGGTTGGTATTCTCCGGAAAAGTTCAGGTCGATATCCGGCACCTTGTCCCCCTTGAAACCGAGAAACGTTTCAAACGGGATGTCCTGTCCGTCTCCCCGCATCATCTCTCCGCAGTTCGGACAAGGTTTGTCCTCGAGATCAAATCCGCTTTTGATGCTGCCGTCTGCAAACCATTCGCTCGTTTTGCACGAACGGCAAACGTAATGAGGCGGCAATGGATTGACTTCCGATATTCCCAAAAACATGGCCACGACAGAAGAGCCGACCGAACCGCGGGACCCGACGAGATACCCGTCCTCATTTGATTTTTTGACGAGTTTTCGCGAGATGAGATAGAGCGCGGCATACCCGTATTTGATAATCGGAGTCAGCTCTTTTTCCAACCGTTCGCTGACGATTTGGGGCAGCGGGCTGCCGTACATCTGTTCCGCCGTTTCATAGCAGAGGCGACGAATTTCTTCATCGGCCCCCTCGATGACCGGGAAAAAGGGTTTGTCCGGAAACATCGGATAGGATTCAAACCGTTCCGCCAGCGCGCGCGTGTTGGTCACGACGATTTCGTACGCTTTTTCTTCACCGAGAAATGCAAATTCCTCAAGCATTTCATCCGTTGTACGAAAATGCACATCCGGCTTTTTGTTCAGTTCTTTCAGCGGGCTGTAACCGGTTATGCCGTTGATCGTAATGTCGCGGTTGATTTTGTGACGCGGGTGCAAATAATGGACGTTGCCGGTGGCGATGACCGGTATGTTCAGTTCCTCTCCGATTTCGCAGACGGTCCTTACCGCCTGTTCCAGCTGTTCCCGGCTATTGACGAGCCCTTTGTCCACCAGATATTGATAAAGTCCGAGCGGTTGCACTTCCAGCACGTCATAAAACCGTGCGATTTCCATCGCTTCTTCCCGGCTTTTATTCAAAATCGCTTCAAAAAATTCCCCTTTTTCACAACCGCTGGCGATCAAAAGCCCATCTCGCATCTGTTGCAGACGGCTTTTCGGAATGCGCGGAACGCGGTGAAAAAATTCGGTGTGCGATAATGAAACCAGTTTGAACAGGTTCTTTTTGCCCTTTTCATTCAACGCCAAGATCAAACAGTGAAACGGGCGCGCATTCGTCAAATCCTGCCCGACGAAATCGTTGAGCCGTGCCAGATCGCGGATACCGCGTTCATCGCAATCTTTGAGCATAAAATTCAGGATTTCCCCGAGCGCGACCGTATCATCGATCGCCCGGTGATGGTTTTCAAGGCGAACCTTAAATTTCTCGCTCAACGTATTCAGCCTGTGATTTTTTAGGGTCGGATACAAAAAGCGTGCCAGTTCGAGGGTATCCAGCACCGGATTTTTCAGTTCTTTCAGCCCTAACTGGCGACAAAAATGTTCAATGAAGCCGATGTCAAACGAAGCGTTGTGGGCGACGAGCACGGCGTCACCACAAAACCGGATAAATTCAGGCAGCACCTGCTCGATGTCCGGAGCACCTTTTACCATCTCGTTCGTAATGTTGGTCAGTTTCGTAATATGGTACGGGATGTTTTCATGGGGATCTACAAACGTAGAAAAACGATCGATTTCACGGCCCTCTTTCAGTTTGACCGCGGCAATTTCGATGATTTTGTTGTGCGTGACGGAAAGGCCCGTCGTTTCGATATCAAAGACGACATATTCCGTGGACATGAGCGGTCGCGATTCGGGGCGCATGACGATCGGGACCGCATCATTGATTACGTTGGCTTCCAGCCCGTAAATGACTTTGATCCCGTATTTTTTCGATGCTTTGTACGCTTCCGGAAAACTTTGCACGCCACCATGATCGGTGATGGCGATCGCCGGGTGCCCCCATTTTGCCGCCGTGGCGATGTAGTCACTGGCGGAGGTCACTCCGTCCATCGTGCTCATGTTCGTATGTAAATGAAATTCGACCCGTTTTTCCTCCGCCTCATCCATCCGCTCGGGAGGAGGCGGTACTTCATTGATATCGTTCGGGATGAACGTGAGCTCGGGCACCGGCATAAAGCGGTCGTACTCCACCTTGCCTCTTGCCACGATCCACATATTATTTTTCAATCGGCTCAAAAGTTCAGCATCTTCTTTGCTGCGGGCAAAACATTTGACCGCAATCGAATCCGTGAAATCGGTCAAAATGAACTGGAACAATGTATTGCCGTTTCGAAGCGATTTCTGCTCCAAACGCAAAATGGTCCCTTGCACCGTCACCTTATTTTCTTCTTCAACGATCTGCTGGAGCGGGATCGGTGTATCTTTAATCGGGTAACCAAATACGAGCGGTTCACCGGCACTCGCGCCGGCGCCAGGCTTGGATTCCGTTTTCGTTTCTAAAGCTTCCATGATGGCCGATTGGGTGGCGGCCATCTCTTCCTCCATGATCTGGCGCTGAAACTCCTCGAACGCTTCAGCGCTGTTTTCATTTAAGGTAAAGATAACGTGATAGGAACGGCCAAAATATTGCCGGAAAAAATGGGTGATCCTTTCGTCCAACTTTTTGCGTTTGGCCAGTTCGATGCCATGAGTATCCAGCAGTTTGACCTCGATTTTTCCGTTGTGCACCCTCACTCCTGCCCGGGCCATCCAGCCGTTGACCGAGACCATTTCCCGTTGGACCCAATCGACAAAGAGAGGCCAGTATTCCTGAACAAGCGCATCGTCCGGTACGGCTTGACTGTAATTTATCACGAAGCGGATTTTGGCAATATGGGCGAATTGCTCCTGAATCCTCTTGCAAAACTGGCGATACACTTGTTCAGGAACCAGCTTGTCCTTGGCGATATAAATCGTCCATTCCCTTTGTTTCGCGCTGCATTCCACCCGTTCAATAAACCCGTCGGCAAAATATTCGTTCCGGATCTCCGGCGGCACGTCCGATTGTTCCATCAATACTTCGAACCGTTCCCGGCGATCCATCCCCGCTTTCATCCGTTCGCCTCCTCCCCGAATTCAAAGAGCGATCAGTATGCCCTGGCGAAAACGACCGTATGCTTGGCCTCTTCTTGACAAACGAGGCACCGTCCCTTATGTTCCTTGACTTCTGTCGGAATGTTGCGGCTCGTGGCGCCGGTTTCCTCTTTCACCTGGTGTTCGCAGGCTTCGGAACCGCACCAGCCAGCCAGGTAGAATCCGCGTTGCTCTTCAATCTGGGTTTTCAGCTCATCGATCGTATCGACCGCTGAAAAATGGTCATCCATAAACTGCTTGGCCAAAGCAAACATTTTTTTCTGGATTTCATCCAAAAAGGCGGTGACTTCCTCGTTCAAGCGCTCTTGCGCAACAAACCGCTTTTCTCCGTCAATGCGGGAAACAAGCACAGCTTGTCCCTTTTCCATATCCCGGGGACCGAGTTCCAGACGCAACGGTACACCGCGCATTTCATATTCATTGAATTTCCAACCCGGGCTTTGGTCGTCCCGGTCATCGATCCGCACACGGATTCCGCTCTTTTTCAGTTGCTCCATCAGTTCCCTCGCCCGCGAGACCACCTCATCCCGCTTGGCAGCCGGTCCGATCGGGATCACGATCACCTGCGTCGGAGCGACTTTGGGCGGCAGCGCCAAGCCGCGGTTGTCGCCATGAACCATGATCAAAGAACCGATGAGACGGGTCGAAACGCCCCACGACGTCGTGTGCGCATATTGCAATTCATTGTTGCGATCCAAATATTTAATATCGAACGCCCGTGAAAAATTGGTGCCCATATAATGCGATGTTCCCGCCTGCACCGCACGGCCATCTTTCATCATCGCTTCTATGGAATACGTATCAACCGCACCGGCGAATTTTTCTGAAGGCGTTTTCTGTCCGACGACAACCGGAATGGCCAAGAAGTTTTCAGCAAAATCCCGATAAATTTCCAGAATGCGCATCGTTTGCTCCCGCGCATCTTTTTCCGTTTCATGCGCAGTGTGACCTTCCTGCCACAAAAATTCGCTCGTGCGCATAAAGGGCAGCGTCCGCTTTTCCCAGCGTATCACATTCGCCCATTGGTTGATCAACAACGGCAGATCACGGTACGACTGAATCCAGCGGGAGAACATTTGACCGATGATCGTCTCCGAAGTGGGACGAATCGCGAGCCGTTCCTCCAATTTTTCGCCCCCCGCCTCCGTCACCCACGGCAATTCCGGGTTAAAGCCCTCGACATGTTCTTTCTCCTTCTGGAAAAAGCTTTCCGGAATAAGGAGCGGAAAATAGGCGTTGCGATGGCCGGTTTCCTTGAAACGGGCGTCAAGTTCTTTCTGGATCAATTCCCACATTTCGTATCCGTCCGGCTTGAACACGATGCAACCCCTGACCGGCGCATAGTCCATCAGATCCGCTTTGCGGATCACATCGATATACCAGCGCGAAAAATCTTCTTCTTGCGGAGTAATTTCTTTAACGAATTGTTTCTTATCGCTCATAAAAGCCACCCCTTACTTCGTAAATCGGTTCAACCTTTGAACAGTCGGAGAATATCATTGTAGGTTACGGCGATCATCAGCAGCATCAGCATGGCAAAGCCGATAAAATGAACCATCCCTTCCCGCTGCGGATCGACCGGTTTGCCACGGATCGCTTCCGCAAGGAAAAAGATAAGCCGGCTTCCGTCAAGTGCAGGAAAAGGCAACAGGTTGAAAATGCCGAGATACAAGCTGAGCAAAGCGACCCAAAACAGTAACATGCCTACGCCGAGGCTGTATGCTTCTCCGGTCACTTCGGCAATGCGCACAGGTCCCCCGAGATCATCCATCGACAGCTGCAAAGTCACCAGCATGCGGATGGCATCGAGAATTTGCACGGTAGCGTTATACATCGCTTTGCCAGCACCTTGAAGTCCTTCCAAAATGCCTGGAGTGCGCATCGGCGGTTGCACCGCAATGCCGACCTTGCCTTCTCCTTCCACATTTTCCGGAGTGATCTCAAGCGTGACCCTTTCTCCATCCCTCAGCACGACCCAGTTCATCGGGGTGCCAGCGGATTCAGAGATCATGCGAATCAACTTGTCGCTGTCCGCGCCAATGGACTCCCCATTGACTTCGTAGATTATGTCATTTTTCTTTAAACCCGCAGCTTCCGCTGGGGTATCTTCCATCACATTACCGACTTGAATGTACGTTGGATCTTCCACCGGAACACCGTTGACCATCACAAAAGCAAAAAAGAGCACAAAAGCGAGGACGAAGTTCATCAGCGGTCCGGCAAAGATGACGAGCGCCCGCTGACCGACCGTTTTGCTGCCAAACTGGCGGTCCCAGGGAGCGATTTGCGTTTCCTGGCCGCGCGATACGATCATCGCTTGCCGGTCGACATCCAGTTCACGCAGTTCGCCGTCGATCTCCAAACGTACTTTCAGCTCATGTTCCAGATCAATGCTGTCCACAGTGCCGACAATCACATCGCTACGTTCATCCAGTTTGTCCAAAAACAGGTGGGTAATTTTTCCGTCTTTGGTCCGAACCGCAATCAGTTGACCCGGATTAATCTGCACGACCTCTGGGTCTTCACCTGCCATTCGCACATATCCGCCCAATGGCAGCATGCGGAACGTGTAGCGTGTTTCCCCTTTTTTGAGCGAGAACAGTTTCGGACCGAAACCGATGGCAAATTCTCGCGCCAAAATTCCAACCCGTTTGGCCACATAAAAATGTCCCCACTCATGAATGCCTACGAGCACGAAAAACATCAGCACCGCGATCAATATGACTTCGAACGTCAAAATCTCACATCCCTTTGTCCCTTCGCCTGTATCCTAGTCACATATTATGTCCTAAGATTAACATTATTCCGATGCGCCGTTCAAGTCATAACAAGGAGTAAGCCCGTTTACGTGCCCAGGCATCGGCGGCAAATATATCTTCCAAATCGGGGTCTTTTGTCGGCTTATGCTGTTCCAGCACTTTTGCTATCAAATCTTCGATCTCTAAAAAGCGGATTCGTCTTTCAAGAAACAGATGGACAGCAACTTCATTTGCAGCGTTGAACACGGTCGGATACGTGCCGCCTGCCCTGCCGCTATCGTAGGCCATCTTCAAACACGGGAACCGCTTCAGATCCATCTTGCGGAAATTAAGCCTGCCCAGTTGGGTCAGATCGAGGGCGGGAGCAGGTGATTCCAGCCGGTCCGGCCAGGTGAGTGCATATTGGATCGGTACACGCATATCAGGCATGCCCAGCTGAGCCATGACGCTGTGATCGACAAATTCAACCAGGGAATGAATGATGCTTTCCGGGTGGATGACAACATCGATGCGGTCGTAATCAAGGCCAAACAGCCAATGGGCCTCAATCACTTCCAATCCCTTGTTTGCCATCGTAGCTGCATCGATCGTCACTTTTGCCCCCATCGACCAATTCGGATGTGCGAGCGCATCTTCCACCGTCACATCGGTCAATTCACTGCGCGTCTTGTCGCGGAAAGCACCTCCGGATGCGGTCAGGATAATCCTTTTGATCTTCTCTCGCGGTTCACCATTTAAACATTGAAAAATGGCGGAATGCTCACTGTCAATCGGGATGATCTTCGTCCCGTGAGCCGCAGCTGTTTTCGTGACGATATGGCCTGCGCTCACCAAAGTTTCCTTGTTGGCAAGCCCGATTGTCTTGCCGGCCTCGATCGCTTTCAGCACCGGTTTCAGACCAAGGCTGCCGACGACAGCACTGACGACAAATTCCGCTTCCGTATGAGCTGCGGCTTCGATCAATCCCTCTTCGCCATACAGGACTTTCACTTCATTTGGCACTTCCATGCGCAGCTTTTCAGCGGTTTCACGGTCAGATACCGAAACAAGCTTCGGTTGAAATTCCTGTATTTGTTCAAGCAGAAGCGACCAGTTGCTACCTGCAGCAAGTGCAACAACCTGATAGCGGTCAGGATGGTGTCGAACGACATCCAACGTCTGGGAACCGATCGAACCGGTGGAGCCGAGAATCGAAATTTTTTTCATACACTGGACATCCTTTTGCAATCTGTTGTTATCCATATCGACAAATAGGATCATCAACAAAATCGGATTCGAACACGAAATCAATCGACATATGCAAAGCGGATTAAAGAATCGGAATAAAATAATAGAGGAACGGAAACACAATGAGCCAGCTGTCACAGCGGTCAAGGACTCCGCCATGTCCCGGAAGCAGTTGACCGGAATCTTTGACCCCTGCATGCCGTTTATAAGCCGACTGGATCAGATCGCCGAGCTGAGCCAAAATGGCGATCACAAGTCCGAACCAAATGGCCGCGTATCGATCCAACAAATCTTGTCCCAAAATAGCAAACATCGTGGCCGTTATAATGGAAAAGATCGTGCCTCCGATGGCCCCTTCCACGGTTTTTTTCGGACTGATCGCTGGCCATAGCTTTCGTTTTCCGAACCAACGGCCACACAAATAGGCACCGGTATCCGTCATCCAGATACAGCCAAAGATCATGAGCGAAACGCTGAATCCCCATTCCCAGCGAATGGCGACCATACTATAAAAACCGATGCCAATATAAAAAATGCCGACGAGAATGGGCAAAATATGACCGATATGTATACGATTTTTACTCGCAACGGTGATGATGAACAATACAAACAAGATCAACCAAAGTGCGGCATCAAGGGAGAGAGCATTTTTCAGGGCTGCTACAGGTTTGAAGGCATCAGCGGGAATGACGGTGTATGCGGTAGCCGCCATACCCAAAATGGTGACCGGTCCGTTTGTTTTTAAACCTTGAAGGCGGGCAAACTCCCCAAAACCGATGATCGCCATCAAAAGAATGCACAATAAATAGGGGTAACCTCCTAGGGCAAGCAAAAGGACAAATACGAGCGCCGCTGTAAGACCGGTGATCATTCGCTGTTTCAAATCCATTCCTCCACGTCAGGCTAGAGTCCGCCGTATCTTCTGCTCCGGTTCTGAAATTCTCGGATCGCCTGATAAAAATGTTTTTCCTCAAATTCAGGCCACTTTACTTTCGTAAACCACAGCTCCGTATACGCCAATTGCCACAACATGAAATTGCTGATTCTGAGTTCACCGCTCGTTCGGATCAAGAGATCGGGATCAGGGATTCCTCGCGTCAGCAAATATTCCTCATACACTTCTTCCGTCAAGTCTTCCGCGCGTATTTTTCCCTGTTCCGCTTCTTTTAACAGATGTTTGATACTTTGCAAAATTTCTTTGCGACTGCCATAATTAATCGCAAAATTAAGGATCATTCCGGTATTTTTGCTCGTCCGCTCAATCGCCTGTTCAATCGGATTCAACGTATGTTCGGGTAAATTTTCTTTATAGCCGATCATACGGACACGGATATTGTTGCGAACGAGCTCATCGATTTCTTTCGGAAAAAACTCTTGCGGCAATCGCAACAAAAAATCGACTTCTTCTTTGGGGCGAACCCAGTTTTCAGTAGAAAAGGCATACAGGGTTAACACTTCAACCCCAATCGCATTGGCGGCAATGGCAATTTTTTTGACGTTCTTCATGCCGGAATGGTGTCCGGCTACCCGAGGCAGCCCGTGCTCTTTTGCCCAACGGCCGTTCCCGTCCATGATGATGGCGACATGGCGGGGGATTTTTCCGTTTTGCAGGTCCAGTGCGCTTGTCGGTTTGAACAAGCGAAGCTTTTCCCAAATTTGTTTGATCATCCTTGTTCCCCCTGTTTACCAAACATAAAACCCCACCGGCAGGGGGGGGAATCGGAGTTACACTTCCATAATTTCTTTTTCCTTGGCAGCAAGAACTTGATCCACTTCTTTGACATAGCGATCCGTCAGCTTCTGGATCTCATCCTGGAGACGCCGGGACTCGTCCTCGGACAATTCGCCTTTTTCCAGCTTGCGAATTTCGTCGTTGGCATCGCGACGAACGTTGCGCACCGCCACCTTTGCGTCTTCTCCGTATTTACGTGTCATTTTTACCAATTCTGTCCGCCGTTCCTCCGTCAAAGGCGGAATGTTGATGCGGATGATGTTTCCGTCATTGTTGGGCGTCAGCCCAAGATCCGATTTCTGGATGGCCTTCTCGACAGCATCCAGCACAGATTTGTCCCATGGCTGGATGACCAGCGTGCGCGGATCCGGTGTGCTGATCGTTCCGACCTGATTGAGCGGTGTCGGCGTTCCGTAATAATCGACTTGAATTTTATCAAGCAACGACGGTGTCGCCCGGCCTGCTCTCAAGCTGGACAATTCTCTTTTCAATGCTTCTATCGCTTTTTTCATTCGTTCTTCCGCATTCTGGATAACAGCATGCGTCATGTCGTCCTTGCACTTCCTTTCCCTTGAACCATCGTTCCGATTTTTTCGCCGAGTATGACCCGTTTGATGTTGCCTTTTTCAGTGATAGAAAATACGATCAGCGGAATGTTGTTGTCCATGCAAAGTGATGAAGCCGTTGAGTCCATCACACCCAACCGGTTATTCAATACGTCCATGTATGTCAACGACTCGTATTTCCGTGCAGTAGAATCGACAAGAGGATCGGCTGAATACACTCCATCCACTTTGTTTTTGGCCATCAGAATGACTTCCGCTTCGATCTCCGCAGCGCGAAGCGCCGCCGTCGTATCGGTGGAGAAAAACGGATTGCCGGTTCCTCCTGCAAAAATGACGACGCGACCTTTTTCCAAATGGCGAATCGCTCTGCGCCTGATATAAGGTTCAGCGATTTGTTTCATTTCAATCGACGTCTGTACGCGCGTCGGCACATGAATCGATTCCAGCGCATCCTGGAGTGCGAGCGAGTTCATGACCGTCGCCAGCATGCCCATATAATCGGCGGTAGCCCGATCGATGCCTTGGGCACTGCCGGAAATTCCTCGCCAGATGTTACCCCCTCCGACGACGATGGCCACCTCCACACCCATCTCAACGACTTCTTTCACTTGTTCGGCCACGGAGGCGATCATGTCGGCCTCGATTCCGTATCCTTTTTCTCCGGCTAAAGCTTCACCGCTTAGTTTGAGTACGACGCGTTTGTATGCGGGCTGCTTCAACTTGCTAATTCCCCCGTTTCGCCATGACATGAAAGATCTCATTCAGTCATCGCCGTCTGGTTACGACGTTTGGGCGAAAACATTCATTTCTAGAACGTTTCCGCCCGTATATTCAAATACATGGTTTACGTTCAATTCATCGCAGGGATTATCCCTTGATTTGAGACATGACTTCCTCGGCAAAGTTGGTTTCCTTTTTCTCCAGCCCTTCGCCGAGTTCAAAGCGCACAAAGCGACGAATCGAAATATTTTCACCGATTTTCGCGATTTTTTCATTCAAGAGCTCGGATACCGTCTTATCGGGATCTTTAATAAATTGCTGTTCCAGCAAGCAAACTTCTTCAAAATATTTGTTGAGGCGCCCTTCGACGATTTTGTCGACGATATGCTCCGGTTTTCCTTCGTTCAGCGCCTGGGCTCTGAGAACTTCCCGTTCTTTGTCAAGCTCTTCCTGCGGCACATCCTCGCGCCGTACATAACGCGGACTGGATGCGGCAATCTGCATCGCGATGTCCTTTACAAAAGCTTTAAATTCTTCGTTTTTGGCTACAAAGTCTGTCTCACAGTTGACTTCCACGAGCACGCCGATGCGACCACCAGCGTGGATGTAGGAGTCGACCAGGCCTTCCGTTGCGATGCGTCCGGCCTTTTTGGCGGCTGCAGACAACCCTTTCTCACGCAAAATTTCAATCGCTTTTTCCATATCTCCGCCGGCTTCTTCCAGCGCTTTTTTGCAATCGAGCATCCCTGCTCCCGTTTTTTCTCTCAACTCTTTTACGCTTGCTGCGGACACTGCCATTATCGTTTCGGCCTCCTTCAAAATCATGTAACAGAAAAATTGAATCGTTCAAAAAAAGGGCAGTGACAGGTTTATCCAACCTCGTACCACCCTTTCACTTTCCGGTTGACATGTATATCGTTATGCGGTCGTCTGCTCGCCTTGCTGACCTTCCAGAACAGCATCAGCTATTTTGGAAGTGAGCAGTTTGACAGCACGAATCGCGTCATCGTTACCAGGAATGACGTAGTCGATTTCATCCGGATCGCAGTTCGTATCAACGATCGCCACGATCGGAATTTTCAACTTGCGCGCTTCGGCAACGGCAATGCGTTCTTTTCTCGGGTCGATGATGAACAGGGCGTCCGGAAGTTTTTTCATGTTTTTAATGCCACCGAGAAACTTCTCGAGCCGCTGTTTCTCTTTTTTGAGCGTAATGACCTCTTTTTTGGGCAATAGATCGTAAGTGCCGTCTTCTTCCATCCGCTCCAGCTCGTGCAAACGCTCGATGCGTTTCTGAATCGTCTGGAAGTTGGTCAGCGTTCCGCCCAACCAGCGTTGGTTGATATAAAACATTCCGCAACGCTGCGCTTCTTCCGCGACGGAATCCTGGGCTTGCTTCTTCGTTCCGACAAACAGAATCGTTCCTCCCGATTCCGCGAGCGAACGGACGAAGTTGTAAGCCTCCTCGACCATTTTTACAGTTTTTTGCAAGTCAATGATGTAAATCCCGTTACGTTCTGTGAAGATGTAGCGATCCATTTTTGGATTCCAGCGACGCGTTTGGTGGCCAAAGTGCACGCCGGCTTCCAAAAGCTGTTTCATGGAGATGACCGCCATCCTCACCCACCTCCTTGAGTTTGGTTTTGTAAAACGCCTCCGTCAATCTCATCTTCCAGCAAGACTTTCAGCCCGTTTCAGCTTCAAGCACCCTTACTGGAATTAATTGACGTGTGTTTTTACACTGTCATTTAATATACCATAACTAACATCTCGTTGCAATATAAACGGCACGGGACCCAACATGGAGAATCTTTACGCCCGTGCCTTCGTATTTTTAAGGAGTAATTTGTTCAATGATTTCATCCAAATCGGGATCGCCTCTGAACTCATAAATGCCCGAACGGATCGAACGATGCTGGTTACGCTTGGTCATCGCAGCCAAAAAAGGTTCACGATCCTCAATCAGTCCAAGTTGAACGAGCATGTCCGCCACCCGCTCCGAAGTCGTGCCAGGCGGTATGAGCAGAGAGCGGATCACGATTTCTTCAGGCTGATGGCGATCAGCGCCTTCGCCTTCACGCTCGCTGTTCTCCTCCTGTTTCATCATTGCGAATTCCTGTCTCAGCGCCTCTTCTTGTTCATTGAGCGCTTCTGCAATGGCAGCTTCCAGCTCCGAAGCCGTATACCACCGTTCATGAGCCGGCTGAAGCAAGTATCCTTCCCGCTCAGCCAAGTGACGCATCTCTTCCAGATCGATCGCATCACGTTCCGATGCCGCACCGATGTTCAGCAGTTGCAACAGCAAGCTGCCGAACACAAGACCAAATCCGATCCCGGTCCAGAAAGAACGCTTTCTAACCACGGGACGCCTCCTCCTGCCGGGCCAATTTCATGATCAGCTGAATTTCTCCTTTTTGCATGCCCGTTTGTTTGGAGATCCAATCGATCGATTTGCCTTCACGATACCATTGGAACAATGATTTGTACCGCTCTTGGATCGTCAGGGGGGCAGGGGAATCCGGTTCTGTCGGGTTAGACGGATCCTCGGCACCTGGATCTGTCGCAGCCATGCTCGCCTCTTTCGCCACGGCCTGGGGATCAACAGCGTCCGTTTGTGAAGGCGCATTCTCCGCATTCAAATCCGTTTCTTCTGCGTTCGGTGTCGCAGTCACACCATTCAGGGAAGCGGTCAGAGCGTCCAGTTGGTTTTCCAACCGTTCCAGCCGTCCATTCAATTTTGCTGTTTCCATTTCGTAGCCGTTTTTAAGTTTTAATATGTAGTCCATAATTTGTTTGTTTTCTTCTTCGAGATCATTTGCAAATTGTTCAAATGTCTCCTCCATTTCCCGCGTTAACGCTTGGGAACGGGAATAATCATCTTTCATGAAGATGCGGGCGTACAAGATGATCGTAATGCCCAGCAATACGATGATGTGCCAGTCTTTCAACCATCTTCACCTTCAATGTTTGGCTAATTTTGGTTCGGATTTTACAATGTTAAATCGACATAGCGCCCTTTATAGGGATGCGGAAGGGCGGAAGCTTTTTCTTCGGACGGCTGATGGCGACCATCGCGCTGTTTATGGCTGCCGCGCCCCCCGGATCCGTAGCGATCATTGCGATTTTGCACCGTCTGATCTGAGCTCGTTTTTTCACTGCGTTTCTGCTCCAGTTCCAATCTTCGCATCGCATCCTGCGCGAGCTGTTCCTGATCCTGGACAGGTTTTTGCGCCAGCTGGCTTTGCAGCATGCCGGCATCTTTTGTTCTCGGCAACGCCACCTGCAATTCTACCGGTTTCAGACCCAACTTCCTCACCTGCTTTCAGGTCGATTCGGATTCATCGGCTCAATAGATCGGAACGAAAGAGATGTCCCCGTCTTTAAGAACGAAGCGGCCCCCTCTGATCGGATCTTTGATGAAACGCACCGCTCTGCCGATGACTACCTTTGTTCCCGGATAGATAAAACCGCTTACCTCCACGCTGGCTTGCCATGTACCTTCCAGCGTTTTTTCAATCTCGAGCATGCGCGACCGGATGTCGTTAATTTCCGCCCGAATCTGTTTCAGGGTGAGATCGAGTTTTTTGCGCATTTCCATCTTGCTCGGTTCTAGTTTTCCGGCAGCGGCCATCTGGTTGAGCAGATTCAATGCTTTTTCCGACTTGTCCTCATTGTCTTTCAACGTTTGCAACCGTCCGCGCAGTTCGATCAGTTCGTTGCGCAATTCCGGATTGACTCCCACTTCGATTTGCGTCTGGGTGGACATTGCGTTGCCGATCGTGCGGGCTGTCACCCGGTCTCCCGCCTGTATGATGCCCCCGACGATCAACCCGTTCCCGCTTTGGCAGATGACGTTTTTTCCGGCTTTAATGTGGGAATGCATGATGCTTTGCGCGACCAGTACGTCTTCACCGGCCGTAATCATCGCATCCTGCACAAAGGAGCATTTCACATTGCGCCCGGCGTACAGCTTGCCTTTGTTTTGTCCGACAACACCTTCCGTCACCTCAATGGAACCGCCTGCTTCCAGAAACGCCCCTTCCACCGTTCCGATGATGCGGATATCACCATTGGAACGGATGCGAAATCCGGGCAGCACGCTGCCTCTTACTACGACGGTTCCGTTAAAGTCGATATTCCCAACCTTGTAATCGACATCCCCGTTTACTTCATAGACAGGAAATACGTTGATCTTGCCCCTGTTGGTAATCGAAACCAAACCGTCAATTGCAGCGTACAGTTTGGTTTGCTCTTCGTTTTGTACAACGTTTTTTCCGATCCTGAAAAAAGCTTCCGTACCCGGTTTCGGCTGAATCACCGCGCCGGTGACTGAAATACCGGGCACACCTGGCTTCGGGGGGATTTTTTCCGCCAACAGATCTCCTTTTTTTACGTTGTCCAATTTGGTAACGTCACGCAAGTCGATCCGATCGCTCTCCAGCCGCTTCTTTTGTTCCTCATTTTTTTCCTGATATACAAATCGGATCGATCCCGGTTGACCGGCAACCGGCTCTTTTCCTTTTGCTACCACGATTTTTCCGCCGACAAATCTCCCCGGATCCATGGCCAATTCCGACAGCATGCCGATGTCGATTCCATACGTGACACCTTTCTGGTGCAAAAAGGAAACCAATTGATCCGTGCTCAAACGGAGATCTTCAGGGATCTCCTTGACCAAGAGATGTGCATACACACCGTCGTCAGTGATCGATAAGTGAAAATAAGAATCCAAAGGAACCATGGCTTATCCCTTCTTTCGGTCATCCCGGCTTTAATCGTGTAGTAATTCGTTTTTCATCCGGCTGAGCGATCCTCTTAGGCGCAATATCGCTTTGGAATGCAATTGTGAAATTCTGGATGGCGTAAGAGACATGACCTCGGCAATTTCACTAAGGGACAAATCTTCGTAATAATACAGTGAGATGACGGTTCGTTCTTTTTCGGTCAATTTATCGATCGCTTGCGCCAACGCTTCTTTCAAAAAGACTTCATCTACGGTTTCGTCCGGATTTTTGGCATTGTCGTCCACAATGAGCGATGAACGGGTTTCCGCTTCCTCATCCTTGATCGGATCTTCCAATGAGCAAATCGTTGTTACGGCGATTTCTTGCAATGTCTGCCGAAACTCATCCACGCTCATTTTCAAATACTCGCTAATCTCTTCATCCGTGACCGAGCGCAAGTACTTTTGTTCTAGGTACTGATAAGCATCCTCAATTTTTTTTGCTTTCTCCCGCACCGACCGAGGTACCCAATCGCCTTGACGAAGCCCGTCGATCATTGCGCCACGAATCCGCCATGATGCATAAGTTTCAAATTGCAGTTCCCGTTCCGGATCGAATTTGTCTACAGCATCGATTAGTCCCATTATACCATAGCTCGTCAAATCATCGACAGATACATTTTTGGGGAGACCGATTGCCAGTCGGCTACAGGCATAATGGACGAGCGGCAAATAGCGCTCGACCAATTCTTTCTTAGCCTGCTCGTCCCCGTCCACCTTATAGCGGCGCCACAGATCGTCATACGCACTCGTATTTGTACTGCGCTTCGGCCGTGCCACCTGACATCACCGTCCTTCCAGCTCAGACATCTGCCTCACCGCTCGCACCAATTGATCCGTACTTTTGTCTATACTTTTGAGCCGCGGCGGATTCAGTGGCGAAAACGGTTTTTCTTCAGGTTTTGGAACTCCTTGCTCATCGTTCTTTCTTTCCGCCGTATCGGTAATGGTTGTGTCGGATGCAGCCTGTTTGAGCGCTTCCTGAATCTCTTCCGTCTCATCCGGCGTGGTCAGATCGATATGGGTTCCGACCTCTTCTTTGTCCGCCGCTTTTTCCCACTCAATGTTAGCGATGGTGCCCAGAAAAAAGCGGACGACGAAAACGAAGACAAACAGCAGCGCGAAGCAATACAAGCTGCGCGTAAGCGCCGTCAAGAACGGGTTATGAAGCCAGGAAAACAGAAACGTCAGCAGCATCCCAACCAAACTGAACCCCAAATTCCATTTCATATTTCCGATCATCCTCATAGTTCCTTTGTCCCTCTATTTACACTTTTTACGAGCAGAATGCCCGTTTCCGTGTCGAGTTCGATAGTGCGTCCGTAATTGCCGCCTGTGTCCTCGGCGACAAGCGGAATCGACAGTTTTTTGAGCATCTCGCGCGTCGCTTCCACATTCCGGGGCCCGATCCGCATCATATCGTTCTTGGTGTTCAGGGCAAACATCTGGGCCCCGCCAGCCAGTTTGGCTTCAATGCGGGTCGGATCGGCCCCAAGTTTGACCAGCTGTGCCAACATTTCCGGAACGGCCAGATCGGCGTACTTGGCCGCCTTGACCGTCGTTTCCCTCGAAATGTCCGATGATGGGAGCATGATATGGGCCATCCCCGCCACTTTGACCCATGGGTCATACATCGTAAGACCTACGCAGGAGCCAAGTCCTAACGTTTTAAGGATTCCGCTTCCCCGCATCACTTGCATATCCGCCATGCCGACTTTAACCAACGGTTTTGAAATCATGTAAACGGCACCCCGAGCGCGGAAAATATGCGTTGAAATGAAGGGGGATCGGGAATCAGGAAAAAATGGCCTTCTACATTCACGCCGTCGTGATGCACAAAAGTCGTATCGATGAGCAAGGCATAATCGCCCATTTCTCCGAATTGCAGCACGCCATAACTCATAATGGCGCCGGCCATGTCGATCGCCAGAGACGGAACCGTCGGACTCAATTTCAGCGAAGTAAAATCGGCCAATGAGGACAGATAGGATCCGGCCAAAATGTTACCGATTTCGGTCAATGCGGACAGTTCCATCTCATTGAATTCTTCATTTTCCTGATCCGTGTCGAACAGGTTGGATAGCAACTTGCGTGCCGATTTGAGGGACAGGATGAAGAACAAGTTGCCCGGAGCATCGCCAACGACACGGAGAAAGACAGCGATGACAACCTGCTCTTCACCACCGAGGCTTTCTGTCAATTCGGAGAACGGAATAATTCGGACTTTGGGCACTCTCATATCGACGGGCTTGTTCAAAAGTTTGGACAGCGCCGTCGTCGCATTGCCCGCCCCGATATTTCCCACTTCTTTCAGCACGTCCAGCTGCAAATCGGCCAGTTGGTCAAACGGATTCAATATTCACGCTTCCTCCATTTGCTCAAGTTGTACAATTTCATCTTTGTTCAGCACTTCTACGAGGTTCAAAAGCACAATCAACCGATCATCGTCGAGTTTGGCGACACCGCGCAAATATTTGGCCTTGATTCCGCCTACAATTTCCGGCGGGTCCTCGATTCTGTCCTCATCAATATCGATCACATCGGTCGCGTTATCCACGATCAATCCGACTTCCATGTCGTTGATGGAAACGATGATGATGCGCGTGTTATCTGTATATTCTGTCTCCTCCAGTCCGAATCTGCCTCTTAAATCGATGACCGGAACGACCGAACCCCGAAGTTGGATGACACCTTTTACAAATGCAGGTGTTTTCGGAACGCGCGTCATCGGCATCATCCGTTCGATCGAACGCACCTGACCCACTTCCACTCCATACGTTTCAGAACCAAGGGAAAAAACGATGACTTTCAATTCCTCCGCCATTGGAACATCCCCTTTCTTATTTCACAAGACTGTTGGTATCGATGATGAGCGCAACCTGGCCGTCTCCGAGTATGGTCGCACCGGATATGGCGAAGGTGCGCGACAAATAAGGTCCGAGCGATTTAAGCACAATTTCCTGCTGACCGATCAGTTCATCGACGATCAGCGCAGCCAATTTTTCGCCTTTGCGAATGATGACCACATTCATTTCGTCTTGCTCTGCTTCGCCGGTGTCCGGGCATTCGAGCACTTCTTTCAGCGACACGATCGGAATGATATGATCGCGATACGAAATCATCTGCATCCCGTGCACGAGGCGGATTTCATCCCTCATCATGATCGCGGTTTCTACGATAGAAGAAAGCGGAATCGCATACTTTTCTTCACCCAACCTGATCAGCATCGCCGATATGATGGACAACGTCAGCGGCAGCTGCACCGTAAAACGGGTGCCGATCCCTTTTTGTGAATGGACCGAAACTTGTCCTCCCAGCGCGGTGATCTTGGATTTGACGACATCGAGGCCGACTCCCCTGCCGGACAGGTCGGAGATTTTTTCCGCCGTGCTGAAACCGGAAGAAAAGAGGAGATTGAACACTTCCACATCGCTCATCTGTTCTCCCTCGGATTCATCAATCAAGTTTTTCTTCACCGCGGATTGCAACACTTTATCGCGGTCGATGCCGCGCCCGTCATCTTCAATTTCAATGAATACATGGTTTCCGCTATGGAAAGCGCGCAGATAGATGTTTCCTGTCTCTTCTTTGCCAGCACGCTTTCTTTCCTCAGGCGATTCCAGGCCGTGGTCGAGTGAATTGCGCAACAGATGCACGAGCGGATCACCAATTTCGTCAATCACGGTGCGATCCAGCTCGGTTTCAGCGCCGGTGATGACCAGGTTCACTTTCTTGTTTAAGGAACGCGCAATGTCGCGCACCATGCGCGGGAATCGGTTGAAAACGGCCTCCACTGGAACCATGCGCAATTTGAGCACAATGTTTTGCAAATCGGTGCTGACGCGCACCAGATGTTCGACCGTTTCGATCAGGTCATAATTTTTGATTTCTTCCGCAAGGGACTCCAGGCGTACGCGATCGATCAGAAGTTCACTCAAAAGGTTCATCAGTTGGTCGAGCCTGTCGAGATCGACGCGGATGGTGCGGCTGACCTGTCCGCCTGCAGCAGCCCGATCAGGCTTTTTCTCTTTTTTGACCGGTTCGCCTGTTCCTTTGGCTTGATCAGGCTGTTCACTTTTTACTGCTTCTTTTACAGTTTCGGCCTCGTTATTCCATTCTTGAAGCCGAGCTTCGTCCATCTCCGCCACTTCGGTCTGGGCGATCTCGGATACGCTCATGATGCGCTCCCTGATCGCATCAGGTTCCTGCTGAGTGACAACAAAGACGGAGAAGCGATCATCAAATTTTTCTTGTTCGATTTCTTCAACAGAGGGTGAAGAGTGAACGATTTCACTCACCTGTTCAAGCGCATTGAACACCATATAGGCACGGGCAGCCTTAAGTACACAGTTTGCATCGATCACGACCTGAATCCAATACACACGATGCCCCGATTCCAGCGACTGCTTGAGTACAGTCAGCTGGTATTGATCCAACGTAAGCGATGAAGTACGGTTTGCTTGAGATGGCTGAGCTGGAGAGGTTTGAGCCTCCCTGCTGCTTCCTTTAAAGTCCCCGCTCATGATCGCTTTCAAAGTTTGGACCGTTTCGCTGACATCAAGCTGACCGCTGCCACCATTGGCAATATCTTCGACCATCGCCTCCAGACTGTCGAAACACTGAAACAGAACGTCCGTAATATCGGTATCCATCTTCAATTTTCCGTTCCGCACCAGATCGAGCACATTTTCCATTTCATGCGTCAGCGAGGCGAGATCTTCAAAGCCCATCGTCGCGGACATCCCTTTGAGTGTATGGGCAGAACGAAAAATGTTATGTACGATATCAATATCATCGGGGTTGTTTTCCAACTCGAGCAAATTTTCATTCATCGTTTGCAAATGTTCCCTGGACTCATCGATAAACATGGTCAGGTACTGGTTCATTTCCATTGCCATGCACCTCCTGCATATGGGTCACTGATGGTGGCGAACTGCGTCGGTGAGCTGACTGCTGATCCGGTACAAGGGAAGTACGTGCTCAGCAGCGCCAAGCTGGACTGCTATGCGCGGCATACCGTATACGATGCACGTTTCCTCTGCCTCTGCGATCGTCGTCACTGCGCCATCATCGCGCAATTTTTTCATCGAATGGGCTCCATCGCTTCCCATCCCAGTCATCAGGACGATATGCCGTTTTAATTCCTTCAAGGGAAGAAGCGACATAAACAAACGGTCGACGGACGGGCGATGGCCCGAAATCGGTTCCTCCTGGTCCAGTTTCAGTTGATAGCCGTCTTCACTCCTCACGACCTGCATATGCCACCCTCCCGGCGCGATATAGGCGACTCCCGGCTTCAGCGGAGTGCCATCCTCCCCTTCCATCACCTGGATTGCTGAAAACATGTCAAGCCGTTTGGCCAACGACTGGGTAAATCCGGGCGGCATATGTTGCACGACGACGATCGGTGCAGGAAAATCTTCAGGCAACGATGTCAACACCTGCTGCAAGGCTCTCGGACCGCCGGTGGAAGTACCGATCGCTACAATTTGGTGGATACTTTGATTTGACGCCTTTTTGAAGATCGTTCTCTGTGTCGCATCATCCGATGACTTTTCTTCAAGTTCCTTGCTTTTTATTGCCGCGATTTTGGGTTTGGCCAGCACAGCTGCTTTCAACTTGGACAACAGTTCGTCTTTCACTTTGTGCAAATCAAGAGAAATGGAACCTGATGGCTTTAAGACGACATCGACCGCTCCTTTTTCGAGCGCCAAAATCGTTTCCCTCGTTCCTTCTCCGGTGAGACTGCTGACCATAAGAACAGGTAGGGGTCTTGTTTTCATGATGTTATCCAGCGCTTCCAAACCGTTCATCTCGGGCATTTCGACATCAAGAGTGATCGCGTCCACCTCGATCGAGCGCAGCTTTTCCAAGGCTTCCCGCCCGTTGCGGGCCGTCGCCGTCACTTCAAAGGCTGGATCGCTTTCGATAATGTCCTGGAGCAGTTTTCGCATGAAGGCAGAATCGTCGACGACGAGCACCTTGTGCCGTTGCATATGATCAATATCACTCCTCTTAAAGCTGTCAAACCCTATTTCAGTGCGTTGACCATACGGCGCAAAAAGCCCCCGATTCCGGACGCTTGCTGGTTACGAGCTTTACGCTGCCGTAAAAAAACATAGGTCAATTCACGAATGTTTCTTGAGGCAGCGCAGTTCGGATACGCAATCGTAAACGGGATTTGTTTTTTGACGGCTTTGACCACATGGGAATCGTCGGAAACAAAACCGAGCGTTGATACTTCTACATCCAGGAACTGGCGTGCAACCATGGTGATTTTATCCGCAGTATGCCGTCCTTCTTTTTGATTGCTCACGCGATTGACGACGAGTTTAAAATCAATCTCATTGTCCATCTGGCTGGCCATTTTGATGACGGCATAGGCGTCAGTGATCGACGTCGGTTCCGGAGTGGTGACGATGATTGTTTCCTGTGCGGCCAAAATAAAATTTAAGGTTTCTTTCGATAATCCGGCTCCCGTATCAAACAGAACAAAGTCAACATCCCCGTTCAACTGGTTGATTTCTTCGCTAAAATATTCAAGATCCGCTTCGCTTAAATTCAACATATCGTGAAATCCGGATCCGCCAGCGATAAACATCAGGCCGTTTTGACCGAAACAAATGATGTCACGCAAGCTCTTTTGCCGCTTGATCAGGTGATATAAACTGAACGGCGGGTGAACCCCCATCAGCACATCGATATTTGCCATACCGATGTCAGCATCAAAAACGAGAACCCTGTATCCTTCCTGTTGCAAAGAAAGAGCAAAATTTAGAGTAAAATTTGATTTTCCAACCCCTCCTTTGCCGCTGGTGACCGTAATGATCCTCGTCTGTTTCGTTGCCAAACTGTGTTTCTGATGAAGCAACTTTCTTAATCCTTGTGCCTGGTCAGTCATTCGCGGGTTCCTCCATGAGCAGCTCGATCAGTCTGTCCGCATTTAACTTGGCGATATCTTCCGGCACATTTTGACCGTTGGCAATATACGACGGGCGGTAATTCGTATCATAGAGCAAGTTGAAAACCGGGCCGTATGAGTCGGTTTCATCCAATTTGGTAAACAGCACATTGCTGACGCGGAATTTGGCAAAGTTTTGTGCGACCGCCAGCATATCCCTATATTTCATCGTCAAGCTCAACACGAGGTACGTTTCGCTTTTCTCGAACGACCCGAGCAAACTGTTCAATTCGGATACATACATTTCATTGCGGAAATTTCGGCCCGCAGTATCCATGAAAATCAGGTCTTTGTCGCGAAACATGTCAAACGCTTTGATTAAATCCTGGTGAGAGTTAACCACCTCCAGCGGTACGTTCAAAATGTTGGCATACGTCTTCAGCTGTTCAACCGCGGCGATGCGGTATGTATCCGCCGTTACGAATGCAACATCTTTGTGGTGTTTGAGCGTCTGCAAGGCAGCCAGTTTGGCCAGCGTCGTCGTCTTGCCGACACCGGTCGGACCGACGAAATGGACGACGCGCGTATCATCGGCAATTTCGCGCACCGGCTCGCGTAAAATCAATTTGCGCAACTGATCGCGAATGAGCTCGTTGGCCCTCTCCATATCGAGTTCGCCGCCGATTTTTTCATATTCTTGCATCGCCTGCTCGATAATCTTGTCCGCCAGTTGCGGCAGGAATTCGTGGGCGAGCAGTCGCTTTTTCCACACAACCATTGCCGGCGGGAGTTCGGGCTCCTCCGGTTCACCCGCAATTTTTTGCATGATGCGCTTCATTTTTTGAATTTCTTCCATCAATTGCTCCGGTGTCGCTCCTGCCTCATTCGGCCATGGTTCTCTTACCGTTAAAGGAGATGTTGATGCATACGCGTCATTTGATGCTGATGTATACGTTGCTGAGGTTGCTGGAGATGGCGGGGCGACATCCGTAGTTCTTGACGCCGCGTACGGATTTTCTTTTTCGATCGTGGCAACCGAGCTCACGGGCGCTACAGAAGAGCGATTTATAGAGCTGCTGATGGAATTCGGTTGCGGATACATCGCAGGTTCGTGCATCCGCTGTACCGTTTGCGCGCCCGTAAGTGGTACGTTCTTTGTATCTGTTAGAGGTGGAGTGGATTCGACGGCAGCGATCACTTCAATCTTTTTTTTGCCGAACATCCCCAGAAATCCGCCGCTGCGAATTTCTTTCGTGTTGAGAATGACAGCATTCTTGCCGAGGTCTGCGCGGATCTGTTGCAAAGCTTCGGGCATGGAATCCACAATATAACGTTTTACCCTCATACGTTCACCACCCCTACACTTTGAATTTCAACCGTCGGTTCCAGTTCGCTGTAGGAAAGGACAGGAATGTCCTGAAGCGTACGTTCCACCAGTTGCCTGAAGTACATCCGGATCGTTGGCGACGTCAAGATGATCGGATTATGACCGGACTGAACCAGCCGTGTAACCTGCTCGTTGAGCTTCTGAAAAATCGTCTGGGTCACATTGGGATCGAGGGCCAGATAACTCCCCCTTTCCGTCTGTTGTACGGAATCAGCGATCAATTTTTCCAGATTCGGACCGACTGTGATCACTCTAAGCGGTTCATTTTCCCGAGCATATTGCTGGGTAATCTGACGGGAAAGGGCCTGTCTCACATATTCCGTCAACACATCCGGATCTTTCGTATAGTTGCCATAGTCGGCCAGCGTTTCCAAGATGGTAACCAGGTCGCGTATCGACACTTTTTCCTTTAACAGGTTGACCAGCACTTTCTGGATGTCCCCGATCGACAAGACATTCGGAATCAACTCGTCGACAAGGGTCGGATAATTTTCCTTCACATTGTTGATCAGCGTGTTCGTTTCCTGCCGGCCGAGCAACTCATGCGCATGTCTTTTGATCACTTCTGTCAGATGGGTGGCTACAACCGACGGCGGATCCACGATCGTATACCCGGCGAGCTCCGCCCGGTCTTTCATCTGTTCATCAATCCATAATGCCGGAAGCCCAAATGCAGGCTCTATCGTTTCAATTCCGGTGATCGATTCATCTTCGACTCCTGCGCTCATGGCCAAATAATGATCCAGCATCAATTCACCGCGTGCGACCGGATTCCCTTTGATTTTGATGACATATTCGTTTGGCTTCAATTGAATGTTGTCACGGATGCGGATAACCGGGACGATCAGCCCGAGTTCAAGCGCACACTGGCGACGAATCATAATGATTCTGTCGAGCAAATCGCCGCCCTGCTGCGCATCCGCAAGCGGAATCAGTCCATAACCGAACTCGAACTCGATCGGATCGACCTGGAGCAGGCTGACGACACTTTCCGGGCTTTTCACTTCTTCGATTTCCTGCTCTTCCTGCTGTTCTTCCTGAATTGCTTCCTTTATCTCCAGATTCTTTTGCATCTTCCATCCTGCAAAGGCAGCCGCTGCCGCGAGCGGCGTTGTCGCCACGGGTCCGATCGGAGTGAAAAAACCAAGCACAAGCAATGTGCCCGTGACGATGTAAAGCAATTTCGGATAAACAAATATTTGGGACAGGATGTCTTGTCCAAGATTGCCTTCCGATGCAGCGCGCGTCACGATCAAGCCGGCGGCTGTCGACAGGAGCAATGCCGGTATCTGCGTCACCAGCCCGTCTCCGATCGTCAGTTTGGTAAAGGTCGTCAATGATTCTTGCAGGCTCAGGCCGTGCACAGTCGTACCGATCACCAAACCGCCGATAATGTTGATGATCAAAATCACGATGCCGACGATCGCGTCACCTTTAATAAACTTGCTTGCACCATCCATGGCACCGTAAAAGTCTGCTTCTTGCTCGATTTTTTCCCGCCGCGCTCTCGCTTCCTGCTCATTGATCAACCCGGCGTTCAGATCGGCGTCAATGCTCATTTGCTTCCCGGGCATCGCATCCAGCGTAAAACGTGCGCCAACTTCCGCTACCCGTTCGGCCCCTTTCGTAATGACGATAAACTGTACAACGACCAGGATAAGAAAGACGATAAAACCGACCGCCAGCTGTCCGCCGGCGACGAAATCACCAAACGTATGTATGACCTTCCCTGCGTCCGCTTCACTTAGAATCATTCTTGTCGTCGACACGTTCAGGGCAAGTCGGAACAGCGTCGTGACAAGCAAAAGCGCAGGAAAGATGGAAAATTCGAGCGCATCCTTCGTATTCATCGCAACGAGCAAAATCATCAGTGCCAACGATATGTTCAAGATCAAGAGAAAATCGAGCAGCAACATGGGTAGCGGAACGACCATCATCAGCACGATCCCAATAATGCCGACGAGTATGATCATATCTCTGTAACGCAAATTCATATCCGGATGCCCTCCTTTCCCGTTTCATTGGGGCGCACGAACGTTTTGTCAAATCAAGCTTGTATCGACAGATCCAGATGATGTCAGCAGATCAAACTTAGATCAGACTTTCTTTTTGATCCGGTACACATAGGCGAGCACTTCCGCCACAGCCTGGAACAATTCGGCCGGGATCGTGTCCCCGATTTCGGTCTGTTCGTACAACGCTCTCGCCAACGGTTTGTTTTCCATGATGACCACACCGTGTTCCTTCGCTTTTTCCCTGATTTTCAAAGCGACATAATCTTTCCCCTTGGCGATGACTTTCGGTGCCTCCATTTCCTTTGCTTCATACCGCAAGGCAACGGCATAATGGGTCGGGTTGGTGATCACCACATCGGCGTTCGGGATTTCCTGCATCATTCTGCGCATCGCGATAGACCGTTGTTTTTCGCGAATTCGGCTTTTGATGAGCGGATCCCCTTCCATCTTTTTAAACTCGTCTTTTACTTCCTGCTTAGACATGCGCAAGTTTTTTTCGTGATCGTACCTTTGATACAAATAATCCAAAACCGCGATAAAAACGAGAAAAGCTCCGATTTGCAAACCAAGTATGACGACCAGCCGCGCTGTATATGTGAAAATTTGCTCCAGCGGCAAACGAGATAACGATAGGATGTTTTCTTTTTCTCTCCACAACGTCATCGAGCAGATGGCCCCGATCACGACCACCTTGAGCAGCGATTTCAGAAATTCGATCAGGGCCCGCATCGAGAAAATGCGCTTAAATCCCTCGATCGGATTCAATTTGCTCAGTTTCATTTTGAGGGGTTCACCGGAAACGAGAAAACCGATCTGCACAAAGTTGCCCAAAATGGCCAGCACCACGCTGATGATAAAGATAGGCGCCAAAAGCATCAGCATATAAAGAATCAGTTCATTGGCGATGGCCGTCAGATTGGTCTGGTTCACTTCCCGAAAGATGTATTCATGAAGACTGACGGTAAACAATGCATGGATGCGCGTCGAGAAGTAATTGCCAAAAAACATCATGAACAGGAAGGTAAAGAGCAAGATGAAGGCGCCCGGCAATTCCATGCTCTTGGCCACTTGACCTTTTTTGCGAGCATCCTGGCGTTTTTTGGGCGTCGCTTTTTCCGTCTTTTCCTGTGCAAACAGTTGCAGATCGAGTTTCAGGCGCATGTTATGAACCTCCTTGCAGGATAAGGAGCATTTCCTGCAACGATTGCAAAAGCGTCTGGAACAACTCCTGAAACAGATAGAGAAAGCTGCCGATCATAATGAAAAACACGAAGAAACCGAGCAAGATTTTAAAGGGAATACCGACGACAAAAATGTTGAATTGCGGGGCTGTTCTCGCCAGCATTCCGAGCGCCACATCGGCCAAAAACAGTGCAACGATCAGTGGAGCTGCCATTTTGAAAGCCAGCTCAAACATCGTGGCAAACGATGCGATTAAAAACTGGGTGACGCTGCCATCATACAGCCGGGCAAACCATTCATTTTCCAGCGGGACCCAACGGTAACTTTCCATGATCCCCGCGATGAAATAATGATGACCGTTCATGGCCAAAAAGAGCAATATGGCGACAACGAACTTGAAGTTGCCCAAAATCGGGCTTTGCGCGCCGGTGACCGGATCGATGACGTTGACAACCGCGAATCCCATTTGCAAATCCACAAACGATCCCGCCACCTGAACGACAGTGAAAAACAAATAGGCGATAAATCCGAGCAAGATCCCGACCAACACTTCACGTATGACGGACAGGATGTAGTCATCGCCAAACGTAACCGTCGTTGTTGTGCCGAATGTAAAGAATGTCAACAAACTGACGAAAAAGGCGATTCCAATCTTGAACTGAGCCGGGACGCCCGCAAATGAAAACAATGGTGCGACGGCGAAAAAGGCCCCGATCCGGCATAAAATCAACAAAAAAGCAGGCAGATGCAAGTATAGCAGTTCGATGACAACCACATCCCGGTAATCGGTCCAAAGTGATCCGATACGCTTGATTGAACGTAAACGTTAAATGGATTGAGCAAAGGGTTGGCGAAAACGTCAAGATGAATGTTTACCCGATAAATCGGTACAAATTGTTAAACAAATAGTAGGCATAATCATACATCGTCGTCAGAATCCACGGTCCGAAAAAGATAATAGCGAGCAAGGCAGCTATAATTTTAGGAACAAACGCCAGCGTCTGTTCCTGGATTTGCGTCGTTGCCTGCAGGATGCTGACCAATAGCCCGACGATGAGCGCGGTCAGTATGATCGGTACGCTGACTTTCAATATGGTGAATACCGCTTCCCGAGCCAGGTCTATGACCAGATTGGGATTCATCTTTTAAGCCCTCCCTAATTGAAACTGATCAAAAGCGACCGCACGACGAGGTGCCAGCCGTCAACGAGAACGAACAGCAAGATTTTAAACGGCAACGAAATCATGACGGGCGGCAGCATCATCATTCCCATCGACATCAACACGCTGGATACGATCATGTCGATGACGAGAAAAGGAATGAAAATCATAAAGCCCATTTGAAAAGCCGTTTTCAGTTCACTGATCGCAAATGCAGGCACAAGCGCGGTAAGCGGAATATCCTGCACGCTGGAGGGCCTTTCTGCCCCTGCATATTCCAAAAACAAAAGCAAGTCCTTTTCTCGCGTATGCTTGGCCATAAATTCTTTGAGCGGTACAACCGCATTCGCCAAAGCTTCCGTCTGTTCCAATTCCCCTCTTAACATCGGCTGCAAGGCCGTTTCATTGATCTCCGCCAATGTCGGGGCCATGACAAACATCGTCATAAAGAGGGCAAGACCGATAATAACCTGGGTAGGCGGCATCTGCTGCGTCGCCAAGGCGGTGCGGACAAAGCCGAGCACTATAACGATCCGGGTGAAACAGGTCATCAAAATCAGGATCGCCGGAGCAATGCTGAGCACCGTAATCAAAAGCAAGATGGTGACCGTATCTGCCGTAGACACGCCCGGAATGTCAGGAATGAGAACGGGAGCGGCCGATACGGGTTCTGCAAAGGCGAAAGGGGCGAAAAGCAGTAACAGGACAAACAGTGCGACTTTCTTAAACAGGCGTTTCATCGTCTCTGCTCGTCCCCATCCTGATCCGAACCGGCGAGAAGATCCGCAATTTTGCGGTCGCGGCCGGATACTTTTTTCATTTTTTCATGGAAAATTTCCTGAAAAGAAGCCGTCGGATGTTCCGGTTCGCTTTCGCCCAAACCGAATCGCTCTTTGAGCCACATCCAGCCCTTGCCACCGGTACGTGAATCGGAGGGACCAGCCAGACTTTCCAATACGAGGCGAACTTCCTCTTCATCGTCAATGCGTTGCAACAAGTTCACGTTTTCACCGACACCGATAACGTAAATGGAACGACCGATCTCAACCAGTTGCAATGATTTGTTTTGACCGAGCTGTACGCCGCCGAGCGGACGTACGGTACGGTTTCCAAGCCAAAATCGATTTTTTTGCGATAAAAGCTTAACCATGATGAGGATGAGACCGATAATAATGATAAGGACGATGATCACTTGGAAAAATCCGGCCCAAAGTTCGGTGCTGTCCCCTCGAAGCGTTAAAGGTTCCTCCGTCGGCATGAATTCATTGGGAGCCAATTCATCCGGTGCCCACTCGCCTTCTGCGACGGCAGATTTCAAACCCAGGCCGAAAGCCGCCAGCATGAACGGAAACACCCGGGTTATGATGGTTTTCAAACTGAACAGTCCCTTCATGTTGCTGGTACAGCGTCCTTCATAGACGCTAACCAAGCGTTTTTTTGATCGCTTCGATCACGCGGTCTGCCTGGAACGGCTTGACGATGAAGTCTTTCGCCCCGGCTTGAATCGCATCGATGACCATCGCTTGTTGTCCCATCGCCGAACACATGATGACTTTGGCATCCGGATCGATCTTTTTAATTTCTTTCAGCGCCATGATGCCATCCATTTCCGGCATGGTAATGTCCATCGTAACCAGGTCAGGTTTTAATTCCTTGTATTTTTCAATGGCTTCCGCCCCATCTGCCGCTTCACCGATCACCTCATAACCGTTTTTGACAAGGATGTCCTTGATCATCATTCTCATAAATGCTGCATCGTCTACGATCAGGATTTTGTGTGCCATTCCCATGTTCCTCCCCATTGAAAATGAAATATTTTTCTGTTGAGTTAGGTTTATTTCAATTTTTGCAGACGATCAAACTGGCTGACGATATCCGTCACGCGAACGCCAAAGTTTTCATCGATCACGACAACTTCTCCTTTGGCAATCAGTTTGTTGTTCACCAAAATATCGACCGGTTCCCCAGCCAATTTGTCCAGCTCGATGATCGATCCCTGGGTAAACTCCAGAATTTCTTTGATCATTTTTTTCGTTCTGCCCAGTTCCACCGTCACTTTAAGCGGAATATCCATCAGCAAATTGAGGTTGACTTCCCCAGGTGTAAGCGGGGCCTCTTGTGAAAATTGCGGATATTCCACAGGTTGCACATTGACATTTCTTTGCAATGAACCGGAAGAAGCTGTTTGTCCATAGCCATATGCCGGTTGCGGTGGAATGGACTGCGGAGCTTGTTGCGGCGGTTGCTCTATTTTCGTTTCAGAAACAGGCGTCGGTTCCGGAGCTTGGTTGGATACTCCGGTAGCGGGTGCCTCTTCTTGAACGGGTTGTTCGTGCACAATTGCTTCCGGTGCGGCCGGTTGCTTCTCTTCTGCTTCCG